>JAEYYB010000131.1 GCA_023430975.1 Bacillota bacterium | reverse complement strand
CCCGTTCCCATCCCGAACACGGCAGTTAAGCTTCTTAGTGCCGACGATACTTAGACGGTTGCGTCTTGGTAAAATAGGTAGTCGCCAGATTTATATCAGAGCCTTATGCGAATAGCATAAGGCTCTGTTTGCATTTAATTACAAGTAAGTTTAACTTAGCATGTTATGTAATTTATAAATCCCGTTTTTACCAATAATATTATTGACATTTAATATAATTCTGTGTATCATAATTGTAAAACATGAATTACAATGCGGCTAATTAAGGGAGGAATATTTATGAAGAAAATAATTCTTTTGATTTCAATTGTATTTTTACTTACTAGCATTTTCAATGGTGCATACGCAGAAGAACCTGGAAAGACTTACAGAATTTCAGGAAATATTAAACCTGATTCAATTGAAGCCCAGGGTGTTAGTGACGGTTTTATTGTCAAAGTGATAAGTAATGACAAGGAATTGCCTTATTCAGCTATTAGCTCCTCAGATGGGTACTTTGAAATTGAAAATATTCCTGAAAACCTTAGGGGATATACACTTAGATTTTCAAGAGAAGGATATTTGGAAAGGGATATTGTAATACATACTTTCAAGAGTGACATTGACTTTTCATCCAAAAGTTTCTTTGTGGAAATGCTTGCTGGAGATATTTCCGTAGAAGGTGTTCAAGATGGTACAATAAATATGCTTGATGCTGTACAAATGGCTAAATGCTTTAATAGTACCTCAAGTGATACATCTTATAATATAAGTGCAGATTTTAATAAGGATAAAATCATCAACATGAGTGATTTTATGATTATAGCATTACATTTTAATTCTACAAAATCGAGTTATAATCAAAATAAGATTTTGGTTGGATCTATTGAAGATTTTTATATTCCACAGGAGTTTGAACCTATACCTGAATTTAGATTTGATTTTGGCTCTGTCACAGAAATAACTTCCAGCTCGGCAGTAATCAATGCCTCAATATATGTACATGATTATACTTATACTGTGAACAGTGCATATTGGGAAAAAGATAATCCTTCACTAATTTTCCTTGGAGAGTCAAGGAGCTTTTATTGCGGTGCGTTTTCGCTGGGACCTAATAAGGATTTTTCAATAAAAATTAGCGGACTTAAGAAAAACACTCAATATGGCTGTGTGTTGGTACTTGATGGACCAGGTGTACGGGGTTCAGGGATATATGGAAGAGAAATAACAACTTTGGACAAATAATTAATTAAAGTAAAGTAAAATAAAATTATTGTCGAAATATATATTGGTGTTTTTATGAAATGTTCCATAAATTATGATGTTTCAAAAAATACATTATTCACTGTTCTTTATTTGCTTTCCAGAAATTTATTAATCGTTTACATTTACATAATTCTTTAAAAGACTTGTGTACTAAAAAAGGAGGAAGAAGTGTATGGAAAATATGGAATTCTTCAAACGTGGTACAGTAATTAGCATAAGCCACTCTGCTTTAAGTGAACCGATCTTAACTGTAGTACAAAAAATTGAGGGGCATAATTTATACTTCAAATTACCAATGGAATTTTTAAAAAGAAATGTTTTCAAGGGCGATATGATAAATGCTCAGGTATTTGGAGATGAATATGAGTTGGTTATAAATGGAATAATTGGTGATGTTGATTTCATGTATCCTAATTATGTTCAAATGTGTGTAGACAAGATTGATAAGTATAGAAATAAAAGAGAGTTTCGAAGATATATGGTTAATATGATGGCAAATATAGCAATAGCTTCGAGTGATTATAAAATTTATTCTGTTGTTAAAAACATTGGATTTAATGGTGTAGGAATAGTATTAAAAGACCAAATATCAGAAATTGACAGTAGAAAATTAAAGATAATAACACAGGTTGCAAAAAAGGACTATCTTGAATTTACTGCAGATATAATAAGAGCTGAGTCAAAAGGATTATATAATGAATATGGTGTCAAGATCACATATATTGATGACATGAATAAAGATATTTTAGATAAGCTTATTTACAAGATGGAAAAGGATGAAAGCCTTTATGTCAAGGAGTCATTGAAATAGAATTAAACAATATAAATAAGGTTAAATAAGATTAAATAAGACAAAATAAGACTAAATATATTAAAAGTGTTAATAATCTTACATTTGGCGGAGCAAATAACGAACGGTTCAACGGGATTTGCGACAGACAAATGTAAAACGATTTATTACTTTTAATATAGTATCAAAATAGGATTAACATAACGGACTAATTAAAAGGTCCGTTTTTTGTTCTAAAAAAATTATATAAAATTAACAATTTTGAGTTTTTAATAATTGGGTATTGTGGTATACTATATGCTGGTATAGAATGCTAAGGAGGTAATATATGGATACAAGGGAATTGTTTAATTTGTGGATGGCGGATGATTATTTTGATACAGATACAAAAAATGAACTGTCACAAATAAAGGATAATGAAAAAGAAATCGTTGAAAGGTTTTATAAAGAACTGGAATTTGGTACAGGTGGTCTTAGAGGGATAATTGGTGCCGGAACTAATAGGATGAATATATATACAGTCAGGAAAGCAGCCCAGGGAGTAGCCAACTATATTAAAAGTCTTGGTAAGGAAGCTATGGACAGGGGAGTTGTAATTTCCTTCGACTCCAGAAATAAATCGCCTGAGTTTGCTTTGGAATCTGCTAAAGTTTATACCGGAAATGGTATTAAAACGTATTTGTTTGATGAACTAAGGCCTGTTCCTGTTTTATCATTTGCAGTAAGATACTTTAATACTGCTGTAGGTATAATGGTGACAGCCAGCCATAACCCTAAGGAATACAATGGGTATAAGGTTTATGGTGAAGATGGTGCACAGCTTTCGTTAGAAGGTTCTAATATAGTTTTGGAAGAGATAGGCAAAATTAGTGACATGTCCAAGATAGCATTGATGGACAAGGAAGAAGCCATAAATAAAGGTTTACTTAAAATTGTGGGCGTTGAGATTGAAGATAAATTTATATCTGAGATCAAGAAGCAGTGCATAAATCCGGATTTGGTAAAAGAGATAGGAAAGACTATGAAGATAGTTTATACGCCTCTTCATGGTACTGGAAATAAGCCAGTAAGAAGGGTGTTGAAGGAAAATGGCTTTGAGAATGTTCTTGTAGTTAAGGAACAGGAAGTAGCCGATCCCAATTTTTCCACTATTAAGTCTCCAAATCCTGAGGACAAAGAAGCACTTACAATGGCTATAGAGCTTGCAGCAAAAGAGGACAGTGATCTTGTAATAGGTACTGATCCCGATTGTGACAGGGTTGGCATAGCTGTAAGAAATAAGAACGGAGAGTATGTTGTTTTTACCGGAAACCAGACAGGTTGCCTTCTATTGGAATACATGCTGTCACAGAAAAAAGCAAATGGAAACCTTCCTGCAAATGGATTTGTTGCCAAGACTATAGTATCTTCAGAATTGTCGAGAAAGATTGCAAGTGCCTATGATATCCAAGTTGTTGAGGTTTTAACCGGATTTAAGTTTATAGGAGAAAAAATCAAAGAATTAGATGAATTTGGAAATAAGAAATATATTTTCGGCTTTGAAGAAAGCTATGGCTACTTAGCTGGAACACATGCAAGGGATAAGGATGGAGTAGTAGCGTCCATGTTAATTGCTGAGATGGCAGCTTACTTTAAGTCAAAGGGAATGACCCTTTATGATGCACTAGAAGAGCTATTTAATAAGTATGGCTATACAATTGAGTCAATAACATCCTTTACACTTGCAGGCAAAGAAGGGCTTGAAAAAATAAAGTTTACAATGGATCAATTAAGGAAAGCTAAGCATTCAAGCTTTGGTACATCTACCGTTGCTGCAATAAGGGATTACGCAAAGGGCGAAATATATGGTATAAAATCAGGCAGCGTAGAGAAGCTGACTCTTCCTGAATCTGATGTATTGTATTATGAAATGGATGATGGTTCATGGTTTTGTGTAAGACCATCCGGAACAGAGCCTAAAATAAAGATATACTACGGCGTTACAGGAGCAGGTCTGGATAATGCACAAGGTAAGCTTGATGCTTTGAGGGAAAACGTGCTTACCGTTGTTAAGAAGTTCTTGTTTGAATAACAAAATTTCCATAATGTCCAAGATATTAAGAATAATTTAGGGTAGAATAATTGAGGGTCAGGTTAATTCCTGACTCTTTTTGTGTTTTGTGGTAATAATTATTGTATATTAATGAAGTACTCCAATAACAAACTTGAAAAAGTGGAATCATAATATGTTATAATATTTATATTAAAAATGACAAATCTATTACATTTGTCTTAAGCAAATTCCGTTGAACCGTTCGTTATCTGCTCTGCCAAATGTAAGATTATTAGCACTTTTAATTTAGGAATAATTAAAACATAGTAATGCATTACATAGCTTCCGCTATAAACTTGGCTCATGTGCTGACGTAAATCGTCAATAACCGGGTAAAATGAGGAAGTAATATTTTTGTCACGACTTAACTGAAAGAAGGGTTAAAATGCCTGATTTTGTACATTTGCACGTCCATACAGAATATAGTCTTTTGGATGGTGCCAATAGGATAAAGGATCTAATAAGACGCACTGCAGAACTTGGTATGAAGAGCATAGCCATAACAGACCATGGAGTTATGTATGGAGTGGTAGACTTTTACAAGGAAGCGGTAAAAAACGGGATTAAGCCTATTATTGGCTGTGAAATATATACTGCAAAAAGAACAAGGTTTGATAAAGAGGCAAACCTTGATTCGGAACAAGGGCATCTTGTGCTTTTGGCACGGGACATGACCGGTTATAAAAACCTTATGAAAATAGTATCAATAGGCTTCACAGAAGGCTTTTATTATAGGCCAAGGGTTGATATTGAAGTTCTTGAAAAGTACAGTGAAGGTATTACAGCATTAAGTGCATGCCTTTCAGGAGATATTCCCAAGGCCATCATGTATAATGATATTGAGAAAGCAAAGAAAATAGCATTAAAATACAATTCAATTTTTGGTCAGGGGAATTTCTACCTGGAGTTGCAAAGCAACGGAATTGAGGAACAAAACCTTGTTAACCAGCAGCTTATAAAAATGAGCAAGGAGCTGTCATTGCCCCTTATAGCAACTAACGATGCCCACTATTTAAGGCGTGAGGATGCAAGGGCACAGGAAATACTTCTTTGCATACAAACGGGTAAGACTATGGATGATGAGGACAGGATGACATTTTCTGCCGATGAATTTTATATTAAATCAATTGACGAAATGTACAGACTGTTTAAAAATGTACCTGAAGCACTGGAAAACACTGTGAAGGTTGCAGAAAGCTGCAATGTGGAATTGGAATTCGGAAAGCTCCATTTGCCTTCGTATGCCGTTCCTGATACAACAAACCCCTATGACTACCTTGAAAGCTTATGCTTTGAGGGACTTGAACATTTATATGGGGATGCATGCGATCAGGAAAAGAGGGACAGGCTGTCATATGAGCTTTCAGTTATAAAGCAAATGGGCTATGTTGATTATTTCCTTGTTGTATGGGATTTTATAAAATATGCAAAGGACAATGGTATAATGGTAGGCCCTGGAAGAGGATCGGCTGCAGGAAGCCTTGTGGCATATACCCTGGGAATTACCAATATTGACCCCATAAAGTACAATCTCCTTTTTGAAAGATTTCTAAACCCCGAGAGGATAAGCATGCCCGATATAGATATTGACTTTTGCTTCGAAAGAAGGCAGGAGGTCATAGATTATGTTGTCAGAAAGTATGGTAAGGACAGGGTGGCACAGATAATAACCTTCGGAACAATGGCGGCTAGGGCTGCTATACGAGATGTTGGAAGGGCTCTGAACGTACCTTATGGTGATGTGGATGTCGTTGCAAAAATGATTCCTTTTCAGCCAGGAATGAATATAGAGAAGGCTTTAGAATTAAATCCTGAGTTAAAAAAGAAGTATAACGAGGATGACAGGACAAGGGAATTAATCGAGATGGCAAGGCTTTTAGAAGGTATGCCAAGGCACGCTTCAACCCATGCAGCTGGGGTGGTTATTTCAAAGGACCCTATTGATGAATGCGTCCCCCTGCAAAGGAACGAGGACAGTATAACAACCCAGTTTACAATGGGGACACTTGAAGAATTAGGCCTTCTTAAGATGGATTTTCTAGGCCTTCGAACCCTTACAGTAATAAGGGATGCGGTTGAACTGGTTTATAAAAACTACGGCAGGAAGATCAATATTGATAAGCTGGATATGGATGATAAAGCTGTTTTCAAGATGATTAGTGAAGGTAAAACATCGGGCGTTTTCCAGCTTGAAAGCGGCGGAATGACCCAGTTCATGAAGGAACTACAGCCATCGAGCCTTGAAGATATAATTGCAGGTATTTCATTATACCGACCGGGGCCAATGGATCAGATACCCAGGTATTTAAAGAACAAAAACAACCCTGATGAAGTAAAATATGACCATCCAAAGCTCAAGCACATTATGGATGTTACTTACGGCTGTATGGTATACCAGGAGCAGGTTATGCAGATTGTAAGGGATTTGGCAGGCTACTCAATGGGTAGGTCCGACCTTGTAAGAAGGGCAATGTCCAAGAAGAAAATAAGCGTAATGGAGCAGGAAAGACAGAATTTTATACATGGAATAGTAGATGCAAAAGGAAATATTGAAGTATCTGGTGCTATGAGAAACGGTGTAGATGAGGCAACAGCAAATAAAATATTCGATGAAATGATGGATTTTGCAAGTTATGCCTTCAACAAATCTCATGCTGCTGCTTATGCAGTGGTAGCATACCAGACTGCATGGCTTAAATACTACTATCCGGTAGAGTTTATGGCAGCGTCTCTAAACAGCTTTTTAGGTAGCAGTGAAAAGGTTTCTCAGTATGTATCGGAATGCAAGGTGATGAATATTGAGGTGCTTCCTCCTGACATAAATGAGAGTAATGTAAAGTTTACAGTTGTTAACGGCAAGGTCAGGTTTGGCTTGGCTGCAGTCAAAAATGTAGGTGGAGGAGCAGTAGGAAGCATTATTATTGAACGGGAGAAGAGTGGAAGCTTTAAGGACTTCAGAGACTTTTGCGAGAGGATTGACGGTAAGGATATTAATAAAAGATGCATAGAAAGTCTTATTAAAAGCGGTGCATTTGATTCTTTGGGTGTATATCGATCAAAGCTGTTGGCAGTCTTTGAAAAGCAGCTTGATACAATAGCCCAAACAAGAAAAAAGAATATGGAAGGGCAGCTGTCCATATTCGAATTTGGAGCAGTTAATAAAGAAAGTGTTAAGGCTTATATTGAGTATCCCGATATAAAGGAATATCCTCAGAAGATTTTGTTGGCAATGGAAAAGGAAATGCTGGGACTATATATTTCCGGGCACCCGCTTTTAGAGTTTGAAAATGAGCTAAAGAGCCAGGTTACAATTTATAGCTCTGATCTTAACTCAATTCAATCTGAAAACGAAGCTGGAGAAATGCTGGAAATGCATAAAAATATATACGATGGGATGAACGTTACAATAGGAGGGATTATTACAAGTAGAAAGAACAAATCTACAAGAAGCAACAACATGATGGCATTTTTAGGTGTGGAAGATTTTTATGGAACTATGGAAGTTATCGTATTTCCAAAAATTCTTGAAAAATATGCATCTCATATGGTAGAGGAAAATATTGTATTAATAAAGGGAAGAATAAGTTTGAAGGAAGAAGAGCAACCTAAGATAATATGTGAAGATATTAATCCAATAAAGAAGAAAAAGTTTAAAAAGGTTTACATCCGAACAAATAAAAATACGGACAAGACAAACTATGAATCGATTTTATCCATGCTTAAATACTTTAACGGAATGACACCAGTATGTCTTTATGATGAGGATGACAAGTCTGTAAAGGTTCTTGGGAGGGAATACTGGGTAAGTCTTAATGACTGCCTCTTAGATGAGCTGAAAGATAGACTTGGAGGGGATAATGTCAGGATTGCAGGTGAATAAGATTAGAAAAAAATATTGATTTTTAAAATAAAATAATATATAGTTATGACGAGGTGATTTGTTTGGATTGGGAGCAGGATAAAATTCAGGATTATATTATTGTAAAAGCTGAGGAAAGCGGAGTAAACATTATAGGCCTCACACGTGGAAGAGATACTAAATTTCATCACACTGAGAAGCTAGACAAGGGAGAAGTATTAATAGCCCAGTTTACTGAGAATACATCTGCCATTAAGGTTAGAGGAAAAGCAAAAATTCTTAGCCGTTATGGGGAAATTATTTCTGGTGAATAAAAGTTAAAAAGGGGCGTGTTTATATGTGGACTGTTGTGTATATGGCACAAAGCAAGGATATAGCGAACAAACTTCAGGAATTGCTCACTGTTGATGGTATACTTGTCAAGGTAAGGCCGATTAGTAAAAACCATGAAAGCAACGACAATTATTTTGAAGTGCTAGTTCCCGAAGCTGAAGTTGAAGAAGCACACAGTGTAATTATTGAAAAGGGTTTTTAAGATTATTTACCACGAGTAATTTAATAGAACTAAAAATTTTCCCGTGTTAATTTTGATATATTTTCACGGGTTTAATATTTTATATGGAATTATATTAAAGCATGATTATAAGACTGTTTATAATAGAAATAAGGCGGGTAAAAAAATGGTATCTGAGACACACTTAATTGTTAGATATGCAGAAACAGATAAAATGGGAATAGTACATCATTCTAATTATGCTATCTGGTTTGAGGCAGGCAGGACGGATTTTATAAAAAAAGCAGGATTACCTTATTCAAAGATAGAAGAGAAAGGCTTGATGCTTCCTCTTATTGAATTAAAGTGCAATTTTAAAATTGCTGCAAATTATGAAGACGAGATTATAATAAAAACAAGTATAGAAGAAATGACAAATACCAGGATTAGATTCCATTATGAAGTGGTAAGAATGGGTGATAAGCCAGTAATACTATCAACAGGCGAAACTATGCATGTATGGACTGATAAAAACTTGAAGCCGGTTAATCTTAAAAAATATTCACCGGTGCTATTTGAGTTATTTGGCAATATTTTAGGAGAATCTTAATATTATATAATTAAAGGCATTTCGAAAAACACAATATTTAAATGCTTTTTGTATAATATTATAGGATCATTACAATCTGGTTTAGGCGGTGTATAGGTGAACATTCCTAATATTTTGACGATAATAAGGTTTTTAGTTGTACCTGTTTTTTGCTATTTTATGATTGTTGAAGACTATCATGTTTCGGTAGCCCTTTATGTATTTGCCGGGTTAACAGATATCCTAGATGGTCAGATAGCAAGAAGGTTCAATTTGGTAACATCATTCGGAAAACTTGCAGATCCGGTAGCTGATAAATCCATGCAGATTTCAGCACTAGTACTTCTGACATTGAAAAATAAGATACCACCGGTATTTTTAATAATAGTTATAGCTAAAGAACTATTTATGATAGCAGGCAGTTTAATCCTTTATAAAAAGGCCAATTGTGTTGTTTCTGCCAATTGGTATGGAAAAATGTCGACAGTTATATTTTTTATAGCAATAATAGTGACCCTTTTTGACATTCCTTATAATAACATTTTTGTACTTATAGCTGTCTTAGCGAATTTATTTTCCTTTATAATGTATACTATGGAATATAGGAAAATAAAACAACCAATTGAATAAACTTTAAAGGTTTTGTACGTCTGGGAAATTATGGCGTGTATTGTGCCAAAATTTCTTATGACAGATTTTTATCAAGTGGTATTGGGTCACTGCCGATATACATGAAGAACGAAAAAAATAAAACCTAAATTAAAAGTGATAAATCTATTACATTTGTCTTAAGCAAATCCCATTGAACCGTTCGTTATTTGCTCCGCCAAATGTAAGATTATTAACACTTTTAATATAAATACACCGAAACCTGGTGGGAGGAAAGGATTAGTATGCTAAAGAAGAAATTAATGGGAATTTTTATAATATCTATAGTGGTTTTAATGGGGCAGGCTATTTTTGCTCAAGGTCAAATAAAGTGGAAGAAATCTCTTGAGACAGGTAAAATCAATCTCAAAGGGATAGCATATGACGGCAATGGTTTATTTGCAGCTGTTGGTGAGGATGGAAGAATTAAAACATCCCAAGGGGGCATAAAATGGATTGGTAGGGAATCAGGAACAGTTGAATCCCTTAACAGTATTACATATGGAAACGGAAAATTTATTGCAGTAGGTGAGGGGGTTATAGTTACTTCCTCTGACGGGATCAGTTGGACGACAAAATCATCATTAACCTTAAACAGCGTTGTTTGGCACACAGATAAATTTTATGCAGTTGGTAAATTCGGAACAGTACTTTCATCTGCTGACGGGGAAACCTGGTCAAATGTTGAAATAAAAAGTGATGAGTCTTTGAATGATATATATACATATGGAACTAAATTGACAATTGTAGGTGATGACGGCGGGTTTTACAGCACTGATGATGGTGTTAACTGGAACAAAGTCAGAATAAGCAAGGAAGCATCTATAAAGAACATCTGTTGGAATGGATCAAAATATGTGGCCTCATCAGATGATGGAAATATAGTTACTTCAATGGACGGAACAAACTGGGCATGGGTATCACTTGAAGCTTCAATAGGAGGGAAACCAAGTGAGGTCAATGGCACATCAAAAGGCTTATTGCAGCTTGGGAGCGGAATAAAGGACATATGCTGGGATGGTCAAAGTTTTATAGCCGTTGGGTTTAATGGTGCAATATACAGTTCTGATAGTGGTACCAAATGGGAAAAGATCAATTCAAATACCGGCAGTAATCTGGAGTCAGTTATATACACTGGAAAGGATTATTTTGTTGTTGGAAATAACGGTACCTTACTAAAGTCAAAAGATTTGGAAAAATGGATATCAATTAACCTTAATGGAATTGACCAAAACTTAAATAGTGCCGTTTGGGGGAAAAATAAGTTTGTTGTAGTGGGTGATGCTGGAATTATTTTAACTTCCTATGATGGGGATTCATGGGTAAGACAGGAAAATAATTTTAGTAAAGATTTCTATAAGGTAATATATAACGGAAAAATGTTTGTAGCAGTAGGGTCAGAAGGATATATAATCACCTCTTTAGATGGTGTAAAGTGGAATAGGTCAAATACGGGAATTTTTAGTAAATTAAACAGTATAGCATGGAACGGAAAAATGTTTGTGGCTGTTGGAGAATCAGGGGTTATACTGACATCTTCCGATTGCGTCAAATGGAATATCACTAACTCAGGTACTTATAGAAGTATATACTCCATAGTATGGGATGGTGTAAACTTTGTAGCTGATGAAGGTAAAGATGGTACAAAATTGCTATCATCAGATGGAAAGTTATGGTCAAAGATTATTCGCTTAAAGGTCGGCATTGTAAACAATAATAGTGGGGATACTCTGATTTTTCCCGATTCAGAAAACATTAATAAAGACATACCTAATATAAAAGGTATAAAGCATATTATCTGGAATGGTACTGAATATATTGGTGTTGGCGACTTGACAGCTTCCCATGTTGAAAACAAGAAAAACCAAGTGGATACTCATGTCAGAGTTGGAAATTCCACATTAACATCAAAGGATGGCATAAATTGGACTGACGAAACTCTTGGCAGTGTCAAGAATCTTAAAAGTGTGGCATGGAGCGGTGAAGTGCTTGTTGCTTGCGGCGAAGAAGGTACTGTTGTGAGTGCAATACCTGCGTACATAGGTGTGGATATTGATGGTCAGAGTTTGGAAGCTGATACACCACCGATTATTAGAAACGGTAAAACATTAGTTCCTTTAAGAGCAATTTGTGAAGCATTGGGTATGACCGTTGATTATAATGAGGCCACAAAGACTATAACATGCAGCCGCGGAGAATCTACCATAATTTTAAAAGTGGGGGGAAAGGAAGCGGTAGTTAATGGAGCGGTTGTTAAGCTCGATGAACCGGCAAATGTCATAAGAGGCAGAACTATGGTACCATTGAGATTTTTGGCAGAAAATATCGGAGCAAAAGTAAATTGGGACAAAGTAAAGAAAACTGTGTACATCGTTAGTAATAATTAAGTAATGCCTTAGAAATAACTTCATATTCTCAAGGACAAAATCCCGATGATTTGACGGGGTTTTGGACGATGAGAATTGAATGTTATTTCTTAGCCATTATTAAATATAAATTCACTTGTCATTTTTTCAACAACATCAAGATTGCAAAATCGCAAACTATTCTATTCAAACATTTATATTAAGCCATGAAAATACAAAAAATTGAGGTGTCCTTATGAAGTTTAAAGTTACTTCTTCTCACCTGATTGCTATTATTGTGGTACAAGTTGTTGTTATTGGTGTGCTCTTCCTGATCTTGATTTCTGGTAAACATAAAGCAAAAGCAGACGGTAAAATTTATACATATGATATGGTAAAACCCAAATACCAAGTGTTAATGGATTACGATAATGCAGGGTTACCATATTCTCACATTCTACCATTAACTGAATATCCCTTCTTTAAATATCTTTCTTCAAGCTATGGCAAGGGGAAGGATATAAAAGAGTACAAGCTTCCCCTAAAAGAAATGGCTCATGACGAGTTTATTGCGACTGCATATGACTTGTCCTTTGAGAGTTGTGGTAAATATCCGTCTCATCCGGAATACGGTATTACTTTCAGCGGCAAAAAAGCTACTAAGGGAAGAACTGTGGCAGTTGATCCAAATGTGATTCCATTAGGAAGTAAAATACATATGACATTTCCAAGTGAATATAAATATTTGAATGGTTGGTATGTAGCAGAGGATACAGGAAGATTGGTTAAGGGTAAGATTATAGATGTTTATATGGGGGAGTCTGCATTTTGGGAAATGGAGAAGTTTGGAAGTATGAGAGTTAAGGTGAAAATTGTTTACCCGGAGTACTATTAAAGAAAGGGTTAACTTGAGGTTAACTTGAGTTGGGGAAATAAAGCAATGATTATTGTGGAAATAATTGTAATTATTATGCAGATATATTAGAATATATAAAAGATTAACCACTTTCATCCAAAGAGGAAATTATTTAAATTAAGTGAGTGAAAATAATGCCATATATTTTAGCAATTTTCCTGATAGCTTTAACTTCATGTTGCATTGTAAACCTATTAAGACAACATTACATTATCCAATTAGCAGGTATTTCATTTCTTATCACATATCTGGTACTAAGGCTTTATTATCTTAGTAGGAGTGATGTGACCCTTAACGAGTTTTTGAACTGCTCCATACCCGCAATGACAGGTATAGCAGCATGTTTGACTGGAATGGTCTTAGGGTTCTGGGTTTTTCCACCTATAAGGAAGAAAATCAACAAGGTATCTACAAAGAATTAACTGGTCAATAAGGCTGATGCCACAAATTACATACCTCATATCACTTGCCTATTTAATAAATATTATGTAAACTAAAATTAATGATCTCAAGTTTACATTATTATTATATTTTAGACATGCGTAATAGGAGGGGGATATGAAGAAGAGAGTATTTGCTTTAATAATTTCATTTGTTATTTTAGTGGCAGCGTTACCGACTTATTCATATAACATTAAAGGTATTGAGCTTGTGGTAAACGGTCAGAGTATAAATCTAGACAGACAACCCATACTAAATAACGGAAGAATACTAGTACCTGCAAGAAGTGCTGTAGAAAGTATGGGCGGATACTTGGACTGGTATGCAAATGAAGGAAGGATAGTAGTAAAAAGGAACAATTTGAAATTGACAATGTATTCCGGCGCTTATAAAGCTTATAGCGGAAATAATGTTGTTGGAATGGATGTTGCACCTGTTTTAAGTAATGGAACAGTTATGTTGCCAATAAGGTTTATAGCAGAGAATTTTGGATACTCTGTAAAATATGATGCGGTAAATAGCAGAGTCATAGTGGGTAACGAAGACAGTTCCTCTGAAGGAAATTCTAGAGGAGATGATAGAGACGGGAAAACTAATTTCAGTAATTATAAGGTAGTTATAGATGCCGGGCATGGGGGGTATGAAACAGGTGCAGTAGTGTCAGGTGTCTATGAAAAGGACCTTAACCTTGCAATTGCAAAAAAATTGAATACTTTATTGATAAACAGCGGAGTAAAAACTTATATGACCAGGACTACTGACAAGCATGTGGGTTTATATGAGAGATCAGGACTTGCAAATTCCGTGAACGCAGACCTGTTTATAAGCATACACAACAATACCCAGTGGCAAACGAGCATTAAAGGAAGCATGACGCTTTATTACCCTAATGGAGTAAATAAAAACGGATTAAATGGTTATAAGTTTGCCTCAATAGTGCAAAAGAATCTCAACTCAAAGCTGGGTACCGACGATAAAGGTATTATAGAAAGGCCGAATCTGGCTGTTTTAAGAACAACTAAGATGCCTGCGGTTCTGGTTGAAGTGGGATACATGACAAATAAAACCGAGCTTGGCAAACTTCTGACAGACAGCTACAAGGATAAGGCTGCTGTGGTTTTAAAAGATTCAGTATTAGAGGCATTAAAGAATATAAAGAAATAGTTATTTAAAAAAGTTTAATTATAATTTAAAAAATGATTTTGCTGCCAAATGAAGTGAAATCATTTTTTTGTTATCTTCCGGTAGACATTTATATAAAATTTGTATTTAAATATGACGATAAACATATAAGAAATATTATCATTGTGGTGTTTTATTAAAAGTGATAAATCTATTACATTTGTCTGTCGCAAATCCCGTTGAACCGTTCGTTATTTGCTCCGCCAAATGTAAGATTATTAACACTTTTAATATAATAAAAAATAAGGAGGCAACAATTATGATTCTTGAATGGAAAGAAAGCTTTAGTGTAAGCAACAAGGATATAGATGAACAACATAAAAAGTTGTTTGAAATAGGCCAAAGAATATACGATTCAATAGCTAGTATGAGTGATTATGACAGGTATGATGAAATAATGGAGATTTTTAGCGAGCTAAATGAATATGTGAAGTATCATTTTGATTTTGAAGAAAAGCTGTTGGAAGAATGCGGGTATAGTAAACTGGAAACGCAAAAAATGGAGCATCATTTTTTTGTGAAGAAATTGGAAAGAGAAGCGGGTAAAGATATAGATGCTTACCAAAAAGAATCTCTTATTAGATTGATAAACTTCGTTGCTGATTGGATTGTACAGCATATCTTAAAGGAAGATATGGCATACAAGGATTCCTTATTGATGATGAAGCCATAACCAAAACGGAAGTAATATTTTAGCTATTCATTAATTAATATGGTTGCTATGTGTTTTTTGTGTTATAATACATAGTACAAATTATTAATTATGCTTTTTTCAGGAGATGTATGTTTGAACTGGTATTTGACAATATGGTAAAGCCGATAAATATTGGCGTGGTAATTAGGCTTGCTTGTTCGGCAGGGGTTAGAGTATATTTTACAGGAAACAGTGTGGATTATAGAAACAGAAAAGCTCTTTTAGCTTCGGTTGGATACCATGAAATGGCGGATATATGCTATGAAAAGAACTTTGATGAGTTGATAATGACACTTAAAAGTCAAGGGAAAACTATTATTGGCACATCCCCAAGAGCTGAAACTGTTTACTCAGATATAAAGTATGAAATGCCAACGGTATTTGTATTTGGAAATGAGGTATATGGATTGTCAAAAAATCAGATTTCACTGATGGACCGTATCGTGACAATACCTATGCCGGGACCAGTAGAATCATTGAATGTTGTTAATTCGGCATCTATCATATTGTATGAAGGGTTAAGGCAGAGAGGGTTCAAAAATTCATAACAATTTCCTATACATAATAAAAAACACCGCCATCGGTGTTTTTTATTGATTATCAGGAATATAAAATTCGTTATACATTGGGGTGGTGTATACGAATCGGGGATGCTTTTTAATGGTTTTTACTAAGAGTTTGCTTTTTGTATTTATATTATTTTGAGTGCTTTGTACTACTATATCCATGGGATTTTTTATTAAAATATCCTCATGCTTGTACGATGGTTTGTCATTAAAAATTAACACAGTGTCACCTTCTTATAAGGGATGCCTAAAATGATACTAAGCTTTTAAAACTACATTGTGGTCTTATTTACAATATTATAATATAATTAAATATAATGGGTGTAAATAGAACAATGAATGTCGATGAAATTCGACAAATTTAATCATCAATGTAAACGAATTGAATTAATCAGGATTTTAGTGTAAACAAATTGTTTTGTAACATATTGGTTATGGGGTATTTTTTATGAATGAAAAAACATTAAGAGTATTGGAATTTGATAAGATCATAGATAAGCTTCTATCCAGGGCAGCAACATCTTTAGGTAAAGATATGGTTAGGGAACTTACGCCTGAAACTGACAGTTTGAAGATAAGGGATATGCTTAAGGAAACTGATGATGGTGTTACCTATATATTAAGAAAAGGAAGTCCTCCTTTAGGGGCTATACATGATATAAGAGCATCACTTAAGAGAGCAGAACTTGGGGCTACACTAGGACCAGGTGAACTCTTAAAAGTGGCTGATTTGCTAAGGGCGTGCAGAAACCTTAAAGGTTATGCAGGAGATAATATTGTTAAAGATGATGGCAATTGTGTTTCATCGCTTATAAGTGCCCTTGAGGTCAATAAGAGAATAGAGGATAAAATAAGTATTGCCATTATAAGCGAAGAGGAGATTTCAGATGCAGCAAGCACTGCTCTTGCGAATATCAGAAGGCAGATAAGAGAAAAGCAAAACTCAATAAGAGACAAACTAAATGATATAGTTAAAAACTCCAGGTACCAGAAATTTATGCAGGAATCCATCGTAACCATGAGAGGAGACAGGTATGTTATACCTGTAAAACAGGAATACAGGAACGAGATTCAGGGACTGGTACATGATTCATCAGGAAGCGGTGCGACTATATTTATTGAGCCTTTGTCAGTTGTTGAAGCTAATAACGGCATTAAGCAACTCATGATAAAAGAACAGGTTGAGATTGAGAGGATATTGCAGGAGTTGACTTATGAGGTAGCTGCTATAATTGAGCCTCTAAAGGCAAACATATCCATGCTGACTACCCTGGATTTTATTTTTGCTAAAGCCAAGCTAAGTGCAGATTTTAGGTGTGTCAGCCCAAAGATTAATTGCGAAGGTAATGTTATTATTAAAAAAGGAAGGCATCCCCTTATAGACCAGAAGGTTGTTGTGCCAATTGATTTTTGGATTGGAAAGGAATTTAAGACATTGGTAGTAACCGGTCCAAATACGGGAGGAAAGACTGTTACACTTAAAACTGTCGGGCTTTTTACTCTTATGGCTCAGGCGGGTTTGCATATTCCGGCAAATGAAGGCAGTGAAATAAGCGTATTTAATAAGGTTTTTGCAGATATTGGAGATGAACAGAGCATCGAACAAAGCTTAAGTACATTCTCGTCACATATGAAGAATATTGTAGGTATCCTTAAGGAAGCTGATGATAAATCTCTTGCACTTTTTGACGAACTTGGTGCAGGAACAGATCCAACAGAGGGAGCAGCCCTTGCAATATCAATACTTGATCATTTGAGGAATATCGGTGCTGTGACGGTTTCAACTACCCATTACAGCGAGATTAAGGTATATGCCATAACCACAAATGGTGTAGAAAACGCCTGCTGTGAGTTTGATGTTGAAACCTTAAGGCCAACATACAATTTGCTCATTGGGGTTCCAGGAAAGAGTAATGCTTTTGCTATATCCAAAAGGCTTGGACTTAGCGATGAAATTATTGATATGGCAAAAGAAAGGCTTACCACAGAGGAAGTCAAGTTCGAAGACATGCTGATAAGCATTGAGAAAAACAGAAGCCAGGCAGAGAAGGATAAAATGCAGACTGAAGCCTTAAAGCTTGAGATTGAAAAGCTCCGAAATGATCTTGCGAATCAGATAAAAAAGACAAATGATCAGAAGGAAAAGGTAATGAGAGAGGCCAGGGAAGAGGCCAGAAAAATATATCTTCAAGCAAAGAGCGATGCAGAGGATATACTGAGAGAAATGAGGAAGCTTGAAAGGGAAAAGGAGACGGCTGAGAGGAATAAAGCCGTTGAAGAGATGAGGCTTAAGCTTAAAAAGAACGTTGATAATTTGGATGAAGCCCTTACAGAATCCATCCTACCAAAGCATGGATATGTTAAGCCTCCCCAGAATTTAAAGCCGGGTGACAGTGTTGTTATCGTCAACCTCAATCAAAAAGGAACAATTATTACTCCTCCTGATAAGGACGGCCAGGCAGTAGTGCAGGCAGGTGTTATGAAAATAAACGTTCATGTAACCAATCTAAGATTTGTTGATGAACAAAAGGCCGAGACAAAGAAGACCGGCTCCGGAAGGATCGGGGTAGCAAAGACAAAGACAATATCCACAGAGATTGATTTAAGAGGTATGAATCTGGATGAAGCTTTAGAGGCTGTAGATAAATACTTGGATGATGCGAGTATAGCGGGCCTTAAGGAGGTTACGTTGATTCACGGTAAAGGAACGGGTGTTTTGCGAAGTGGTATTCAGCAGTATTTAAAGCTCAATTCGCATGTAGCTTCATTTAGGCTCGGCAAGTACGGCGAGGGTGAAGCGGGAGTTACGGTGGTTGAGGTTATATAGAATGTAAATGCAAAAATTAATGTCGTTAGAAAATGTAGTGCAGGATGCATCACAATTTCTAACGACAACAATAGAAGTAATGCCTAAGAAATAACGACCTATGGATGTTATTTCTTAGGCATTACTAATTCTCATTTTGAGAAATTTCTTCATCATTTAATGGATAATTTCGGACAATAAATATTTCAACTCTCCTGTTTTTTGCTCTTCCTTCCGCGGTTGAGTTGTCAAACTTGGGTTTGTACTCTCCGTAAGCTTGAATGGATAGCTTTTTAGAGCTCAATTTACCTTTGTCTATCATAAAATTCATTACATTAATTGAACGGAAAGCACTCAAATCCCAATTTGAACGAAATTTGGAAGTGCTTATAGGAACATTGTCAGTATGACCTACAATTCTAATGTTGTTATCAAGATTCATAATTATGTTTGAGATTTGTAGGAGCATGGGATAGACTTCCTTTTTGATCTCTGCATCTCCTGAGTTGAACAAAACAACATCTTGTATTGATACTTCCAAGCCTTCATTGTCAAGTACCAGTTTTACCTTGTCAGAATATCCTTTTTTTTCAATTTCTTTTTCAATGCTCTCTTTTATTTTATTCATTTGGTCATCTTCTATAGAAGCTTTAGACTTTTTAGGGTCTGTAGGTATTGTTGTAGTGGTTGGTTTAGGGTTGGTGGAAACACCATTCTTATCCATAGGAATAAGTGAACTGCCCTCTTTTTCCATAAATCCGCTGCCGCCGGTGAATATTACACTAAACTCTGATGCCATTTTTTCAAGTTTTTCTTGATCCACCTTGCTTATTGCAAACATAACTATAAAGAGTGCAAGTAATAGTGTAAGCATATCGGCGTATGGAATTAACCATGTTTCATCAGGATGTTCTTCATGATGTTGCTTTTTCTTATGCATAACTATTCTCCTTTACCTGATTTTTCACCGCTTCCTTGGGTAATTTTCAACCTTTCTTTAGGATCCAACATTCCAACAAGTTTTATTTCAATACTTTTAGGATTTTCACCTGCCTGGATCGATAATACTCCTTCTAATATAATTCTCATTACACTTATCTCTTCATGGGATTTTCTCTTTAATCTGGAGGCAAAAGGATGGCTTATAACATAACCAAGGAATATTCCATACAGGGTTGCAACAAAGGCAGCAGCTATCATATGACCCAGTTTTTCTGTATCTTCCAGATTTCCGAGGGCTCCGATAAGTCCGATAACTGCACCTAAAACACCAAGGGTAGGAGCTGCACCGCCAGCAGCTGTGAATATAGAAGCTCCTAGACGGTGTCTTTCTTCCATCGTTTCGATTTCAATATTAAGAACTTCCCTTATGTAATCTTGTTCAATACCGTCAACAACCATGTTTAAGCTTCTTTTCATGAAATCGTTATCTATTTTTTCTATTACCTGTTCGAGTGATAACAATCCTTCCTTACGAGCCGTTTGAGCTAAATCCTGTATTTGCTTGATGACTTCGCAGGGATCCAGGCCTTTCTTTTCCCTGAAAAGTACACCGAGTACTTTTGGAATTTTAAAAAACTCCTTTCTAGGGAATGAGTTCATAACAGCAGCACAAGTACCAATGATAATTATGATTGCAGCTGCCGGATTTAAAAGAACCGCTATATTTGCACCCTTAACGTACATACCTACAACAACAGCCAAAGCCCCAGTTATAACACCGATTATCAAAAATATATCCATGCTTATCCTCCTAGTGTTATGTATCGTTTTCTGATGAACTATATTGAATAAATAAATTATTCATTTACATATCATTACATAATACTATATCGGCATTTTGAAAAAATTAATGAAATAAATTTTATATGGAATTATGTTACATATAAAACAAAAACACTTTAGATTTTCATATCTTCTAAAGTGTTTTATCTATTTTAAATTGTTTTATATATTCTAAATTGTTTTGTATATTAATCAATGAATGTACTTTAATCAATATTTACAAGTTCATAATTCTGAGTTCCCATTCCCAGTTCCTCTCCATGCTTAAGACAGGATTCCCACTTAACCCCCGGATAAATCTTTTCAAACTTGTTAAAAGGTTCATGGTTGCGGCAATGGCCCTTGTCATCCAATATGCTGCCTTTCATAACAGGTGCTGCATTAACCATGTCAATGCAAGCTTTGTCCAATGCTATTGCATCAAATGATGCAGCAATACCCAAGTTTGGAACAACAGGAGCATCATTGCTGCTCCAACAGTCACAGTTTGGTGAAATGTCCATCATGAAATTGATGTGGAAACAGGGCTTATCTTTTACTGCTGCCCATGCATATTCTGCAATTTTTTCACTTAAGGTTTCAAAGGCCTCGTTCCATTCCAGTTTGGCTGCACCATACATGCACATGGCTATACACTGGCCGCATCCAGTGCACTTTGCCAGATCAATTTGTGCTTTTTTATTACTGTTAAATGAAATTGCATCTTGAGCACAATTCTTCTTGCATATACCGCAGCTGATACATGCATCTTCAGATATTTCAGGCTTTGAGGCTGAATGCATTTCAAGTTTGCCCCCTCTTGATCCACACCCCATTGCAAGGTTTTTAAGTGCACCTCCAAAGCCTGCTTGTTCATGACCTTTAAAGTGGTTTATGGATATCAGAATATCTGCATCGGCTATAACAGTGCCGATTTTTGCTGACTGTACATGCTTTGCATTAATGGGTATCTCTGTATAATCACTACCTTTAAGACCATCTGCTATAATTACATTAACACCGGTTGTAATTTGATTAAAGCCGTTTTCTGCAGCTGATTCCAAATGCCTAACAGCGTTAGAACGCCTTCCTACATATAACGTATTAGTATCGGTGAGGAAAGGCAAGCCGCCTTGCTTCTTTACCAAATCTGCAATTCGCTTAACATAATTAGGTCGTATATATGCCATATTGCCAGGTTCACCGAAATGAATTTTTAATGCTGTAAATTTGTTTTTAAAGTCGATGTTCTCTATGCCTGCCTTTTTAATGAGCTTTTCCAGCTTATCAAGTATATTCATGTCGGTTCTGGTTCTGAAATTTGTAAAGTACACTTTTGACTTGTCCATAATTTTACCTCCTGAGTAGATCTTTTATTATAATACCACATAAAAAAGTAACTTTACAATTGCAATATTTAAATAATTTTGTAACATTACAAATAAAGCACAGAATCATGTCTAAATAAAAGTTGCTGGCGATGATTATATAAATATGATAAAATATGGATTATTGTTGATTAGGAGGGTTTAGTAATGAATGAAGTTTTAAAAGCTATAAAAGAGAGAAGAAGTATAAGGGCTTATGAACCAACGCAGATATCCAAGGAAGAACTGGATATGATAATTGAAGCAGGCATATACGCACCAACAGGCCATAATAGCCAGCCATGGCATTTTACAGTTATACAAAATCGCGAAGTGATTGAAGAAATAAACAGAGCAGCAAAACAGGTTATGGCTACTTTTGAGGTTGATTTCATAAGAGAATTAGGTTTAAATCCTGATTTTGATATTACATACAAGGCACCTACCATAATTATTGTATCAGGTCGAAAAGATGCAGTATCTTCCAAATCAGATTGCGATGCCGCAACTCAAAACATGCTTATTGCAGCTCAAAGCTTAAATATAGGCTCGGTATGGGTAGGATTTGCTGCTTTTGCATTTATGATTGATGGCATGGCCCAAAAGCTTGGGATTCCAGAGGGCTATGAGCCATATCATGGCATTATTTTAGGATATAAAAAGGCAGACGTAGAAGTTGCTGTACCTAAAAGAAACTATAATGTAGTAACTTATATTAGGTGAGTGAATGAATAGAATATTAATAGGTGTTGGATGCAAATACAGTTAAATAATTGGATATATTACCAATAAAACCATTGACAATATATCGATTATCTATATATAATTATGAATGTGATTATATAGATGATCGATATATTTTTGTGTAGGATGTGGGAAAATGAAAATTGATAAAAGCCTTATGACGGGCAGTACAACAATGCTAATTCTTAAACTTCTGGAAAACTGTGATATGTATGGTTACCAAATGATTGAAGAACTCGAGAAACAATCTCAAAACATTTTTACACTTAAGGCTGGGACGCTTTATCCAATACTTCATTCATTAGAGCAGCAGGGTATGATAGAATCCTATGAAAAAGAGGAGGACAGCACAAGACCAAGAAAGTATTATAGTCTTACTAAAGGTGGGAAGAAACTTCTTGATGAAAAAAAAGTGGAGTGGAATGTCTATTCGACTACAGTAAATAATATTCTGGGGGGGCTTAAAGGTGTCTGAGTACAATGGTCATGTCGGGGAATTTTTAAAGAAGGTAATGAGTCATATAAAGTACCGGAGTATTCATAAAACTATAGAAGATGAGCTTTCGGTACATATTGAAGAACAGAAGGCTGAATATATTAAAAGGGGAATAGATGAGGAAAATGCAGCAGTAAAGGCTATAGAGCAAATGGGCGATCCTGATCTGGTGGGTAAGCAGCTCAATAAGGCACATAGCCCTAGGACAGAATGGTCTATTTTGATAATTACATTTGTTATAGTTATTTTGGGTGGTGCAGTTCAATTTTTTCTATCGGGAGAAAGTATCAGGAATGAGGACCTGTTTTTTAAGTATTTATTTTATGCTCCAATTGGGATATTGGTTTTTTCATGTGTATACTTCTTTGATTATACATTATTGGGCAGGCACCCTAAATTAGTTGTCTGTATTTTACTAGGAGCAGCAATTGGTGGGTTCTATATTCTAGAAAGAAGGTATGGTGCATTTTTACATGTTTATTATATATCTTTGTTGGCTATTCCTGTATTTGGGGTTGTGGTTTATAGCCTCAGAGGTAGAGGCTATTTGGGTATTATTGGGTCAGGCTTTTTTTATGCTGCTATAGCTTTTATTTGTATAATAGGGCCAAGGGTTTATGCCTTAGGATTTTTTACTTTAGCTTGTGTGGTAATAATTACTGTTGCTATATTAAAGGGATATTTTAACTGCAACAAACGGACTGGAATGGCAATTGCGTATGTACCTATGATGCTATTTGGCAGCTTATTTTTGTATTATATAATAATGTCATCTCCCAGAAGATTAATAAGATTATTAACAATATTTGTGCCGGAAGTTGATCCAAATGGCGGAGGCTGGCAGCACATAATGGTAAGAAGACTTATAAAAAGCTCAAAGTCAATAGGAGAAGCTGTGCTTTACGGAGACTTATCAAATACTCCTATAAATCAGGTCCTACCATGTTGGGATAGCGATTTTGCTCTTACGTATATAATAGTACGCTTGGGTTATATAGCCGGATTTATTATAATTGCAGTATTATCAATCCTAATAATACGCATGTTTATAACAATATTAAAGCAAAAAAATGCATTGGGATTTTTGCTTTCTTTTAGTGCATTTATAGCTATATCGGGACAATTTATGTTATATGTTTTATCTAATTTTGGGGTGGTTATGACTTCAGTTACGCTACCATTTATCTCATACGGCGGATCGGCATTTGTAGTAAATATGATGTTTTTAGGCTTGGTTATGTCGGTATATAGAAGGTCGAATATTGTAGATGATAAGCTTCGAAAGGGCAGTGTAAATAACAGTAAGCTGATAACTATTGAAGATGGCAGGATAATAATTGATTTTGGGATAAGTGAATTAAAGAGAACTCATAAGTAAATGCAACTAAAGGCTAAAGATGGGGATTGGCCATATAGGCTTTTATTTATACATCAGCTAATTCCCAATACGGCCTTAAGATCCTTTATTCTGAGCCTGCTCACAGGAATATCAACGGTTACATCCTCCAGATTCAAAATAAAGTTGTTATTAAACATTGGTGAGATCTTAGTTACATAACGTAAATTAACGAGATAGCTCCTGTGACACCTGAAAAAGCCCATGTTTCCAAGCTTGGCTTCTAGATTGTCCATCATTTCCTTTGTCTTAAATTTGCCGCTGGTTGATGCAATGATGGTTTTTCCCATTTGAGCTTCGAAGTAATATATATCTGATATTTTAATGAGGTTTATATCCTCGTCATCAAAGGCAGGAAACCTTTCTGAGTCTTGCTTTAGGTTCCGGTCTATCCGGTTAAGCTTGTCTATAATTGAACTATTCTTGCCGGGATTCTTAACATTAAAACTCAAAAGTTTTTCTACAGCACGGTCAAGCCTGTCTTTCTCAATGGGCTTTAAGATATAGTCTATGGCATTTAGGTCAAAGGCTTTTACAGCATAATCATCAAAGGCTGTTACAAATATTATTTTTATATTAGGATATGCTTCTATAAGCTCTCTAGCTACATTAAGCCCGTTAATTACAGGCATATCTATGTCTAAAAATGCTGCATCGAATTTGATATTATTAGCTTCCTCAAGTGCGGTAACAGGATCGTCGAAGGTTGCAGCGATTTCAATACCCTGGTGCTTTTTTAGAAGAAACTCCAATTCATCCAATGCAAACCTTTCATCATCAACTAATATAACCTTAACCATATATTTTTCTCCCCTTATATATGTTTTGAAATAATCATTTTATCAAAATAAACTTAAATTTTTATTCCCTTTGGGATTTTAAAGTCAATCTTTGTTCCCTTGCCCATTTCGCTTTCTATATTAAGTCCGCTGCCAAAACATGTTATGAGCCTTTTATTAACATTCACAAGACCGATACCAGTTGTCTTTGTGTTTTCATTCAGCAGTACCGGTATTAGCTCATTTGGAATACCGCTCCCATCATCTTCTACAGACACAAATATGTGATCATCCATATCTTTTACCCTCATAAATATTGTGCCACCTTCCCTTTTTGGAAGAATGCCATGCTTTATTGAATTTTCAATAATAGGCTGTATGATAAGGTGCGGTACATTTTGATCTACATCGTCGATGTCATATTCTGTACGTATTTTAGTTGGATAACGTGTAGTCATTATATATATGTATGATTTTACCATATTGATTTCCTTTTTTAAAGTGATTGATTTTTCTATGCCTTTAAATCTAAAGGTTTCACGCAGGAAGCTGCTGAGCTCAAACAAAAGCTCTCTTGACTTTTCCGGGTCGGTTCTTATAAGGGACATTATAACGTTTAATGTGTTGTATAAAAAGTGAGGCTTTATCTGGGCCTGAAGGAAATTCATTTCTGCTGCTACAGCTAAGGTAATTGATTTTTTAACCTCTAAGAGGTTCTGAATTCTGGCCTTAAGTTCCTTGTCGTTAAAAGGCTTTGTAAGGTAATCGTTTGCACCTGCCTCAAATCCGGCTAAAATGTCGGCAGGCTGGTTTTTAACAGTTACAAGGAGAATAGGAAGGTCATACATTTCATACTTTTCGCGGAGTTTTCTGCATACATCATAACCGGACATCTTAGGCATCATAACATCAAGAATAGCAAGATCAGGCTTTGTGCTGCCGTCAATGGCTTCTAGTGCATTTTGGCCGTTGGTGGCAGTGATGACATTATATTCCTCCTTGCGGAACATGTTCTGAAGTATTCGAAGGTTAACAGGCTCGTCATCGGCAACTAATATGTTAATTTCCTTTTCGTTATTGTCTTTATTGCTTCCAACGCTTGCAGCGGCAGTTTCCATAATTGTTTCAATATTGGCTGCCGATTTTATAAATTTATTGTTTTCTGATTTCTCCAAGCTTAGCTGCAGCGTAAAGCTGAATTTTGAACCATTATAAGGCTCTGTCTGGCAAGACTCTGCCCAAATGGTACCACCGTGCAATTCAACAAGCTTTTTGGTTATACTAAGTCCCAGACCGGTTCCTGTGTTTGTAATTGATTCAATATCTTGAACCTGCTCAAAGGGAACGAATATTTTCTCCAGCATATTATGGGGGATTCCGATACCGGTATCGGAAACGGTTATTTGTACAAATCCGTCTTTTACTGAAGCTTCTGCTGTTATTCTTCCGCTTTGTGTAAACTTAAGTGCATTACCTACAAGATTGTACATGATCTGAAAAAGCCGGTTTTCATCTGCATAGACATTTATTGATTCATCAGTGATTGAATTTTTTAAAATAAGGTCCTTCTCTTTTTCTACAGGCCTTAATACTGCAAAAACGACATCCACAATCTGCCAAAGGTTGATTGTTTTTATGTTTAATACAATATCGCTGTTTTTCATTTTTGCAAAGTCCATGATATTGTTGACAAGCTCGGTAAGTCTTCGTGCACATGAAACAATTAAAGACAGGTTTTCCGAGTCTTTAGAAGACTTTTGAACGGACTCGTCAAGCATGGACTCGGCAATACCGATAATGCCATGCATGGGAGTTTTTAATTCATGAGCGGTATTTACAAGAAAATCATCCTTCAGCTTGTCCAAGATCAGCAGCTTTTCAGACAAATGCTCAACCTTTGTAAAGGTTTTGGTAAAGTTGATCGCCAGCCTCACAGATAGGATGGTTATGAAAATGAACCAGCCGAACTTGTTTAAGTTTGTATATACCTTGTCAGCTTTAAATATAATATCCATTATATCTGTTATAAAAAGTATTGCCAGGCCAAAAAGTATCAGTAATGCGTCTTTATTCTTCTTCTGTATTTTCATGAGGAAGTATACGACATACAGGGATGAAACTAAAAATATGATATTATAAGTTTTTATAAGCATACCTGCATAGCCCCATTTATCCAAAAGGTAAATTATGAATACTGAAAATATGAAAACCGTAGATATAATCTTTGAAAACAAAACTATTTTTCTATGCATTATATTTGGATATAGAGCATCAAGATAAGTTATTATAAACAATAAAACCAGGAAAGTACTGACTTCAAAAATCAGATTATATAAATTTTTATCAAGAGATGGGAATAAAAAAAACAAAGGAGGATCCTTTGGCAAGCACGATGCATATACGGCTGCAGCAAAACTGTAAAGTGCTG
This sequence comes from Bacillota bacterium, assembly GCA_023430975.1. Classification (GTDB taxonomy): domain Bacteria; phylum Bacillota; class Clostridia; order Acetivibrionales; family DSM-2933; genus Pseudobacteroides. The sequence continues at coordinate 67,185 of JAEYYB010000131.1, read as the reverse complement.
TATATAGGTAAGGTTTTTCCTTTCTTCTAAATAAAAATATAATTAAATGATAAAAGCCCATAAAAAGTATTATGAATATTATTGGAAGGCTTAAAGTAAAATTCTTGTATTTAAAATCAAGTATTTGTTCTTTTGTCCCTAATATTATATCTTTGGGATTAAAATCATAAGCGTGAACCACTATATCCACAGCACCGTTATTAATGTCAATGAAGTCTGCAATATTTATGCTGTCAACGGTAAGTGTATCTTTAATCCAGTCTCTGCCGGGCATTTTGTTAACACCATTGATCCAAATGTTATAATCCTGGAAATTAGATACAAAAATTCCTAGAACTTTTTCACTATTATTGAGAAGGATTTGAAGCCTATAGGTTGATGGCGAATTAACGCCTCTTACACCGGGAACTTTGGCATATGTATGTAAAAGACTTGAAGTTTTTAATTCAGATGGTGATAAAATCACTGAATCAAAGAATTGCCAATCCCCATCAAGGCTGACATAGCCATCGTTTTGAAAATTCCAACTCCTTAAATCATAAGCCCCGTCCTTTATATGGGGTGAAGGCTTGATTTTTGTGCTGCAACCACTTAAAAATAAAATTATTAATATTATTATAAAAAAACATACATGATTTTTAGTTTTCATAATTGTTATCATCTTTTAATTGGTGTCTGGGAATTATGGTGTATTCTATACTGCAATCTCTTATGATTACCATAAAGGTTTACAAAATCACAAGTGAATTTGAGCTTGCCAATATTCTATAATAATTTTCCATAAATGTCCATGAATTTATATAACCGAGCAGTTGTGTCAAAAAAAGCATAATCTTATATAATTTTATATAAATTATAATACATTATTTTATTTAAAACATTATTATTATATAATAAACAAAATTGCTTGCGATTTTGCTGCCTTGATCGTTTTCATGAGAAATTATGGTGTAGAATGTATCGTAATTTCCTATATTAAAAATTCTTGAGATAAAGAGGGGGATAACATGAGCACAGAGACCGTAAACATTAATGTAGTTAAGGAAAAATCAGCATCAAATTATGGTTTAATAACTTCTATAAAGTCATGCCAAGAGCCCGGTTCATCTGATGTGTTTATTGTATCGTTAGCTGTCAACGGAAAAGAAATGAGTATTCTTGAGGGCGTTAGCCCAAAGGAGCTTAAAGCTACAGCAACAATACGAAGAACCATAGATAATCCCGGCGGCATATGTAAGTACAATAAGGATTATTTTATTATTGACAGCAAGAAGAAGCTTTTATACAGGATGATTGAAGGTGGCAAAAAAATGACATGTGAATTATCACTTGTAACAAAAGGCAGTGATATGGCTCTTTCCCTGCTAAACACACCTGGAAGCACCATTAGTGATCTGGATATAAAAGGTGACAAAATATGGTTTTTATGTAATGCGGGATATTCCAGCACTGTTTGCTCTTTAGACTTGAAAAACGAAAAGGAAGAAGTACATTTGAGCTTTGACAATATTTTTCTTACAAGGGGGTCAAGGCCAAGCGGTATTTTGTTTTTTGAGGATAAGAAAAGTATTATGGTTATGGATTCATTTAAGTGTATTCTCACCACCTATGGAATTGATGGTAAAAGCCTTTTTAATTATAAGGGACAGTTTAACAAGGATTCAGGAATAAAACTGGGCGTCAATACCTACTATGTTGCCAAAGGACTGGCAATAGATAAAAGTACAAATATTTGGGTGTTGGAAAGCAGGGTGGAAAACAAAAGGGTTATTTATAGATAAATAAAGAAAGGGGTGCACTATAATGAATATATATTCTCTATTAATATGCGGCGGTATTGCAGATGTGAATCATTATGATGAATTTTGGAATGATACAGCCCGTATGTGGGAGCTTCTTCAAAGGAAAGTAGAAAAAAACGGCCTTGGAGTAAAAGATGAGAACATAATTGTCTTTTATGGTAACGGAGTTGATTTTAGTGATTCCGAAGGTAAAATGACAAAATATTGTTATAAAAGGCCTCTTTTAAGTAATAGTGTAAATGGTAAGCAAGATGAACGGGTAGTTGGGAAACTTACCCAAAAGCTTCCTGGAACCTTGGAAGGAAGATTGTCCCAAAAATTGCCGGGAAGTCTGAAATTATTAAAAAGACCTCTGACTGATTATGCTGCAACCTATGATAATATAGAAAAAGTGTTTAATTCATTAAGTTCAACCAATGATATTGATTTGCTCTTTATATGGACTTTCGGTCATGGTTTCAGGGATGAAAATAACTCATACCTTTTACTGGCGGATGGCAGCAAGTTATATGATTATAGATTGGCCGAGCTTTTAGAAAATATAAACTGTACAACCAGAATAATTTGCATGCAGCAGTGCTTTAGCGGAGGCTTTATTGATAATCTTAAAAAAGACGGCAATAAAAACACCAAGGATAGGAATATAATTTTGACTTCATGCTCCGATTTTGCTTCTGCTTATCCGACAAATGACAACGTTGAGGAAGATAGAGAAAACGGTGTACTATACAGCCACGGAGAGTTTAACTATCATTTGTACAATGCCTTAAGCAGTAAAAAGTTCAACACCGAGGCTTTAAGACCCGGTGATCACAGAAAAGCCTGCGAAATGATGTTTGAAGTCTATAAATATGTAAGTAATAATGATAATATAGATGAGGAATCAACTCAATACTATGACTCGGAAAATGGATATTGGAATGAAGGTCCGGAATTGATAGATTATTTGAAATCCCGCTGGACATTTAGCTGGAACAGGGTAAATAATGAAGAATGTGGACCGATAATTGAGTTTTCTTATCCATTGACAGAGATGTATAGAGCTGCTAGAAACAAGCAAGTTTATCTATCAATAGAAGGCCAAAAGGTTCATACTTTTAATTTGGATAATTCAGGATACAGGGTAATAATAAAAAATCCCGATAAATTTGGCCTTGATGGTTACTTTAGGGCGGATTTTGATAATAAAAAAATTACATACACAGGCAAAGTTTACTCAAGGTCATCTAGACCGTATTGTATAGGGTATGAACCTGAGCCGACAGACAAAAGCTATTGTGAGAGTGATACAGAAACTCGTGAATGGGAGATTGTGGTGTTCAATTGGTTTTAAGGAAGATTAGCAATTTTTCATTCATGCCTTAATAAATTGCTAGGAGGATAAGAATGGGATTAAAAGATGGAAACTCAACCTTGCCTGTGAAGTTTATGGCGAGTTGTGAAGAGTATAATGATGCAGAAATAGTGTTGGTTGGGGTACCTATGGATTTTACCTGCAGCTTCAGGCCGGGAACAAGGTTTGGGCCTCAGAAAATAAGAGAGGTATCCATTGGGATAGAAGAATATAGTGTTTATATGGATAAGGACTTGACAGACAGCTCATTTTTCGACTGTGGAGACCTTGATATGCCCTTTGGAAATGTGGAAGAAAGCCTTAAACTTATTGGGGATTCGGCACAAGAGATTTTATGTGACGGCAAATTTCCCATATTCATAGGTGGTGAGCATTTAATAAGTGTACCTGTCATCAAAGAGGTGTATAAAAAGTATGGAGATGAACTTATAGTTCTTCATTTTGATGCTCATGCCGACCTCAGGGAGGGTTATCTGGGATGTCCTAACTCCCATGCATCTGCTATCAGAAGGCTCATAGACTTTATGCCTGGTAAAAATATTTACCAGTTCGGTATTAGATCAGGAACAAGGGAAGAGTTCCAATTTGCAAAGGATAACACCAATATGTACAAGTTTGATGTTATTGAACCATTATCGGAAGTAGTTAAAACATTAGGCAATAAGCCGGTTTATATTACGCTTGATATTGATGTGGTTGATCCTGCTTTTGCAAATGGTACTGGAACACCTGAACCTGGAGGCATCACTTCAAGGGAAATGCTTAAAGCTGTTGGAATGCTAAAAGGCCTAAATATTGTGGGATTTGATTTGGTTGAGGTTTCACCGATATTTGATCAATCGGACAGGACTGCACTTTTAGCGGCAAAAATAATAAGGGATATAATTTTAATGGTGAAGTAAGCAGGTGAAAAAATAAAATGCAATTAATAAAAAATTGTCTGGGCCAGTCCCATGAAATAGTAGAGAGGATAGTCAAAGAAGGGGATACGGTGGTTGATGCAACTGCCGGAAACGGAAATGATACAGTCTTTTTAGCAAAACTGATAGGTGAGACCGGTAAGGTTTATGCATTTGATATTCAGGAAAAGGCCTTGCAGAAAACAAGAGAAAAACTGGAGGATCAGGACTTAATCCATCGTGTTGAATTGATAAGAGACGGTCATGAAAACATAAGCAAGTATATTGTAGAACCTGTTTCTGTTGTTATGTTCAATTTAGGGTATCTTCCGGGGGGAGATCATAATATTTGTACCAGGTTCCAGACTACCAGAAGTGCCATTGAAGCTGCAATGGGGCTTTTAAAGAAAAACGGTCTTATTGTTATGGTAGTCTATTATGGAGGCGACAGCGGTTTTGAGGAAAAGGATGCACTTATGGAGTATATCACAACAATTGACTGCAAAATGTACTCGGTATTAAGGGCTGAATTTGTTAACCAGCCTAATTGTCCTCCGCTGCTTGTTTTGATAGAAAAGTTGTAAGAATTTTTTAAAATTGCGACTCAATCTTTACCAATATGTCGAATTATAGGACAGGGATAAACATTATTAATTTATATAATGGATATTTCTGAATTTTGCAAATGGTAATTGCAATACTTATACCTACCTAATTTTATATATTTTTAGGGGCTGTTGCATAATAACATTATAACTTATCATATAGTGTAAGTCTTAAAGATCTGACACTATATAAAGTGGGTTTAATGAATAATGCAACAGCCCCTTTCTTCTTGGTTTAGGAATCCTTATATATTTATATAGACTGATGCTGGCACTTCAGGGTGGTTATACCTTTGTTTACCTTTGGTTGAATTATTATGCTCAATTGCCTTTTTGGGACAGTAATTTATGCATGCAACACAAGCTTGGCAATTGCTTTGCCATGAGGGTTTTCCGTTAGTTAATTTTATATTTTGGAACTTGCAGACCCTTTCGCACAAGCCGCAGGAGTTGCAGCTATCACTCACATTAAATCCTTTATCGAATTTTTTCAAACCTCCAATAAATTTTTTGTGAAAAATAGGCCTTAGGAATGTTAAAAGCTCCAAGTCAATCTTTATATCATTTGAATTAACAATGTCAGATATTACTTTTAATTTTTGTTGTGCCTCAATAAACATTTTATCCTGTTCTTTTTTAGGCGGAACCTTCAGCAGAGGAATGTAATTTTCAGGCATTCTTACATAGAATCCTGCAGAAAGTTTTCCACCTAAGTTTTTAAGGAACTTCTTGAGGTGTCCTAAGGCCCCGCCCTGATAGGCCTTTCCAGCTCTTGTTATAACAGCAAATATGTATTTTGGACTCTTTACATCCAATTTTTCAATAAAGTCCATAACAACTTTAGGCATACTCTGAAAGTATAGAGGAAAAACAATTCCAACCTTTTCTGAACCGGAAGAAATCTTCGTTTGCGTATAAACTTCTGTTATAGCTATTAGCTTGCAATCCTTTATTCTTTTTTGTAGTTCCTTTGCAATATGGTATGAATTACCTGTTCCTGAAAAGTAGTAAAGCGTTGTATTCATATAAGAATTCCCCCTTCGATTTTATGTTTTTATAACTGTCGAAATATTGTGCGTTTTGTCACATTCGCATTGTTTGATAAAATTAGGTATCTTTAAAGATACTGCCAAGTTCATTTAGTATTTCTTTATTAACTCTAGCTACTAAAAACTTTCCCTTTTTCTCGGTTATAATTAATCCCACATTGGACAACTCCTTTAAATGGTGAGAAATAGTAGGAGCACCAATCTTAAAGCATTTTGTTATTTCCGATATCAAACACTCACTATTCTCAAAGTCTTTTTCCTGACATTTTGCAATCTCAAGGAATAGCTCCAAACGATGAGGATGGGAAAGTGCCTTCATTATATTTGAGTATCTTTTGGTATCCAAATCATGCACAACCTTTTTATAATTTTATAACTATCGAACTGTTGGTTCTATCATATCATATATGGTGGCAATGTCAATAATTTGTTTATGGGTAAAGCTATTTATAAAGCTATTGGTAATAATCCCGAAGTTTATTTGGGCCAGCTATTATATTCCTGCCAACAAACAGGGTGCCATCATCTCTGGTTTTTACATGCCATTTGACAAGTGCAATATTGCCACCAGCTATTTCAATTACCGTGATACCATGGGGATGCACACAGCTTCCGGTATTAAAATATGGGGGTTCTCCAACATCGGGAAATGTTGGCCTGTGTGTGTGCCCTGTTATAATTATTTTTTCATTTCTCTTTGCCCATTCAATAAGTTTTTTGCCTACAGCTTTTTGCTTTCTGTAGTTTTTGGCTGTGCTTGTAGGATCTTTAAAGCCCAAGAGTTCTAAATGTTTCCAAACATATTCCACTAAAAAACTGCTGAGCCTCCACAATACATCATTAAAAAAATCGGCTTGGTGGCCATGGGTTAAAAGAATTTCATTACTTGTAACTTTGTGCTTTAGTATAACACCCTCATGTATCTTAATATTTCTAAATAAGGATACAAATCTTCCATCAAGCTCATTGATATAATAATATAAATATTTTCTAACAAAGCTGTCATTTTTCTTTGCCATATCATGGTTCCCATATATAAAATGAAGCCTGCCATTTTTATAGAAACGAGACAGCTTATCAAAAACATCGCTGTGAATGAGAATTATATCAGAAAGATTGTTGTTCTCCCAGAGTTCATCACCGTCACCAAGCTCTATATAGGTATAATTGTTCTTGTAATAGAAGTTTAAGGCAGCACAATAAATATTCTTGTTGCTTAAAAAATTGTCACCCCAGCTGCCGTCACCTCTATGGCAATCACTCATAATGGCAATCTTTGAAGAATCATCAAAAGGAATCTCCTGTGCCGATGCATATACTTTAGACAATCTATAAAATTCATACATAGTAAAAACCCCTGTTAAGTTAAATAAAAGCGTTATTTCTTAGCTATATTAAAAGTGTTAATAATCTTACATTTGTCAGAGCTAATAACGAACGCTTTTACGGGATTTGCGATAGACAAATGTAAAAGATTATTCACTTTTCATCTAAGATAGTTTTTGATTTTTTTATAGACATCAAATATTGCTATAGATTTTCCAGGGTTTAGAACTTTTTTGTAAAGGTCAGGTGCTTGTTCTTTTAACACTTTCAATTTTTCAGGCATATTCATGCACCCTGCTGTCAGCTCAATGTACTTTTCGCATAAAGCCTCATTTTTCCTTTGGATAATCCATTCCACCTGTTTGATTCTTGACAGAGGCTGTGGTGTGTGCGCGTATTCAAAGTTGATATAAACGCTATTATCTTCGATAGCAAATTCATAATCAGAGTAATTGGCATTTTTAAGGCCTTTAATAAATTCATAAAGCATTTCTTCTTTATTAAATGTAATTACTATGTCCATTGATAATTCATATGTTTCTGAAAATTCACCCAGTTTAAAGCCTGTCAGCCACCAGTGTTTCTCACCACGTTTAAACAGCACCTCGTCAAATTTTTTTAAGGTGAATTCCATATACAACTGATTTTCATCATCAACACATTTATACAAAGTATCGTTGAAAACATTAGGAATCGCAAAATCAGACTTGTCGGTATAATAAATACCAATTTCACATCCGGTACACATATCATACTGACCTTTCCAAAACTCGATGAGCCACTTTTTACCATCGTAATCGAAGTAAACAGGCTCGCAGTCTACGATCATACCAAACGGTACTGTTGCTTCATCATATAGACGGCAATACCCGAACTTTCTTTGCCAGGAATCTATATTTGAGTAAAACATATCCTGGTCAGGGTCATATGAAAAGCCGGCAACCTCAATGGTCTTATCAATTTCGGGGGTGGATTGCAACTGGCCCTCATCCAAGCTTGAGAAAATCCCTTTAAAAAGCGACCTTAAAAAATTAAAGGGCCGGAGTATGTAAGGATACATTTTGGATAATAAAATGTAAATTAATGAAATACCCAGCACAATTGACAGTGTTATTATCAGGTTTGTTATGATGGTAGTGCTAAGAAATAGTGATAAATATAGTTTGACAGTACTAATACTATCCGATAGATGACTTAACATAAGAGTCTCTCCCAATAATGTGATTATATAACATAATATTATTGTAGGAACCTTATGTGTGACAAAAAACAAGATTAATGTAAGATTATTAACACGTTTAATATAATTGATTGCATCAAAAAAGGATACTTGGCTATAAAGTGCAACCTTGTATCCTTCTTATCTGTTTATATAGAATAGTTATATTTCAATCATGTTTTAGTAAGGCATTCAATATTACCCTACGGGCATGTGAGATACAGTGTGTTGGAACTGATTTTTTTATCATTGTACACATAAGTTATGCTGAAGTAATACTTTTGACCCGATACCAGCTTGCCTCCAAAGTCTCCTCCGTTATATCCGGTAGAGCTGTATACAGAGTATGAGGTTTCCTCACTTGAATACCACATATAGCCATCCTCAGGGTATACAGGATGAGGATTTGATTTGGATATAACAACCTTGTAATATACAAAACCTTCTCGCTTATTAGGTGTCCAGGACAGTTTGATTGCATCATTTCCAACCGAAGCAGTAAGTTTTGGAGCCGTACTTTGAGCTGCACTTGGTTTTGGAGTAGGTGTCGAGGTACCGGGTTATTTCATTGAAATTATGTTGCTGTATATTTTTTTATTGTTGAAAACAGCTGTTATTCCAAAGTAATACTTTTCACCTGGAACAAGTTTGCCTCCAAAGTCGCCGCCGTTATAGGAAGAGTCCATGCTTACGGTAACGCTTGATGTATTTATATCCGGTATTGCATACATATAGCCGTCATCAGGATATTTGGGTTTTGAGTTTTTCTTTGAAATAACAATCTTATAGTACAAAAATTCTTTGCCTTCAAGCGGTGTCCATTTCAATACAACATTACCATTCTTGGTTGAAGCTGTAACATGCAATGTGCTATTGTCATAAAGAACTTTTTGGATGGTGGGTGTAGGCTTTGGCTTGGCCGTAGCTGTATTTTTTTGCGTAGGTTTTGGTGTAACCGATGCTGATGCTTTTGTTGGTAATGAAGGCTCAGTATTGTCTTTATTTGTGGGTGTTGATTCATAAGGAGAATTTGTATAATCATTCTCTTCAGGTGTATATTTGTATTCACTCAAATTCTCAATCATAGTAGAAGCTTCTTCATTTTTTGCTTTATCAAAGGTTATTTCGTCACCATTTTTTCTCATGTAGTCGTAATAAATCTGGCGACCTAGTGAAATATTATTTTTGGATGCCTTCCTTTTAACTATGGGGGAAGTCTTTGTAACAAGGTATTTATCTGCCTTGTCTTCTAATGAAATATTAAGTATGTTGACAAGGTTATCGATATATTCCTTCTGCTCCTGTGTATTTTTACCATAATATTTATATGCATCATTTAAAGAAACAGATGCCAGTATATTGCTGTCTTCCATGTTAATAAAACCTAGATCTTCCGATTTAGCGATTATATCTGTAATAGCTTTTTCAAGGTACATATTATTATAATCCATATCTTTTAAAAGCTTTTGTGCATCGTTATTGAGAGTCACTGCTTTTTTAACTTTGTTATCCTTATCAAGCATAAACTCAATACTTGGATTAATATCAATATCTACAAACCAATATATCCCGCTCAAATCATTTTCGGAGGTTTTCTGGAAGAATATAAAATACAGGGATGCTATAAGTAATATGGCAGCAGCACTTACCGCTAACGACAGAATATTAAGAGGTTTTCTTTCCTTCTTTATATCATTAGATGTAAACTGTATTTGCTGTCCGACAAACATGCCTGATTTTCTTTTCAAATGAATAAAATCACAGTCCCATGGTAGACATTTGTAATCTTTGTCAACTCGGTTATCGGTATGTTACCTGTTCGCATGAACCTGTCGTACAATGCCTGATTGTCCGCGACTATTCTTGCAAGCTTTATGCAAAGCTGCTTTGAATCCTTATGCTTTGGAGCAGAAGAGGCGAGGGAGGACAAGGATATATTAAATCTCATCAAATCCCTTTTGAATGAGATAATTTCCTCTTCAACCTCTACATTGTCTGTGGGCGTACCATAGTCAACCTTAAGGTGTTTTTCCTCAAAGTTATTGTTCTCCTCATTCTCGAAATAGGTAAAGGGATACTCTACCTGGGATTTGCTGCTCTTTCTTAAAAAATCAATCACCCTGCGTCTAATTACCTCATCCGAAAAATTGAGGAAATTTCTGCTCTGACTTTCATCATAACAGTTTATTGCCTCATCGAAGGCCATAAGGCCTACACTAGACTCTTCACTGTTAACAGGATCTGCGTATTTGCCTGTAACCTTTGATACGGATTGAAGAATAAATGGACGGTAATCACTTATTAATTTCTCTTTTAATGTGTGGTCCCCATTGCGGATTTTTATAATTATATCTCTTAATGGGTCGTTTTCCTGCCTTTGTTTTTTAAAGAACTTCAGGTTAAGCAATAATATCATCCTCCACAATATTGTTCGATAAGAAGCATGATTTTTAAGAGCAGCATATACATCATTTTTAAAAAATATTTATGAAAAATAATTATACAGAACTGAGTGTAATAGATATAAGTTTTTTTACGATAAATTTATATTACTGTATGGATAGCAGTCCAATTAAATGGTATTATATAAAATGAAGAATTTTAAATATATGAAAAGTTTTAATAATCTTACATTTGTCAGAGCAAATAACGAACGCTTTTACGGGATTTGCGATAGACAAATGTAAAAGATTATTAACTTTTCATAATATATGAAAAGTGTTAATATGAAAAGATTAATTGATTTGTGATATACAAATATATAAAATTAATTGCTTTTTATATAAGGATAACAAAATAAGGATAACAAAAAATGAGGGAGAATATGAATAATGTAAATAAAAAAGCCGATCTTTCAGTTACAGTCGGCGGTCTTAAACTAAATAACCCAGTAATTGCTGCATCCGGAACATTCGGATTTGGCAGGGAATACTCCGATTATATGGACTTGAATGGTCTAGGGGGAGTATCTGTTAAAGGTCTTACCCTTAAGCCAAGGCATGGCAACAAGCCTCCGAGGATTGCCGAGACACCTGCCGGTATATTAAACAGTGTAGGACTTCAGAATCCTGGGGTTGAGCATTTTATTAAAGAGGAAATACCATTTTTGAGGAAATTTAACACTGCAATAATAGCAAATATTGCAGGAAATACCATTGAAGATTATTGCAAAATGGCAGAAACTTTACAGGATGCGGATATTGATGCCATTGAACTCAATGTTTCATGCCCTAATGTTAAGCAGGGTGGGGTTGCTTTCGGAAACACATGTGCTGGAATTTCCGAGGTGACAAAAAGAGTCAGAGCATATTGTAAGAAGCCGCTTATAGTCAAGCTTACACCTAATGTTACAAATATTAAGGAAATAGCTAAAGCTGCCGAAGATGCAGGTGCCGATTCATTGTCGCTTATAAATACAATTCTTGGAATGGCCATCGATATCCATAAGAGAAGGCCAATACTGGCCCAGAATTTCGGAGGACTTTCAGGTCCGGCTGTTAAGCCTGTTGCACTTCGCATGGTTTATGAGGTTGCCCATACAGTAAAGGTTCCTGTTATAGGGATGGGAGGCATATCCACAGGTGAGGATGCTGTGGAGTTCCTGCTTGCTGGAGCAAGTGCGGTTATGGTAGGCACCATGAATTTTGTAAATCCTGCTGCATGCAATGATGTTGTCAAGGGAATAGAGAAATATCTTGAACTGTATAATATTAGCAGTGTAATGGATATAATAGGAACACTGGAATTAAACGACACATCAACAGGATGTGGATGCAAGTAATGAAGTAGGAGGAACCAATGAGTACAAGGCTTATTTTTGTAAGGCATGCAGAAGCTGAGGGAAATTTATACAGGGAGTTTCATGGATGGACAGACTCTCCAATTACTGAAAAGGGACACAAACAGGCAGAGTTGGCAGCAAAAAGGCTTGAAGGTGTGAAAATTGATGTCATATATTCAAGCAGCCTTAAAAGAACCCTTCAAACTGCACAATATATAGCAAATATCAAGAACCTTCCTATTATAAGGACTGACAAGCTGAAGGAAATTAACGGAGGCGATTGGGAAGGGAAGAAATGGGATGAGCTTGCAGATTTATATCCATTAGAGAATGAAACATGGGAAAAAAGGCCCCATGTTCACAAAATGCCTAACGGTGAATCAATGGAAGAGTTCCAAGAGAGGCTTTTAAAGGAAGTTCAGTATATTGCAGATAACAATAAAGGCAAGAATATATGCATTGTTACACACGGAACCGCTATTAAGGCAATGATGTGCAGATTCAAGGGCTGTGATCTGGAAGAAATGGTTAATATAAAATGGTATGACAACACATCGGTTACTATTATCGATTACGAGAATGGTGATTATAATGTTGTAATGGAGGGCGATGCCTCACATTTAGGCAGGGAAATGAGCACCATTTATAATCAGGAATGGTGGAGCCAATACGAAAAGGAATTCGAAGAAAGACAAAGATAAATTATTAGTTTTAGGAAACTTTTGAAATACAAATAACGTCTAAATTAAAAGTGTTAATATGGAGGAGTAAAAATGAATAATTTTAGAGACAAACTGGTTTCATGGCTGTTTGAAACGGAAGCACTTAGGGTATGCCCGCAAGATAAGCCGTTTTGGTATACATCGGGAGCAATTGGGCCCTATTACATAAACACTCATTTTCTATATGGGAGTGAGGAAAAAGCTAACAATTTACTTAAAATAATTGATGAAGTAAAAAAAGATGTTGTTGGATGTCCCGGGAAGGTATTGGATAAAGTTCTTGAAAACTATAATAACGATAAAATTTTCAAAGAGCTTATAGACGAAATGGTGCTATTTATAAAGGATAACCCAAAGCTTCAATCCTATGAGTACATATCAGGCGGTGAAAGAAGAGACTGGTTCTTTTCAATAATTATAGCTCATATATTAAATAAGCCACATATAACAATATACAAGGATTTAAAAGCAGTCCTTACAGATGGTGGGGAAGTTATTACAGATTTTCAGCTAAATGGGAAAAAAGTTCTTCATATTGTTGACCTCATAAATGAGGCGTCAAGCTATGAGAGGGCTTGGATTCCTGCAATAAAGAGCCTTGGCGGCGAAATATTGTGGAGTGTTGCTGTTGTAGACAGAATGCAGGGCGGTTCTGAGTTCCTTGAAAACAATAATATAACACCTTTTTCAATGATCAATATTGATAAGGATTTGTTTAAAATGGCATTGGAATCTAACTATATAAACCAAAGTCAGTTTGATATGATTGCAGCTTATCTTGATAATCCTAAAGCAGCAATGACCAAGTTTCTAAAGGAAAATCCACAGTTTATGAAAGAAGCTCTCGAAGGTGATGAAAAAACAAGGGAAAGAGCAAAATTATGTCTTGATAAGGGGATATATGACTTAAATTCATAATAAATATTTTATTATATATTATATTAAAAGTTTTAATAATCTTACATTTGGCGGAGCAAATAACGAACGGTTCAACGGGATTTGCTTAAGACAAATGTATAGATTTATCACTTTTAATATAGAGTGATTTTTTTGACTTCGGTTGATAAAAAATTATAAAAAATTTTAATTTTATAAAATTGATTTACAGGAGGATTGATTAAATGAAAAGAAGGGTTATTTCAGTATCGCTATCTTTGTTGATAGTGCTGGCATCAATTAATTTTATCGGTGCTGCATCGGTTCAGAACACTGATCTGGCAAACAAATTAAAGAGCCTGAACCTGTTTTTAGGTACTGATAGAGGTTTTGAGCTTGAAAAGGAATTGACAAGAGAACAGTCAATCGTTATGGTTTTAAGACTTTTAGGACTTGAGCAAACAGCAAAGAATCAGAAGAGCAAGTCAATTTTTACAGATATTCCTTCAGGTCATTATGCTGAGTATTATGTTTCATATGCGTATTCCATACAACTAACTTCAGGAATTAGCAACAACAGGTTTGGTGCAGGTATGAATGTAACTGCAAACCAATACATTACATATCTATTAAGGTCATTAGGATACGATGACTCAAAGGGTGACTTTGTTTGGAGCGAATCAATTGATAAGGCATTAAACATAGGACTTATTTCGCCGGTTGAATATAAATACTACAAATCAAGCCAGTCTATTATAAGGGACGATGTTGTAGCTGCTTCTTACAGTGCATTAAAAACAAAGATGAAGGGGACAGAAAAAACACTGATTAGGAAACTTGTTGATACGGGCGTTATCAAAGCGGAGCAGGTCGCTGCTCTTAATGATAAAGATCTCCTGCAGGCTCTTAACTCATACTACACACCAACACCTACAGTAACACCAAAGCCTACAAGTACACCAACACCTACAGCAACACCTACAATAGCAGCAAGGAGTGCGTTTACACAAATTGAAGCTGAAAACTTTAACAGCAGCAAAGGCGTTGAAATTGCAAGCTGCACTGAAGGCGGCAAGGATATTGAGTGGATAGAAAATGGAGATTATGTAATTTATGATAATATAGATTTTTCAAGTGGTGCTAACAGCTTTGAAGTAAGATATGCCAGTGGTTCATCCAGCAATGGATATATTGAAGTAAGGCTGGACAGTGTTTCAGGAACTGTCATTGGAACATGTACATTAACACCAACAGGTGGTTGGCAGACATGGGCTACCAAAAAAATAGACATAACAAACACCAAAGGCGTTCATAACCTTTGCTTAAAGTTTACCGGCGGAAGCGGATATTTGTTTTCAGTGAACTGGTTCAAGTTCTATCAAACAACTGTTGCAGCTTCAGGTATTGCATTTTCAGATAACTTCAATGATGGTAATGCTGATGGGTGGACCACATATAATGGTACATGGAAGGTGGAAAACAACAAATATGCTGTAAGTCCGAATGGTGAAGCAAAATCAATTGCTGGAGCAACTAATCTTACAGATTTTACCTACACAGCCAGTTTGGCAATAGGAACATCCGGAAATGCAGGTGTTATATTTAATGTAAGCAATCCCACAAATACTTCTTACGGATTTAGAGGTTATTATGTAGGAATAGATGCAAACAACGACAGGCTGGAATTGTTAAGGGTAACTGACAATTCAGCAGTAACAATCGGGTATTATTCGGTTACTGTCAATCCATACACAACATATAATATAAAGGTTGTTAGGCTTGGAAGTTCCATCAGGGTTTATCTTACTGACATGAATTCGGCACTAATAGATGTTACTGACAGCATTTACACAGGAGGCTCAATAGGTGTAAGGGCAGTTGACACATATACTGAGTTTGACAATATATCTGTAAACTACAGTACGGCTACACCTACTCCAGCTTATACACCTACTCCAACATCCATATACAGAACACCTGACAACCCTGGTTATACTGTTAACGGACTTAATTTCAAGTATTATGAAGGACGTTGGGATGGGTTGCCTAATTTTCCTAATATGTCTGCAATAAGTCAGGGTGTTATTGATAATTTCAAAATATCATCTACTGCAGCAAACTATGGCTACACATTTACAGGATATGTAAATATAGCAACGAGCGGATATTATACGTTCTATACAAAATCAGACGATGGAAGTAAGCTTTATATCGGAAACAGACTGATAGTTGATAATGATGGAACGCATTCGAAAACAGAAAAAAGCGGTTCTATTTACCTTGCAGCAGGAAAACATGAAATCAATGTCCACTATTTTAACAGGGATGGAGGGGCTTTTTTAGAAGTAGGGTATTCCGGGCAGGGCATAACCAAGCAATTAATACCTGACTCAGCTCTTTATAGAGCAACAGCATCACCTACACCAACAGCTACACCAAAGCCCACTCCAACAGCGACACATACTGCAACACCAATAAATACACCAACACCAACAGCAACGCCTACAGCAACAGATACACCAACACCGCCACAAACTAATACGCCTACTCCGGTATATAGATAAAGGACAATAGATAAAGAGCCTGAGACGATCAGGCTCTTTTAGTTTTTGCCATAAGATAAATATGTTTAACATTATGTTGTGGTGTTTTAGTAATGTTAAGAAGCTTGTCCAATGAATAAATTGCAATAAAAATAAGAATTTTGAAATGCTGCAAAACTTAATATATAAATGTAAAAAATGTTGAAAAATATAAATGAAGAATATACAATAAATGTTAGAATCTGTTCAAATTAAGCAATCCAACTTCTGGCTATCCACTTATACATTGAAAATTTTTGTGAATAGAAGTATGTCGGATTATCAATATGCATCAGGTTTAAAATATCTACCTGTGCATATCAGAAAGTCTTAAAAGGTAACTTTCCTGATTGGTCGGATATGCCGGGGGGGAAAATTCAAATAAAGGATATTAAGATATCTTATTCATATGATACAAAAGGTTTTTATCAGCCGGTATATGAATTTATAGGAATGCTTAATGGCAGAGAATGGAATGCTTGTATTGCTGCTATGAAGTAATTTATCAACTAATGATGTTAGTTATGTTGATTTAAAGGAAAAAGCCAAGCTACAAAAAAATTGTTTACATGAAATAGAAAAGTGGTATAATTAACATAGTTAAAAAAATAACGAAGGTGATTTATGTCAAACCAAAATAGAATTGCAGTTATTGGTGTAGTAGTCAATAACCGGGAAGAAACCGCTAAGAGGGTTAATGACATTCTAAGCAATTTTGGTAATATAATTGTAGGCAGGATGGGACTTCCATATAAGGAAAGGGAGATATCCGTAATATCAATTATTGTAGATGGCACTAATGATGAAATAGGTGCTTTGACAGGCAAGCTTGGAAACATTCCCGGTATTAAGGTTAAGGTGGCATTGACCTACTGATTGAAGTGCTAATGATAAATGATGGTTATATGGTTAATGCAGCAAGCATATATATTGCTGATAAACAAAAATAACAATTGAATTCTTAAAATGGGTAATACCTGACGAGAAGGAGATATCTTATCGAAGGGGGATTAATTATGCTATTGGTTTATGCTGATTCTTCCTAACATTTGGGAGGGATTTTTTAGTGTGTGAGAAATTATTGCGTATTATACACCGCTATTTCTCACAACAGCAACCAAGGTTGCAAAACGCAGGCGATGTTGTTATGTGTAGGAAATTTTGAATAAATAGGGAGTTGATTGTATGGTTGATTATATAAATGAAGAGCTTATATTTTCTCTTCTTGAAAAATCCAAGAGAGTTGATGAATCGGAAATTAAGGATATTATAAATAAAGCAAAAAATTGCAAGGGTCTTAACCTTGAAGAGGTGGCAAAGCTACTATATGTTGAGGGCGGTGAGCTTCTAGAGGAAATATTTGATGCTGCGAGATATGTCAAGAATAAGGTTTATGGTAAAAGGGTTGTGCTGTTTGCTCCGCTCTACACCAGCAATGAGTGCACAAACAACTGCCTCTATTGCGGCTTTAGAAGAGATAACAAAGAGCTTCATAGAAAAACCCTTTCTCTTGATGAAATAGTTACAGAAGCAAAAGCCATCGAGTCACAGGGACATAAAAGAATTTTGCTCATATGCGGGGAATATCCTGGTAAAACAGGTGTGAAGCATTTGACAGATGCCATGGATGCCGTTTATAAATGTGGAGACATAAGAAGAATCAATGTTGAGGCAGCTCCGATGAAAATTGAGGAGTACAGGCAGCTTAAGGAGCATGGGATAGGTACATATGTAATTTTTCAGGAAACGTATAATAGAGAAGTTTACAAAAAGATGCATCCGGTAGGGCTAAAGGCAGATTTTGACTGGCGTATAACAGCTATTGATCGTGCATTTGAAGCAGGAATTGATGATGTTGGGGTAGGAGCACTTTTAGGATTGTATGATTACAGGTTTGAAGTGCTGGGGCTCTTAATGCATATAAACGCATTCGAAAAGAAATATGGTATTGGACCTCATACCATATCTGTTCCGAGGCTAAGGTCGGCCTTGGGATGGGGGCTTGATGAGATTCCTTACCTGGTAAACGATGATGATTTCAGGAAGATAGTTGCAATATACAGGCTTGCTGTTCCTTATACAGGAATTATATTGTCAACGAGGGAAAGTCCAAAGCTCAGGGATGAACTTTTGTCTCTTGGAGTTTCACAAATTAGTGCAGGGTCCAAGACAAGCCCTGGCGGTTATGCAGAGGAAGAGGAGAAAGCCGACCAATTTGAGGTAAATGATCACAGGACACTTAACCAGATGCTTGAGACAATCTGTGATAACGGCTATATTCCAAGCTTTTGTACAGCATGTTATAGAAGGTGCCGTACAGGAGAAGCCTTTATGGAATATGCAAAAGAGGGCGAAATTCATGAGTTTTGCCAGCCTAATGCCATACTGACTTTCAAAGAAAACCTTATGGACTATGGAACGGATAGTCTTCGTATAAAAGGTCAGCAAATAATCAGTAAGGCACTTGATGAAATTGAAGATGAAAATGTTAGAAAGTCAACAGAGGAAAAGCTTAAGGAAATTGAAGGCGGCAAGAGAGATATTTACTTTTAGAATGGATGTGTTTAAATGGATAATAAGGATTTTTTGATTGTTGCACATAATACAGCCGGCATGCTTTTAATCAATAAAACCCTTCAAAATGAAAATATAATTACCGACCTGGTTCCTGCACCACCGCAGACGGGTACTGTTTGTGCCATAGTAGTTAAGATAAAAGGAAATGATCTGGAAGCTTCAAAAAGCATATTGGAAAAAGAAAATGTCCTTTATAGGGATATTATAGAAGATAGAAAATTAAAGCTTCAGGGATTAATTGATGAAAAGCTTGGTATTTCAGTATCAAATGAATTTTTAAGCGTTTTAAAAAAGATAGAAAACGGTGATGAACTTGAAAAGGATGATATAGTTTATCTCTTGAAGACTGATAAGCCTAAAGAGGTAGACGTAATATTCTCTACAGCAGACAGGATAAGAAAAGAGATGGTTGGAGATGTGGTTGAAATTAGAGGTGCCATTGAATTTTCCAACTACTGCTGTAAAAGCTGCAGCTACTGTGGTATAAACGCAGGTAATGAGTCTGTTGCAAGATACAGAATGTCAGAAGATGAAATATTGAAGGTTGTTGACAGCCTTCATGAGGCGGGCATAAAGACAGTTATACTTCAATCGGGAGAGGACCCGCTATGGTCCACCGAAAGAATAATTAAACTTATCAGGACAATAAAAGAAAGAACCGGAATGAGGATCACTTTAAGTGTTGGTGAAAGGACCAAAGCGGAATATGAAGAGCTTAAAGCAAATGGTGCCGACAATTTCCTTTTAAAGATAGAAACGACCAACAGGAAAATATTTAAGGAAGTTCATCCTGATGATGATTATGACAGGAGAATTCAATGTTCAAAATGGCTTAAAGAGCTGGGGTATATCAACGGTTCCGGCAATATTATTGGCTTGCCGGGGCAACAGATTGAAGATATTGCAGAAGATATAATGTACTTTAAGGAAATGGGAATAAACATGATCGGTATAGGTCCGTTTATTCCTGCAAAGGGAACTCCTTTAGAGCATTTGCCCAATGGAGATATTAATCTTACAGTAAGAACTGTTGCTGTTACCAGAATTGTATGTAAAAAGGTGTATATCCCTTCAACAACTGCATTGGCATCATTGGATAAGGATGCGCAGGTTTGGGCGTTAAATGCAGGAGCAAATACCATTATGCTCATTAATACCCCTGAAATTTACAGGGGCAGCTACAGGATTTATGATAATAAAAATATGGTAGATATGGGATCTGCCATCTATGCGGTGAGGAAGACCGGAAGGAAGCTTCCCGCTTATTTAAGAGATAATGAACTGTAAAATAGTTATATACAGTGAGCGGAATAGCCGAAATTGGGCTATTCCGGGCGAACCGATATATGACTTTACAGGTCGTTATCTCAGAGATAATGAACTGTAATATATATTAAAAGTGTTAATAATCTTACATTTGGCGGAGCAAATAACGAACGGTTCAACGGGATTTGCTTAAGACAAATGTAATAGATTTATCACTTTTAATATAGTTATATACAGTGAGCGGAATAGCCGAAATTGGGCTATTCCAAGGGAACTGATATATGACTTTACAGTTCGTTATCTCAGGTATAATTGAAGAATTACTTACCTTATGAGCGTGTGTTAACGAGTTAAGTTAACACGAAATGTGATATGTTGAGGTTGATGATCGATGAGAAAAGAAAAGGATATGCTAGGTGAGATGTTGATACCGGATGAAGCCTACTATGGAATTCACACGGCCAGAGCTTTGGAAAACTTTCATATAACTGGAAGGTATATTCACCCTGAACTTATTAAGGCACTGGTTACGGTAAAAAAAGCTGCCGCAATCACAAATGCCGAAGTTGGGCTTTTGGATAACGATATATCAAATGCCATATGTGGAGCCTGTGATGAAATACTATCAGGCAGCTTCAAGGAGCAGTTTGTTGTCGATCCGCTGCAGGGCGGTGCTGGGACATCTGCCAATATGAATGTGAATGAGGTTATAGCAAACAGGGCGATAGAGCTTATAGGCGGGAAAAAAGGCGATTATTCCAGCATTGATCCTTTAGACCATGTTAACATGTCCCAATCTACAAATGATGTATTCCCAACTGCTTTACGCATTGCTGCCATTAAGATGTTAAAACCTGTAAGCGAGCTGTTTTCGCAGCTGCAAACGGCTTTGCAGGAAAAGGAAGAGGAATTCTCAACGATTATCAAAGTTGGAAGAACACAGCTTCAGGATGCGGTGCCTGTAATGTTAGGCCAGGAATTCGGTGCATGGGCACAGGCAATATCCAGGGACAGATGGAGAATTTACAAGGTTGAAGAAAGACTGAGGCAAGTGAACATAGGTGGTACAGCTGTCGGAACTGGTATAAACGCAGACAGGAAATACATATTCCTTATGGTTGAAAAGCTCAGGTCATTGACCGGGCTAGGTCTTGCCAGGGCTGAGTACATGATGGATCCAACCCAGAACAATGATGTATTTGTCGAGGTGTCAGGACTTTTAAAGACCTCTTGTGTCAACCTTTCAAAGATTGCCAACGACTTGCGTCTCATGGCGTCAGGGCCTCGGGCCGGTTTGGGTGAAATAACTCTTCCTGCGGTTCAGGCAGGATCATCAATAATGCCAGGAAAGGTTAATCCTGTGATTCCTGAAGCTATTAACCAAATTGCGTTTCAGGTAATGGGAAATGATCTGACAATTACTATGGCAGCTCAGTCGGGACAGCTTGAGCTAAATGCGTTTTTGCCGGTAATTGCACATAATCTCCTTGAAACGTTGGATATTTTAAGAAACGGCATCGAGTTATTTATAAATAAATGCATAAAAGGAATATCGGCTAACAGGGAAAGATGCAGGGAAATGGTAGAAGAAAGCTATGTACAGGTGCCTGCTCTTATAAAACATATAGGATATGCTGAAGCATCAAACCTTGCAAAGGAATGCGTGGCAGAAAATAAAAAATTAAGGGATATGCTGATCGAAAAAGCAGTCTTAGATAATGAAAAAATAGATAAAATATTAAATCCATTAGAACTTACAAAGCCTGGTATACCAGGTACAGGAAAGAGGTAGGTGATTTTTGTGAATAATACACCGGTTTCAGAGAGAATGCATATTGCAATATTCGGAAGGAGAAATGCAGGTAAATCAAGCCTTATTAACGCACTCACAGGCCAGGAGTTGGCTGTTGTTTCAGATGTGCCTGGAACAACTACAGACCCTGTTTATAAAACGATGGAGCTTTTGCCAATAGGCCCGGTAGTTATAATTGATACGGCAGGGATGGATGATGAGGGCGATTTAGGAAACTTAAGAGTTGAAAAAACATATGATGTATTAAGAAAAACCAATTTTGCCATAGTTGTAGTAAACGCACAGGAAGGCATTACTGATTTTGAACTGGATTTTATCAAAAAGGTAAAAAGCAGAGATATTCCGGTTGTATGTGCAATGAATAAGGTAGATTTAAGGCCATTATCAGGTGATGACATAGATGAAATAAGAAACAAATTGGGAATTCCGGTAATAGGTATCAGTTCCCTCGTAAAAACAGGCATTGAAGAGCTAAAAAAAATCATATCGGAAAATGCAGTCTATGATGATAAAGATTTAAGTATATGCGGTGACCTTATAAAGCCGGGAGATTTTGTGGTTCTTGTTACGCCAATAGATAAGGCGGCACCTAAGGGGAGATTGATCTTACCACAGCAGCAGACAATCAGGGACATTATTGAAAACGATGCAATGGCTGTTATTACAAAGGAATATGAGCTCAAGGAAACAATTGAGAACCTTAATAAAAGACCCTCACTGGTAATAACAGATTCGCAGGCTTTTTTAAAGGTTTCGGCAGATGTTCCTGAGGATATTCCTCTAACATCATTTTCCATATTGTTTGCAAGATATAAGGGTGAATTGATGGAAATGGTCAGAGGTCTTAAGCGGATAGAAAACCTTAAAAGCGGCAGCAAGGTACTTGTTGTAGAGGGGTGTACCCACCATAGACAAGCGGACGATATTGGAAAGGTGAAAATTCCAAGATGGGTGAGGCAGTTAAGCGGCGGAGAAGTGGAGTTTGAATGGGCTTCTGGCAACTTTTTCCCAAAGGATATAGAAAAATATGACTTGATCATTCATTGTGGAGGCTGTATGCTGAACAAACAGGAAATGCAGTACAGGATAAACTTCTCAAAAGCAAATAATGTAGCAATTACCAATTACGGCATGTTGATAGCATATGTTCAGGGCATACTGGAAAGGGCATTAGCTCCGTTTCCTTTGGCCTTGATGATTCTGGAGGAATAGGTGAATGCCATGATTTATCTCGATAATGCGGCAACGTCCTTTATAAAGCCTGATGCTGTATATGAAGAAATGATGAAATGTATGAAGGAATATGGTGCGAACCCCGGAAGGGGAGGGCACTCTTTGTCTATAAAGGCTTCTGTGGAGGTAATGCGAGTCAGGGAAATAATAGGTGCATTTTTTAATATTAAGGACCCTATGAGGATTTGTTTTACAAAGAATGCAACAGAAGCTTTAAATATAGGAATATCAGGGTATATTAAGGAAGGGGATCATGTAATAACAACATCAATGGAGCATAACTCCGTTATAAGACCCCTAAATACACTAAAGAGAGATAGAAAAATAGAATTTACAGTAGTTGATTGCAACGAATACGGAGAAATAGATGTTGAAGATATTAAAAAGGCAATTAAGCCAAATACCAGGCTTTTGGTAAGTACCTTATCATCAAATGTAAATGGCATAATAATGCCGGTGAAGGATATGGGAAGGATAGCTAATGAAAAAGGAATTTGCTTTTTGTTGGATGCTTCACAGGGAGCAGGCTCTATCAAAATAGATGTTGAAGATATGTATATTGACATGATGGCTTTCCCTGGTCATAAAGGCCTTTTAGGTCCGCAGGGAACAGGTGCAATATACATAAGAGACGGGTTAAAGCTATCGCCAATTATATATGGTGGTACGGGAAGTCATTCTGAAATTATATTCCAGCCGGAAATGTTGCCGGATAATATGGAAAGCGGAACACTAAACACTCCCGGTATTATTGGATTGGGAGCGGGTATTGATTATATCGAAAAAGTAGGAATTGAAAAAATTAAAAAAATTAAATATAATCTGATTAAAACCCTGCATGAGGGTATAGAGGAAATTGGCAAAATAAAAATATACAGTAAAAACAATATAGATTCTAACTCGGGCATTGTGGCAATAAACTTTATTGATGTTGATTCCACTGAAGTGAGTTATGTACTTGACAGGGTTTATAATATTGCGACTCGTGCAGGATTGCATTGCTCGTTATTTGCACATCAGACGTTAGGTACTGTTAAAACCGGTATTGTAAGGTTCAGTCCTGGTCCTTTCAACACTGCTGATGAAATTGATATAACACTGAATGCTTTGAGAGAAATTTCATGCAATATATGAAAGGTTAATAGTTCTATTGAAATTAATTAATAATTTTATAAAAAATATTAATTATATCTAGAAAAATATTAAAATATTGTGTATAATAAATTAAAATAATCAATTTAAAAAACTAATTATAAAAACCAAAGCAGGAGGAAGAGCAAATGGATAATAGAACGAAAGGCATTGTTGGTATTATATTGGCCGTTGTAGTAGTTATAATTGTATTAAGGGTTCTTGGTTTTCTTGTAAAACTTTTAATGCCACTTATAATTCTTGCAGCAATAGGATTTGGGGTATATTATCTCATTAGTAAAAGAAGATAAGGAATGGTAAGATATTACTAATGAAGTTTCATAAGGGTTGCTGCTAAGCCCGGCATTTGGCTGAGTATAAAAATGAACAATAGAGTAAATTATAGACCTTAATAGGCAATTCAAAACGGTTAGTTTGTTAAATGGATTGTTTTATTAAGGTTATAGTTTTTTGTAATGATAATTTGTTATTCGACTTGTTTTTATGAATAATAATTAATAATGATTTTTCCTTAAAACATATGTCAAAAATAGTTTTATAAATGTAGAAAGTATGATAAAATTTATTTTATGTTGATATATTTTTTGCATATTTATAAAAGGGGTTTAAAATGACTAGAGTTCTGTTGATTTCATTTGATGATACTGCAATCTGTTACACTGTTAGTTGGTTTAAAAAAAGCTCTTATGAAATTTTAGAAGCAAAAAACAAAAATGAAGTAATTAAGATATTGAACCAATATAATGATATCAAACTTATAATCGTTAACATGGATATAGATTCCAAAAAAGCTTTAAGTATTATATCCTATTTAAAGAGTATTGATATTAGAGCATTTATGATAGCTATGTCACAAAATTCCGATTTTAATTTAGCAAGAGAAGCATTCAGGCAGGGTGTTTCAGACTATATGCTTAACTCGGAATTAAATAGTGGATACTTTAAGAAGCTGCAAGGAAAATTTAGCGATATTGAAATAGAAAATCCAGATGTTTCAGTAATCACCAATACGGATTTTAGTTCTTCAAAGGATAGATTGCTAAAACATATGCTGGAAACAGAAAAAAATGATGATATGGAAAAGGCTATGAATAAGTATGGCCTCAAATTTAAGTTAAATAATTTGATTTTGTGCTATTTATGGGTTGACGACTTCCAATCCATAAGTGAAAAATATGATGGAAATACCATAGGTGATTTTTCCGAAAGTATTAAAAGCCAAATTGATAAGACAATGCGGGATGTATGCTGTGGAGAAAGTATTGTCCTTTCACCACAGGAGTACCTCCTGTTTATGACATTAGAGTACAATAATATGGATGATCTTATGGATCGAGTATATGATATTGTAACAATCATAAATAACAGTCTTCATGATAACATGGAAATCAGTGTATCGGCGGGTATTAGCTCACTTGGTACAGGGGATAAAAATATCAGGGAGCTTTATGAGGAAGCAAGATATAATGTTAAGCTCAGGTTTGTATTTGGTAAAGGTACAATCATTACTCCTGAAATATCAAATAAGATTACACCCAAAAAAATTGACAGCATATTTGGTAAGGAAGAAAAGTTTATTCGAACTTTGATAGAGGCAGATAAAGATAAAGCACAATATGAGCTTGAAGTACTTCTTAAGCTTATCAGAAATTCAGATCCCGGCAGACTTGATAAAATCTATGCAAGTTATATGGAGATAATCTACATTATTATAAAGTTTATTAACGAGAAATGCTATGATACTGTTGAGGTTTTTGGACAAAATCTAGATTTCTACGACATAATAGCAAAATTTGAGACCCAGGAAGAGATTAACGAATGGATAAAGGATATAACTGATATAGTTGTAAGCTATTTAAAGGAAAAGCGTGATGTCAAGGTAAACAGGGCCATACTAAGGGTTCAGGAATTTATTCGCAATAATTATCACAATGATTTGACCCTTAAAATGGCAAGTGATTTTGTGGGGTTGAGCGAAAGCCACTTAAGCAATATATTTACTAAAAAAACAGGTCAGACTTTTACAGACTACCTTACTTCTGTAAGGATAGAAAAGGCCAAAGAACTTCTTGAAACCACCAATTTGAAGGTTTATGAGGTAGGTGTTAGCATAGGCTATGCCAATGTGGAGCATTTCAGCAGGGTTTTCAAAAAATTCACAGGTTTAAGCCCTAATAACTATAAAAATTCATAATATAAGGAATGACTAAAATATTACTATATTAAAAGTGTTAATAATCTTACATTTGGCGGAGCAAATAGCGAACGGTTCAACGGAATTTGCGACAGACAAATGTAATAGATTTATCACTTTTAATATAAATTGATTTTACATACCTAAAACAATTTAGTGCATATTATGCCAAAAAAGAGCATTGAAACGACAAGCGATCTAAAT
The DNA here is from genome assembly GCA_023430975.1 of Bacillota bacterium. Taxonomy (GTDB): domain Bacteria; phylum Bacillota; class Clostridia; order Acetivibrionales; family DSM-2933; genus Pseudobacteroides. The sequence goes on along the minus strand of JAEYYB010000131.1, from coordinate 40,531 downwards.
TAAAATAAGTATAGAAACATTTTGTAAAATTAAATTATGATTTTACTTATCTTGGGAGCATAAACTCCCATTTTCGTTTTAATTTAACATTTTGTGACCAATTCTTATCTCAATTTATCCGAATATCAAAAAATAAATTTGCAAATCTTTGGAAATAAGGATAGAAATGTAGAAAAAGGTTTACACATTTTTGTCTTATTTGATATAATATTCTTGATGCTTTATATAATAAAGATGATTACAGCTAGAGATGCTTATTAAGGGCTTCGGTATGTTCGGGTTGATGATCTTTTAAATATTTATTTTTTGGGGAGGATGATTATTTTTATGTTATTAAAGGATGGGAAAAGATATTCTAATGTAAAAAAGATAATTTGTTTGATGCTTGTACTGTTTAATATGCTGGTTTATTTGCCGGTGATTTCGTTTGGGGCACCAACTGCATCGCCAACAATTGCTGTTGGATCAGCATCAGGAAAAGTAGGAGATACCGTTGAAATACCGATTAGTTTTTTGAATGCACCTGATAGTGGAGTAGGGTATTTCAGTTTTAACCTTAAATTTAATAAGAATTGTCTAAATAAAGTAGAAATTATTAAAAATGCAAGAATAATAAATTATTTAGGAACACCAGATTTAAGAGATGTAGATGGGGATATAAATGGAATTGAGTTTTCGTTTTATTCAACACAATATGATGCATTAAAAGGTAATGAAGAAATTGCTAAAATTCGATTTAAGATTATAGGTAATTCTAATAGTGAATTAACCATAGATAATTTGAAGGTATCGGCATACAGTTACAATAGTTCTAAAAAGCAATATGAGCTTTCTCAAATAGACTGCATGGCGAATAAAGGACAAATCACTATATCTGAACCAAGTTCACCTACACCTACAAATACACCCACTAAAAAGCCTACAAATACACCTACAAATACACCTACAAATACACCCACTAAGAAGCCTACAAATACACCTACAAGCGCACCTGCCACCAGTGCAACATCAACTCCTACACCAATACCAAGTCAGAATCTTGTAAACGGTCTGTTAGGAGAGTACTATCAGTGGGATGATGTGAGAAACAATCCTTTTGATACAAATCTCAAGCGTTTTGAAAGGATAGATAAAGAAATTAATTTTAATTGGGGCACTTTAGGAGTAAAAAATACTGATGGCATTAGTACACCGAGTGATTATTTTTCGGTAAGGTGGACAGGTTACTTTGTTCCAGAATACAATGGAAATTACAAATTCCAAACAAAATCTGATGATGGAGTCAGATTATATTTTGATAAGGATGGTAATGGAGAGGTCACCTGCTTGTTTGACGATTGGAATAATCATGCTGTTACAATAAATGAAAGCATTGCAATGAGTTTGAAGAAAGATAAAGCATATAAGATAGTTTTGGAGTATTATGAAAATGATAGAGACGCTAGTGTTCAACTCTTGTATTCGCTAAATGATTATGCTTATATTATAGTTCCAGAAGGACAGTTAAAAACTGTTGATCCACTCAAAGTAAATCCTACACCAACACCTACATCAACACCAACATCAACATCAACACCAACATCGACAAAAGCAACATCAACACCAACAAAAGGCACACCAACACCTACAGCAACACCTGTGCAAAATGTATCGGTACCATACGTACCGGTACAGTCGCAGCCAACTGCAGTGCAGCCTTTACCAACTGCAATACCTCAGGTTATACCCAGCGATTTGTCCCTAGCATTAAGCTCAGACAAAACAGCATATGATGCAGGCCAGAACATCGTATTTACAATTCATTACAGAAATAGGTTGAGCACTGAGGTAGGAAATGTAAAGCTTTCAGCAGATATACCAGCCAACACCACATTTGTCGATAGTTCGGGTGGGGTTGTTGCAGGAAATAAGATAACTTGGGATTTAGGTACTTTACAAGGAAACAAGGAAGACACTGTAAAGTATACCGTTAAGGCTGAAGCATTTGACGGTGCAGATAAAGAGGTTACTGTTGCAGCTAACATCAGCAGTACAAATTCCACTGACAATACAGTGGATGATAACAAATCGATATTAAAGATAAAGCTATATGCCAAGAAAGCAGTTCTTGGCAGTCATAATAAATACATTAACGGTTATAAAGACGGTACATTTAAGCCAGATAAGCCAATAACAAGGGCAGAGATATCAGCTTTAATAGTAAGGGTTTTAGGTCTTACTACATCTTCTGATAAGCAGCTTTTTAAAGATGTAAGTAAAGACCACTGGGCATTTAAGGAAGTTAATGCTGCTGTGAGCAGCGGGTTCTTTAAAGGGGCGACTGCTACACTATTTAAACCGGATTCAAATATTACTAAGGGAGAACTTGCTGCGGTTATATGCAGATGCCTTGGCATGGAAGAATCATCAATTGATGAGGCTGACTTCTTCTTTAGTGACACTAAGAATTATTGGGCAGGCAAGTACATTGAAGAATTATACAGATGTAAAATAGTAGTTGGAAGTGCTGGAAAGTTTTATCCTAAAAATCAGGTAACAAGAGCGGAAGCAGTTACCATGATCAACAGATGGCTATACAGAGGGCCTTTAAATGGAAAAGCACTACCGTTTAAGGATGTACCGGCAAGCCATTGGGGATATGGTCATATTGCAGAGGCTGTATTTGATCACAAGTACTCCAGGGATCCAAAAGATGGAGAAAAATATGAGGAATAAAAATAAAATATACTAAAAAGTAAAATATACTAAAAGAATGAAATATATTGAAAAAAGATTGGTTTTGTCACCAATCTTTTTTTATTCTTGAGAAATTATGATGTATGCTATTCTACAATTTCTCACAATGACATCAAGTTTGCATAACCTTAAACAATTGTGCTATTCAGTTATATTTACACAATGTTGAAGTAATTTAAATATGCTTGATGATTATCGCAAAACATATTAAATAATTTTTAACTTTTCCTTGACAAATTCAAATTGGTAAACTAAAATTAGGTGTAAAGTATTTTTACTTTACACTGAGGATTGAATATTATGAATAATGTATTTGAAATTGGGTTGCTGATGGATTTCTATGGACAGCTACTTACAGAGAAGCAAATGGAGATCCTGGATTTGCATTACAATAATGATTACTCCCTTGGGGAGATTGCTGAGGAACTTGGTGTAAGCAGACAGGCAATTCATGATAACATAAAACGTGGAAAAGCAATACTATACGAGTTTGAGCAAAAGCTTGGGCTTCTTCAAAAGTTTACCGAGCAAAAAAGTAAAGCAGTGGAAATATTGGAATTATTAAAGGGAATAAACATAGATAAGCTTGATAATAGTGGTAAGGAAAGTATTGGCAAGATACAAGAAGGTGTTGAATTCATTATCAACAGAATCTAGAGGAGTTTTGATATATGGTATTCGAAGGGTTGTCAGGAAAGTTACAGGAAGCTGTTAATAAGCTTCGCGGAAAAGGAAGAGTAAGTGAAAAAGACGTTAAGGAAATGATGAGGGAAATAAAGCTGGCCCTCTTGGAAGCAGACGTCAATTTTAAAGTGGTAAAGGACTTTATAGGGAAGGTATCTGAAAGATCTGTAGGTCAGGATGTTTTGGAAAGTCTTACACCAGGTCAGCAAATAATTAAGATTGTTCATGAAGAGTTGATAGAGCTTCTAGGCCGGGAATCAAGCAAAGTTACCTTTTCACCTAAGTCTCCCACAGTTTTTATGATGGTGGGTTTGCAGGGATCAGGTAAAACAACTACATCAGGAAAGTTGGCAAACCTACTTAGAAAACAGAATGCAAAAAAGCCTTTATTGGTTGCATGTGATGTTTATAGGCCTGCGGCTATTAAACAGTTGGAGGTTGTGGGAGGACAGCTTAATATCCCTGTATTTAATATGGGCGATAAGGTTAATCCGGTGGAAATAGCCAAAGAAGCAATAGAACATGCAAGATTGAAATTATACGATCTGGTTATAATAGATACGGCAGGACGTCTTCACATAGACGAAGAGCTTATGAATGAACTTGTTGGCATTAAAAAAGCTGTTATGCCGCAGGAGATCCTGCTGGTAATCGATTCAATGACAGGTCAGGATGCGGTAAATGTTTCCCAGAGCTTTGATGAAAAGCTTGGGGTAGACGGTATTATCCTTACCAAGCTTGACGGTGACACAAGAGGTGGGGCGGCATTATCTGTAAAAGCAGTTACAGGAAAGCCCATAAAGTTTGCTGGTATGGGCGAGAAGTTGAGCGATTTGGAACCGTTTTTTCCAGATAGAATGGCATCAAGAATTCTCGGTATGGGTGATGTGTTAAGTCTTATTGAGAAAGCACAGGATGCTTTTGATGAAAAGAAAGCCCTTGAATTGGAAAAGAAAATGCGTACCATGCAGTTTACTTTTGAGGATTTTCTTGATCAAATGCAGCAGATTAAGAAAATGGGGCCTCTTACACAGATATTAGGCATGCTGCCTGGTGTAAATACCAAGGCATTGGAAGGTGCCGGCCTTGATGAAAAGAAAATGGGCAGGGTAGAGGCTATTATAAAATCAATGACCAGACAGGAAAGAAATGATCCTGCTATAATAAACGGAAGCAGAAGGAAAAGAATAGCATTTGGAAGCGGTACAACCATTCAGGAAGTAAACAAGCTATTAAAGGAATTTGAAGAAATGAAAAAGCTCATGAAAGCCATGGGAGATATGAGCAAATTTGGTAAAAAAGGCAAAGGAAGATTCCGAATGCCGTTTTAGATGAAAAGTGATTGATATTTTATTTTTTTCATATAAAACATTATTCTTTAAAGGAGGTGAAAAACGTGGCAGTTAAAATGAGATTAAAGAGGATGGGTGCTAAGAAAAGTCCTTTCTACAGAGTAGTTGTTGCTGACTCAAGATATCCTAGAGATGGTAGGTTTATTGAAGAGATTGGTACTTATAACCCTATAACTGATCCAGCTCAGATTAACATTGACAGTGAAAAAGCTCAGAAATGGTTAAAAAATGGAGCTCAACCCACTGATACTGTTAAATCATTGCTGAAGAAAACAGGCGTTATATAAGTTCTATAAATTATTAGCCAGTGGTTGCTGCTACATATAAGGGGCTACTCCATATATGTGCACATGTGTAGGATATTTGGAGGTCGTACAATGAAAGAACTACTTGAATTCATAGCAAAATCCCTAGTTGATGAGCCGGATATGGTTTCAGTTAATGAGGTTGAAGGCGAACAATCAATTATCCTTGAGCTCAAGGTGGCTAAGGATGACATGGGAAAAGTCATCGGAAAACAGGGAAGGATTGCCAAGGCAATAAGAACTGTTGTAAAATCGGCAGCAGTGAAAGAAAACAAAAGAGTTGAAGTTGATATAATCCAATAAATAGCCTTTATATACTGCTGACGGATTTGCTTCACATATTCTAGTACAGATAAACACTTTAGACATTTTAATTAGTCTAAAGTGTTTTATGTATTATGTTTGTACTAAGGCATAGCTTGCTTTATCATATTTTGAGGTGAAAATTAATGAGTGAATATCTACAGGTTGGAAAAATAGTGAATACCCATGGGATAAAGGGTGAGGTAAAAGTTGTACCTCTAACAGATGATCCAAGAAGATTTGAAGAATTAAATGAGGTATTTGTAGGCACTGATAACAAAAAAGAAGTATTCAATATCGAAAGTATCAAGTATTCAAAAAATGCTGTTATTATAAAATTTAAAGAATCCAGTGATATGAACTATGCAGAAAAGCTCAAAGAGATGTTTATATATGTTGACAGAAAAAACGCTGTGAAGCTGCCAGAAGGCAGATACTTTATATGTGATCTTATCGGCATGGAAGTTTCAGAGCTTGACGGCAATAAGCTTGGGGTCCTTGTAGATGTGCTTCAGACAGGAAGCAATGATGTTTATGTAGTTAAAAACGATGAAAATAAGGAAATACTTATACCTGCACTAAAGAGTGTATTAAAGGAAGTATCGGTAGAAAACAAAACTATGAAAGTGGAGTTGCCAGAAGGGCTTCTTGACATATACCTGAAATAAAATGACTGGTATATAGTGACTGATAAAAATGACTGATATATAATGACTGATATATTACGAATGAATGACTTAATTCACAATGTAAAAAGGAATAATATGCTATGAGATTTGATGTATTAACTCTTTTTCCGGAATCATTCAACCTGGTTATGTCTGACAGCATAATTGGAAATGCACGGGAGAAGGGTATAATAGAAATTAATACAATTAATATACGTGATTTTTCAACCAACAAGCACAGAAAGGTAGACGATTATCCATACGGCGGAGGCAGCGGTATGGTTATGACGGTTCAGCCTATTTATGATGCTTTTATGTCCATAGTAAACAGTGTTGGATATAAGCCCAGAACTATATACATGTCACCTCAGGGAAAGGTTTTTAACCAGAAGATAGCCCAGGAGATTAAGTGCTATGATCATGTGGTGTTGTTATGCGGTCATTATGAGGGGATTGATGAAAGGATCATAGAAGAAATTGTTGATGAGGAAATTTCTATAGGTGACTATGTTTTGACTGGAGGAGAGCTGCCGGCTATGGTTGTAATTGACTGCGTCAGCCGCCTCGTACCTGGAGTGCTTTCAAGTGAAGATTCCTACACCGAAGAGTCCCATTATAACGGTCTTCTTGAATATCCCCAATATACAAGGCCCTACGAGTTTATGGGAAGAAAGGTCCCGGATATACTGATATCCGGTCACCATGCCAATATAGAAAAATGGCGAAGAGAACAATCAATTGAAAGAACCCTTAGGAAGAGACCTGATTTGATGAATAAGGTATAGAAACAAAAAGTTTGGCAAATTTATCATAAAAATTTAAAATAATTATTTACATAAAAAAAACATTATGTTATAATACATCAGTGTGTATTACGGACGGTCCTCTGCAGTGTAGTGCAAGAACGTCTAGGCAAGGGAGGAGGACAAAAAATGGATATAATTAAAGCGATTGAAAATGAACAATTAAAAACTAACCTTCCACAATTAAATGTTGGAGATACAGTAAGAGTTCATGTAAAGGTTAAAGAAGGAAATAAGGAAAGACTTCAGGCTTTCGAAGGAACTATAATTGGTAAAAAAGGCGAAGGCTTAAAGGAAACTTTCACTGTAAGAAGAATATCTTATGGTGTAGGGGTTGAAAGAATCTTCCCTGTTCATTCACCTAAGCTTGACCACATCGACATAGTTAGAAAAGGTAAGGTAAGAAGAGCAAAACTTTACTATCTGCGTGAAAGATTAGGAAAAGCTGCAAAAGTTAAAGAAAGAATTGATTCTAAGAATAATTCTAAGGCTTAATGAGAAAATAAAAAAGGGACGAAAGTCCTTTTTTTTGTATTTATCAAGGCTGAAATATATATAGTGATTACAAATTTTACTAATGTTTTATAATCATTCCTAAGGATAGGGTGTCTAAATGGAAAATAATCACGACTGCAATGAAGAGAAAATAAAAAGTGATGAACATGGTAAAAATATGCCTGTTATGAAAAATATAATCCAATGGGTTGGAATAATTATTCTTGCATTGTTTATATCGCTGCTGATTAGAGGTTTAGTATTTGAGTTCGTTACAGTTGACGGACCTTCAATGCAAAACACCATGTTTTCAGGGCAGAGGCTTATGGTTTATAAGCTGGGTTATGCCATATCCTTTCCTAAAAGAGGCGATATTGTTGTGTTTAAATTCAAGGAGGGAACTAGTCCTGTTTTGCCTTTAGTTGACAAAATACCGCTTATTAATGATATTATTCCTAATAAGGATGAAGAGGACTACATAAAAAGAGTAATAGCAGTACCAGGTGATAGCGTTGATATAAGGGACGGAGCTATTTATGTTAATAAGGTAAAGCTCGTAGAACCCTATGCCATTGGAAGGACAGATGTGTTTTCAGGGCTTAAATTTCCTATAGACAGTATACCTAGCGGCAAGCTGTTTGTGGTAGGGGATAACAGGGAAATGAGCTCCGATTCCAGAATGATTGGGCTGATTGATATAAGCCAGATAAAGGGCAGAGCTGTGTACAGGATATACCCGTTAAATCAGATGGGAACACTTAAGTAAAGAATGACTAAAGAATAATAAAGGAATAATTAAATAAATAACTAAATAAATAACTAAATAATTAAATAGATAATTAACTAAATAATAATTGAGCGTAAGATTATTTAATTGTACAAAAAAGCAATTATGGAGGAAATAATGAATATACAATGGTTTCCGGGGCATATGGCAAAGACCAGAAGGCTCCTTGCAGAAAACTTGAAAATGATTGATGTGGTAATAGAGCTTTTAGATGCACGAATACCCAGAAGCAGTAAGAATCCCGAAATAGATGAGATCATAAAGGACAAGCCCCGTGTAATGGCATTTAATAAATCGGATTTAGCAGACGACAAAGTATCCAAGGATTGGCAAAAGCATTACAAATCAATTGGATATTCCTGTATATTTATAGATTCTATAAAAGGAACAGGCATTAATGAGTTGAAGACCATGGTTAATAATGCCGTTAAGGATAAAATAGACAGGCAAAAGCAGAAAGGATATGTTTTCAGGCCTGTCAGGACAATGGTAGTTGGTGTTCCCAATGTAGGTAAATCATCCTTCATAAATAAAATTGCAGGCAAGGCCAGTGCCGTAACAGGGGATAGGCCAGGGGTAACAAGGGGTAAGCAGTGGATAAGGATAAATGAAAAAATTGAGCTTTTGGATACTCCGGGTATTTTATGGCCAAAGTTTGATGATATGGAGGTAGGCTCAAACCTTGCATTCACAGGAGCAATAAAAGACGATATATATGATATAGCAGAGGTAGCGGCTGCACTAATGGAAAGGCTGAGAAATACCTATGCTGACAAACTAGCTGCAAGATACAAGCTGGAAGGAATAGACGATATGTCCGGTTTGGACCTGCTTGCGGCTGCCGGAAAGAAAAGAGGGTGTCTTGTTTCAGGCGGGGAGATCGATTTGTACAGGATTGCCGCAATAGTTTTAGATGAGTTTAGAGGAGGGAAGATAGGCAGAATTTCCCTTGAAAGACCTGACGATATAACTGCCAAAGATAATAAAGATAACAAAGATAATAAGGATAATAAAGATAATAAAGATAAAGATGCAAAGGAGAGGAAAGTTAAGGAGGGTTTGGAAAATGACAGCCAGGATGAAAATTAAGGATATAGAGCTTTCTATTAAGGAGCTTGATGCTAATGAAGCCCTTGATAAGCTTTACAGCATAAGGGAAGAAACAGGTATGTCTCTTGATAAGCTTATAGCTAAGTACCTTAAAAAGAAGGAAGCACTTGATAAGGAAAAGGCAAGATATGATAATATGTGTGCTTATGAAAAGGATGCCATAAAAAACGGTATCGAGTTTATTGCAGGAGTGGATGAAGCAGGGAGAGGTCCGCTGGCAGGACCTGTTGTCGCAGCAGCTGTAATACTTCCTAAGGGTATTTTTATAGAAGGTCTCAATGATTCTAAAAAGCTTTCATATGAAAAGAGAGAAAAGCTATATGAGATAATAACAAAAAATGCATTGGCATATGGAATTGGTATGGCAGATGAAAAATGCATTGATGAAATAAATATTTTAAATGCAACTATTAAAGCAATGGAAGAGGCTATAGCAAAGCTTGCTCCTTTACCGGAACTGATTTTGACTGATGCTGTCAAGCTAAGAAATGTAGCCATTAGACAGTTAAATATTATTCGCGGAGACAGTTTAAGTGTTTCCATTGCAGCGGCATCTGTTTTGGCAAAAGTAACCAGGGACAGGCTGATTTGCGAAATGGACAGCAAATATCCTGATTATGGATTTGCGAATCATAAGGGTTATGGAACAAAAGATCACATAGAAGCTATAAAGAAATTTGGAATTTGTCCGATACATAGAGTAAGCTTTACTAAAAATTTTGTAGTGACTTAAAGCATATCTGCCTATTCAGAGGCAGGTATGACTTTGGTCATTACGTATCTGATAGGTGAATTATGAAGGTTACTCATTTTAATGATAGTCTGTTAGCTGGGATTTCCAATATTGACGAAGTTCTTTCAAAGCTTGATGTTGGAGATTCATTAAAGGCAAGGGTTATTGGTATATCGGAAAATGAGCTTGTTCTGAAACTGACAGACGGCTCTTTATTAAAGGCTGCCTCAATGGTTCCACTGGATTTAAAGCAGGGACAATTGGTGGATTTTATAGTGAAAAATAAAACTGATAATCAGCTTTTTATTGAGACAGTAAAAGAAGGCGTTCAAAAGGCTGAGACAGATAATATAAAGACAGCACTTCTTTCCATGGATGTCAGACCTGACGATAAAAGCATGGAAATAGCAAATGCAATCAAATACAACAACATTTCATTTGATAAAGATACATTTAAGAATATAGCACAGTCCTTAAAGTTTTTTAAAAACCTGTCTCCTTTAAAGGCGGCTTTTCTTGCTGCAAATAATTTAAGTATAGAAGAAAAAAATATATCTGCCTTAAACTCACTTTTAGACAATGGCACCAAGATCGGCAAGAGCCTTAACAGTTTAAACGGCATATTTGAAAGTATGGACGATATTGGGCTTTTGGATAAAATTGAGGCTAATCTTAAGAAAGCCGGTTTTAATTTGGAAAAACAGGGCGACGATTCTCAAGTGAAAGATAAAAGTCAGGATAATTTGAAATCCAATATATCTAAAGAGGTACCCAAATTAGTGGGTGAAAGTACAAAAGCATCTGGTAACAGCTCCCTAAAAGGCATATTTAACAATCTGACCGATGACGGAGTTGAAGGATTATCCCAATTGATTAAAGGATCTACAGATGGGGATTTGGAATCTCTCTCAAACAAGGTCAAAGATTTTATAAATAAAAACATATCAAACATTGATACTCTGGAGAAACTTCTTAGTGATAAATTGAATACATTGCTTAAAGATACTTCGGGCATAAATGGAAAAAATAATGGTATTTATAACAGTACCGATGAGTTGGTTGAAGATATAAAAAATCTTCTGGAAAAAATAATAAACGCAAGGGCTAAAAACACTAGTGATGAAGAGGTTACGAGTTCATCCCAATCCAACATAAATGAAAAGGAAGCACGGCATATAAGCAAAGTTTTAAACTCATTATTCGTAAGGATTGATTCTGATACGTTAAAGGACGATCTTCATGCTAAAAGTCTTTATAAGGATATAAACAACGTTCTGGATATTATAAGGGATACGGTTTCTTTATCAGATAATGCCATGAAGGATCAACTCATAAATAAAACCGACAGCATGCAAAACATGATTAGATTTATAAACGATCTTAACAGTCACAGCACATTTCTGCAAATACCTTTAAAAATACTTGATCAGAACACCAACTGTGAAATATATGTTTTAAAGAAGAATTCAGGGAAAAAGAGAATTGATCCTGGAAATGTGACAGCATATATCTCACTTGAGACTACCAATATTGGAAAAGTTGATACACTTATTAATTTGAATAAGAAAAACATAAGCATCAATATGATTGTGGAAAATGATAGTGTTCGAGATTTTGTTAAGATGAGCCACAACCTTTTGTATAAAAGCCTCAGAGAGAAGGGATATAATTTATCTGACCTTAAATGCAGGGTTGCTTGTGAGGATGTAAACTTTATAAATGCAAACAGTGTAATGAATAAAGAAATTGTTAAACGGGGTTCCATCGATTTTAAAATATGAGTTAGGGGAGGAAATCATGGATACGGAGAAAAAGAAAATCAAGGAAGCTGCTGCACTTAAGTATACTCCTGGAGAAAACAGTGCACCTAAAATTGTAGCATTGGCAAAGGGAGAAACAGCAGAAAAAATAGTTGAGAAGGCAGTTGAGAATGATGTGCCTGTGTATGAGAATGCACAACTGGCACATACATTAAACGCTCTTGGCCTAGGAGATGAAATACCTCCCGAGCTTTATGAGGTAGTGGCCGAAATTTTGGTGTTTGTAGGGTCTATAGATAACGGATATGGTGAAGCAAATGGAAAAAGAAAATAAAAGAAAGATTGGCAGTGCAAATGAAAAAATTGCAGCAAGCTATCTTGAAACTTGCGGCTACTCAATTGTTACTACAAATTTCAGAGCTGGAAAATATGGAGAAATAGATATTATTGCCCGGGAAAAGGAATTTATCTGCTTTGTAGAAGTTAAGTCCAGAGGTAGCCTTATATTTGGCACCCCGGCAGAAGCGGTAAATAAAAGGAAACAGGATAGGATTCGGAAAGTTGCATATATTTACATAAATCAATATAAGCTGCACAATTATAATATAAGATTCGACATAGTTGAGATAATGGAAGATAGAAGCCATAAAGTCAGGGATATCAATCTAATCAGGAATGCCTTTTGAAAGGAAAGTTAAATATGAATAGAAAACGTTTGAATATTGGCGTTATTACTAAATATGTCGAGAATTTCTATTTCGGATCTCTGTTAAAGGGCATAAAAAGTATTGTTAAACAAAATGACGCAAGACTGGTTGTTTTCAATACATATATGCTGGACAGATTCAGAGCTGATGAAAAAGATGGTGGAGTTTATTTTCCCATATCATTTAATCATATAGATGGATGGATAATTTTAACAGAAGGTATCAGTGAGGAATATAAAGTAAAACTGTTAGCAAAAGGAAGACCTGTTGTTCTTGTAGGGCATAAGCCAAATGACTATAATTGCAGTGTTTTGCTTGAAGACAATTTTTGTGGTGCAAAACAGGTGGTAGAGCATCTGATATCCCATGGTCATAGAAGAATTGCATTCTTGGGATGCAGCGGTGTGTATGACATAACTGAGAGATTTGAAGGATATAAGAAAACACTTGAAGGTTATGGCCTTTATGATGAAAGCCTTGTTTTTGATACCCAAGATCCAATGCCCAACTTCGGGAAAGAAGTTGCACTTTTATTGGCTGAAAAAGGAATTGACTTTACTGCCATATTTACAGCTAATGATTATCTGGCTTTTGGTTTTATAGAAGGCCTTAGGGAAATGAATATTAATGTTCCAGAAGATATAGCTGTTATCGGTTATGATAATACCGATAACAGCAAAATATTCAAACCAGCGTTAAGCAGTGTAAACCAGGATGCATATGGTAAAGGCGTTGAGGCAGCTAAAATAATATTCAGAATTATAGAGAGAAAAGTTTTACGCAGTGAAACAATACTGTTCAAATCAGATTTGGTACTACGGGAATCATGTGGTTGCAAAATGGAACCAAAGATGGATGAAGAAGATATCATAGAAAATATAATAAGCCTAAAAAGTTCTATCATCGAAAGGCTTGAAGATGTATTGTACAAAAATTCCGACTTGGGAATCATGTTTTTTAGTATGAACGTAATTGATATAATAAAGCTCATTCCCGAAATTGTTGATGAATATACATGGTTCTGCTTCGGGTTACTGGATAATAACAATGGAGCAGCAGGTGATTTGGTTATTCAAACTATTGTAGATAATACAAAGAAAACCAGACTAAATAGCCAATTTATGTGCAGCCTTGAAAATTTCCCGCCTTTGGAATTATTGACTGATTATGAAATGGATAATGATGATGTATTATGGATAGTTCCTGTTTCGACTGAAAAGAAGAACATAGGTGTTATGGCGTACATATCTAAGATTTATGAAGAAACCAGTTTTTTTGCATATGACATGCATATGGTCCTCTTCAATCTTTTTGGTATTTCCGTTGACAGAGGACTGGCTATGGATGAGTTGAAGGAAACACTGGCTTCTCTCAAAAAAACACAGGAACAGTTGATAGAATCTGAAAAACTTGTATCACTTGGCAGCCTTGTAGCCGGTGTTGCCCATGAAATAAATAACCCTATAGGTGTAAGTGTAACTGCTACAACATACATGGAGACCAATACTGCTCAGTTAAAAGAGTTGTTTGAAACAAATAAACTTACAAAATCAGACCTTACAAGGCTCCTTAACAAAAATAATGAATCGGTAAAAATACTGCTTATGAATTTACAAAAGGCTTCCGACCTTATCAGAAGCTTTAAACAAATTGCAGTGGATAATACAATTGATGAAAAAAGAGTATTCAAAGTTAAGGAATATGTATATGATGTTATACTAAGCCTTAACCCTAAGCTAAGGAAAAGGGGAATAAAGGTAAATTTGGAATGCCCTGATGATTTGGAATTTCACTGTAATCCTGGTGAGCTATCCCAAATTTTTACCAATCTGATTTTTAACTCAATTATCCATGGCTATGATGAAGGAGAACAGGGTGAAATATCCATTTTATTAAAAAAACAAGGAACAGATATCATAATTGAATATAAAGATTATGGAAAGGGAATGAAAAAAGATGTTCTGGAAAAGATTTTTGAACCCTTTTTTACAACCAAAAGCGGAAATGATGGCTCAGGATTAGGTCTCAGTATAATCAGCAATATTATTAAGCAAAAGTTTGACGGGACTATTAAATGCTATAGTGAATATAAAAAAGGTACTAATTTTATTATATCTATTCCACTATCATCTGTTTTATAATCAGAAGCTAAGGCATGATTGAAATATTACCTCCCATTTTGAGCGTGTGTTCACGAGTTAAGTTAACTTAGAAAGCGAAATTATACGGGAAGTTATATTTGGGGCATGCCAAAAATAATTGTATATTAAATATGTAAATGTGCCGATATATTTTTATGTATTAGTAATATTTTAGCCATTCCTTTAGCAATGACTCATTATGGGAAAGGATTTAAATATGCCTGGCAAATTACGTATTGGTGTAATTACAAAGTATGCAGAAGGTTTATATCACGGTAAGCTTTTATATGGTATTCATGAGTATGTAAAAGGGCAAAATTCCAACTTATTTGTGTTGAATACTTTTATGATTAACAGGTTTTACTCTGATGTAAATAAGGTTGAGAGTTATTATCCTTTGGCGATTAACAATATAGACGGGTGGATTATACTTACAGAGGGTGCCAGTGATGAATATTTGAATTTTATCGCTAAAACTGGTAAGCCTGTTGTGTTAATAGGTGTTGATAGAGGGCAAAACAATTGTACTGTTATAAAATGTGATAATATCAATGGCTCAAAAAAAGCAGTTGAACACCTGATATATCACGGACATAGAAAAATAGCATTTTTGGGCTGGTTAGAGATAAAAGATATGAAAGAACGCCTTGAAGTTTATATAGATACGCTTAAAGAAAATGGAATTACATATGATAAGAGTCTTGTTTACAGAACCGAATCATCTTTGCCTAGAGAGGGGAGAGCGGCAGTTCAGCATTGGCTCAATAACGGTATTGAATTTACAGCTGTTTTTGCCGGTTGTGATGCACTTGCAGGAGGTGTTATTGAAGAACTTAAAAATTCAGGATTGTCTGTACCGCAAGATATAGCTGTTGTAGGATATGATAACAATGCATTTGCACAAAACTGTAAACCAGGTATCACAACAATAAACCAGGATATTTTTGATTTGGGATTTACTGCAGCGAGGGCATTATTTGAAGAGATAAATCAAGAATCTGATAGAGGAAGAGAAGTTTTTGCATATACTGATATTGTGCTTAGAAAATCCTGCGGATGCAGCTGTGAAGCTGCCGGTGATGAAAATATTGAACCTACAAAGGAAAATATTAATATAAAGAATTCAATTATCAAGTATCTTGAAGATGCGATTTTAAAAAATTCAGATTTAGGCACAAAGCTGCTTACAACAAATATTGACGGGATTAATGAACTTTTTCCTCAAATTGTTGATGATTATTGGTGGGAATGCATAGGATTTTGGGATGAAGATCAAACAGGAAAAAGCAGATTAAAAATAAATAGGATTTACAATTCATCAAATGACTCCGATAATGTTAATTTATCATGTGATGTAGAAAATTTTCCTCCTTTGGAAATTATGCCGGATATAAATAAGTTAGGTACAAAGGATGTTGTTTGGATATTGCCCATATCATCAACAAACAGGAACTGGGGGGTAATGTCTTATATAAGTCCTTATAACGAAGCGTCTGCATTTTTGAAATATAATATTTCCATAGTAATTATTACACTGCTTGGTATAGCTATGGATAGAGAAATTGCAAAAACAGAGTTGGAATCTGCATTTGAAACACTTAAACAAACTCAGAACCAACTTATACAATCGGAAAAAATGGCTGCTTTAGGAGGGTTGGTTGCAGGAGTAGCTCATGAGATTAATACACCTGTAGGTGTTAGTGTAACTGCCGCTTCCTACCTGGATGAAAAAAACAATGAAATTATAAACTTGTTTGAATCAGGTAAACTTAAAAAAGTTGATATGGAAAAGTATATAAATACTACCATGGAATCCATTAGAATACTTGTTATTAACCTGGAAAGAGCCTCAAACCTGGTAAAGAGCTTTAAGCAAATAGCAGCAGACCAGACAAGAGAAGAAAAAAGAACTTTTAAATTAAATGAATATATCAATGAAGTTTTGCTCAGCTTACATCCAAAGATTAAAAAGACAAAGCACAGGATTATAGTTAATTGCATGGATGACATATGGATAACTTCCTCTCCTGGAGGTATATCACAGGTCATGACCAATCTTGTGGTAAATTCCCTGGTTCATGCCTTCGATGACGGCGATGAAGGAATAATGACCATCAAAATAACAAGTGAAAACGATGAAATAGTTATAGAATACAGCGATAATGGCAAGGGTATAAGTGAAAATGATATAAAGAAGATATATGAACCGTTTTTTACAACTAAAAGGGGCAAGGGCGGAACCGGATTAGGGCTTAATATAGTATACAACATTGTGACAAATGAATATAAGGGAAAGATAAAATGCAACAGCATACCTGGAATTGGTACGACATTTATTATCAGAATACCTGAAAAAGAGGTGAATAAATCCAATGGCAAGTAATGATATTATAATTGATAGTGAGTACATGGATTTTTTCGATGATACGGTTGATGATATAGTATTGGAAGATAGGTCCAAGAGATGGAAGATAATGATAATAGATGACGATTATGAGGTCCATACTATTACGAAGCTTGTGCTTAGCGATTTTGCATTTAATAATGTCGCCTTGGAATTCATAGATGCTTATTCTGCAAAGGAAGCTCGTGAGATTTTATACAAAACACAGGATATAGCTATAATCCTTTTAGATGTTGTTATGGAGGAGGAGGATTCAGGTCTAAAGCTTGTCCGCTTTATCAGGGAAGAAGTAAAAAACTATGAAGTCAGAATAATCTTAAGGACAGGCCAACCTGGGCAAGCACCGGAAAAGAGGGTTATTGTTGATTATGATATAAATGATTATAAGGAGAAGACAGAGCTAACAGCACAAAAGCTGTTTACAACTATCGTTGCGTCTCTTAGGGCCTATGAAAGTATACACCTTACCAATATCAATAAAAAGGGTCTGGAGAAGATCATAGAAGCCTCATCATATCTTTTTGAAGTTCAATCAATAGCAAAGCTTTCGGGAATTGTCTTAGAGCAAATCAATTCCATGCTCTGCTACTATAAAAATATCCCTTTAAAGGAACAATCCAGCTTTGTTGCATTTAAAAATTCAGGTGATTATTATATTACTGCAGGTTCGGGCAATTTTGTAAAGAATGCCAATATGAATATAAAAGATGTCATTAACGAAAGTTTATATACGTCAATAATTGATGGAATAATTGAAAAAAGAATATTTACAATTGGAACAAATATTGTACTTCATTTTAAAAGTGGTACAGGCCTTGAATATGTTTTGTACTTTGAAGGTGCTGATGAATTCAGGGATTTTGACAAAAGCCTTTTGGAGATTTTCAGTCACAATATATCAAACGCTTTTGAAAACGCAGCTTTGAATCTCAAACTGCAGGATACACAAAAGGAAATTATATACACACTAGGTGAAATAGCAGAAGCACGGTCAAAGGAAACCGGTAACCATGTAAAAAGGGTTTCGGAATTTACAAAACTTCTGGCATTAAAATATGGCATGTCTGAAAATGATGCGGATACTATTTCTCTTGCTTCTGCCATGCATGATATTGGCAAGCTTGGTGTTCCGGCAAGTATATTAAACAAGCCAGGAAAGCTGACAGATGATGAATTTGAGGTCATTAAGACTCATGCGACAATAGGTTATGATATGCTTAAAAATTCAACAAAAGAAATAATAAGAACAGCTAGTATAATAGCATACCATCACCATGAAAAGTATAATGGCAAAGGTTATCCTAACGGGTTAAAGGGCGAGGAAATCCATATATATGGCAGAATAACAGCAATTGCAGATGTATTCGATGCTCTGGGAACAATCAGAGTTTACAAGCCTGCATGGGATTTGGATAAGATAATTGAATATTTTAAAGCTCAGAGAGGAGAACATTTTGATCCGTATTTAGTAGATTTGTTCTTCAAATACTTAGATGAGTTCATTGCCATTAGAGATTCGTTCAAGGACCAGTTTTAGAGGTTGAAATTTTATATTAAGTAATGGCTAAGAATTACATCCAATTCTCATCGTGCAAAACCCCGTTAAATCGTCGGGATTTTGTCCTTGAGAACATGAAGTTATTTCTAAGGCATTACTTAAAATTACTCTGATTCCAGCTTCTTATCCAAAAAGCTAATGAAAATTGTTTTTAGAAGTGCCATAACAGGTACGGAAAGAAACATGCCCATAACTCCATACAATGCTCCTCCTATGGTTATTGATATCATAATAAGTATAGGGTTTAAGCCTATTTTATCACCTATTATTTTGGGTGCAATAACAGATCCATCAATTTGGCCGAGGACAAGCAGGAATATAAGAAGCCAAACAGCCTTAATAGGGCTTATAAATACAGTGATAATAACACTTGGGATAATACCGATTAATGAACCGAAATATGGTACAAGATTGAAAATTCCAACAAAAAGGCTTATGAGTATGGGATATGGCATTCCTGTAACAATACAGAAAACAAAACATATGATAGAAATTATAAAGGCGTCTATAATTTTACCAATAATGTATCTTGCAAAAATATCATTGGCGTTTTTTCCAAAATTAACAAGTTTAGTGCCTCTATCCCTTTTTAAAATCGCATATATTGTTTTCTTAAATGTCTCTAGTATTGCTTCCTTATCATAAAGAAGATATATTGAAATGGTAATACTCAAAATAAGCTTTATAATTGCTGAAGTAATATTGATAATATTGCTAAAGAGATAATTCATCAATGAAACTAAAAGGTTTTGTGATTCACCGATTATTTTCTCCATATTGTTTTTTAAATAGTCGCTCAAATTATACTTATCATCCATCAGGTTAAAGTCAGCAATTTTGGACTCAACCCAACTGGTTGTTTTTTTTACGTATTGGGAAAAATTGTCATTTAACTGAGTTATACTATTGATTACAATAGGTGCAAGTATTGTAATCGCAAAAATGATGAGACCTGAAAAAAGTATATATATTATGGATATGCTAAAGTATCTTCGCACCTTAAGTTTCTTTTCAATAAATACCATCAATGGATTTAAGGTGTATGCTATGGCAAAAGCCCAGAACAAGTAGCTCAATACAGATAGTACAAATTTTATACCGTCAATCAAATACTCAGCGTTATCAACAAGTTTGTATACAACTATTGCTATTATTATTATAGGTATGTACTTCCAATAAGGTATTTTTCTGTATTTAAAAGACATGATATCCACCTTAATATGAGAATTATATTAGGATTATATCATAAAGGGTAATATAGTCAACGCCTTTTTGTATATAATAAAAATATATATTCTTAACGGATTTTCAAAATTTTTAGAGGATATTTTAATTATAATGTGGAATTACTATAAATGAAAATAAAAATTATTTTACTTCTGCCTATTGTAGTCTTTACACATCACAAAGTCTTATAGATGTAAGATTCTTTAAATATTTCCGATTAAATTATTAGTTGTCTAAAATGATCATCCCTTATTTTGAAAGGCAGGGATATTATATAAATAACGTTTTATCATTGAGGTGTTCTAAAAATTTAATTATGTTTAGCATTCTTGCAGTATTAAGTATGATTGCAAGGGTTTTTGAGCTGAATTTTTCCTATGGTATAAGCTTCGCTTTTGGAAATGTATTTACCATTATCATTTTAAGATATTTCGGGAAATTTAAAGCTCTAAGTGTAGCTGTTGTTGCCAATATTCTGGATATATGTTTTTTCGATGGAAGCATATATACAGTCTTTTTCACTCTCGAAATTTTAGTTCTATCATTATTTTGGAAAAACAAAATTCGCAAATTGCTATTTATTGATATAGTATATTGGGTTTTGGTTGGAATACCGTTTTTAGTTTCTATCTTTTATTTAAACAACAGATCCCTTGGTTTGGAAGGTTATTTGCTTGTTTTAAATAATTGGATATGCGGAAATGTAAATGTACTAATTGCAGATCTGATTATTTCTTATATTCCGATACAATTATTCTTAGGTCATAAAGAAAAAAAATTAACCGATCTGACTAGATTGATGTTTCATGTGACAATGGCAGCTGTTATTGGACCGTTTTTGGTCTATATAATGATTGACGGCTGGTTGACACAAGACAGGGTAAGTTCTGAAATAAACCAGATTCTAAACACATCAAGGTTAAATATAACTGACCAGATTAATAGCTGGGATGTGAATGAGCTTAGAAAAATTCGCTTGAGATCACCGGTACATTTAAGGGATTTAAAGCATATAATTATTGGTAATCCGTTAAATGATAAGGTTGAAGTATATGTTGTTGATAGGAAAAATTATCTATATTCAGCCAATCGTAATATAGAAAAGATTAATATGTATGACTGGAAGGATGAAGGAAATGTTATAAATGTTTCCGATAACATATATCGCTGGATTCCTGAAAGTAATAGACTATCATTTGATATTAAAGAATGGAGCAGGGCATTTTACATAATGGTTTATCAATTTGAAGATATAGATTTGCAGCTCCAGATAAAAGTTCCATTATCAAATTACACTGAAGGTATATGGGAAAATTATCGTAATAAATTTCTTATTTTGATAGCATTTTGTTTTATTTCAATTTTCATTTCCTTAATGATGAGTCGTGTATTATCCAGAGATTTGTCAAAGCTAACTCAAAGTACAACCGACCTTCCGGACAAGGTAAAGCGGAAGGAAATAATCGAATGGCCTGATACATCCATTGTACAGGTTAATAATCTGGTATCGAATTTCAAGGTTATGTCAAATAATCTTGTTACTCTTTTTAATGATATTAATATTATGAATGACAAACTCTTATCTCAAACAATAGAACTTGAAAATTCAAGAGAAGAAATGAAAAGATTAGCTTATAATGACGCTCTTACCGGATTGCCTAACAGATATTACTTTACAAATTATCTTGAGGAACTTTTATCCAATGGGTGTGAAAGTAAAATCGCAGTAATGTTTATTGACTTAAACCGGTTTAAACATATTAATGACAAATTAGGCCATGATGTTGGAGATTTGCTGTTAAAGGAAGTTGCCAATAGATTTAAATATTCCCTCGGCCAGGATGATTTTGTTGCCAGACTTGGCGGAGATGAGTTTGTTATTATATTAAGGGATATAGATTATGAAAAAGCATCCATCACTGCTGAACAAATTAATAATGTACTATGTGAGAGTGTTATTATACAACTAAAAGACAAGAAGCATGAGCTAAATATATCTGGAAGTATAGGTATTAGCTTATACCCTGATGATGCCACTGATAGAACCACATTACTCAAAATGGCGGATATGGCAATGTATGCTTCCAAGGAAACAGGAGAGAATGAATTTAAATTTTATTGTGATCTTAAAAAGGTTGCCTTGAGTTAAGGCATGATTGAAAAATTACTTCCCGTTTTTGAGTGTGTGTTCATAAGTTAAGTTAACTTAGAAAGCGAAATTATATGGGAAGTTATATTAGGGGCATGCCTAAGAAGGAAAAAATGAAAGGAGAAATTAATAATGGGAAAAATACACAAGTTAATTCCGATTATTATGGCTGTTTGTATTGGTATTACTGCAGGATGTGGGCAGCAGCAGGAGGTGCCGGTTAATAACATATACAATGATGTTAAAGTTCAACAAAAGGAACCTGCCGAAAGTAATAAAGGTAATGTTGAGCTTAAGTTATGGAGCTGGTTTAGTCAAGCTGGATTGATAAAGGAATTTGAGGCTCAAAATAAAGGAATAACCGTAAAGGAAGAGATTTTTAGTTTTGACAAGTGTGATGAAGAGTATATGAAGGCTCTTTCAAACGGCGAAGGGCCTGATATTTTTATATTTGACAGTGGTTTTTTCGGACAGTACACAGTTAACAATGTTTTGCAGGATTTATTTGAGGAGCCCTTTTCAGCAGGGAAGTATAAAAATGATTTTTTAGGTTTTGAAAGCGGATTGTCTATTGATAAAAAACAATTATTGTCACTTTCCATATCTACTGCACCCTATATTACAATGTATAGAGCCGATATAATGAAAGAAAACGGATTTCCATCTGAGCCTTCAGAGTTTGGTAAATTTATAGAAAATCCGGATAATCTTATAAAGATAGCCAATAAGCTTAAAGAAAGTGGTAAGTACATTTTTTCCTATCCGACTGACCTTACTGATCTTGTAGGGAATTCTTTAGGTTTTTTTGATGATAGTTTGGAATATGTCCGTCATGGAAATTTGTTTGTAAAATCATTGGATATAATGATGCAGTCATCTAAAAATGGATGGCTATTAGATGAAAATTTCTGGGGCGAGGGCGGAAAAAATGCACTTAAGGAAGATAGACTGGCTATGTGCTTTTATGGATCATATATTATGAGTACTTTGGAAAGCTATGTTCCGGAGCAAAAGGGTAAATGGAGAATTACAACGCCGCCTTTAGGGTTGGCTTCCTGGGCTTCAGATTCTCGTGCAGCTATTAACATGCAGAGTGATCACAAGAATGAAGCCTGGAAATTAATTGAATACATAGTAACTCAAAAGAACAAGGCTGGAGTCGATTATACAAATACCATACCTTCATATAAACCTTATATTAATAATACAAAAAACTTAAATAAACAATTGGAATTCTATGGAGGTCAGAATGTATATCCGATTATTAAAAAGCTTGCAGAAGATACGAAGTATTTTAAATTGACTCCAATGGATAGTAAAGCCCTTGAAATTTATAGGAATAATGTATGGGGAGAAATGAAGAAAAAATCAAAACCTGATGAAGTTGTTGAGAAGATGAAAAAAAATATTGAAAAAGAATTAAGTAAAGATAAAAAAGCATTAATAGGTGAATAGATAATTGATAAGTCAAGAAGAATATTTTGATATATTTTAAATAATGCTGATTTTCAAAAAAACTATTAAAAGGGTAGCTGGGAAATGATGTTGAAAAGTTCTCAGCTGCCCTTTTATGCGGATATGCACGTTTGTGGAGTAAATGAGTATAAGAAGCATAAATGGAGAATAATGCAATAGTGCTTAAGAAGATTTCGAAATAATGCAATAAGATATTTACTTGATAGGTTTACATATTAAATTCATAATTAAAGTAATATAATATTCCAGTTAGATATCCATAATTTCCCTATATCTTGTATCGATAAAACATATTCATAGCTTAATATATGCTGAATTTTACTTAAGGAATCTAACAATTTGTAGTACAGGGCAATATGTAAGTGAAGAGGAACATTTAGAATAGGAGGGGATAAGTAAGGCTAGTAATTCAAAAATTGTTTTTTAGAGAGAGAATATAACGGTATAAGAGATAAATTATTATTTGCTTATGATTAACATAATAATTAAACGGGGGAATTAAGTATGAGAAAGAATAAAGCTTGTTTAAGCATGTTTCTTTTAGTTATGTTTGTAACATCATTGTTCACATTTGGTTCAGGAACAGCCAATGCTTTAATAGAACCGGGTATAACAGTTCCTACATTCTCACAGTTAAAGGATAATCCCAAGTATCCTGATCCATTCAAATTTTTGGATGGCACAAGAATAAAAGATAGAGCGGATTGGCCAAAACTACGTAATGAAATAAGTGCATTAGCACAGACATTTGAATACGGTATAATTCCAGGCAAACCAGAAAGTGTTAAAGGTTCAGTGAGCGACAGCACAATAACAGTAACAGTAACCGATAACGGAAAAACCGTATCATTTACAGCTAAAGTTACTTATCCTTCAACAGGTACAGCACCATATCCGGCAATGATAGGATGTGGAATGAATTCACTCAATCAGCAGGAAATACTTAAACTGGGAGTAGCTTGTATCGATCTTGATACTGAAACTATTGCTAGCCAGACTAACAATAACAGGGGAAAAGGTAAGTTCTATGACTTATACGGAAGTAACCACAGCTGTGGTGATATAGCGGCATGGGCATGGGGTACAAGCCGTTTGATTGATGCTCTTGAGTTAACTCCTGCTGCAAAAATCAACCCTAAAAAACTAGGTGTAACAGGTGGTTCACGTAATGGTAAAGGAGCACTTGGAATCGGTGCCTTTGAAGAAAGAATTGCCCTTACTATCCCTCAGGAATCAGGCAGCGGTGGAACAGGAAATTATCGTTTTGCAGAGTCCAAAGGTTCAGCTGTTCAGCGTATCCAATCCACAGTTGGAGAACAAGCATGGTTTTCTAAAGCATTGGATCAATTTTCATATGCTGTAAACAAGCTTCCATATGACCATCATCAAATTTTAGCAATGTGTGCACCACGCGGACTGTTGATGATTGAAAATCCGGATTATGAATGGCTGTGTAATGAAGGTTGTTGGAATAATGGTAAATTAGTACAAATGGTTTATCAGGCATTAGGCATAGGCGACAGATTTGGATATTCATCAGTTGGCAATCATATGCACTGTTCATTGCCAGCATCACAGTATGATGATGTTAATGCTTTCATAAAGAAGTTCCTTCTTGATGATAAAACTGCTAACACTAATATCTTTAAGTCAGATAAAAGCTATACATTAAACACATCAAAATGGATAGATTGGGAAGTTCCTACATTAACAGGAACTGTACCTGAGGTTGGATCAGTTGCACCATCTAACACACCAACACCAACAAAACCATCATATACGCCAACACCAACAAAGCCTGCAAATGTTGAAGATGTAAATGGCGATGGTGTTGTTAATATAGCGGATGCTTTAGTAATAGCTACTGCTTTTAACAGCAGTACAGGAGAATCTAAATATAAGGCAAACTGCGATTTGGATAGAAATGGTGTTATAAATATGGCAGACATTTTGTTAATTGCAGCTAAGTTTGGAAAGACTTTTAATTAACTTTTTTTCTATATGAAAAGTTATTAATCTTTTACATTTGTCTATCGCAAATCCCGTAAAAGCGTTCGTTATTTGCTCTGACAAATGTAAGATTATTAACACTTTTCATATAATATAAAGATACTCTAAAAGATATTGATCTTGCATTTGTCTATTGCAAATTACAGTAAGCTTTTCGTTATTTGCTCATGGCAATTGTAAGATCAATATCATTCTTAGACATATTTTTTAATTCTAAATTCACATTTAGCTTAGGGGACAGATAATGCTGCAATATCATCAGTTATTACATTACCTTCATTTTTGCAATTAATGCGGAAAAATATATAAAAACACAATATTTTGAAAAAAGACGGAAGATATTTACTTGATAGGCATCTTCGATACATTCATAATATAAAGTAAGTATATATTTATGTTCGGAAAATTATGGTTTATTCATGTTGCAATTTAGAATGAAAACAAACAAGGTTAAAGTAATTAATGTCGTTTATTATCTCCAGAAATCAGGATAAAACTGTTAAACCATAAAAAGGATAGATATAGAGAATTATAACAAAGGGAATTATCATATATTACAAAGATTACTAATATGTTTCTGTTATTTTAAATTCGCTTAAATATGACTTTTAAGTAATTTGATCAGTGAAAGGAGTGATAAATAATTAAATAACAGAAATAATACAGAAAAAACAAGTAATCAATTATTCTAAGGAGGAGTACAAGTATGAAAATTAAAAAACTACTGAGTCTGGTACTGGTATGCAGCATTATAGCTACATATTTTGTACAGGCAGGTGTACAGTCTAATGCCGCAACTCCTGTAATACCTGCACAAGGTGCATATGAAACAGGGGTATACAGGAACTTGTTTAAAGAGGCTGGACATACTGATTCAGAAATTAATGCAAAGTTGGAAAAAGAGTTTCAATCATTATTTCATGGCGATAGTAACCATAAAATCATGTATGAAGTAGGTTCCGATATGGCATACATTTTGGATGTCAATAATAATGATGTCCGTAGTGAAGGCCAATCATATGGAATGATGCACTGTGTGCAAATGGATAAAAAGACAGAATTTGACAAGCTTTGGAAATGGGCGAAAACATATATGCAACACACCAGTGCGGATTTAAAAGGATTTTTTGCTTGGCAATTACGTACTGACGGAACCGTTATGGATAGAACACCGGCTTCCGACGGAGATGAATATTTCGCAATGGCACTTATGTTTGCTGCCAAACGTTGGGGTAACGGTACAGGAATTTTTAACTATGAAGCTGAAGCTAATTATATATTGGATGCAATGCTTCATCAGTCTGATGACGGACAAGGATACAACCTTATAAATAAATCAGCGAACCAGGTAGTTTTTTGTCCTACTGCCGGCAATTATGATTTTACAGATCCATCATATCATCTTCCTGGATTCTATGAACTGTTTGCTTTATGGGGACCGGAAAGAGACAGGGAAACATGGAAAAAGGTTGCTTCAACAAGCAGAGAGTTTTTCAAAAAGACAACTAATCCATCAACAGGCTTAGCTCCTGACTATGCAAATTTTGACGGATCTCCAAAGAGTGTATCATGGGGTACAGAGCATGTTGACTTCCGCTATGATGCTTGGCGTACTGTAAATAATTGTGCTTTTGACTTTGCATGGTTTAAGAAAGATGCGTGGGCAAGTACCTATGCAGATAGAATACAGGATTTCTTTGTAAGTAAGGGTCGTACAACTTATGGAGGATGTTATAAGCTCGATGGTACACAACTCAACAATGACCATTCACCTGGACTTGTTGCAATGAATGCTGTTGCAAGTCTTGCAGCAACTAAAGCTCAGGCATATGATTTTGTAGAAGATTTGTGGAAACTATCTGCACCGAGCGGTCAATACAGGTATTATGACGGATGTCTCTTTATGTTCGGTTTACTACATGCAAGCGGTAACTTCAGAATTTGGGGTGCAGCACAGCCATCTGAATCACCGTCAGCAACTCCTACACCTACTCCTACACCTACTAAAAATTCTACAGGTCCGTCGGTTAAAGGCGATCTTAACAATGACGGTGTTATAAATATGGCTGATGTTATACTTATAGCAACTGCTTTCAATGCAACAATCGGAACTGAAAAATATAAAGCAGCATATGATCTTAACGATGACGGTGCAATAAACATGGCTGATGTTCTTGTAATTGCACAGAATTTCAATAAAACAGTTACTCAGGTATCAACTAATCCACCTACAGCAACAGCAACATCAACAAAAGCACCTACATCTACCCCTACCCCAACAAAGGCATCATCAAATCCTAATGCAAAGCTTGTAGCTCTTACATTTGATGATGGTCCAGATAACACTAAAACAGCTAGGGTGCTTGACAAACTTGATAAGTATAAAGTTCCTGCAACATTTATGTTTATAGGACAAAATATAAGCAGCGGCACAGCTAATATAATTAAGAGAGTTGTAAATTCAGGACATGAAATAGGAAATCACTCATGGGATTATTCAAGCATGAATAGCATGTCCTCATCACAAATTAAAGACTATATCAGTAAGACAAATGCTGCTATTTTGCAATATGCAGGTGTAACACCTAAGTTCTTCCGTGCACCGAACCTTGCATATAGCCAGACTATGTATGATGCTATAGATTTGACATTTGTACAGGGTATTACATGCAATGACTGGTCACAATCGTCATCTGCCTCTGACAGGGCTAATGCTGTTATATCTGGGGCTAAAGACGGTACGATTATACTTATGCATGATAATCAGCCTGACCCGCATCCAACGCCTGAGGCACTTGATATAATAATTCCTACTCTTCAGAATCAGGGATATGAATTTGTAACTCTTTCTGATTTGTTCCAGAGAAAAGGCGTTACATTAAGAGCAAATGACAATATAGCTCATACTACATTGCCTAACTAATAGAGGCATACTAGCTGTATATTCCCTCCAAATTAAATAGGGGGCAGAGTGGTTTTACCCCATCTGCCCCTTTAATAATGACTAAGAATTAGCTTTCGCTTTAAATTCCACTCATGTGTTGACTTTAGCTCGTCAACCCGAGTAGGAATCGGAAGTAATATTTTAGTCATTTCTTTAGTTATTGCAATAAAAATAGTATAATTTATACAACAGCATTATAAAATAAATTAATTTATTTTATAATAATTCTAAAGCGGAGGCAAAGGGAATGACAAAACACAACATCAATGATTCAATCCAAAGGCTAGATGAGCATCATATTGAAAGACATGAGCATTTTTTGAATTTTAAGAAAAATAACAAAATTGATTTACTATTTATAGGTGACTCCATAACAAGAAGGTGGTTAGAAGTACCACATCTGTGGGAATCATATTTCTCAAAATATAATTCAGCAAACTTCGGTGTAGGAGCTGATACAATTCAAAACTTAAAATGGCGTATATTAAATGGTGAATTGGAAGATATACAGCCCAAAGTTGTAGTGCTGCTTATAGGAACCAATAATTTGGCTCATTATAGTGCAGATGAGGTTTATGAAGGGATAGAGGGGATATTGGATATCTTTAAAGAAACGCTTCCCAACTCAAAAATTATTCTAATGGGACTTTTACCAAGAGATCCGGATGATGAGTGCAGTGACTACATTAGTAAAGTTACAGAAGTTAATAAAAAACTGCACAGACTATCCCAAGAACGTAATCTAATATTTTTAGATATAGGAAAAGAATATATTGTTAAAAGCAATAATGTCAACAGATCTATGATGGAAGACGGCTTACATTTGATTGAGCCAGGCTATGTAATATGGGGCGACATAATAAGTCCTATAATAAGGGATATTTTTTAAATATAATAAAAATGTTATCTCTTTATTCAGTAAATTCGTGAGTATCAAAGATGTGTTTTTTCTTATATTCCAGTGGAGTTAATGAATTGTATTTTTTAAATACATAACTGAAATAAGGAGCATTTTCAAACCCACAGAGTACAGCAATTTCTGCCACAGAATAACTTGTCCTTGTAAGAAGGGTTTTTGCCTTATCTAACCTGGATCTTATAATAAATTCATTAGGAGTTATACCGACAGCACCTGTGAAAATTTTATGAAAATGATGTGGGCTAATATTGGCAACCTTAGCTAAATCATTCAACACCATCTTTTGCTCCAGATTATTTTTTATAAATTCAATAACCTTTTTCAATGCACTGTAATGAGGTGACAAATACATGTTATTATTTACTAATGATTCGGTTGAATCCTGATATAGGTAGTATATCAGATTTAAAATATTAGCTTTTAGAGACAATTCTGCTGCAGGAGATGGTGTTATAAACTCTTTCAATATGGAATCAAATATATAAAGACTTCTTTCCATATTTAGCGGATGGAATATTGTGGGTATTTTGTCGAGTATGGGATTTACACAGTAATTTTGGTATTCCTGCTTGTTATAAACATAATAGGTATTTGGGTTTTTACCTGTATTGCTGAGAATATCTACGCATATAAGGTAACAACTGTAAGGCATGATCCCTTGCGTATATTGCCCCGGTTTTCTGAATATTATATCTCCCTGTTTCACATCGTAACATTTATCATCAATAATTTGAGACCCATCACTATAAACAATAAATTCAAATTCATAATCATATGTAACACGTTCTTGAAGCTTGTATCCTTTAGGCATATTAGCTCCATTATAAAATAAAGCAGCTGTTAGCACTTTAGGTGTAATTTCTTCATTTTTCACATTTATTTTCTTTAACGTAATACTCATACTACAAACACCCCTTAAATAATTTTAACACAAGATTTCGAAAAAATAAAATAATATATTTATATGAATGGATAAAAGTATTAGGAGAGACAAATCATACTAAAATTTCCTGTAAAGAAATTATTGTATTTACATAGAATCCTAATAGATATAATATAAATAGTATTATAAAGGTTTACAAAATCATTTTGTGATTTTGTCATATCATATATTTTATATTAAAAGTGTTAATAATCTTACATTTATCACTTTTATTTTAGAAAGGATTTTGAAATGATTATTGTAGATGCACACTGTGATACAATCACAAAAATAATGGAAACAGGAGAAGAACTTATTAATAACAAGTGTCATATTGATCTGGAACGTATGGCTAAGGTGGGTAAGTATGTTCAATTCTTTGCAGCTTTTATTGATCCGTCATATGGCCAAGCGTATGCAATGAAGAGGGCGGTACAGATTATAGATAGATTCTATGAGGAAATTGAAAAAAATAGCAACTGTATTTCTCACTGCAAGAATCATGATGAAATAATGGAAGCCATAAATAATAATAAGATTGCAGCAATTCTTTCAATGGAAGGAGGCGATGCACTGCAAGGCGACTTGTCTGCACTTAGAATGTTTTATAAACTAGGGGTAAGAAGTATATGCCTTACATGGAACTATAGAAATGAAATAGCTGATGGAGTATTAGATGGCACTTCTGGTGGGGGATTAACACCTTTTGGAAAAAAAGTGATAGAAGAAATGAATAAGCTTGGCATGGTTATTGATTTATCTCACATATCTGAAAAAGGTTTTTGGGACTGTATGAAACTAACTAAAAAGCCGCTTATTGTATCCCATTCTAACGCCAAAATGTTGTGTGGGCATGTGAGAAATCTGACAAATGAGCAGCTTTGTGCTTTAAAGAAAAATGGGGGTGTGGCAGGCATAAACTTTTACTCCAGGTTCCTCCGGGATGATGGGGCAGCATCGCAAAAGGATATATTGCGGCATATTGAGCATATGTGCTCAATTATTGGAACGGATCATGTAGGTTTTGGAAGTGATTTTGACGGTATTGAATTGACGCCTGAAGATATAGGCGGCGTTCATGATATGGAAAAGATACTTAATGAACTTGTGAAATTAAATTACAGCAGTGACGATGTGGAAAAAATTGCAGGATTAAATTTTTTAAGAGTAATTAAGGCGTCATTATAAAATTACTTCCTCTATATTGAAATATATTACTTGCTGTTTTGAGCGTGTGTTGGAGACAAATAAAGAGGGGGCTTTACTAAGCCCCCTAATATTTTTTATGCTGTTATTCTATTCCGAATTCATTTCTAGTAGCAGATAAAGCTGTATCTACATCCTTTTCATATATAAGGAAAGAAATGTCTACCTCGGAGGTTGTTACCAGCTTCACATCAATACCGTTTTGTGCAAGTATTGTAAATAGCTTTGCTGCAACGCCGGGTAAATTTTTCATTCCTTCGCCAAAAACAGAAAGCTTTGTATTCTGAGCATCAACTTCTATTTTTAAGCCAGGAGCATTTTTTTTGAAGGTGTTTAATGTGCTAATAGCCCGGACTAAGTCATCTGAAGGAATAGTAAACGAAATATTTACTTTTCCCCTGTACGGCGGAGCTTGATTAATCATATCAATATTGATGTTCTGCCCGGCTATGGAATTAAATATGTCGGATACCAATTTCATATCAACAGGCAGGTTGTCAACAGTAACCAGGGCTACATTATAGGTTACACTAATATCAGTTACGGGCTTTCCAGCCATTATAACCCCTCCTCGCTTTTCTAATTTGTTTCACTTATAAGGTCATTCATATTATAAAAACCAGGTTTTTTGTTGTATAAAAATCTTGCAGCACTAAGTGCACCTGTAGCAAATATTTCCTTTGAGGTAGCGATATGATTGACTTCAATAATTTCATCGGTTCCTGCAAATATTACTGAATGTTCACCTACAATTGTGCCGCCCCTTACCGCATGAATACCTATTTCTTTCTTGCTTCTCTTCTTGCGGCGTGAATGCCTGTCGTAAATATATTCCTGCTTTTCAGACAGGGCTGAATTAATCTCATCCGCAATCGCTAAAGCAGTTCCACTGGGGGCATCAATTTTCTGGTTGTGGTGCTTTTCAATTATTTCAATATCAAAGTTATATTCAAGCACTTTCGCTGCCTTTTTAACAAGGTCCATCAAAAGGTTAACACCTAAGGACATGTTAGCTGAAAAGAAAACCGGAATGGCTTCGGATACTTCTTTTAGCTTGTTAACCTGGTTTGTTGATAATCCTGTTGTTGCAACAATCAATGGTATCTTGTTTTTTACTGAATAGCTTAGAAGTCCATCAAGGGCGTCAGGGTTGGAAAAGTCAATAATAACATCCACCTTGACGTCACATTTTTCAAGATCATCAAAAACCGGGTAAGGGTTATTAATTTTTGTGTATTTATCATATCCTGCGGCTATCTTAAGTTCCTCGCTTTCGGCTGCCATTCTTGAAATTACCTGACCCATTTTACCGTTACAGCCGCTCATCAAAATATTTATCATTGGAATCACATCCTTAATTTTTAAAGTAAACCATATTCCTTCATGCTGTTTTTTAGAACATCGAGGTTTTTATCAGTCATGTCAACTAGCGGCATTCTGCAGTTTCCAACATTCATACCCATAAGGTTCATAGCTGCTTTTACAGGAATAGGGCTTACATCAATGAAAAGTGCCTTAATAAGGTTAAGCGACTTTAACTGTAAATTTTTGCTGCCTTCAATATCTCCTGAAAGGAATTTGACTACCATATCATGAGTATCTTTAGGTATAATATTCGCCATTACCGAAATAACTCCTTTTCCTCCCATTGCAAGGAGAGGAACAACCAGGTCATCATTACCTGAATAAACGGTAATTTTATCTCCGCACAGGTTTACAATATCTCCAACCTGGTTTAAATTACATTCTTTAATAGCAACTATATTATCAATCTCCGAAAGGGTTTTAAGTGTTTCAGGACTGATATTGAGGTTGGTCCTTGACGGAACATTGTATAATATAACCGGGATTTTAATGCTGTTTGCAATAGCCTTAAAGTGCTCTACAAGGCCCCTTTGTGAAGTCTTGTTATAGTACGGGGTAACGCTTAAAATAGCATCAGCACCAGCTTCTTCAGCGTATTTACTGAGTTCTATGGCATGACGTGTATCGTTGCTTCCGGTTCCTGCAATAACAGGAACTCTTTTTTGTACTTTTTCAACTGCAAATTTAATTGCAGCCTTATGTTCTTCATCAGGCATGGTTGACGCTTCACCAGTAGTTCCGCAAATAATTATGGCGTCTGTACTTTCACTGATTTGAAATTCTATAAGTTCACCGAGTTTATCAAAGTCTATTCCGTCATTTGTAAAAGGTGTGACAATTGCAACTCCTGATCCTGTGAAAATTGGTTTTGTCATAACGAATACCTTCCTTTACCTTATTTATTCCACATTTTAATGAGCTCTTGTGCAATTTGAACAGCATTAGTTGCCGCACCTTTTCTTATGTTATCTGCTACTACCCAGAGATTTACTCCGCTTTCAACGCTTTCATCACGACGGATTCTTCCTACGAAGGTTTCGTCCTTACCTGATGCGTAGATAGGAAGTGGGTAAACATTGTTTTTAGGATCATCCTGTACAATTACTCCAGGAGCATTTCTTAAAACTTCCTTAAGCTCTTCCAAGTCGTAAGGCTTTTCAAATTCAACGTTTATTGATTCACTGTGACCGTTAAATACAGGAACCCTTACAGTTGTTGCAGTAATCTTGAGGCTGTCATCGCCCATGATTTTCCTTGTTTCCTTGATCATTTTTTCTTCTTCTTTAGTATATCCGTTATCTAAGAATACATCTATATGTGGTAATACATTGTTGGCAATAGGATGTGGGAACTTTTTAGGAGCTTCTCCCTTAAGACCATCTTCGAGGTCGGAATATCCCTTCATACCTGCACCGGAAACTGCCTGGAATGTAGTATATACTATTCTTTTAATTTTATATTTTTCATGTAAAGGCTTTAATGCAACAACTGCCTGAATAGTTGAACAGTTAGGGTTGGCAATTATTCCCTTGTTCCATGCAATATCCTGTGAATTAACTTCTGGTACAACCAAAGGAACAGTAGGGTCCATTCTCCATGCACTGCTGTTATCAACTACAACGCAGCCCTTTGAAGCAGCTATTGGTGAGAATTTTTCACTTGTGCTTCCGCCTGCTGAAAACAGTGCTATATCAATACCTCTATCAAAGGATGTTTCTGTGAGTTCTTCAACAGTATAATCCTTTCCGTTAAATGTTATAGTCGATCCTGCTGATCTTGCGGATGAAAAGAAATATATTTCTTCTATTGGTAGATTTCTTTCTTCAAGAACCTTCAAAAATGTTCTTCCAACCATTCCAGTTGCACCGCATACAGCTAATTTTACTTTTTTCATAATTTTAATATCCTCCTAAAAATTTTAATATCCTAAAATGAAATTTTAATATTCAAGAAATTAAAAAAGCCGGTCTATTGAGCACCAGCAGTTCTTTTTTATTAAATCAATTACCATTTGGAATCGTTTAAACATAAAAGACAGATAGCACTCCATCATTGCTGATGACAGTTACACAGTTATTTACTGTATAACCAGGATATAAATCAAGGGAGTCATATCCTTCGGCATTTTTTCCTTTCAACCTAATTCATAAATCCCCTCAGATCTCCCTAGGTTTACTGATAAAAAATGCACCTCTACTGTACATTAGCTATTCAGATGTTTTTACTTATAATATCATTATGATGTTTCATTGTCAATTGTGAATTAAATATTCAAAATAATTATTCTGAATATTTAAATGAAAAGTTATTATTTACATTTATTTCTGTGCAACGTTATTACATAATTGCTAAAAAATTGATTGGCGCAAAATTATTATATGTATTAAAATAATATTGTTGACTGCTGAATGAAAAGTGATAAAATATTACATTTACAAAAGACAAATGGAGGAAATTAATAATGTTAAATAAGACGGCATCAAAATGCTTTAATTATTTCAGGCATTATAAATTCAAGGAATTATCACTGAGAAAAATAAAATGTGCTTTACTGATAATGATAATAATTATATCCAATACATATTTCGGAAATAACAATATAATAAGTTCGGGAATCAATGTACCGGAAAAGGTAAGGATTGGACTCTATTTTGAGACCACAGCCCTTTCAAGCTTTACCGTAAGTGCTGAAAAAGGGCTTAAAATTGGAAGCAGCAAAAATAATTCTTTTACATCAATATATGAAGAGCCTTCAAATGGCCTTGTCACAGTAAGAAAAGACTCCTTTTTTAATTTGAAAAACAGTAAGCTTACGGAATACAAAATAACCGATAAAAATATTCCGGAAGGTGAAAAGTTTGGACCTGTACATATTCAGATAGGGAGCTCATACGCTGATCAAGCAGCTGCAAAGGAAGCACTGACTGGAATAAAATCACAGGGGATTGCGGCATTTCTGGCTTTTGTGGATACATGGCAGATATGGTATGGTTTTTATACCGATCAAAATACTGCTCAAGCTGATATAGATGGTGTTTTGAAGCAGAAGCTGCAAGGATTTGCATTTACTCCTGTACCCCAGGCATCAAACAGAATAGTAGTATCAAATCCGGCAGGAGAAACTGCATTTATTATAGGCAGTGATACCAATACCCTTAATATATGCCCTAAGCAGGAGAATAATCCTTACATATTTAAAATTAACAGCAGCGATTCATTGAGGTACAGAGGAGATCTGGAAGTTAAGAGAATCACAGGCAGTGATATGACCCTTATAAATGTCATTCCGCTAGAGCAGTATCTTTATGGGGTTGTGCCTGCGGAAATAGGTTCAAGCTCCGACCCGGAGGCTTTAAAGGCACAGGCTGTAGCTGCAAGGACATACCTTATCGGCAGCCTGGAAAAACATAAAAAGCACAACTTTAATCTGTGTACCACTACATCATGCCAGGTTTATAAAGGTTTTGCCGGTGAATATGCTTCAACAAACAAGGCTGTTGACGATACTGCAGGCAAGAAGCTGACTTATCAGGGAAAAATTGCTGAGGTGTTCTATTTCAGTTCCAGCGGTGGCCGTACTGAGGATGCAAAAAATGTATGGGGAAATGATATTCCTTATTTAAAAAGTGTAGAGGATAAATACGAATCGGGTAAGTCGTATAACTACAATTGGGAAACAACATTGACAGCGAGCAAGATAAAGGAAATAATGTTAGGAAGAGGATATGATTTAGGGGATATAACAGGGGTGAACATAACAAAAACCTCTGATGCAGGAAGGGTTATAGAGCTTGTAATAAGCGGTACTAAAGGACAAAGGGTATACAAGCTTGACGGTTGCAGGACTGTTTTCGGGTTTAACAGCCAATGGTACACTATTGTGAGTGATGCAGTTGTACCGATAAAAAAAGCCGATAACACTGTAGAGCAAACACAGCTCGCAACAAAAAAGGTTATGACAGCAAGCGGCCTTAAGGATATGGCTGTAAAAAACGGAGCCATAACTGTAATTGGAGGAGAAGGAGTAAAAAATACAGTATCGGCTGCTACCCAAAGCTATAAATTCGTAGGTAAGGGGTGGGGACATGCTGTTGGCATGAGCCAGAACGGTGCAATGGGAATGGCTAAAGCAGGATTTAAGTATGATGAGATACTTACCCATTATTTCCAGGGTACAGTAATTGAATAGAATAAGATGAGATGATAAATTAAAATGATTTTCTGCAAGTTTGTTATAGCAGAAAATCATTTTATTATGAAATCGTTATTTTGCCCCCTTGTAAACATTGTTAAATTAATGTATCATTTAAATTCATATGGGTTATATTTCTAAAGTAAAGAATTAATAAAATAATTACTTAATGAATTAAATTTTACAAAGACTTAAGAAAAGGATTAGTATGAAGGTTACAGACTTTTATTATGATTTGCCTGAAGAATTGATAGCACAGGAACCTGTTTTAAACAGGGATATGTCAAGGTTGATGGTGCTTCACAAGGATTCCGGCAATATTGAACATAAAATATTTAAAAATATTAAGGACTATTTAAAAGAAGGCGACTGCCTTGTATTAAATGATACGAGAGTTATTCCTGCCAGACTTTATGGTGAAAAGGAAGGAACAGGATCAAAGATAGAGTTTGTTCTATTAAAAAGGATTAACGGTGATGTCTGGGAGGTTATTTTAAAGCCTGGACGTAAGGCTAAAGTGGGCAGCAGATTCAGCTTTGGCGAAGGTATTTTAAGTGCTGAAGTAATAGATATTATTGAAGAGGGAAATAGATTAGTAAGGTTTGAATACGATGGAATTTTTGAGCATATATTAGACAAGGTAGGCCTTATGCCTTTACCGCCTTATATTACAAAAAGGCTTACAGATTCAGAGCGTTATCAGACTGTATATTCAAAAAATAAAGGCTCTGCGGCAGCACCTACAGCGGGTTTGCATTTTACCAGGGAGCTGATGCAGGAAATAACAGAAATGGGAGTTAACATTGTCTATGTTACGCTTCATGTAGGATTAGGAACCTTCAGGCCTGTAAAGGTTGAGAATATCACAGAGCATCATATGCATTCTGAGTTTTATACCATTAGTGAGAATACCTGCAGTGTAATAAACAGTACCAGAGAAAAAGGCAAAAATGTTATAGCTGTTGGTACAACCAGTGTCAGGGTTTTAGAGACAGTTGGAGAAAAAGAGGGAAAGGTATCGCCTGGAAGCGGGAATACCAATATTTTTATTTATCCTGGCTACAAGTTTAAAGTTGTTGATAAAATAATTACAAACTTCCATCTTCCGGAATCAACTCTGATTATGCTTATCAGTGCTTTTGCAGGTAAGGAAAAGGTTATTGATGCATATCACGAAGCAATTAAGGGAAAATACAGATTTTTCAGCTTTGGCGATGCAATGTTGATTTTATAAAGACTATATAATATAAAAATTATTTATTAATAAGAAATTTTTGGAATATTAATCATTCCGTAAAATAGATTTTAGGCGGTGTAATATGTCAGCAGTAAGATACGAATTGATAAAAAAGTGCGGCCAAACAGGTGCACGATTAGGTAAGGTACATACTCCACATGGATCTTTTGACACACCTGCTTTTATGCCTGTAGGTACTCAGGCCACAGTTAAGGGAATGTCTCCTGAAGAGCTTATGGGAATAAATGCTCAGATAATATTAAGCAATACATATCACTTATACATGAGACCTGGAGAGGACATAGTGAAGGAAGCAGGCGGCCTACACAGTTTTATGAACTGGAACAGGCCTATACTGACAGACAGTGGAGGGTTTCAAGTATTCAGCTTAAGTGATTTGAGGGATATTAAGGAAGAAGGGGTTACATTCAAATCCCATATAGACGGTTCCAAACACTTTATAACACCGGAAAAAGCAATTGAAATTCAAAACGACCTTGGAGCGGATATAATAATGGCGTTTGACGAGTGTATTCCGTATCCATGTGAATTCGAATATGCCAAAAAGTCCCTTGAAAGAACTACAAGATGGGCTAAAAGATGCAAGGAGGCCCATAAAAATACTGACAAACAGGCTCTTTTCGGAATTGTGCAGGGTGGTATTTACAAAGAGCTCAGAGAGCAAAGTGCAAGGGAGCTTCTGGAGTTGGATTTCCCCGGTTATGCAATAGGGGGATTGAGTGTTGGTGAGCCTGCACAGGACATGTATGACATGCTCGAATGTACTGTTCCGCTGCTTCCCGAAGACAAACCTAGGTACCTTATGGGGGTTGGAAGCCCCGATTACCTTATAGAGGGTGCACTAAGAGGTATAGATATGTTTGACTGCGTACTCCCTACAAGGATAGGAAGAAACGGTACCGTTCTTACTTCACAAGGCAAAATGATTATAAGGGATGCGAAGTATGCAAGGGATTTTTCACCAATGGATCCTGAATGTGACTGCCATGCCTGCCAGAACTTTTCAAGGGCATATATAAGGCATCTTTTAAAAGCTGGAGAAGTACTTGGCATAAGACTTACAACATGGCATAACCTGAGGTTTTTATTAAAGCTTATGGAAAATGTGAGAAAAGCAATTATGGATGACAGGTTGCAGGATTACAGAAATGAATTTTTTGAGGCATTTGGATATAACAAAATCACCAAGTGATTTTGTAACTTTGATGTAGTCGCGAGAGATCATGATGCAAAATACAGCATGATTTCCTGGACATAAATAAAAAACAAAATTTACCTGAGGAGGTTTAAAATGGAAGCGTATTCAAGTTTGATTATGATTATTCCTATGATTGCGGTTTTCTACTTCATGATAATTATGCCGCAAAAGAAAAGGGACAAAAAGACAAGAGAAATGCTGAATGCTTTGAATGTAGGAGAAAACATAATTACAATCGGCGGTATTGTAGGTAAGATAATAAACATCAAAGATGATGAACTTACAATTGAAACTAGTATAAAGAGAACAGAATTAGTAATTATGAGATGGGCTGTAAAGGAAATAGTAAAATCAGCTGATATATAAGAAAGTTATCAAGTCTGTATCTCGTTTACATTAAAAAATTGTTCTAATATAATGTGCTTTCAAATAAATTATTATATAAGAGTCAACTAATGGAACTTTTTATATATAAGATTTGGAGGTATATTATGTCGAGGATTAACAGACAGAACATCAAGGAAGCTATAAACGATCACATGACTTTAGTATCAATAATTAAGGGTATTGTAATTTCATTTTTAATAACGATACCTTTTTTTGCTGCCTTTTCGTTAGCACTAACCTATACTGATTTTCCGGAAAAGTATATCTCATCTTCAGTAATAATAACTACAGTTATAAGCATTGTAGTTGCAGGATCAACTGCTACAAGCAGGATTAATAGAAAGGGATGGATAAACGGGGCGGTGGTTGGTACGGTATATATGCTCATACTGTATATTTTAAGCAGCATTTTATTCAAAGACTTTACAATAACAAAGCATACCATCACCATGTTTATTATTGGCGTCCTTTCCGGATCTATAGGAGGAATAGCAGGTGTAAACTTAAAGTACAACAGGAGCAGGAAGAGGGTAAGGGCATAATCAAGATAAATTTGATAAGAATTCAATAAAATAAAAAGGGTGAATAATCTTACATTTAACACATTGGTTAAATGAAAAAGAAAAATCCACTTTGTAAGATTAAAATCCATCCCCTTTAGAAAATTTAGTGATTTTTCTAAAAGGAGTGGATTTTTTATGCGGGTAAATTGTTGTTTTTCATTATTTTTGG
>JAEYYB010000123.1 GCA_023430975.1 Bacillota bacterium | reverse complement strand
CATAGGCTCATGAGTGATATTTGAGGAGGTGTCTTATATGGTGGCTTTATCATCTGTCAAGAGTCATTGGCTTGATGATTCACCTGCTATTGTTGTATCAGCTGAGTGGTTAGCGACATTCGGTTTTGAGGTTGGATGCAGGGTGGTTATTGATGTCACACAGGGTATTATTACTATTCGCCCTGTGGATTGTGAGGAAGATATATGAGGGATTTTGAGAGATTTTTACATAGGGCTGCCAGAGGTTATGGCAGCTCAGTTTATCAGTTTAGGTTGGTGTTTTTTATTCGGTATTTATTCAAGAAGTATTGATATAGCTGTATTTACAGATTCCAGCTTTAGTGCAAAGGCTTGTATTTATCACAGGCTTTTTCAGTAAAACTGGAGGTTATATATATGAAGGTTTTAGTATCTGGAAGTCGATTCTATCGTGATTACCAGAAGATCTTAGCTGTTATACAGAGTCTTGATATTGATTTGATAATTGCTGGAGGCTGCCGTGGTGCTGATACTCTGGCTGTCCGTGCTGCTCGTCAGTGTGGGATAAGTTTTATTGAGTATCCCGCAGACTGGCAAAGATTTGGTAAAAGTGCCGGACCTATCAGGAATGCCAAGATGCTCCATATGGAAAAGCCTGAGTTGGTTTTGTTTTTCCATGAGAATTTATCATGTAGTAAAGGCACTGCTGATATGCTCCACAGGGTTATTGAAGCAAATATTCCTTATAGAATTTTTACTTAAAGTTGGCTTTTATACCATGAATAAGGGCTGTTGATATTTGTGCGGGTTTCTGGCTATGTCAGATTCTAACGCTTTGCAGAGAATGCCTTTATTCTTGGTTTCGAAGTTTTTCTAAAGGCTGTATTTTTAATATGGCTTTTATAAAATCTTTAAAACCTTTGCTTAGAAGTTGATGCGGGACTTTTTTAATAAGGTCTAACGCTGAGTTAGGGATGCTTAAGGTCAATTTATGTACCTTGAAATATGAATAATGAGAGGATGATTTTAATTATGCTACACAGAAAAATGCAGTATGTGTATTTTGGGATTGATATCCATAAGAATCAGCATACAGTCGTTGCTATTGATTGCTTTAGTGAAAAACTGGGAGAATTAACGTTTCCAAATAAAAAGCATGACTTTACCAAGTTGATAAGTTTTGCTAAAAGGCATACACCACAAGGAATTACACCTGTTTTTGCTCTGGAAGATGTGCTGGGAAACGGAAGAGAATTGGCAATATTTCTACTTGAAAGAAATTATAAGGTCAAATATGTTAATCCTTCCTTGTCACAATCAGAGAGGAAAAATCAAGCCAGCATAAATAAATCTGACAGCATAGACAGTCAATGTGTGGCAAACGTTCTATTAAATAAGCTTGATTCCTTACCAGATGCAGCACCAAATGATTTACACTGGGCATTAAATGAACTTGTAACAAAGAGAAATACACTGGTTAAAAATAACGTCGTTTTAAAGAATCAAATTCATACATATTTAAGCCATCACTATCCAAATTATAAAAACTTTTTCTACTCACTTGATAGTAAAACAGCACTGGAATTTTTCAAAGAGTTTCCGTCCCCTTCAAAATTAAATGGAATTTCCTTTCAAAAACTTACAGCCTTCCTAAGTGCAAAGAGTCATCATAACTGTTCTGAGAAAAAAGCACGTAAAATACTTGAGTATGTAAAGAAAGACGGAGATACGGAAAATGAATTTCAAGACCTGAGGGATTTTATTGTTACATCATCAATTAAGCAAATCAACGATAATATGGCTATCATAGCAAGTATTGAAGATAATATGAAAAAGCTTATTCCCCAATTTGGTTACAAGCTTGAAAGCATGAAAGGTATAAATACAGTGACAGCAGCAGGAATAATTGCTGAAATCGGTGATATATCAAGGTTTCCAAATGCTGATACTCTCGCTGCTTACAGCGGCATTGCTCCGATGAGATATTCTACAGGTCAGACAAACAAAAATTTCAGTAACAAACTTGGTAACAGGAATCTATATCAAATATTCTTCCAAATAGCAGTTTCATTGTTAAGTGACCCGAAGGGAAAGCCTACAAATACTTACTTTTATGAATATTATAAAAAGAAACAGTCTGAGGGTAAAACGCGAAAACAATCAATCAAATGTATAATGAGAAAGCTGGCAAACATCATCTATAAAATGATGCGGGATAAAACCGAATACCGGGAACCAATCATTCCAATGGAATAAATGAAATGATATAATAATGTAAATTAGTTTATATCTCAGAAAGAAGGTTCGTTAATATAGATAATCAAATTAGATTAGGTAAAATTGAGTTTATCATTATAGCATTTTTAAACATAATAATATCAATATTATTGGGACTTGTAACAATTTTTCTAGTTCCGCTACTTTACATTATTATGTTCTATTCTTTATATAAAGGATATGACAAAGTAAGATGGCTATTAGTTACTATTAATATAATAAGTGCACTTTTGTTTACCTCTATACCAATGTATAATACTACATTTGCAGAAACTTTGATTAATATTTTTATACCATTAATTTTAGTAATATCTACACTGTTAATCTTTAAAGGAAAATCTAAGCACTTTTTAAAGTATAAATTAAAAATCCGTTATCATAAAAATAATCTTTGATATAGCTTATATGGAAAGCCATTAAGGAATATCAGAGGGCCAAAAGACCTATTTTCCTATAGAGTTATATAATTTATAATATGATTAAGTAAAATTTGGGAGGTTTTCTATGAATGAATCAAAAAAGTGTCCTATCTGTAAATTGATCAATCCAGAAGAAGCTGTATTATGTGATTGTGGTTATAATTTTGAGCTTAATAAAGTAGAGAGAAATAGCAATTTAGGCTCATTAAAGACTAAATATGCAGGATTTTTTCTTAGAGTACTTGCATATTTTATAGATGTTATTCCTATGATAATTTTACTAATTTTGTTTTTCCTTATATTCACGGATATTAAAGATGTTTTTATTAAATACTTAGATAATCCACATGACTTACAAGCAAGACAAGATTTTATATATAACTATCGTAATAAAATTAGAAATGTTTCAACTTTGCTTTGGATAGTCTATTCTATAGTATTCGAAGCATCGCCATTCCAGGGGACTTTAGGGAAAATACTTTTGAAAATTAAAGTTTCAAATATTGATGGCAGTAGAATAACGATTGGAAAGTCTGTCATAAGAAATATATTTAAGCTTGTATCAGGATTTATTATTTGCATTGGCTTAATTATGGTTGGGATAACCAAGAATAAACAAGGTTTACATGATATGGTAGTAAAAACGGTAGTCTTAAAAAATAAATAAGTTCACTTTGCAGTTTGATGTGAAGAAAAGAATATTAGTGATCTGAAAACCAGCAGAGAATATCAATGGGCCAAGAGACTAGATTTAAGAACAGCTTCAAAGATACCTTTATAGCCTCTCTTATAGAGAGACCTGGGAAAACAAATCCTCCCACCCTTTAGAATGGCTGGCGAAGCAGTGCTTTAGAATCTTATATAGATGCATTAAGTAACTGAACAGCTTCTTAAAAGCGGTCTTTCAGAGTCAGGCCGGATAAAGTATACGATAAAACTTTTATCGCATACTTTATCCGGGGCCTGTAAGTGATATCATGCAGTTATGTGGAATTTTCCTCTTTCCTTTTCCAAAAATACAGTCTACTTCTATCGGGTATCTTTATTTATTCTTGTTTAATTCTCATCATATTTTAAAGAGTAGTAGAATATTTCGGTCCAGAAGGTGTAGTTAAATCGGTGTAGCCGTATCGGAATCAGTGCACTACTTATTTGCTCTTAGCAAGCAGTTGAAATTGTTTCGTTTATTTTACTGATGAGAGAGTTTACTCAAATAGCTTAATGCAAACTTATCATACTCCTCATTTTGCTCAAACCATGTAGGTTCATAAGCAAGTCTCTCTAAATCCGGTTTTAGTAAACCTATTTGTGCAATAGATAAACGAGGCATAATCTCGTCAAAAACGGCATACTCATCTGAGCCAGTAGTATGGCTCAAAAAATGCTTCAAATAAGGAATAATCAAATCTCCAAAATTCGCCAACTGGGATGCTAATTTATATGCAATTGGCCAATTGGGGTCTCTTGTCCAGTC
Organism: Bacillota bacterium; assembly: GCA_023430975.1. Lineage (GTDB taxonomy): Bacteria > Bacillota > Clostridia > Acetivibrionales > DSM-2933 > Pseudobacteroides. Next base: position 495 of record JAEYYB010000123.1, on the reverse strand, counting down.
GAATAGTTCAGGTAATACAAGCTGTATTTCAAATGGATCGGCTTCAGAAAGTCTTTCAACAGCATTAATATCAAATTTGTCTTTTGGAACTAGACTATAGTCTTGCTGAGTTTTCCTTGCTTCACACTTTTGGTTGTTTGGAAGGTTCACTATATTGTATGGCCAAAATACATCCATTACTTCAAACAAATTAATTTCCTCACCTATATTCCATAAGCTTACAGTTGATCTATTATAATAGTTGACAATCAATCTCATACCATTGTTAATTACAATAAATTTGCCTTCATCATCAATAGTTTTAATTAAAGCCTTCATAAAGCTCCTCCTGTTGTAAGTGATTTGGAAAAAGCTCCGGTCTATAGGAGTAAATATACTCATGGTATCCTATTTTTCCAAATACTTTTTCATTATTTACATTATCACTTTCTTTACTGGCTTTTTACTATTGAAACCTATTAAGTTTAGGCTTCGCTTTAAGGCTGCCATTGTAGC
>JAEYYB010000080.1 GCA_023430975.1 Bacillota bacterium | reverse complement strand
GTGGTTTCGACAGTTTCCATTGCTGCATTAGGGCATGATTATGGCTCATGGACAGTAGTGCAGAAGGAAACCTGTACCGCTGCCGGAGGAAAAATAGGAACATGCTCAAGATGTTCTGAAAAAACCTCACAATCCATACCTCCTCCAGGACATAATTTCAATGGCTCATATACTGTGGAAAAAGAGCCAACATGTACTGACGAGGGTACTAAAGTTGGAAGATGTACCAGATGTAGTGAGGTGGTATCAACAGTCAGTATACCATCTCTTGGTTTGCAACATGTATTTAACGGATCATATACAACTACAAAAGAACCTACATGTACAACAACCGGCACAAAGGAAGGCAGATGTACAAGGTGTGCTGCAGTTGTTTCTACCGCTTCAATTCCCAAATTGGATCATGATTTTAATTCATGGACGGTAGTTCAGAAGGAAACCTGTACCAATCCCGGAGGAAGAATAGGAACATGCTCAAGATGTTCTGAAAAAACTTCAGAATCCATACCTCCTCCAGGACACAATTTCAACGGCTCATATACTGTGGAAAAAGAGCCAACATGTACTGACGAGGGTACTAAAGTTGGAAGATGTACCAGATGTAGTAAGGTGGTATCAACAGTCAGTATACCATCACTTGGAAAAGCAGGACATACTTTCAACGGTTCATACGTTGTTGTCAGAGAACCTACATGTACTGAGAAAGGAATCAAAGAGGGAAGATGTACTGTATGTAAAGTGGTTGTATCAACGGCTGATATCCCGGCAAACGGAGGACAACATTTATTTAACGGCTCATACAATGTTGTTAAAGAACCTACATGTACACAGGATGGAAAAAAAGAAGCAAGATGTTTAAGGTGTAGTGGTGTGATTTCAACATATAATATTCCAGCACATCATAAAATAACAAGTTCGACTTTCAAAATGACACCTGCAATTGAAACAATAAATGGATTCAATAAAGAGGGCAGTACTATTAGGGTAAGTGCCACATGCTCATTATGTGGTAATGTGGACCTGACAAATAAAACTGTGATTTCAAGCAGCAACAACAGTGTTGCAACAGTTTCAAACGGCCGCATTATTAGTGGAAGTAGAGCTGGAAGTGCAACGATTACTGCAAGCTATGAAGGGTATAGAGCTATATGCAATGTTAATGTAATATCTCCTAATGCTGCAAAATTGCGTAACTTGACAATAGTTCCAAGCAGTGAAACCATAACAGAATTCAATAAGCGTGGTTCAAAAGCCAAAGTTATGGCAATTTACGATAATGGTGCTTATGATGTTACATCGAGTATATCATTTATATCAGGAAACAGTAGTATTGCATATGTAGACAATGAAGGGTATATAAAAAGCGGTCTGCTAACTGAAGGAAAAACTCTGATAACTGCATCTTATGAAGGAAAGACAGCAACCTGTAGTGTTACAGTTGATATGGAAGCTGAGGTGGAAACAAAACCACTGAGCATAGGAAGTACTACGGGTGTTAAAATTCCTGACGATTTGCCGGTTATAGGCGGCACAGAATTAGAATTCAGTTTGGATTTTATACCTGCTACAATTGAATTTGGTAAAGAAGAATTTAAGATTGCAGTGGGTGTAGAAAGTGAAAAGAGTGTTGGCGAAAAATGGAGAGAGTTTAAAAATACTATAGATGATGCAAAAAAAGGTATTAATTCTGTTAAGAAATTAAAAGATGTAATGTCTGCATTTGGAGCTAAATCAGGCAAGTTTAGTGTTACAAAAGGATGGGAGCCAGGCTTGGAAGTATATGGCTATATCGAAGGAGTAATGGTTAACGGAGTGCCTACAGTTACTAAGGGCTCAATAACTTTGATGGTGGAAGCAAATTACACCAGTCAAACACAATACATGATAGGACCTGTTCCGGTTTATTTTGAAATTGGCGGAGGTATCAAGCTGGAGTCTATTTGTGAAATAAGCGGACTTTCATCAGGGTTTGGTAACATAAAGCTGAAATCTGAGCTGAAAATAACGCCTAGATTTGAAATAGGAGGAGGGGTAGGAGTAGCTAATGTTTTGACGATAGGCGGTACCGGCGAAGCAGAGCTTGAATTCCTGATCCGTGATGCTGATGATTATTTGAAGATAACATTGACAGGAGGCTTGAACTTAAAAGTTAAAGCATTATTTTTCGAATATAAAAAATCAATAGCAAAAGGCACGTGGAACATCTATGAATCGCATCCTACAAACAATTATATGGCACTGCCGCCGCCTGAGTATGACAATTTCGATATGTACAATTTAAATGAGTATTCTTTAATGCAAAGAGATTACATAAACAGGCCTTCAGCATGGAACGGAAGTGGGCAAACACAGTATCCAATGGGGATTTCAGCGGCTCCTGATTTTACAAATAAAGAGGTTAAAGTATTGGGAACCAACATATATCCTAACGCACAACCACAATTAGTGAATTATGGTGATGGACAGATTCTGGTTTGGGTTTCAGATAATAAGGACAGGACATCTACAAACAGAACAATGCTGGTATATTCCATATACAATAAAGAAAGTAATTCATGGAGTGAACCGAGGGCAGTAGCTGATGACGGTACGGCAGACTTTTACCCTCAATTGGCAGCTGATGGAAGTAATATTTATGTTGTTTGGCAAAACAGCAACAAGAAGTTTGCTGATGATGTTACACTAGAGCAGGTTGCAAATTCCGGTGAAATTGCTGTAAGCAAATTTGATGTGCAAACCAACACCTTTGGTACAGCGGTTCAACTGACTGAGAATGATTTGCTTGATACATTACCTAAAATAGCGGTAGAAGGAAATAAGGCTTATATTACATGGACAAGCAATGATGAAAGTGATATATTCGGTGTTAATGGTAAAAACTCAATATACTATTGCGAATTGGAAGATGATAATTGGTCCAGTCCCAAGCAGCTTTGTGAAGGCTTAAATGCTGTTACGTCTTTAAGTGCAGGTTTTATTGAAGATTCATTTACAGTTGCTTATGTTTTAGATGAAGACAATGTGCTTGAAACTGTAAATGACAGGGAAATCTATACAGTAAGACCTGGCAGCACAAGTGCCAGACTTACAAATAACAACACTTTAGATTCAGCACCTGCCTTCTCGGTATTCAATGGAGAACATGCTTTGTATTGGTATAATGAAGGTAATATATCATATGTAAATAGTCTTGATGCAATGCCAGATAGTGTTTTCAACGGACCAAAAGCAGGCTTGAAGGATGAGTTTAAGGTTCTTTCAGGTAATCAGAATGAACTGGCAGTAATATGGCCGAGCACTGCAAATGGCTCTACCGAGATATATTCCTCAATCTATGATGTAGAAAAAAGTGAATGGAGCGAGGCTGTAAAAATATCTAATATTGGAAAAGAAATTCTTACTCCAGAGGGTGTTTTTGACACCGATGGCAATTTAAAAATAGCTTTCAGTAAGTTGACACAGCTAGCTGATGGAAATGAACAGGCTGATCTTTGCGTTATAAAATTAACTCCATCATACAATCTGTCAGTTGACAGCATTAGCTTTGATCAAAGTAAAGTCATTCCTGGAACACAGCTTGCAATTGATGCTGATGTAACCAATAATGGTGAAATTGGCGTTGAAGAAGTTGTTGTTGACATTATAGAAAACGGTGAAGTCATCAATTCATCATCTGTGAAAGTAAGTATAAAGCCGGGCGAGACTAAAAATGTAACTGCACTCATGGATTTGCCCGATACCATAACCAAGAAAACGTATAGTATCAAGGTTACTGCTTCAGAAGATGAAGAATATAATTTAAGCGATAATACCAAAGAATTTACTATAGGATATACCGACATAACAGTGCAAATTGAAAGGTACAGCGAAGGAGACATTGAACATGTTACAGCCAATATTTTAAACATGAGCCACGTACCATCAGGAGCGGTGTTAAAGGTAACAAAAGGAAGTACGGATGGTGAAGTCATAGATACAAAGGTTATAGATGATGTTAAAGGTATAGTGAAGTATGAATACCAATTTGATAAAAATCAAATATGTGCAGGAAAAGACACAGAGGTATTGTTCTTTACAGTAACAGCAGCTGAAGAAGAATTGTATACAAGTGACAACAGCCAATTAATTGTTCTAAGTAGCGATAATACAAGAATATCAGGTTATGTCTCTGTGGATTTCCAATATACACCTGAAGTTGAAGCACAGATAAAGTCCGGATTTACAGTTAAGGTGGCTGGAACTGATATTTCTACAGTGACAGATGATGATGGACACTTTGTTATATCAGGTATACCTGAGGACATGAAGGAATACACACTTGAGATTAGTAAACCGGGTTACCTTAAAAGGAATGTTAATGCTACCGGAACAGGTAATGTAGTTGTTTCATCAGCAGATGCTCCAACAATTCTATGGGCAGGTGACATGGAAATAGACGGTGTACACAATGGTGCAATCAATATAATGGATTTGATGCAAATAGCCAAGGCATTTAACACCATGTCAACAGATGACGGATATGTAGCTGATAAAGATATTAACAGGGATGGTGCTATTAATATGGCGGATATATTTATAGTCATAAAGAATTTTAATAAAGACAGTTCTTCATATTAATTTATATGAAAAGTGTTAATAATCTTACATTTGTCAGAGCAAATAACGAACGCTTTTGCGGGATTTGCGATAGACAAATGTAAAAGATTATTCACTTTTCGTTTTAATTGATTTATTGGTAAAAAACGGCGAGCAAATTAAGCTTGCCGTTTTTTTTCTACCAATATCATTTTGGAATTTTCTTAAGACTTTGCATTTGAGAAAAGATCATCCCGGAAAACATCAAAATGCATCCGATAAAACCAATTGTATTTAAACGCTCATTTAATAATATAAATCCTCCTAAGGCTGCAAAGACAGTCTCCAGGCTAAGTATTAAAGCTGCATGTGATGGGTTGGCATTTTTTTGACCAATAACTTGAAGCGTATAGGCAACACCTACAGAAAGCAGTCCTCCGTAGAGAATAGGGGTACTTGCCTGCATTATACCGGAAAGAGTTATTTTTTCAACACATATGGCTGTTACCAAGCTGAGCAAGGAACAGACAAAAAACTGCATACATGATAATTTCAAAGCATCAACCCTAGGTGAAAAATATCCTATGAGTAAAATATGAACAGCCCAGAAAAAAGCACCAATCAGTTCAAAAAGATCACCCTTGGACAGGGAAAAATTCTCATTTACTGATAGGAAATACAGCCCTACAACAGCTGTTACAGCTCCAATCCAGGTGAAAATCCCCACTCTTTGTTTAAAAAACATGCCGAGTATGGGAACCAGAACTATATATAAACCAGTTATAAAAGCAGCTTTTCCGGCAGTGGTTTCAATTAGGCCAATCTGCTGCAATGTTGCAGCAATAAATAAGCATAATCCGGCCAAAAAGCCTGCCAGATATAGTTCCTTCTTATTTGTGTTTGTATTATCTTTGTCAGCCGATATTTTGGCTTTTGATCTATAATCAAAAAACAATATCAGAGGAATAAGCGAAAGACCGCCTAATGCAAACCTTATTCCATTGAATGTAAATGTACCGACATACTTAATACCCACTCTCTGGGCAACAAACGCAAATCCCCATATTGCAGCTGTAAGAAGAAGGAATAGATTAGATCTTAGTTTAAGTTTATCCATAAAAATACTCCAGAGCATAAAATTTGGAAATACCTTATAATGTGCGAAATGGTAATTATTGCGAGATAGATCTATGCATTAAAAGGATATAGCATATTTAACATAGCATATTTAACATAACACACTTAACATAGCACATTTAATATAACACATTTCAAATTTACAATCTACAAATTTACATAAATAATTTACATAATATATTGTTTTTGTTGTATAGCAAATAAGATTAATAAAGCATATTTCTTATAAGCTTGGGAAAATAGCACCTGAAGAATAAACAAAATAATGATGTTGGGCTTATTGTACCATGATATTAATGCTGTTATAATTAATATGACAATTCCAAAAAAATTCCGGGAGAGAAAAACATGATAAGTGGAGAAAGTTTTTTAGTCAGAGCTTCCAGTCTGCACCAAAACATATATTATGTAGACTATATTGGGCTTTACAAATTAAATGACATTTCAATACGTACAGGAATCAATACACCGGATCTCGCTGCAATCTATAAGAAAAATAACGGAATTTATAATGAGCAGCATGAAGTTTACTTCTTTGATGATATGGAATGTGCCAAAAAAACTATTACAGAAATAATGACTCATATTAAATCCGATAACAGGGGAAGGTCAATCTTCCTTACCGAAGCTGAGATAGAGTACATAAGACAGGCTCTTATCAATGAAGGAGCCAATTCAATTCATTTAAGAAATAAGATTAAAGATAACATATTTAAAAAGTTAAATTCATAAACACATAACAAGAAGTTTAAAGGAGGTTTTTTATGTTGAGGTTGAAAAAAAGAAATTTACTTCGAGTTACAGCTTTAGTAGCCATTTTAATTATAACATTAACTGCTTGCGGAACTGGTACAGAAAGCACAAATTCAGGCCAAAGCTCTGAAAGCGGAACTAAAAGTGATGTTTTACTTGTAGGTGTTGATGATAATTATCCACCTATGGAATTTAAAGATTCCGACGGTAAAACAACAATCGGCTTTGATGTTGATGTGGCAAAAGAATTAGGTAAAAGACTTGGAAAATCAGATGTACAGTTTGTTTCAAATGATTGGACCGGTATTTTCCAGGCACTTGAGATTAACAAGTTTGATGCCATTATTTCATCTGTCAGCATTAACGAAGAAAGGCAAAAGGAGCATTCACTCACCAAGCCTTACATAGCTAATAAACAGGTTATTGTAACCAAGAAATCAACAACTGATATAAAATCAACCGATGACCTTAACGGTAAGAAAGTTGGTTTACAAGCAGGAAGTACATCTGAAGATTTTTGCAGAGACCTTATAAAAAATAAAAAAATGGTTGAAAATGATATGTCTACATACCCGCTGGTAACACAGCCATTTATGGATCTCGACGCAGGAAGATTAGATGCGGTAATATGTGATATAGTTGTTGCAAAATATTACATAGCTAATAACAAGGATAAGTATACCCTTACATGGGAAAGTGCGGATGCTGAGCCTATGGCATTGTGCTTCAAAAAGAAGGATACTGAATTGAGAGATAAGGCAAACCAAATATTGGATGATATGCAGGCTGATGGAACCATGAAGAAGATATCTGAAAAATGGTTCGGTGAAGATGTAACGAAGAATTTACAATAATTAACCATACCTAGATGCGTTGAGCAGATTGTGTTTGTCGTTCTGTTCAACGCATTTTTAGATGATAAACGTTTTTCGGGGGAGTTGTTAAATTTGGACTTGGATAAACTAATGGGATATATGCCCGCACTGCTTGAGGGGGCTAAAAATACAATACTATTAACTGTTATCTCTGTTTTTTTCGGTGCCATATTGGGGCTGTTTTTAGCATTGGGAAGACTTTCAAAGAACAAATTTATTGATCGAATTTGTTGGTTTTATATATGGCTTTTTAGGGGCACGCCATTATTAATGCAGTTGTTCTTTATCTACTATGCCCTTCCGAATATCCATCCTTCTCTTACTTTGCCAGGTCAATGGATCCCTGCTCTTATGGCACTTGCTTTAAACTCTGCAGCCTACCTTGCAGAAATTATAAGGGCTGCAATACAATCAATTGACAAAGGCCAGATGGAAGCGGCCAAAGCTTTGGGTATGAGTTATGGGCAGGCGATGAGAAGAGTTATTGTGCCTCAATCATACAGGCGTCTTATACCTCCTGTGGGAAATGAACTCATTGCACTTTTGAAGGATTCTTCATTAGTTGCCATGATTGCAATGACAGAGCTTATGAAAGTTACAAACCAGATATCTACAAGAGAGTCAAATGCAGCAATATATATACCTGCAGCTATATTATTTTTAGCAATGACAACATTTTTTACAGTGATATTTGAAAAACTTGAGAAAAAGTATTCGGTTTATGAATAGTGAGGTGATTAGCATGATGGTAAAAATGGAAAAAGTGGCAAAATGCTTCGGGAATCTGGAGGTATTAAAAAATATCAATTTTGAGATTTCAAAGGGTGAAGTTGTGTGCGTAATCGGCCCCAGCGGTTCAGGTAAGAGCACCATGTTAAGATGCCTCAATCACTTGGAGCGTATCACTTCAGGAAGTGTTTATATTGAGGACGAGTTGGTAGATCAAAGAGTATCAGGAAGGGATCAGTTAAAGGTATCTCAGAAAAAGGTTTCAGAAGTATGTACAAAGCTTGGGATGGTTTTTCAAAGGTTTAATCTCTTTCCCCATATGACTGTGCTTCAGAATGTTATAGAAGCTCCTGTTACAGTTAAAAATATGGCTATTAAGGAAGCTACGGAATATGGTTTAATGCTCCTTAGAAAGGTTGGCCTTGAGGACAAAAAAGATGAATTTCCCTCCAGACTTTCCGGAGGCCAGCAGCAAAGGGTTGCTATTGCTAGGGCACTTGCAATGAAGCCTAAAATTATGCTCTTTGATGAGCCTACGTCAGCTTTAGATCCTGAATTGGTTGGCGAGGTTTTAGAAGTTATGAAAGAACTTGCAAGAGAAGGCATGACAATGCTTGTTGTGACTCATGAGATGGGATTTGCCAAAGAGGTAGCAAGTAGAGTATTATTTATGGACAGAGGTGAAATTCTGGAAGATGGTACACCGGAGCAGATTTTTACAAACCCAAAAAATGAGAGAACGAAATCATTTTTGCAAAAAGTACTGTAATTGTGGTGCATAAACCATAATATCCCGGGCTTAATAAAAGCTGGCAGGAGTTAAAACCGCCAGCTTTTATTAATGTGAATAAGACCCGCGACAAAAGTTTAATCGCGGGTCCTATATTTCAGCCATTTAAAGCTTTGCGTCCTTTTAATATGTTAATAGCACCTCCAAGTATACCTGCACCCACTGTGCAGGACAGAGCAATTGCTAAAAATTTTCATTTATGCCTTAATTGCTCATATATTGTTCAATCCCTGCAGCGATTGATTTTGCTATTTTCTGTCTGAATTCACCTGTATTAAGCAAAGAACGTTCCCTGGAGTTTGTGATAAAACCCGTTTCAACCAGTACACCTGGTATGGATGTATTTCTCAAAATGTAATAATCTTCGGCTCGGGAGTTATGGGACATTCGCTTTTTTCCGTCTGCCGTAAGGCTATTTAAAGACTTTTGTATGCTTTTTGCCAAAGCTTTGGATTGTAAGCATTTGTCATTAAAAAAGTATACAATTGATCCATTAATAGTATTGTCGTGATAACTATCAACATGAATGCTGACAAAAATGCTTGCATTGCTTTCATTTATCTTATTTACACGTGCGTTGAGATCTCTTTTTTCAAGGGTATCTCCGGTTTCACAATATTTATATAATGATTCATCACCGTTTCTTGTCATAACCACTTTAAAACCCTTTTGTTCCAGATAGCTTTTGACCTTCATGGAAATATCAAGATTGATATTCTTCTCATAAATATTTTTAACTATGCATCCACTGTCAATTCCTCCATGTCCCGGATCTATAACTATCTTTTTTTGCTGTGCAGCATGAGCACATGCAGGTATAGATACCAATAAGAGCAAAGAAATTAAAACTATTGATATTGTAAAGAAGTACTTACTCTTGTTAATTTTAGACACTTCGATACACCTTTCCATATTCAAAATTAAATATATGTTCGAAAAATATTTTACAATATCAAATGAAGTTTAATCTTCTGCATTTGCTTGATAAAGATGAATTTTTCGCAACATATGAATCAAGGAAAATTTTTTGCAATAATAATAAATGTAAGATGATTATTGCAAAAAATTTTGATTAATCTATAATATCTGCATATTGTTTTGAAAAAAACCTGGTACTTTAATCAATAATAGAAAAAATAGCAAGACATACTTTTCTATTCTGCCACTAATAATAAAGTAAGAGGTGAAATTTCAGATTATGAAAACTTATAACAGTCACAATTTCATAAAGTATTCGAAGGCCATGCTTATTTTATTATCATTATTGGTGCTTACTTCCTGCGGTTCAAAGGATGAAATTAATGATGCTGAAAATCCGGCAAAAGAAACTCCTCCTGCTAAATTCATTGGATTTAGCACAATAGAAAGAACTACAAGGAATAATGTTTATCTAAATAATGAAAATGTTGGAAATCTGAAAGAATCGGAAGTGCTGACAAAAGTTAGAGCATATGCTGCTGGAATTGATACCGAGGCATCAGATGCCACTCTGGACAGTTCTACCTGGAAGGTAAAACAAGGCAGAGTAGGTAAAAAGGTAAATGTAGAAAAGACAATTGAAGCAATTATAAATGCACCGGAAGGAAATAAGGTTGACCTAATAGTTGATGAAGAGCTGCCTTTAGTTACATCACAAATGCTAACTCAAAACATTGTAACAATAGGAAGTTACACAACTTCTATTCTGGATAAGGAAGAGAAAAGGATGAATAATATAGAAATAGCTTCTGAAAAGATAGATGGCCTTAAACTTTCACCGGGAGAGCAATTTTCCTTCAACAAAATTGTTGGAAGGAGAACAGAAGAAAAAGGTTATGAAAAAGCAACAATTATTACCAGAAAAGATGGTAAACCGAAAAAGGGTACTGGTGTTGGAGGAGGTATATGCCAGGTGTCTTCCACATTATTCAATGCAGTTGATCAATGTGGGCTCAAAATAATTGAGAGGCACAAGCATTCAAAGGCTGTAAGTTATGTACCAAAAGGAAAAGATGCAACTGTTACTTATGGAGCATACGATTTCAGGTTCAGCAATAATCGCAAAAATCCTATCATGATCAGAACATACTTAAATAGCAATACTTTGACAGTGAAAATTATAGAAAACCGTAATTCATGATGAATTCCGGTTTTCCATCTTATGCTTCTCTGTTCTTTAAAACTTCCACCATATCAAGGTTTCTTATGCTCTTTCTAATAGTTAACTGTACCAACGATATATAAATAAAAACACATAATATGGTAACTATATAGGATCTTACTGAAATGACAGATTCCAGATACATCATCCTGTTGTTTAGCTCGGGAATTATGACATTACTAATGTTTATGCCCAGTAGAATACCGGGAATAAGAGCAATTATTCCAAGAATGATGTTTTCTCTTAAAATGGTTTTGCCGATTTCTCTGTCTGAATACCCTAAAACCTTTAGAGAAGCAAGCTCTCGGGTTCTTTCAGTAAGGTTTATAATTGTTGTTATAAATATTATTGAAAAACCCATAATAACACAAAACACAGCCATAAATCCTGCGAAGTAATAAATAAGTTTAATAAGTGCCCTTATAGATGCTAATGCTCTCTCCCGGTTTTCAACCGATTCTATCTCTGGTTTATTTAAAAGGCTTTTTTCCAGATAATCTTTATTGTTTTCAGATGTTTTTACCATAATGCCTGTAGTATATTTAGGTATATTTATTTGTCTAATGACAAAATCCATATTTGTATAGCAATTAAATCCGATTGCCTGCTTTTTGTGCTATGGGCTGATTATGGGTTATTATTATAACTGTTTTTCCCATAGTCCTATTAATATCTTTTAAAAGTTCAAGAACTTTAATACCAGTTGAGTAATCAAGTGCTCCTGTAGGCTCGTCGCAAAGCAGTATATCGGGACTTTTAGCAACTGCACGGGCGATTGCCACCCTTTGCTGCTCACCGCCGCTCATTTGAGCAGGGAAGTGACTAGCCCTGTCTTTAAGGCCTACTTTATCAAGTACTTCATTGATGTTTAATGAATTTTTTGATATTTCTGTAGATATTTCAATATTTTCTCTTGCGGTAAGATTAGGCATAAGGTTATAGAATTGGAATACAAATCCTATTTTATTTCTTCTGAATAAAGACAGCTTTTTACTATCATAGGAAGAAATGTCTTCACCTTCAAAAACAACTTTACCGCCTGGGGTAGATCCATACCGCCTATTATATTTAAAAGTGTGCTTTTCCCAGATCCGCTGGGCCCTAAAACTACCACCAGTTCACCCTTTTTTATTTCAAAAGTTGTGTTTCTAAGGGCCATAACCGAAACATCCCCGGTTTTATATTCCTTTATTACACTATCGAGCTTAAAAATTGTACTATTCATTCATAAACCACCTTCCATATTGCACAAAGTCCATTGTGCCTTTTTTTGCACCAAGCACCCTTTCAACAAAATCCTCTATAGCTTTGAGTTTCTTTTCCAAAGCTTCTGAGTATTCTATGGGTAACTTTATGTTTATGTGCAGCATGCTTGCCCACATAAGGAGTATCTCAGTAACCTCCTCAGGATATTGGGTATCAAAACTTTTTTCATCAATTCCCTGTCTAACAACATCTGCTACAACAGGCACCATAAGCTCTACGAACTTTTTTGCCGCTTTTTGGTGCATTACATTATTGTCGTCGTGATGAAAGTGATGTGCCAGGCTAATAATTCCTTTTTTTCTCACTCCAAAGGCATCAAGTACTTCTTCAATCAGCTTGTGTATTTTTTCTACAGCATTATATTGAGGGCTTTCCGTTACCTTTTTTGTTCTTTTGAGTATTGAGTATAAATATTTATCCGTAAGTGCATTTAATATTTCATCTTTGCATTTAAAATAATAAATAATAAAAGAGCCCTTGGGCGACACCTACCTTTTTAACAATATCGCTTATTGATGTTTTCTCATATCCCTTTGTAACAAATAGCTCTTCAGCGGCATCAACTATTTCATTTTTTCTTTCTTCAGGGTCCTTTGATATTCTTACCATATATCTATCAATCTCCTCTTGTGTGGGTTTTAGAAATTGTAATATAACCCACTGACTGATGATCAGTCAATAAGTAATTGCAAATATTTTCATAATCGTTAGTATTTATACAGAAAATTATGGACTAAAACGGATATAATCTGATAAAATGTGGAGTACATGCAAAGAATATTGTACAAATGAATAAAGGAGGGCAAATCATGAAATACAATGTAAATGTGGTGTTTATCGATAAGGACACACATGAATTTATTGAACATGATGCTTTTACGGATGGTGAATTAAGTTTAAGGCCGGTTGAAGATGAGGGTGTTATTGATATACTATTAAAAGTTAACGAAATCATGCTTGATGACCATGTTTATCTCATTAATTCAAGACGTTACTCCATAGACAAAAGGAAATTATATATAGTTGTTGAAAGAATTAATAAGAGAATCTAATAGTATTTACAGGTGGCGTCCTTTAATTTCTAGGACGCTTTTTAATTTTAATATTCATTTTATAATTGATTAAATATGAATTTATGTTAAAATTATTAGGATATAGAACAAAATTGTGATGTGAATACATTATAATTTCCTAGTTATAGACAAATACCAAAGGCCGAGGTGTTGATAATTGTACCTTAAAAGGTTGGAAATTCAAGGCTTTAAGTCCTTCGCAGACAAAATAAATCTGGAATTTAATTCAGGTATAACATCTGTAGTAGGCCCGAATGGTAGCGGCAAAAGCAATGTAGCAGATGCCGTAAGATGGGTTTTAGGTGAGCAGAGTGCTAAAACCTTGAGGGGAACAAAAATGGAGGATGTCATATTTGCAGGAACTGAACACAGAAAGGCTATGGGCCTTGCTGAGGTTTCCCTTACCATTGATAATTCTACCCATACACTGCCGATTGAGTTTGATGAGGTTACTGTTACAAGAAGGGTCTATCGTTCAGGTGAAAGTGAGTACTTTATAAACAAGACCCTGTGTCGCCTTAAGGATATACATGAGCTTTTCCTTGATACTGGAATAGGTAAAGACGGATACTCAATTATTGGACAGGGCAGGGTTGATGAGATTTTAAGCACCAAATCGGAGGAAAGAAGGCATATTTTTGAGGAAGCCTCCGGTATTATGAAATATAAAGTAAGAAAGCAGGAAGCAGAAAAAAAGCTTGATTTAACAGAACAAAATCTGGTAAGAATTAATGATATAATAAGCGAACTGGAAACTCAGCTTGAGCCATTAAAGGCACAATCTGAAACAGCAAAAAAGTATCTCTCATACAGAGATGCCTTAAAAGAGCTGGAAATTAATGTGTATATCGATAATATTGCCAAATTCAAGGAAAAGATAAAAGAACATGAAGAACAGTATTTAAAGATAAAAGAAAGCATTGATAATGAAAACTTAAACCTTGAAAATATTACAAGACAGAACAAAGAAAAGACCGACAGAATGAAAGCAATGGAAGAGGCTCTTGAAATTACAAGGCAGGAGTTTTACAACATTGAAAACAGTCTGGAGAAATGCAGTTCTGAAATTAAGTTAAATGATGAGAAGATAAACAACTTTAACACGAATGTAGAAAGACTGGATTTCGAAGTACTGGAAATAAATGAGAAGAAAGAGCAGCTTGATAAAGACGAAACCAATAAAAAACAGAAAATAGATTATTTGTCCAAGCAACTAGAAGAGTATTCACAAAAGCTTTCCGAGCATGAAAGTAAGATGGCTTCATTAAATGAGACATTGGATGAAAATGAACGATATATTGAAAACCTGAAAGACAGCATAATGGACAAGCTGGACCTTTTGTCTGACAAAAAGTCGCAGATAGGAAATATCAAGGTCCATGTTGAGAACCTCAAAAAGAGGCAGCACAGCATTGACATGGAAATTTACCAAATTACCCTGGATAAGGATAGAGAATTGATTAAAAAAGAAGACATCCAGGAAAACATCAACAAGGCCAAGGCTGCAATTGATAAAGCCAGGGCGGAAATTAACGGGCTTACGGAGCAAAAAAAAGAATGTGAAACTGCTCTTTCAGACCTTAGAAGAAAACATACAGAAGTGGTTAATGACTATCAATTCAAATCCTCAAGGCATAAGATGCTTCAGGATATGGAAAACAAGCTTGAAGGATACAACAGGAGCGTTAAGGTTGTTCTTCAGGCATGCCAGCAGTCCGAGGAATTTGGACATGGCATACATGGTGCCCTTGCACAGCTTATTACAGTTGATAAGAGATATGAAACTGCAATTGAGATGTCTCTTGGAGGTGCACTGCAAAACATAGTTACTTCAACTGAAGAAGATGCGAAAAGAGCAATCGAGTACCTTAAAAAGAACAAGCTTGGAAGAGCTACTTTTCTTCCCATAACTTCCGTGAAGGGAAGATATTTGGATAGTCATATATTAAATGAAGTCAAAAACCAGCAGGGTTTTATAGGTGTTGCGTCGGATCTTATAAAATGCAACAGCGAGTTTAACGGGATAATATTAAACCTTTTAGGTAAGGTTGTTGTTGTAGAAAACCTTGATGCAGGTATCAGAATTGCCAAAAGGTTTGGATACAGCTTCAGGATAGTAACATTAGAAGGAGATATATTAAGCACTAGCGGTTCCATGTCGGGCGGAAGTACTGATAATGCAGGCCCTGGAATATTAAGCAGGAACAGGGAAATTACAGAGTTAAAAACAGAGATATCAAAGCTTGCTGCAATACAGCAATCCCTTGATACAAAGATAAATGAAGCATCTAATATGCTCCAGGAGATATTAACAGATATATCAAATGAAGAAAAAAATATTAACACAAATGAACTGGTTAAGCTAAGAGACGAGAGCCACTTGGCACAAATAGAGGAAACAATTAGAAAAGCAGATGCAAAGGCTGATATGTTAAGGGATGAAAAAGCCCAGCTTATAAAGCAGGAATCGGATACAGATATCGAGCTTCAAAAATACAACAATGAGCTTTTAGGTATTGAAAATGACATAAATAATACAAAGGAAATAATTTCAAAGAACCAGGAGAAGTACAAGGAAGACCAATCATTAAGGGATACGCTCCATAATGATATTATGAATTTTAAAATATCGGTAAATTCAGTAATGGAAAGTCTTGAAGCTGTAAAAGAGACTTTAGCCAGAATAATCGAAGAAAGAGAACAATTGGAAAAGAGTTTTAACAGAAAATCAGGTGAGAAGGAAAAGTACTTGACTGAAATAGAAAACTTAAAAGCAGAAAATACGGGTCTTTCAAAGAGAGTTAAGGCATTTGAAGAGGAAAAGACAGGAAAGGTATTTAAAATTGATAGGACTGTCGAGGAAAAAAAGGTGTTGGAAGAGGAATTATCAGACACCATAAACCATATACAAAATACCAACAAAAATATTATACTTCTTCAAGAGGATTATAACAGGATAGAGGTTAAAAAGGCCAAGGTTGAAGCTGAGCTTGAGGTAATTCAAAACAGGATGTGGGATGAATATGAGCTTACATTTAACAATGCTATGGAGTTTAAGAAGGATATTGGAAGCATACCTCAGGCACAAAAAAGAATAAATGAAATAAAAAATGATATTAAAGCGTTAGGGCCTGTTAATATTGCTGCAATTGAGGAATATATAAAGACAAAGGAACGTTATGAATTCATGTCAGGCCAAAGAAATGACATGGAGCAGGCCAAGGAAAAATTAAAAAAGGTAATAAGTGAAATGATAAGCATAATGAAAAGGCAGTTTTTAGAACAATTCAAGCTTATCAATGATAATTTCAATATAGTGTTTCGTGAATTGTTTGAAGGCGGAAGGGCTGAACTTATATTGGTGGATATGGAAAATGTCCTCGAAAGCGGTATAGAAATAGAGGTACAACCTCCAGGGAAAAAACTGCAGAATATGATGCTGCTTTCCGGGGGTGAAAGGGCATTTACTGCAATTGCACTGCTGTTTTCTATCCTGAGGCTTAGACCAACACCTTTCTGTATACTTGACGAAATTGAGGCTGCCCTTGATGATGCCAATGTATACAGGTTTGCAGAGTACCTGAAAAGGTATACAATCAACACCCAGTTTATAATGGTAACTCATAGAAAAGGTACCATGGAGGCTGCAAATACCCTCTACGGTGTAACAATGCAGGAGCATGGCGTATCAAAGATAGTGTCCATGAGAATGGGAGAGAAAGCAAGTTAGGCATGATTGAAATATTACAAATATAACAATACACAAAGAATTACAAAAGGAGATTTACGTATGGGTTTTTTTGACAGACTAAAAGAAGGATTAACAAAAACAAGAAAGAGTATAACAGAAAAGATTGATCAGGTTTTGGTTGCATTTGGTAAGGTTGATGATGAGTTATTTGATGAACTTGAAGAAATACTTGTTACTTCTGACATTGGTGTTGACACATCACTGAAGGTAATAGAGGATATTAAAAAGAAGGTAAAAGAAAACAGGGTTACAGATGCCATGAAGGTTAAAGATCTCTTAAAAGAATCGCTTGCAGAACTGCTAACTGAGGAAAATTCCGAGCTCAATCTTGAAAGCAAGCCGTCTGTAATACTTGTTGTGGGCGTCAATGGAGTAGGGAAAACCACCTCTATAGGTAAAATAGCAAACCTATTAAAGCAGCAGGGAAAAAAGGTTATTTTGGCTGCCGGAGATACTTTCAGGGCTGCTGCAATAGACCAGCTGGATATCTGGGCAAACAGGGTTGGTGTTGACATTATAAGACAGGCTGAAAATTCGGATCCTGCTGCGGTTATATTTGATGCAATTCAAGCCGCCAAATCCAGGAAGGCGGATGTTCTGATATGTGATACAGCAGGAAGGCTCCATACAAAAAAGAATCTTATGGACGAATTGAAAAAAATATACAAAGTAATAGATAGAGAATTGCCAGGAATTTCACGTGAAACCCTACTGGTTCTAGATGCCACAACGGGTCAGAACGCTGTTTCTCAAGCCAAGACCTTTAATGAAATTTCCGATGTAACAGGCATTGTGTTGACAAAACTGGATGGAACTGCTAAAGGCGGGATAATTATAGCCATAAAATCAGAATTGGATATTCCGGTTAAGTTAATTGGTGTCGGTGAAAAGATGGATGATCTTCAGAGGTTTGATGCCAGGGAATTTGTTGAAGCATTGTTTTCATAAGGTGATACTATGTGCGATATGTTGAAGGTTTCCTGTGTACAGATGAACTGTAAACCGGGCAATATTAAATATAATCTTGAGAAAGCCAGGGGGATTGCCGATAAGGCTGTGAAATACGGTACGGAAATCCTGGTTTTTCCGGAGCTCTTTGATATAGGTTATGATCTATGTTCGTTAGGTACATTAGACATTGATACCCATAAGACAGTTGATGTGCTGTCTTGTATGGCAAAAGACAACAATATGTTTATAGCAGCGGGACTAACCGAGAAGAGCGATGGAACATTCTACAATACCTTATATATTTTTAATAATCTGGGCGAAACAGTTTTAAAATACAGAAAAATAAACCTTTTTTCGTTGAGTAAGGAAAATGATTATTTTACACAAGGCATAGATCCCAAGTCATTTGTTATAAAGAATATTAATATTGGCGTTATGATATGCTATGATTTAAGATTTCCTGAACTGGGAAGATATTATTTAAAGGATGGCTGCAAAGCCATCATAATTTCATCAGCATTTCCAAAACCGAGACAAGAGCATTGGAATACCCTTTTAAAGGCAAGGGCTATTGAAAATCAGTTGTATATAATTGCATCAAACAGGGTTGGAAATGTGGATGGACTTGAGTTTGCGGGAAATAGCAGTATTATAGATCCCTGGGGAAATGTTTTACAAAGTCTTGACAATGAAAGTGAGGGAATTATAACGTGCTCTATATCAATGGATGAAGTAGGTAAAGTGCGAGAGTTTATTCCGTGTTATAATGATGTGCTGAGGCTAGAAGGATTGATTAATAATAAACGCAATGGACGAATAAATATTACAGAATAACTAAAATAGTGAAAAAGGGAGGTCATATACTAGATGGACATAAATGAATTTAACAATTTTTATGACAGGAATCAGTTTAGGGACACTGCGAAAAAGCTTAAGGGAAGGTTAATTGCAGTTATTGCGGTTTTCGCTGTCGTAGTCGGGCTGATTGTAGCTGCCGGCATTTATCTTGATATCATACAGCTAAATGAAATAGGCAAAAAACTTTCAAGCGTTTATATTAAGAACATTCAATACAAATTGATTTTTAGTGCATTTGCGTTTATATTGATATTTGCTGCAATCAGTGTAACCAATATATTTATTAGAAGGGTTCTTTTAAAGTTTCTCAAGAAAAACGGTACTGAGACCAATATAAAGTTTCCTAATTTTTCTATAGCTGCGGTAATAGGACTTCTGGGAGCATTTATTACGAGAAATTTCTTCTTCCAGAAGGCACTTACATTTTTTAACTCTGAAGCTTTTAGCCTTAAAGACCCGCTTTTTAGCAAAGATGTGGGCTACTATATATTTCAAAGACCGTTCTTAATATCTATTTATGATTTTATATTGTATTTGTGGATTTTCGTAATATTTTATACCATAGCATATTATCTTATATCACTAATAACGGTATATCATAATGTAAACGTAGAAGATTTAAAGTTTAAAAGCCTTATAAGGCATAATATCATTAATGTAGCAATATTCTTCCTCATCAAGGCGGTATCCTACACATTTGAAAAAGAGGGACTTCTCTTTGGAAATTTTGCAAATGTAAAAGGTGTGGGATCTGTGCTTGGGGCCGGGTATATTGCCAATAACATCTGGAAATTGTATTTTACAATAGCACCGTTTCTACTTCTGGCAATTGTAGCTGTTACGTTTTTCTTTGTATGGCGAGGTAAGCTTAAATCGGCTGGATTTTCAATAGCTATTTATCCCGCTGTATGGATTGTAGTAAGTATAATAGCGGCAATTACCCAGGTTGCTTATGTTAAACCTGATGAAATAAATGCAGAAGGAAAGTATCTAAAAAACAATATGACTATGACAAGAAAAGCATATAATATTGACAATATAGAAAGCTATCCCTTCAACCTTGAACCGTTAAAACCTGAAATAATCGAAAGGAATAAGGAAACGGTAGATAACATAAGAGTTGTTGACTATAAGTCAACCCTTGACAGCAATAAACAGCTCCAGGGATTAACAAACTTTTACAGCTTCCATGAAGGGGATATAATAAACTACAATATAAACGGAAAGGAGACTCCTGTATTCATATCCGCCAGGGAAATAAACAAGGATTTACTCCAATCCAAGTCATACACCAATATGATGTTTAAGTATACCCATGGCTACGGTATTGTTATGAACCCAATCAACAGGTTTACAAGAGAAGGACAGTCTGAATTTATAATTAGCGGACTTCAGAATGAAGAGACTGAGCTTAAAATTAATGAGCCAAGGATATATTATGGAGAGCTTACAAAAGACTATGTAGTTGTTAATCCAGCTCAAGAAGGTAAGCTAAAGGAAACCGATTATGACGGGAAAACAGAGGTAAGCTATGATACCCAAAATGGCGGGGGAATTAAGCTGGGATTTTTAAACAAGGTACTATTTGCACTAAGGTTCCATGACTACAACTTCCTTGTTTCAAGCAATATTTCTTCAGATTCAAAAATTCTTTTAAACAGGCAGGTTGTGGAAAGGGCACAGAAGGCTGTACCGTTTTTAAAGGTAGATAACGATCCCTATATACTGCTGACGGATGACGGCAAGCTCAAGTGGATTTTAGATGGATATACTACAACAAATTTATTTCCGTATTCTCAGGACTTCGGCGGTTTCAACTATATAAGAAACTCAGTTAAAATAATTATTGATGCTTATACAGGAGCAACAGATTATTATATCATCGACAATAATGACCCGATAATAAAGGTATACAACAAGATATATCCTGGAATATTTAAAAGCACGGATAAGTTACCTGAATTCCTTAAACAGCATATGAGGTATCCTGAATATCTTTTCAAGCTTCAGACTGAGGTATTAAAGAAATACCATATAAAACCTGACAGTGAGCAGAACATAACCAATTTTTACGGCGGTCAGGACTTGTGGAAATTAGCTTCTATTCCTGACAAGGAATCAGGAGAAGAAGTACTTGAACCTTATTATAATATGATAAAGCTTCCGGGTAAATTCGGTAAAAATGAAGAACTTATTCTGATGAGACCGTTTACTCCATCCGGTGAAAGACATAACTTGGGTTCATGGCTCTCTGTAAGAAACTCAATGGAGAACTACGGGCAGCTGATACAGTTTACTTTCCCGAATGAAGCACAGAATATTTTCGGCCCATATCAGGTAGAAGTAAAAATAAACCAGATAGACTCCATATCAAAGGATATTACACTTTGGAGTCAAAGCGGTTCGGATGTGTTTAAGGGAAATCTCCTTGTTATACCTATAGAAAACAGCATTCTCTACGTTGAACCGATTTATATAAGATCGACAGGAAACGCAATACCTGAGGTAAGAAGGATTATTACAGGGTACCAGGAGGGAAATGAGTTCAGATATGGAATTGGTACTGATTTAAGAAGTGCCCTTAATAATATGTTTTCAGCAAATCCCACAGCAATTGATGATAAGACAGATACTACTACCGATAATAAAGATACAGGAAATGATAATGAAGGTACGCCTTCACAAAATGTTGGCGACAAGCAGCAGGTAATAGACCAGATTCTTTCGAAATATGATGTGCTTAAAAAGCAGATGGATGAACTTGATAGACTTATGCAAGATTTAAGGTAATATACTCTTCACTATTAAATCGAGAGGTCGGGAATTAATAATTTTAATTCCCGACCTCTCATACCATCGTACGTACCATCCTAAATATTAATATTCCAATTTAAGCCTTTGACAAATATCTTTCATGTCATCTTCACTTAAACAAGTTATTAACATTCTATCACCTTCTCGAATAATTGTATTTCCTTTTGGAGTAGTATACCCTTCATTTTGTCTAATAGTAACAATTCTTATTTCTTCAGGTAATTCTAATTCTCTTACAGTCTTACCCACTATAGGTGAGTAGTTAGATACATAAACCGCTAATAATGGCATATCAGAAATTTCATCTACATAATGTGAAAAATTTTGCATTTGAAAACTATCAACATTATCCTCAATTATTCCCAGGTGTTTGGCTACAGGCTTCATGGCCAATCCTTGTATAATTAAAGATGACAAAGCTATAAAAAACACTATATCAAAAATTTCTTGTGAATGTGATAATCCTGCTGTTAAGGGATATGTGGCAAATACTATTGAAGCTGCACCTCTAAAACCCACAAATGAAACAAACACACTCTGTTTAAAAGGCATTTTAAATAATGACAGCACAGGAAGTACAACCAATGGACGAATGATAAATATCAGAACAAGAGAAATAATTAATGCTTGTATTGATATATCAAGTAATCTACTTGGAAATACTTGAAGTCCTAAAGTTATAAATAATATTATTTGTGCTAACCAAGATAGTCCATCAAAGAAACGAATGACACGTGTTTTTCTTACAAAGCTAGAGTTTCCAATGATAATACCTGCTATATAAACAGTTAAAAAACTATTGCCTCCGATTATTGAAGATACTGAATATGCAAAAAGCATGAGGATAATACCTAAAATAAGATACATACTATCGATATTATGATGTATGCGATTTAAAATTTGAACAGTAGCAAAACCGAATATAATTCCCCAAATCATACCAAGACCAAATTGTTGTATAAAATTCAATATAAATCCAGATATGCCTTCTTGAGGATTTATAATCAATCCAATAATTGTTATAGTTAATATGTATGCCATTGGATCATTTGAACCGCTTTCAAACTCTAGTAGCTGAGTAACCTTTCCTTTTGTCTTCATTTTCTGAGCACGTAAGATTGCAAATACAGATGCTGCATCAGTTGAAGATACAATAGCTCCAAGCAAAAATGCGTATAATAATGGCATTCCAAATACTAGATGAGTAAATAATCCAACAAAAACGGCGGTTAACAATACTCCAATAGTTGACAGAATAACACTGCTTACCAATACCTGTTTAGCATGTCTCCAACTTAAATCCAAACCTCCTGAAAAAATAATAATGCACAAAGCTAAATTACCGATCTCTCTTGTAAGTGACGGATTATCAAAATATACTCCGATTATTCCCTCAGAGCCCATCAACATTCCAACTCCAATAAATAAAATAAGTATTGGAACGCCAAATTTGGTTAAAAACTTGGTCGCAAACACACAAATAAACATTAAGACCGAAACTATTATAATGATTACATTTATTGACTCCAAATTATTCACCCTTCCATTCTTTTAATTAATTTGTAATTGTAAAGCCATGGATGATATTAAATGGTAAATCTTTTAATGTTTATTTTAAGAACTTTCGTTAATTTTCCTCATTCATCTGCAAAATATGGCAATAGCTGTTCTCCTCTAATTTATAAGAATCAATAAATTACATATCATATCTAAGTACTTTTTCAATCCGGTGATTTCCATCTATTATTTCAAATATACTAGTTTTTAAATTTATTAAAAGTTTAATGTATCGCTCTCTTTTTATGTTTTCTTCCCATTACATCAGATACATCATGTATAGTAACGAATGCATTTTCATCAGTATCGTCAATAATCGCTTTTAACTTTGCAACTTCCAAACGAGTTATGACAGAGTAAATGACGGTTTGCTGCTTTTCTTCATAACCACCCTTACCATCTAGATAGGTGACACTTCTTCCTAAACGGGCCATAATATTTTCAGCAATTTCTTCTGTTTTTTCGGAAATGATCATTGCTGCCTTGGCTTCGTCTATTCCTTCATTAATAATATCTATTGCTTTATATGCAATAAAGTATGCAATTAATGAGTACATGGCTCTATCCCATCCAAAAACCAAGCCTGCACTGCTTAAAATGAATATGTTAAAAAACATAACAATTTGGCCAACTGAGAATGTCATTCTTTTGTTTAAGACAATAGCAATCATTTCGGTACCGTCCAAAGATCCTCCAAAACGAATAATAAATCCGACACCGATTCCTAAAATTATACCTCCGAAAACTGTAGCTAATAAAATATCATCAGTTAGCCCAGGTATGGGATGAAATATAGATAAAAAAAATGAAAAACAGGTAATTGCAAAAATTGACTGCAGCACAAAGGACTTACCAATTTGTTTGTAACCAAATACAAGAAAAGGAATGTTTAAGAAAAATGTAAAAAGTCCCAGAGGAATATTTGATAAATAGCTCAAAATAATTGATATACCTACGATACCGCCATCTATTATTTTGTTTGGTATAAGAAATAATTCCAATCCTGCTGCTGCCATAATTGATCCAGATAAGAGGAAAAAGTATTTGTATACTACCCTTAAAGTACGATTCTTTTTTGTCATAGGTTGACCTCCTTTAGTGTGTGTAGGTATGTAAGGGCAGGAATACCTGCCCTTTAATATATATTAAATTATTTTTGGTTTTTATTCATAGTATCAGCATCATTTTCACTTATCTTGGTTGCATAATTACCTGCTATAGCTCCGCCAACGATAAAAATTGCAACAAGGATAAGTATTATTATGGAAACAGGACTCATTTCTTCACCTCCAATACTATTAGTATTTATAATAATGTAGGTGAAGCAAACTTGTATTTTGTACCATGGAAATAACAGGATAGAAATGTTTTTAATTGTTTGTGAAAATTGAATGGATTATCCTTTTCATTATAAGATTGTGGAATATTAGACAGTAAGGCAAAAGGATTATATGAAAATAAAAGCTTTGATGTAAGCTGCTTAAAGACTGGTTTTTTATCATCATTAACCAATACAATACTGCCATGAAAAGAATGAGTTAATATAACAGTATTTGTATTCTTTGTTTGGTTGAAAACATCAAAACTAAATGGAAGGGATAACGTATTAACATAAAAAGCTATTAGCAATAAAAATGTTAATAATCTCTTCAAACTGTTTCTTTCCTCCATCTATTGAGTACATTATTTATATTATATATTATTTATATTATATATTATTTCTAAATACATTATTTTTCTTTTTGATTAGGTGTCCGATTATCCTGCTTAGAGCCACAAAATGGGCAAAAACTAAATTCAGCATTTATTTTTTTTCCGCAGGTTCGACAACTTATTTTGTTATAATCGATATATTCTTCAGAATTTGCTTTTCTAAAGAATATTTGGTAAAGAATTTGAAACATGTCTTTACTCCTTTACAAGTAATTATAACTAATTAAGTCCAATTCATCAATAACAAATATATTCAATATGAATTAATTATTAATTTTAATATTTCTTAATTATTCTATAATAAATTTTTAAATTGCGACTTTCCTTTTTTCGATGTATAATCATATTATATGGACAATGGACTTTAAACATTAATATGCTAACATGCTTGTATGCTATTCCAATTTTTTCTTTTGATTTCTGTTGAAATTTATTTAATGCCAGGCAGCAAGCTCAGCTGGCTGATCGCAATTATCAATATTAGGGATCGCCGATATAAAAAGTACATTTCCATATACTAAGGCATGAATTAAAAATTACGTCCGCTTATCGTAGCGGCTGGTGGTTTAGCTTCGCTAAGCTGCTCGTCATGCATCTTGGGTGCTGATGAGTTAAGTCAACACTTGAGTGAAATTTATAGCGGAAGTTGTTTTTGATCGTGACTAAAATAACTTTTTAAAAGGGGATGTCATATGAAGAAAAGTCGAATTCTGTTGGTTTTGGCACTTGTATTAGTCTTTAGCAGTCTATCCGTAACATCTGTTTTTGCAGATTCACTTCCGAGTATCGGTATCGAGCTTGACAAAACAGAAGCAAAGGTCGGAGACATGATCAAAGCTACCATTAAAGCAAATGATATTAAAAACCTCAATGGCTTTCAGGTAAGCATAAGATTCAATCAGGAAGTTCTGAAGATAGTATCGGAAGACGGATCAGATAGTTTCGGAGATAAAACATGTCCTGAGAATGGTGAATTGATCATGAATAAGGACTATTCACTTTTCCCTGCTGCCGAAAATATTATTTCAGCAGGAGTATTGAACTTCGGTAGAACCTACATAGATATGGGGTCTTATAGACAGAGTAACAAGCCAGAAAGCACAGGTTCTTTGGCTGTATTATATTTTAAGGTAATTAAGGATGCAGCAACAGAAATAGTATTTGAGGAACTTGGAACAATGCCTGGCTCAAATAAGGGTACCTTACTGTTTGACTGGGATGGAAATACTCTTAAAGAGTATAGTGTAAATGACTCTGCAAAAATCAATCCTAATTCAAGCCCTGCTCCTTTGCCCAAATATACGGTTAAACCTATTTCACGTCCAGCTGAGCAACCAACAGTTGAAAAGAACAATAGTATTTATATAGTGATACTTGTAGCAGTTATTGCAATTGTTGTTATATTACTTTTTGTATTTATATTTGCAGGTAAAAACAAATCTTCCAGCAATAGTGATCTGGATAATGAAGACGAGCAGGAAGATTATGATGACGAAGGCGAGTACGACGAGTCGGACGATAATGATAAAACATAAGTGATTAAAAAAGTTATAATCTTACATTTACTTCGCTGATATTTGCGGCCGGTAAATGTAAGATTATTCACTTTTGTTTTTAGTTAATATAAAGCAGTATTAAATTACATTTCTATTTTTCAAATCATTTTTATCTTCTAAGAATACATATCAATTTGATAATTTAAAAAGAAAATGGGCTAAACCAGTTTCTTAAATTGAGAGGAGCGATTAACATTGAAAAGAGCTGTTTTCAAGCAACGGATTAAAAAACTATTTCTATTTTCAGTGATTTTATCGGTATTAGGGACAAACCTGTTGTTTACACCATCCCAAGCGTCAGCAGAAGGAGGAGTTAATATAAGCATAGGTTCAACGACGGGAGATCCTGATGCTTCTGTAAAAATACCGATAAATATATCTGGTATCCCGACTGCGGGGATAAATAATATAGATTTTAAATTGAGTTATGATAGTAATAGCCTGGAATTTGTAAGTGCAGATCCAGGAACTATATATGATAATCCTACTGATTTTTCTTGCTTTAACAAATCAGAAGATGGAGTAGGAGCAATAGGCTTTTTATTCAACGATGTTACCCAGGGCAGCCAACCTTTGAAAAAAGAAGGCGTTATGGTCACAATAAATTTCAAAGTTAAAAAGAAAGTTGTTCAAGGCGTTTATACAGTTCAAAAGGTTGAATTTGGCTCTTGTTCAACATTAGATTCAAATAAGAAAATGGTACCAGTAACTGTTAATTTCAATAGTGGTGCCATAACGGTTACAAATGCAGCAACGCCAACACCTACTCCATTAGGACAGGTTCCAACTCCTACTGCAACTGTAACTCCTACTCCGGTAAGAGTGTCACCTTCTGCTCAATCCTCAGCAGTTTCTAGTAGCAATCCGGTAAACACGCCAGTTCCATCAGAGCCAAAGTTTACACCGACTTCTGCTATTATGGCTACTCCAATAGTTCTTGTAAATGAGAATAAGAAGCTGATTCCAAAAGGAATACCGGCTGATTTAGCTATAACTGTTAAGACAGACAAGAATATCTACAAGGAAGAAGAGATAATCAGTTTTAAAATTAAATACCTTAACAGATTGGACAAGGAAGCATCAAATGTTGTAATAAGTGCACAATTTCCAGAGGGAACAGTTCCTATATTAAGTTCAATAAAGCCCATGGGAAAATTAAAGGATAGCGGTATGGAATGGGAGATTGACAGTATTGGCATAGGGAAAGTCGGCGAGATAGAATATCAGCTTCAGGTAAGCAAGCTTCCAATAGCAATGACAACTGCAAAAGCAGTTATAACAATTGACAGCAATGACAATGTGCTTAAAAATGATGATAATAAATCTATTGCAAGATTCCTTCTTTTGAAAAATAACACTGTTCTAAGTCATAAGAAATATATGAACGGATATCCTGACGGTACAATCAAACCTGACAAGGAAATAACCAGAGCTGAAGTAGCGGTATTGTTTGCAAACCTTTTAGGCCTGGATACATCTGATAATACAACAGTTGTGTATCAAGATGTTAAAAAGGGGCATTGGGCATTAAAATACATAAATGCGGTTTCAAAAGCAGGAATATTTAAAGGATCTACAGTTAAGGGTGTATCATTATTCAGCCCCAATAATTTTATTACAAGGGCAGAGCTTGCTACTGCAATATCAAGATACTTGGAGCTTGGTGAAAATCGTACTCCCCTAGAATTGCATTTTTCAGACATAGTTGGGCACTGGTCCATGAATTATGTTGAAGAGGCATATAGGCTTAATATTGTAAGCGGTTACAGCAATGCAAAATTCCTGCCTAACAATAAAATAAAGAGGGCAGAAGTGTTGGTTATGTTAAACAGAATGTCCTTCAGAGGACCTGTATCAACTGACGAGGCTAGTCCATTCAAGGATCTTAGCAAGAAACACTGGGCGTTTGGCCATATTATTGAAAGCACTACAGATCACAATACCATACTAAATGGACAGGTTGAGACTAAGCAATAATTACTAACAACATTTGTTAGGTAAATACATTCTAATAAAAATTGGAGCTGCTGCAGAACTAATGCATCAGCTCCAATTTTTATTCATGCTTAAGCATGATCAAAAAATAACTTCCGCTATAAATTTCGCTAATGTGTTGACTTAAAACATTTAATGCAAAACCCGTAAAAGTATTGTATAATATTACTATATCAAAGTTATTTTTTACTTTAAATCTAACTTATCAAGTTTTTATGAGGAGGGGTTGTCAACAGAGTTATTTCATTCAACATTAGTGTAAGTTAATATCTATATGAAAAGTGAATAATCTTTTACATTTGTCTATCGCAAATCCCGTAAAAGCGTTCGTTATTTGCTCTGACAAATGTAAGATTATTAACACTTTTCATATTTTTAAAATCAGTACTAATTCTGAACATGGCGATATTGTCATTCTTGTGCTATTTGAAAAGTGTTATAACGCCAGGTAATTGGCATTACAAATAAAAGATAGTCACTTTTCATATAAAAAGTACAAGCCTTGTTATTTTATTTGGAAGGGGATTATATTTAAATGATGTATAAAAAAATTTTATCTGCAATTCTTTCGCTTTTAATTATCTTTAGTAGTCTTACAATGTCATATATCAATGTAAATGCAGTCAACTCTCAATTTATACTTGAGGTAGACCAAACCAATATAGCAATAGGTGATGTCATTGAAGTATCTCTACGTGTAAAAGATATGCTCAAATTTGCCGGCTATCAGGCTAATATTAAATATGACCCGGCAGTTCTACAGCCGATTTACTCCGATGATACACCCTTTGACAACAACTCTGCTCCTGAAATAGGTGATTTATTAATAAAGAGATATTCGCCGACAGATATGGCGGCTAACGATCTAGCTAAGGGAGCTCTCACATTCGGAAGGACTTATATGAATTTAGCAGGCTACAAAAATTCTGGTTCTCCTGAATTATCATCAGGTACTGTAGCGTATATTTATTTTAAAGTTTTAAAATCAACAAACACAAAAATAGAGCTGCAAGATACAGCATCTTTAACTAATGCTGTCAGTGGAACTATGGCGTTTGACTGGGATGGATTACAAGTAAGAGATTATACAGTAGTAGGAACGGTAGAGTTATTCGGTCAAGCACAGCAACATTCACCTACGCCTACGATTGGTGCTACGCCAACTTCGGGTGATGCTACTCCCACAAAACGTGCTACTCCAACAAAGCATGCAACACCTACTAGCACTCCCACTAAAACTAAGGCAACTGTAACGCCTTCATCATCTTCAAGTACGCCTAAAACATCTCAAGGAACTAAAGTAACTCCATATGAACCTGTAACGGCAATTGAGGATTTGGCAATATCAATAAGTGCTGATAAGAGGATATATAATGAAGGAAATACTATTACTTATACTATTAAATATAAAAACAGAACAAATGAACTGGCAATAGGTGTTGAAATTGCGGCAGATATTTTGGATAATACTATAATTGTAGACGAATCTGACTCGATTAGTCAAGACGGTAGACTTAAATGGAATTTAGGAAATATCGATCCGGGCCAATCAGGTGAAATCAAGTATTCTGTAAAGGTATTACCACTTAGTGAAGCGGAAGTGGAAATATCAAATACTGTGAGCATCAGTGCCTCAGAAGGTACAGGAGAAACTGCAGATTCAACTATAAAAGTACTGGCTGTATCCAATAAGTTTGGAAAGGTTTCGCATAAAAAGTACGTCAACGGGTATAAGGGCAACTTGTTTATGCCAAATAAGGAAATTACCAGGGCAGAAGCAGCTGTTATGTTCTGCAACATACTTGGTATAGATGTACCTAAAAACACCGAGCAGGTTTTCTCCGATGTAGGGGTCAATCACTGGGCAGCCCCATACATAAATGTTGTTAATAAAGAAGGTATTTTTAAAGGATTTAGTGACGGAAGATTTCTTCCTAACGGATTTATAACAAGAGCAGAAATGGCAACCGCCATTTCAAGATTCTTAGGACTAAGTGAAGCAGATCCTATTTCTATACATTTCAAAGATATCGGAAATCATTGGGCAGCAAAGT
The DNA here is from genome assembly GCA_023430975.1 of Bacillota bacterium. Classification (GTDB taxonomy): domain Bacteria; phylum Bacillota; class Clostridia; order Acetivibrionales; family DSM-2933; genus Pseudobacteroides. The sequence continues at coordinate 28,184 of JAEYYB010000080.1, read as the reverse complement.
ATATTGAAGAAATATACAGGGTGAAGATTACAAGCGGCTATAATGACGGAAGGTTCTTACCCAATAAAAAAATCAAAAGAGCTGAGGCAATTGTAATGTTTAACAATATGTTGTTCAGAGGCCCCCTGATGGGAGGGACGTCCACCTTTGACGATGTGGGTTATGATTATTGGGCAATAGGCTATATAGAAGAAGCTGCAAATGATCATTCAAGCACCAGGGACAGTAACGGAGTTGAAGTAATTGGTTAAAAATAATGATTAATGAAAAATAATGATTTATGAAAAATAGTGCTGCAAACTACCTGGAGTAGTAGCAGTACTATTTGATTTTTGCCTAATTTACTATATAAAAAGCAAAAAGGCTGTTATGTTATAACAGCCTTTTTACTCAGTAATTATTTCAGGAAAGTATGGAATCTATAAAAATAAAGATATTAGCATTTTTAGACTCCCCTAACAACAAATCATAAAACAAAACATTTAAAACTTAATTTTCTTACAAGTTAATTATATTTTTTTTATACAAAAATATTAATGATATTTGTTTTAATTTAATGATATTTTATTTGAAATTGATTTTTTTTTGTGAAAGTGTAAAGAAAAAAGAAAACAATTTATAAATCCTTAATGTATTTTTAATTGGAATTTAAATAAATAAGTATTATAATTATTATGAAGATATATAATTATAGTAAACAATTAATTTATTGCAAAGCATTAATATTGTTTGTTTAAACAACATTAATGTAAGCAGTCTAATCTACATAAATGATAGTATTATCATATAGCTTTTTGGGGGGGACTAACGTGCAGAAAAAAGTAGGTGTATTCTATTTTTCTGGTACTGGAAATACGGAGATAATTGTTAATGCTCTGGGAAATGAGCTTATAAAAAGCGGAAATAAAATTGAAATAATAAGGATAGAAGATATTCTAAAGGACGACATATATTTTGATGTAAATAGCTATGATTTAATAGGTATATGTTACCCTATACATGCTTTTAATGCACCTGGTATAGTATTTGATTTTATCAAAAAGCTGCCAAGGGTTAAGGATAAGTATACATTCATTATAAAAAATGCCGGATCTAATTTCCTACAAGGCGGATCAACAACAATCATTAAGAATAAGTTAATTGCAAAGGGATATGATCTCTTTAACGAAAGCCTTATACTAATGCCTAGCAATATATTTAAAAAATACCCGGATGAGCTGTCAAAGCAATTGTATTTGACTGCTATAAAGAAAGTTAACAGGGTTGTTCGGGAAATAATGAACGGTAAAATGAGAAGACAGAAAAATTCAGCTAAGCTTACTCTTTTTTCAAGGATAATCAGCTTTTTTGAAGGAATTGGTGCACCTTTATTCGGGAAAGATCTCAAAGTAAATGATAATTGTACCAGCTGCAGCAAGTGCGTTAAAAACTGTCCTCGCGGTAATATAAGGATGGAGGGCTTAAAAGTTAAGTTCGGTATGAGATGTATGGCATGCTTAAGATGTATATACAGATGCCCCCAAGGCTCAATTAAACCCACATTATTTAAGTTTGCAGTTTTTAAAGATGGATACGACCTCCAGGGTATAATAGATAACCCTGAATTAAAAGGCGAATATATAACTCGTGATTCAAAAGGCAAACACAAGGAGTTCTATAATTATATTTTTAATGAAGACTAAGAAAATCTTAATATAAACCTCTTAATGAGATATTATTAATTTATTTATTTAAAAAAGCTTCACATCACCTTTTTCCAAAAAGTTGGGTATTGTGAAGTTATTTTTATGATTTCCCGGTTTATAATATTTTTGATTTATTTCTATATTAAAAGTGATAAATCTATTACATTTGTCTTAAGCAAATCCCGTTGAACCGTTCGTTATTTGCTCCGCCAAATGTAAGATTATTAACACTTTTAATATAGAATGGAACATAATAATGGTAACTATTTTATAATATTTTTTTTATTTAAAAAAAACAACATAAATTATTGGTTTTTTTCTTGAAATTTGTGATAAAATTACGTTAATGCGTTTTTAAATATATTTAAGGAGAGTAATTATGGATATTATCGATAAGGCTAAAGAACTAGGTAACATGCTAAAGGAATCAGAGCAAATGGCAAATTTAAAAAAGTCTGAGGAAACATTGATGCAGGATGATAAGGGTAAAGGGCTTTTGAATGATTTGTACATGCTGCAGCAGGAAATGTCCGATGCTATGAGTGAGACAACAGATAAGGGTGTTATAGAGGATATAAATAACAGATATTCCCAAAAGCAAAACGAAGTTTTATCATATGAAGCAACTCGTTCATATTTTGAAGCAAAGGGAAACTTTGATAAGCTTATGAAACAAATAAATGATGTAATTTTGTACAGCATCACTGGACAAGAGCCATGCTCCGACGATAATTGTTCATCCTGCGGATGCGGCTGTGGCCATTAATGTGAGATTAGGAATACCTTAGCAATAGCGACCTATATTATGCTCAGGCATTCCTTAAACAGTTTATATTGAAGTGAGGTAGATTGTAGCAATGGCAACACTTACACCAATGATGCAGCAATACCTTGATATAAAGGAAAAGTATGATGACTGCATCCTGTTTTTCCGTTTGGGGGACTTTTATGAGATGTTTTTTAAGGATGCCCAAACAGCATCAAGGGAGCTGGAAATAACCCTTACAGGGAGAGATTGTGGACAAGAAGAAAAGGCACCGATGTGTGGAGTGCCTTTTCATTCTGCTGAAGGCTATATTGCAAGACTTGTAAATAAGGGGTATAAAGTAGCTATATGTGAGCAGGTTGAGGATCCATCTGTTGCAAAGGGCATAGTTAAAAGAGATGTTGTTAGGGTTGTTACTCCGGGAACAGTAATTGATTCTTCCATGCTTGATGAGAGAAAGAATAATTACCTTATGTCCATCTATAAAAGCAATGATTACTTTGGTATCGCTGCAGTTGACATAACTACCGGCGAGTTCTCGGCAACGTCTGTAAGTTGGGGTAATACTATTCAGAAAGCGATGGATGAAATAGCCAAATTTTCACCTTCTGAAATTATAACCAACAAGGAACTGTGGGAGGATAGTTCTATTGTTTCCAATATTAAAAACAGGTTTAATTCCTATATTACCTGCCTTGATGACGAAAGTTTTTCCAAGGAAAAAGCAATAGATAAATTTTCCGAAAAGCTGGGAGAAAACATTGAAGGAGAGCCGCAAAGTCTAGCCCTTGATGCTTCGGGTGCACTTATAAAGTATATTGAACAGACACAGAAGGTTAGCCTCCACCATATACAGGACATAAAACTGTACAGGATTGAAGAGTTTATGGTACTTGATATGTCCACAAGGCGTAACCTTGAACTTTCCGAAACCATGAGGGAAAAGTCTAAAAAGGGTACACTTTTATGGGCTTTGGATAAGACTATGACATCTATGGGAGGCAGAACGATACGAAGATGGATTGAGCAGCCTCTTTTAAATATTTCCGATATCAACGACCGTCTTGAAGCTGTGAATGAGTTAAAAGACAAGTTCATGATAAGGGTGGAAATAAGAGAGCTTTTAAGAAGAGTTTATGACGTTGAAAGGCTTATGGGAAAGGTTATACTGGGAAATGTAAACTGTAGAGACCTGGTTTCATTAAAGAATTCAATGGGGCAGATTCCATACATAAAAGAGCTTTTAGATAACTTAGGTGCTCCCTTTATTGTGAGAAAAAATAATGAGATTGATTCATTAAATGATGTTTATGAATTAATAGACAAGTCAATAGCAGATGAGCCTCCTGTTTCGGTAAAGGAAGGCGGAATAATTAAAACAGGCTATGATGAAGAGGTTGACAGATATAGGAATGCAACTACCGAAGGAAAGACCTGGATAGCAGCATTAGAAACAAGTGAAAGGGAAAAGACCGGTATCAAAAACCTCAAGGTAGGTTTTAACAAGGTTTTCGGCTATTACATAGAAGTTACAAAGTCCTATTTTTCATTGGTTCCTGAAACTTACATAAGAAAGCAAACCCTTGCAAACTGCGAGAGGTTTATAACACCAGAGCTAAAGGAAATTGAGGACACCATTTTAGGTGCGGAGGAAAAGGTTGTAGATCTAGAGTACAAGCTTTTCATTGAGGTTAAAGATAAAATAGCATGTGAGATTGAAAGGATAAAAAGAACAGCAAATGGGATTGCTGAAATGGATGTATTATGCTCCTTTGCAGAGGTTGCAGACAGGGATTCTTACTGTATGCCCGTTGTTGACAATGGTGATGAGATACAAGTAATTGATGGAAGGCATCCTGTGGTGGAAAAAATGCTGGATGAGGGTTCTTTTGTTCCTAATGATGTTAATCTCGACATGTCGGATAACAGGCTGGCCATCATTACAGGCCCTAACATGGCAGGTAAATCAACCTATATGAGGCAAACTGCATTAATTGTTCTTATGGCCCAAATAGGAAGTTTTGTTCCGGCTGGAAGTGCGAAAATAGGAGTAGTTGACAGGATTTTTACAAGGGTTGGTGCATCTGATGATCTGGCAGCTGGACAGAGTACATTCATGGTGGAAATGTCGGAAATGGCAAACATATTATTAAATGCAACCAATAAAAGCCTTTTGATTCTTGATGAGATCGGAAGAGGGACAAGTACCTTTGATGGTCTATCAATAGCCTGGTCGGTTGTTGAGTATATAAGCGACAAGATTGGAAGCAGGACTCTTTTTGCAACCCACTACCATGAGCTTACAGAGCTTGAGGGCAAAAGTGAGGGCGTTAAAAACTACTGCATTTCAGTTATGGAAAAGGGCGAGGATATAGTATTTTTAAGAAAGATTATAAGAGGCGGTGCCGACGGCAGCTACGGTATTGAGGTAGCAAGGCTTGCGGGTTTGCCCCAGGTTGTATTGAGTCGTGCGAAGGAGATACTAAAAGATCTTGAAGATGCTGATATAAACAAGAAGGAAGCAAAGATCAGAAAAAATAAATTACCCATTGACGGTCAAATGAATTTATTTTCAATTAAACCTGAAAACAAGGGCTGCCAAGAGGTTATTGACGAATTAAAGACTGTTGACATAAGTGCTCTTACACCTTTAGATGCACTTAATGTGATTTATAAACTCCAGCAAAAGCTTAGGAATTCTTGATAAATTAATAGTGACAAATATAATAGATTAATCACTTTTAATTTAAAATGTACTTTTAAACTACAAAATTGATGGTATCTTTGGAGAAGGAATGCTATGGGAAAGATTGTACTACTGGATGAAAATACTTCTAATAAAATCGCAGCAGGTGAGGTTGTTGAAAGGCCCGCTTCCGTAATAAAGGAGCTTGTTGAAAATTCAATTGATGCCGGTGCTGACAGCATATCCATTGAAGCCAAAAACGGTGGAGTAAGCTTAATGCGAGTTACCGACAACGGCTCTGGAATAGATGATGATGATGTGGAAATTGCTTTTGAACGCCATGCAACCAGTAAAATACGAAGTGCCAATGACCTGGAGTCCATAAGTTCATTGGGGTTTAGGGGAGAGGCACTGGCAAGTATTGCATCTGTTTCTGTTGTAGAACTTACAACAAGGACCAGAAATAAAGAATATGGTATTTATGCCAGGGTTGAGGGCGGTATTGTTAAAGAAATTAAACAGGTAGGATGCCCTGTGGGAACAACCTTTGTTGTAAGCAGTCTTTTCTATAATACCCCAGCAAGGTATAAGTTCCTTAAGAAAGACAGCACGGAGTTTGGATATATTTCTGAAATTGTAAACAGGATAGCATTAGCCAAGCCAGGCATTTCATTTAAATTGACCGGTAATAGTTCAGTAGCTCTACATTCCCCAGGTAATAATGACCTTTTAAGTGTTATATTCAGTATTTATGGAAAGGAAGTAAGTAGGAATCTGTTACCCATCGATTATGAGGATTCAATCATTAGGATTAAAGGTTATGCAGGTAAGCCTGAAATATCCCGTTCCACCAGGGAGTACCAATCAATATTTATAAATGGCCGTTATATAAAAAGTAAGCTTATTTCTGCAGCAATAGAGGAAGCTTATAAAACTTTTGTTATGAAAAACAAGCATCCCTTTATTGTTCTAAACATTGAGATTAATCCTATTCTTGTAGATGTGAATGTTCACCCTACAAAAATGGAGATAAGGTTTTCAAAGGAACAGGAGGTATTTAGAAGCGTTTATCATGCAGTAAATAACGCACTTTTAAGTACGCCTCTAATAAGAGATGCACATTTTCAGGAAAAAACCGATAATATTTTTAAAATCAAAGATCCTGAGATACGTAAAGTTGATTATGTTCAACAAAATATTGAGACTTCAAAAACTGATATATCAAAAGATAAAGCTGAGATATCAAATCAAAATGCTGATATAAAAGCAGATTTTAAAAAGATTCAAAACAGCTTTGAAAAGAAAGCTGAAGAAAAAGATAACATGTCATTTGACAGTTTAAAAGAAGCTGCTAAAAACAATATTGTTAAAAGCGAGGCTACTGAAGATAAATATACTGAAAACAATATTATCGAAAATAGAAATGATAAAGTTGGATATACCGACAATGTATGTAAAGAAGTTGTTGATACTGATAAATACTCAACTGAGGGCAATATAAATGAAGAAGTCATTGATGCAGTATGTGAAAATACAAAAGATGAGATAGAGCATAAGGAAAATGCAGCTATATTTAAAAATGCAAGTATAATCGGGCAGGTTTTTTCTACTTATATTTTATTGCAGAAGGATAATGAACTTCTTCTGATAGACCAACATGCGGCACATGAAAGAATCATGTATGAGCATTACAGGGATAAGTTCAGCAAAAAGGAACCTTTTTCTCAAATGCTTCTAACGCCTGTGGTTGTGGAAATTCCATATAACGAAATCAAATTTATGGAGGATAAGAAGGAAATTTTTTATAATTTAGGTTTTATTTTTGAGAGTTTTGGAAATAATTCAATTATTATAAGATCAGTTCCATTTATAAATGATATAAATTCCATTAAGGAGCTGTTTTTAGAAATACTTGATAAGATAAAAAAATCAAATGTGGATGACATCGGCATTATGGCTGATGAAGCTATATACACTATAGCATGTAAAGCAGCTGTTAAAGCAAACAGGAAGCTTGATGAAAAAGAGATAATAAGTGTTATGGAAAAGCTTGGTGATACAGTTAATCCCTATACCTGCCCTCATGGAAGGCCGGTTATCGTCAAGCTTACCAAATATGAGCTGGAAAAAATGTTTAAAAGGGTTTTGTAGGGGTGATTATGAATAGGGTTATAGTAATAGTTGGTCCGACCGCATCAGGTAAAACAGCTTTGTCCATAAGTTTGGCAAAGGAAATGAATGGAGAAATAGTTTCTGCTGATTCAATGCAGATCTATAAGTATATGGACATAGGTACAGCAAAGCCTGATTTGGAAGAGATGTCAGGTATCAAGCATTATCTTATTGATGAGGTTAATCCTGATGAAGAGTTTAGTGTTGCACGGTTCAAAGAGCTTGCAACAAAATATATTGATGAAATACTGGATAAAGGAAAACAGCCAATAGTTGTTGGAGGGACAGGGCTTTATATAAATTCCCTGCTTTATAACATAGATTTTTCAGAGACTGTAAGTGACTGGGAGCTAAGAGAAGAGCTGAAAAAAGAAGCTCTTGAACAGGGAAATGAATATCTGCATGAAAAGTTAAAATCTGTTGACCCAATTGCTGCCGAAAAGATTCATAAGAATGACTTAAAGCGCATTATAAGGGCTTTAGAGGTATATGAGTATTCGAAAAAGACAATAACAGAGCATCAGGAGGTGTCCAGGCAAATCCCTTCCAAATATGAATTTTACACATACGGTCTAAAAATGGATAGGGAAAGATTGTACAACAGGATAAACCAAAGAGTAGATATAATGTTTGAAAGGGGATTGATTGAAGAAGTAAAAGGCCTTGTTAGTATGGGCTATGACAAACATTCAGTAGCAATGCAAGCTTTAGGATATAAGGAATTACTTTTGTACCTTAGAGATGAGATTTCTTTGGATGACGCAAAGGAAATAATTAAAATGGGTTCTAGAAGGTATGCCAAACGTCAAATCACCTGGTTTAAAAAGACTGAGGGTGTTAAATGGATTGATTTGGATTTAGAGTTGGATATAAATAAAATTGCAAAAAATATTAAAAATGATATTGCAACAAATGGTAATTTCCTATAGAATAATTGTATAGTTTCGGGTAAGTGTTAAGTTTTAGCATGGATAAAAAATAGATAGATAGAGGAGGAGTCCCGTGAACAAGAATAATATTAATTTACAAGATGTTTTTTTAAATCAGGTAAGGAAAGAACATATCGCAGTAACTATTTACCTTACAAATGGATTTCAGTTGAAAGGTATGGTAAAAGGTTTTGATAATTTTACAGTTGTATTGGACAGTGATGGAAGACAGCAGCTTGTTTATAAGCATGCAATATCCACTATAAGCCCAATGAAACTTGTAAATCTTATATTTAATGATAACAGGGAACAGTAAAAAAAAGCCGCTTAGCGGCTTTTTTAATTTAAATGAAATTTACATCGTAATTATATGTTTTGAACACACCTATAAAACTAAAGTTTTCTGAAAACTCCAATGACCTTTCCTAAAATACTCAGATTCTCTCTGACGATTATAGGCTCCAAGTATTTATTCTCCGGCTGAAGTCTTACATAACCGTTTTCCTTGTAAAATGTTTTTACAGTAGCTTCGTCACCTATCAAAGCAACAACTATATCCCCGTTATTAGCGGTTGCCTGCTGCCTAACAAGGACAAGGTCCCTGTCGAATATACCTGCTTCAATCATACTATCCCCTTGTACCTTTAGCATAAAAGCAGTTGAATTCTGCACAAAATCTACAGGTAAAGGAAAAGTATCTTCTATATTTTCAACGGCTAGAATCGGCTGGCCTGCTGTTACTTTACCCACGATTGGAACATCAACCAACTCTTTTACAGAATAATACCCTTTATCATCCTTTTGTGTGCTGGGAGGTTTTGAGCCAACAATACTTAAAGCACGCGGTTTGGTAGGGTCCTTTTTTATTTGACCGGTCTTGCTAAGCTTTTCCAAATACCCGTGTACGGTAGAAGTTGACTTTAAGCCAACTGCTTTACATATTTCACGAACTGAGGGTGGATAACCCTTTTCAGCAACTTCCTTGTTTATAAATTCTAAAATCTTTTTTTGATTCTCGTTTTGTTTCTCATGCATACAATACACCCCGTCTATATTAAAAGTGTTAATTTATATGTATTTTATTATAACATATTATTTTAAAAAATCAAACTAACGTTCGAAAAATAATTGACAAGGAACGCATGTTTGGGTATAATTATGTAAAAAGAACAAGTGTTCGCAGGAGGTTGTTTATGAAAAAGAGATATACTTTAAAGAATAAAAAAAGGTTTTTTACATTGATATTTTTGATTTTTGGTATTATGATTACTTTTGTTTTTGCCGATATATCATATGGTTATAAGAAAAAAGAATATAAAATGGTAGAAATACAATACGGGGATACTTTGTGGGATATTGCGGATCGTTACAAGGGTGACATCGAAATAAGGAAATTTCTATTTGAAATTAAAAAAGTTAATAAACTCGATACAAGTGATATTTACATAGGAGACATGATTAGAATTCCGATTTCAGGATAAATAAACATTAATTGTTATTGAAAATTTAAGTAATATAATTGGATATATATCAACTCTAACTATATTAAGGGATGTGATACCATGGCAGGATATAATCTTGACGATAAGGCTGGATTGCTAAGTGTTTTTAACAAAACCAGCCTTAAAGTTATTAAGGTAAGCAGCGATATAGGCATGAAACATTATAATGTCTATAACAATTTAGTAGCGAATGTAGAGTTAGTCAATGATCCAATAATAAAACTTACTTTAAAAGAGAGTATGAAAGATTTGGCATTGGCACCACGTGATATAATTGTTTTAAGCTATAACAATGACAATGATGTTTATATCTTAAGTGCCAGCATTGTAACAATTGAAGATGACGAGCCATATCAATTTACAGTATCAACTCTAAAAATAGAAAAGCTAAAGGATTTGCGCAAAGCAGAAAGATTCTTTATAAGCAATGCAGCATATATAAAGGTTCAGGGAATAATGGAGCCTGTATTCGGTATTGCTACAAATATAAGCACATCCGGTATTAAAATAGTTTGCAACATCAATTTATTGATGGAAGATGTTATGGAACTTACCATTATGATTGACAAAAATCAAAAAATTATTTTTAGGGGTAAAATCGTAAGAAAGAATAAGATTATGGATTTGTACGAGTATGGCTTTGAGATTTATGAGGTATCTGAAGTCAACAGAAGAAATCTGCACCATTATGTTAATCAATTTAAGTTTGATAATCTATAAGCATAATTTTTAAAGTACAGGTTAACAACAAATTATGTTTGGCTAAGCAAAGTACCGTTAATACGATATTTTGCTTAGCCAAATTTTATTTGTGGTGCACAAAATCATTTCATTAATTTATTTTTGAAGGTAATATTACTAACTAACACTATTAATATGATTTGTGTTATAAATATAATTTGTGTTATATTAATAGTGATTAATAATGATTTGTATATAAAAATTAATCTTTTTACAAAAAGGACTGAAACATATGGAAAAAGAATGCTTGTTATACGATAGAACCTGTATTAAGTGCTATGATTGTGAGAAATGTGATTTAGACAGCACAAAGAGATGCAATAATTGTGAGAAGTGCTTAGAACAAAGTGAAGAATATAGAACAGTAAAAGTAGAAGATTTCATTAAGAAACGTAAGTAAGGAATACTAGAAATAATAAAAAAATAAAAAGCTAAAAATACTAAAATACTATAACCTAAAAATACTAAAAACTAAAAATACTAGAATTACTGAGGAAAATGATGAGTAGCGAAATTTTTTTAGATAACAGTTCAACAACCAAACCCTATGATGAAGTAATAGATTTAATGGGATACATAAGCAAGGAAGTATATGGTAACCCATCATCTCTGCATAGAAAAGGCATTGAGGCAGAGCGTGAAATAAAGAAGGCCCGACAAATAATTTCTGACAATTTAAGGGTGAATTTAAATGAAATATACTTTACATCAGGAGGTACCGAGTCAAATAATTTAGCCATTTTAGGATACCTTTACGGCAACCAAAGAAAGGGCAGGCATATAATAACCACCTCAGTAGAACACCCTTCAGTAATGGAAGTTTATGAATATTTAAAAAGTACCGGTTATACTGTTGATTATCTGAATGTTGACAGTAACGGAATTGTTAATTTGGATGAACTTAAGTCAAAAATCACCAATGAAACTGCTTTGATAAGCATAATACTTGTAAATAACGAAGTGGGAGCAATACAACCGATTAACGAAATAGTGAGGATTAAGGATTCCGTAAACAAGAATACCGCTATACATGTAGATGCCGTACAGGCATTTGGTAAAATTGACATTTTTCCTAAAAGTTCCGGAATTGATATGATGTCGATGAGTTCACATAAAATACATGGTCCAAAAGGCGTTGGTGCTTTATATGTCAATAAATCCATAAAATTAAACTCAATTATTTTAGGTGGAGGACAAGAGTCCTTATTAAGATCAGGAACTGAAAATGTACCGGGTATCTGTGGTTTTGGAAAGGCTGCAGAAATAACCTTCAGCAAATTAAAGGAAAATTATAAAACAGTTGAAGCTTTGAAGAATACTCTAAAAAAAGAAATACAAGATAGTATCGATGACTTTATGATTATTTCGCCTGATGATTCCAGTCCCTATATATTGAATATAGCCTTTGGAGGAATAAAATCAGAGGTTTTGCTGCACCATCTTGAAGAAAAGGATATATATATTTCAACAGGATCAGCATGTTCTTCACGCAAAAAGACTCACAGCAGAGTACTTAAATCTATGGGGATTCCTGCTAAGTTTATTGATGGTGCTATACGTATAAGCTTTTCTGCCTATAATACTGAAGAACAGATTATTACTACTGTAAATTCAATAAAAGAAATATTGCCAAGGATTAGAAAAACTTCGGGGCAAAGGAGTTGCAAGTGAGAGCAAGTGAGAAAAATATAGTTGATCATTTTATCATCATAATAGTAAAATATAATATGATGATAAATAAAAACTATTCAATATGACAACTCAAAAAGCATAATCTTATTGCGTTCTCCTTATAATATTTAGACAACTGATTTTTATATGAACTTTAAAAAAATATCATGTTTTGAGGTATAGTTATGGTATTGGAAAAAATTTATGGAAAAGTGTTTTACTATTTTCTCTACTCTATAAACCCCATAAAAAAACAAATTATTAACACTCCATGCAGTATTCATAAGTTTATAAATCTGCAGTCTCTGGAAATAATAAAAAATGACAACTATTTGGATGCATTTAACTTTTTCAGCGATAACCTGATAGCACTAAACGATGGAGTTGTATGGGCCGATCAGGATTTTAAGAGTTCAGGCCATTTTTACAACCCATATAAAGAAAGAGGGTTATATGGTAACCGTGATGCACTTTCACTTGCAAGGGAATATTATAACAGTACAATAGAATGTTGGAAAAAGGCTAACCTACAGGATTCCATGTTTTATCTTGGTGCGACAATGCATATTATCCAAGATATGACTATACCCCAGCATGCAAACATAAAGCTTCTTGACAGTCACAGGCAGTATGAAAACTTTGTAAGAAGAAATTACCAAAGCTATAAAGATTTTATAGCTGAAGACGGTGGATATTATTTTGATAACATAGATGAGTTTGTAAAATATAATTCCAGAAATGCCATTAGTATATATAATAAGCTAAAAGAAATTGAAAATGAAAACGAGCGGTTTTACAAACTTACAAAATATATACTTCCATTGGCTCAACGTACATCTGCAGGCTGTCTGATGAGGTTTTATAAAGACATAATGAAAGAAAGTATGTAACTATGTAAAATTAACATATGAATCAAGAAGAATGTTCTGGAATAAATAAAAAAGTAAAATGATTATTGCAAAACATATAGTTTAGGCCTTGAGGATAAAATAACTTCTAACCCTCAAGGCCTTTCATTTAGAGTATAATCAATTATTGGCTTACATCAAAGCTATAGTTTCTGCCTGAGTTATTATCCCAGTTATTTGCACTGTCTTTAAAACACAAGTTCATAGTGTCTCCATATTCTACAGGTAATGAGGCTTCGAATCCAGTAAGTGATTTGTTCATCTTGAAAAACGATGATTTTTGCCAGCTGCTGCCATATCCTATATAAGCATATACATCGCTTGCACCGCTTTTCGAAAGAAGGCCATCATATTGCACTTTTACCTTTTCACCGGCTGTAGGCACTGCAGGGCTTATTGTAAGACCGTATTGAAGATATTCATTGTTCTTTGAAGCTCTTGCCATATCAACATCCTCCTTTAATCATTCCTGATCTATATTAAAAGTGTTAATAATCTTACATTTGGCGGAGCAAATAACGAACGGTTCAACGGGATTTGCGACGGACAAATGTAATAGATTTATAACTTTTAATCTAATTTATTATTTTCGATTGTTATTAAAAAAATTCAACTGTCAAAATAAAGCACATGTAATTATGTGGGAATATATTTTTAAATATGGAGCATAATAAAAAAGCTTCGCTCCAAATAAATATTTAATAAATATAATTTTTTAATAATATTTTTAAAGGCTTAACATATAATAATGATAGGAAGGAAAGGATGATTAAATGAAAGCTGTTATAATGGCGGGGGGTGAAGGCACAAGATTAAGACCGCTAACATGCAATCGACCAAAACCCATGGTACCGATTATAAATAAGCCTGTTATGGAACATATAATTGAATTGTTGAAAAAATACAATTTGACTGATATTGCTGTTACACTACAATATATGCCTGAATTGATCAAGGATTATTTCGGGAATGGTAGTGATTTTGGTGTTAATATAAGATATTATGTGGAACAGACGCCGCTAGGTACAGCAGGTAGCGTTAAAAATGCAGAGGAATTTTTGGATGACGTATTTGTTGTAATAAGTGGTGATGCTTTGACAGACATTAATCTCAAGGAGGCAATTGACTTTCACTTCCAAAAGGGTTCAATTGCTACAATAATATTAAAAAAAGTAGATGTTCCTTTGGAATACGGTGTTGTAGTGACTGATGAAGAATCAAGGATCTCCAGATTTCTTGAAAAGCCCAGTTGGGGAGAAGTGTTTAGCGATACGGTAAATACTGGTATATATATACTTTCTCCAGAAATTCTCGGATATTTCAATAAAAATGAAATGTTCGATTTCAGTAAGGACCTTTTTCCAATATTATTGAAGGAAAAAAAGCCTTTGTATGGTTTTGTTACAGATGACTACTGGTGCGACATAGGTGACTTAAGGGCCTACAGCCGTGTACACATGGATATCCTTGAAAAAAAAGTCAAGGTAAATATACCGGGTAAGGAAATAGAGCCAGGTATATGGATAGATGATGGATGCGAGATTGAAGAAGGTGCAAAGCTTGAGTCTCCATGCGTAATAGGAAAAAACACCAAAATAAAAAAGACAGCAAATATAGGCAGTTTTTCCGTAATAGGTCATTATAATATCATTGATGAAAGAAGCGGGATTAAACGCAGTATCTTATGGAAAAATAACCTGGTTGAAAAGAATGTGCAGGTTAGAGGAAGTGTAATATGCAACAAGGTTCATTTAAGGAGTAACTCATCAACATTTGAAAACTCTGTCATAGGCGATGACACAATAATTATGAACAATGCACTCATAAAGCCGAATATAAAAATTTGGCCCAATAAGCTGATAGAGGAAGGTGCCGAGGTTAACTCCAACCTTGTATGGGGCTCAAAGTTTACCCGTTCCATATTCGGCAACAGAGGGGTAGCAGGCGAAATAAATGTTGATATTACACCGGAATATGCTTCCAAACTTGGTGCTGCTTATGGTGCTGCTTTCAAGGGAAAGGCGAAAATAGGTGTTAGCTGTGATGACTCAACACCTGCCCAGATGCTGAAGGTTTCTTTTATTTCGGGCCTTCTGTCTGCAGGTATTGAAGTTTTTGATTTTGGAAAAATGCTTTTACCAATTACAAGGTCCGCAATAAGATTTTATAAAAACGATGGTGGAATTCATATAAGTACCTCTACTGAAGATGTAGCCAGATTATTTGTTGATTTTTTGGACAAAAACGGAAGCAATGTGGACAGGGGTACTGAGAGGAAAATAGAGAATGCATTTGTAAGAGAAGACTTCAGCAGATGTGAAGGCGACTGCATTAAGGAAATTAAGCAAATTCCCGATTACAGCAAGTTTTACCTTAGAAATATTATAAATAATGTTGAATCAAGTAAAATGAAGTACAAGATAGCATTAAACTCCAGGTCGGGATTCATTTTATCAACCATGAATGAGCTGCTGACAGGCTTAGGCTGTGAAGTTGAGGTAGTCAATGTAAAGCTTATGAACATAAAAACCATGAGCCAAAGCATGACTTCAAATGATGTGAAATACTTTACAAGCCATATAAAAATGGGAAAATTTGATCTTGGAGTTTCAATTGAGGATACTTCCGAGAAAATGATGCTTGTTGATAATAAAGGCAGAATTATAACAGAGGATATGTTTATTGCACTTATATCCCTGATATTTTTCAAAAATGTACAGGGTGGTACAGTAGTTGTACCAATTTCAGCAAGTCAGGTTGTAGACAGGATTGCAGATGAATGCAAAGGAAAGGTTATAAGGTCAAAAACTTCAACTCAGGATATAATGGAAAAGATATTGGGCAATGAATTGAAAGAGGAGATGTTGGATCAGTTTACAATGCATTTTGACGCAATGGCAGGTCTTGTTAAAATATTGGATTTCATGCAAAAAAATAATAACAAGTTATCCGAGCTTGTGGACATGATTCCAAACTTCTATATAGATAAAAAAGAAGTAGAATGCCCTTGGGAAGCTAAGGGAAAGGTAATAAGGCACATAATGCAGGAAAACAACGGAGATAGTATTGAAACCCTTGAAGGTGTTAAAATTTACAAGGATGGTGGATGGGTCCTTGTTCTTCCAGATGCTGAAAAGCCTGTATGCAATGTTATAAGTGAGAGCTACTCGGCAGAATTTGCCGAAGAGCTGACAAGCATATATATAAACAAAATCAGGGAAATAAGCCGTGGTTAAATATACACAATATTAACACTATTCACAAAAATGTGCACCATTACACATTAAAAAAATATTACCTTATTAGGGGGTAATATTTTTTTATGCCTATACCAATTCATTATTTTGTTCTTGAATTAATGATGATTTAAAAGTAGAATATAATTATGATGTCTTTTACGTCACAATTTCTCTCAATTTATGATTTTAATTTCATATATATAAGGAGCTGTCTTTATGCAGCAAAATAAGAGTTTCGTATTGGTTTTAATATTTGCCGTATTGGGAATAGTTATTTCTCTCCAGGTAAAAAGCATAATTTATGCAAATAGAGACCTGGAAGCAAAGATGGTTAATGATATCGAAAAATTGAAAAATGAAATAAAACAGGAGCAGGAAATAGGTAAAGAGTTATCCAAGAATGTTTCAGAAAATGAAAGAATTAAAGAAGAAAATTTAAAAAATTCAATAGCCATTAGAAAAGACGATAATTTAAAAAAGCTTAAAGAGGAACTTGACTCGATGAAAATCAAGTCGGGCATGGTGCCTGTAAAGGGTGCTGGAGTGATAATAACCCTTGATGATGCTGATGCCAGGATTGTTGAGGATGAGAGTACTTTGATTCTTCATGACAGGGATATAGTAAGAGTGATCAATGAGCTAAAAAAAGCCAATGCACAGGCAATATCAATTAATGATGAGAGGGTTAATGCTTTGACAGAAACTGTATGTGCAGGACCAACAATAATGATAAATGGAAGGAAGTACACGACCCCATTTGAAATTAAGGCCATAGGCGATCCGGATACACTATATAACACAGTAAATAGCAGTAAAATAGCATATTTGTTAACAAGGGATATGATAAAAATCAGTATTAGTAAGGTTAGTGACATAACGATTCCAAAGTTTGATAGTACAAAAATTGACAGCTTATTTTCCGGTTTGGAGGTCATGAATAATGAAATACGGTAGAAATATAGCAATTACCGCAATATGTATTTTACTGGGAATGATAATGGCGTGGCAGTATAAAAGTATAGATTATAACGAGAGAGAAAAAAGCCTCGAGAGGAAGTCTATAGAAGAGCTCAAAGATGAACTTATCAGAGAACAGCGTAATAACGAAAGTCTAACGGTAAGAAATGCTGAGTTGGAAAAAGAGAATAAAGAATATGAGAATTCAAAAGGCGATGTCACCAAGGAAACACAAATTTTAAAGCATGAACTTGAGCGTGCCAGAATTATTGCGGGGCTAGTTGATGTAAAGGGAAAGGGAATTGTTATAACTATTGACAATGACCTGGTGGATGTCACTGAAAGCAACCTTTTAAATGTGGTAAATGAGCTTAGGGCTTCAGATGCACAAGCTATATCTATAAATGATGAAAGGATTGTGGGATCGAGCGAAATCAGAGAAGCAGGAAGAAAATATATTATGATAAACGGAAAGCAGATGAGGGCACCTTTTGTAATAAAAGCTATCGCCAATCCCGACAAGCTTGATAGAGCTTTAATGCTTTTAGGAGGGGTTTTGGATTCACTTGAAGAGCTTAAGGTGGAATTAAAAAAAGAAGACAATATAATAATAAATAAGGTTAGAGATGACGGATCTGTAATAAAAACAGATTTGCTGACTCCCATAGTGAGTTAATAATAATCTAGAATACACCATAATTTCTTAGACATCAGGATTATTCCCCATAATAACGAATAAATATTTGTTATATTTAGGAACAATTAAAATATAATAATAATACCCCAGGAAAAGTACTAATGAATTATTGAAAAGTACATTTTCTTGGGGTTTTATTTTTTCAGGGGGTGGAAGTGTGAGAAAATTGCTATATATGAGTGTTATAACCTTTTTATTCATATCTGTATTGGGAGGCTGCAAAAATGCAGTGGATACCACAAAATTAAGCGATCTAGGCGGAATATATTCTGAAAACAGGGAAGCGATAGATTTTAATAACGAAATAACAGGCAATATGCCTGAAGATATGAGTGCCGGAAGCATGGGGTTAGATTATACAATATCAGAAGAAGACAGCGGCATATCATCACTGAATAACAAAATCATAAGGTGGGGACTAAAGAGAAATAATGATAATAAACCTCCGTCTGTTGATCCCGGTACACCGGAATTATTAAAAAAATATGGAGGATTTTACATAGGAGATACCAATAAAAAAGAAATCTATCTTACATTTGACGAGGGGTATGAAAACGGATATACTTCAAAAATTCTTGATGTTCTGAGAGATAATAATGTAAAAGCGGTGTTTTTTGTTACAGGACCGTACTTGAAGGAACAGCAGGATCTTATAAGAAGAATGGTTGAGGAAGGGCATGAGGTAGGAAACCATACAGTAAATCACCCAAGCATGCCGGAGGTTGATGATAAAAGGCTTGAGGAAGAGTTAGTGGGTCTTGACAGGGTTTTTTACGAAAGATACGGAAAGCATATGACTTATTTAAGACCACCTAAAGGAGAATTCAGCGAAAGGACATTATCAATAAGCCAAAGATTAGGTTATACAAACCTCTTTTGGAGCTTTGCCTATGAGGACTGGTACAGGGATAGAGTAAGAGGACCTGAGTATGCAAAAAATATTGTGCTGAGAAACCTGCATAATGGCGAAATAATGCTGCTACATGCTGTGTCAAAGGATAATGCAGAAGCACTTGACAGTATCATAAAGGGTGCACGTGAACTGGGTTATGAATTCGGCGATATAAATAATATACATAAAGATTATTAACACTTTTAATATATTAAAAAAGTATTTGGCTAAATTTTTATATAACTGGAGATTTGTATGTCATCAAATAGAAGATCGAAAAAGAAGAAGGAAGAGATTCCAAGACCCAGGCTTAAAGAGAAGGTAACAGAAGTATTGGATCTTCCTAAAGAAGTTATACTGGATATACCAAAACTAACGATGATTGGTAATACCAACCTTGTGATAGAAAATTATAAAGGTGTTATTGAGTATGACGTAGAAAAAATACGTTTAAATACAGGCATAGGTATTATAAGAATCGGAGGCAAGGAGCTTGTCATAAAAGAGATAACATCTGAGGATATAATGGTATATGGTAAAATTGAAAGCCTGGAATTTTGTAATTAGTCATGATCAAAAGCGGAAGTAATTTTTCATTCATATCTTAGCTATGATCATTACTTAAAATAAAAATGCATGAATAAAGGTGGAGTTATGTTAATATTGAAATTGTGGAATTATTTCAGGGGATATGTTATTATAACTATTGAAGGTTATTTCCTTGAAAAGTTTATTAATATATGTATTCATAGAGAGATATTTTTGTGGGATATAAAAAGGCATGGCTCAAGAAAAATGACCTTGAAAATAAGCATAAATGGTTTTAAAATGTTAAGGCCCATTGCATTAAAAACAAAGTGCAGGGTGAGAATAGCTAAAAGGGTGGGTTTGCCTTTTATAAAACACAGATACAAAAAAAGGAAAACCTTTTTAATAGGTGCGGTAGCATGTATAGTTTTATTTTATATAATGACATCATTTATATGGTCAATTGAGATAAGCGGAAACAAAAAAATAAACAGTGATTTTATAATGGAAAAGCTCAGTGAATCAGGTGTGAAGCAAGGCGTTTTGAAATATAAAATCGATACAAAAAAAGTAGTAAGTGACTTAATGCTTAAAATTGATAAATTAGGATGGGTTGGGGTATCTGTTAAAGGAACCAAATTAAAAGTTCAGGTTGATGAAAGGATAATGCCCCCCAAATTGGTTGAGAGGGATAAGCCCTGTGATATAGTTGCCAAAAGGGATGGAATAATAAAATCAGTAATTTCAAAAACAGGTTTTGATCTCGTAAAACCTGGAGATACTGTAGTAGAGGGACAAATTCTTGTTACAGGGAATGTTCCAGGAAAGGAAGAAAATAGTGAGGTAACACCATTACATGCCATTAGCAC
Organism: Bacillota bacterium; assembly: GCA_023430975.1. GTDB lineage: Bacteria > Bacillota > Clostridia > Acetivibrionales > DSM-2933 > Pseudobacteroides. The sequence continues at coordinate 7,942 of JAEYYB010000080.1, read as the reverse complement.
TGTTAAGGCTAGAACATGGTATGAGGGGATAAGTCCTGTAATAAATAAGCCAACTGTAAAGGAAAGGACAGGGAACAAAACCAACAAATACACATTAGTCCTCTTTGGAAAAAGATTAAGTTTACCATGGGGGAAGGTTTCTTACAGCAAATATGATAAAATTGAGATAAAAAAAGCACTTTCTTTAGGGGAAGATCTGGTATTTCCATTTGAATTTATTGACGATATATATTACGAAACACATGAGGTGGAAAAGGAAATACCTTCAAAGGAAGCAGAGGATGCAGCTGTCCGAAAGGCGTATGATATAGCAAGTGAAACTATACCTGAGGATGCTGAAATTATTAAAAAAGATACAAAAATATTAAATAATGATGATGGAACAAAATCAGTTAAGGTTATAATAGAGTGTATAGAGAACATTGGTATAAGCAAAGAGATTGGAGGAGATAAATGATTGGATAGTTTAATAGAAAGAACTATAGAATTTGACAGGATAGAGCATGCAATTAACCTGTTTGGAAGCTATGATGAAAATGTGGGCGTGATTGAAGATGCCTTTAATGTAAAGATATTATCAAGGGATGATGAGATTAAAATAGTAGGTCTTCAGGAAGGTGTTGAAAAGGCTGAGTCTATTATTCAGCATTTGAAAGGTATAGCTGTAAAAGGTGATGTAATAACCAAGCAAAATGTAAGGTATTATGTTCAGCTTGCAGCTGAGGATCAGTTGGACAAGGTAAAAGAGCTTGTTGACTACGTATGCCTTACAGCAAGAGGAAAGCAGATAAAGGCTAAGACATTGGGTCAAAAATCCTATGTTGATGCCATAAAGAATAATGACATTGTTTTCGGTATAGGCCCTGCCGGTACTGGTAAGACATTTTTAGCGGTAGCAATGGCTGTTACTGCTTTTAGAAATAAGGAAGTGAACAGGATTATCCTTACAAGACCTGCAGTAGAAGCCGGTGAAAAACTGGGATTTTTGCCTGGGGACTTGCAAAACAAGGTTGATCCTTATTTAAGACCGTTATATGATTCACTTTATGAGATAATGGGTGCAGAAACATATCAGAAGTTTTTGGAAAAAGGAATGATAGAGGTTGCACCACTGGCATATATGAGAGGAAGGACTCTTGATGATTCCTTCATTATACTGGACGAAGCACAAAATACCACTCCTGAGCAGATGAAAATGTTCCTTACCAGGATCGGGTTTGGTTCGAAGTCTGTAATAACAGGAGATGTAACTCAGATAGACCTTCCAGGAGATAAGAAATCAGGTCTTAGAGAGGTTATGAAGGTCTTGAAAGGTATAAACGGAATTGAGTTTGTTCATCTTTCCGATAAGGACGTAGTGAGGCATGAACTTGTGCAAAAAATAATAAAAGCATATGAAAAGTTTGACAGCGATAAAAGCAAGGAGATCGCGAATAAACATGTAAAGAAGAATTAGTAAGGTGATTTTAGAAATCACATAGTATACAAAAGAGGGGGTAGAGCATTTTTGATTAAGGAAAAGGAGTTGCATACCCACGGATTACTAAAAATATTCCTAAAAAGTAAAGCAGTGCACAGATATATAATTGCTATATTCACAATAATATTGTTTTTTATTGTTGTAGTTGATGGAGCATCTCCCAAAAAATACAGTCTTTCGGTGGGCGAGATTTCCAGTTATGATATTATTTCGCCTGGAAATATTGTTGATGAGGTAAATACTACAAAGAACAGAAAAGAAGCAGAAGCAGCAGTTGCTTCTGTTATGATTAAGGATGTAAAAGCCTCTGCAGAGGCTTTGAAAAAATGGGTTGATTTTGTACTTGCAGTAGAAAAGTCAAGAAAAAATTCAAGAGAAAGCATTAAAGAGGTTGAAGCTTTTGAAACGGATGGAAGTGTCGTTGAAGACAGAAAAAAAGAGATAATACAAAAAGAGGCTCTCAATTTGGATACAAAGCTAAAAGATTTAGATATCAGCCTTACTAATGACCTTCTCTTATACGTCGTTTCTGAAGAAAGCTGCAAAGACAAGGACCTGGATATTTTTAAGGATATTGTGGAAGGGCATATTGATGAAATAATTAGTAAAAGCGTTAGCAAGGATAGGCTTTCACTTGAGATATCAAAAATTGAATCAAGCGTCAATAATTCTAATATGCCTCAAGAACTTAAATTTGTTACAACTTCTATTATAAAATCAATAATAAAGCCTAACTGGGTCATTGACGAGATAGCAACAAGCAAGCTGAAAAAAGAAGCATACGATGACATAAAAAACATTGTGACTATTGAAAAGGGAGCAAGGATACTGGCAATTGGAGAAAAAGTTACTGAGGACAAGCTTAAAATCCTTGAAGATTTAAACCTTCTTAAAACAAAGAGCAGGTTTGATTTTGCATTTGTTGGAGGCATTTTAGTGCTGGTTCTATTTCTGGCATTTTTCCTGATCCTCTATATGAGGCACTTTAACCGAAAATCCTTATACAGCAGAAGGGATATTTCTGTTATATGCATTGTCATATCCATAGTTATACTTACTGCAAGGGGACTTTATGAACTATCACCCACATATTCACCTTTGACTATCCCTGTTTGTGTTGCAGCAATGCTTATTTCCATACTTTTGGATCTAAAGCTGGCAATAGTTATAAATCTGGTTTTAACCATTGCAGTTTCAATAATTGTAAAAGGCGATATATCATTTATTTATATGTCTATCATAAGCGGGACCTTTGCAGCTTATTTTGTATCCAACTCAACCCAGAGAAGCAGGCTCTCATTGGCAGGGGTAGTTATTGGTGCCGTTAATGTGGTTATAATGTTGTGCTTTGGCTTGGTATACAAGCATGACTGGAATAATATAGTGAAAAATAGCCTTATTGTCTTCATGAATGGCCTTGGGTCTATGGTACTGACTATTGGTATTGCTCCTTTTCTGGAAAGTATTTTTAACATAGTCACACCATTAAAGCTTATCGAGCTGGCAAATCCAAATCATCCATTGATAAAGAGGCTGCTTCTTGAGGCTCCTGGAACATACCACCACAGTCTCATGGTTGGAAATCTTGCAGAGGTGGCTACAGAAGCTATTGGCGGCAATCCGATCTTAGCCAGGGTTGGTGCTTACTTTCATGATGTTGGAAAGCTTAAGAGACCTCACTTTTTTACGGAGAACCAAATGGGCGAAAACCCTCATGATAAGATAACTGCCAATTTAAGCACTCTAATAATAACGTCACATATAAGTGACGGAATAGAACTTGCTGATAAATACAAACTTCCTAATATAATAAAGGATATAATCAGGCAGCATCACGGAGAAACATTGGTTGCATACTTTTACCACAAGGCAAAAACAGTGGAAAAAGCTGAAGATGTTAAGACAGAAAATTTCAGATATCAAGGGCCAAAGCCAAAGACCAAGGAGTCAGCCGTAGTACTTCTTGCTGATTCTGTGGAGGCTGCTGTAAGGTCCATGGCCGATAAAACAGAGGGAAAGATAGAAGGCTTCGTGCGGAAAATCATTAAGGATAAGCTGGATGACGGGCAGTTGGACCAGTGTAATCTTACGCTTAAGGATCTTGATACTATAGCAGTTGCTTTTATGAAGGTATTAAGCGGATTTTTCCACGCCAGGGAGAAGTATCCCGAAATCAAGCCAGGTAATAACAAAATTACTATGTAAGATTTATTATCACTTTTAATATAAAAACTGTTGAAAGAGGCGAAGTAGTTGGAGATTTACATTGAAAACATGCAGGATAAAATAGAGGTAACTGTGCATTTGGAAAAGGTTATAAATGATGCAGTTAAAACCAGCATTGAAATTGAAGAGTTTGATGTAGAGTCAGAAGTCAGCGTTCTTCTTGTTGATGACGAAAAAATCCGGGAGATAAATAATGAGCACAGGCATATTGATAAGGCCACAGATGTATTGTCATTTCCTGTTGTAGATATGCATGAAGGAGAGATAATATCAAACCAAGGGGATTTTGACCTTGATGAGGAACTCCTTTTACTTGGAGACATAATTATTTCTTTGGAAACAGCTAAAAGCCAGGCAGCTGAATACGGTCACTCTTTTGAACGTGAGATAGCTTTTCTTACAACACATGGAGTTTTTCACCTTCTTGGATATGACCATATGGAAAAGGAAGAAGAGGAAAAAATGCTTTATAAGCAGGAAATGGTTTTAAGAAAGCTGGGGCTTGTAAGAAATGAAGAATAAGCACTTTTGGGACAACTTTATAAATGCCATAAGCGGTATAGTGACAGCTGTTAAGAATGAACGGCATATGAAGTTCCACGTTTTGGCCACATGTCTTGTAATTCCACTGAGCATTTATTACAGAATAAGCAAATTGGAATTTATTGCAGTTATCCTTACCATTTCGGCTGTTATTTCAGCTGAGATGATCAATACGGCAATAGAAGCTGTTGTTGATCTTGCTACTTCCGAATACAATGAAAAAGCCAAGATAGCTAAGGATGTGGCAGCAGGTGCAGTGTTGGTATCAGCAGTATTTTCTATAGTTGTCGGTTATTTGGTGTTTTTTGACAGGGTATCAGGTGATATAATCAAGCTTTTTGATCAAGTGTGATACGGTATGGCTATATAAAAGTGTTAACAGCGTTAACCCTGGGAGGATAGAATTTGGATACAATAAATTTACTTAATATATCAGAAATTGAATTGGAAAATAAGCTTATTGAAATATCGAAAAGGGCAATGGAGAAATCCTATTCGCCATATTCAAAATTCAGGGTGGGTGCTGCACTTCTTACTGCTGAAGGCAAAGTGTATACAGGTGTTAATGTTGAAAATGCCTCCTTTGGTGCAACCATATGTGCAGAAAGAACAGCCGTCATAAAAGCCGTCTCTGAAGGAGATATTAGATATAAAGCCATTGCAATTTCATCAGATGCAGACAGCTTTATATACCCATGCGGGATCTGCAGGCAAGTTCTAAGTGAGTTTGACAAGGGTGAAATGAAGATTATTTGCAGCAATAAATCCGGTCAGTACAGAAGCTTTTCGCTTAGTGAAATAATGCCTTGCACTTTTAAATTGTAATTAGGAATGATTACTAAACAAGTATACTTTACGGAGGTAAGACATTAATGAAATTCAAATCAGGATTCGTTACCATCGTTGGAAGACCCAATGTTGGTAAATCAACCCTTTTAAACAGGATTACAGGTGAAAAGATCGCTATCACCTCAGACAAACCTCAAACCACTAGAAACGCCATAAGGGCTATCATAACCGATGATGACAGTCAAATCATATTCATTGATACCCCAGGTATTCACAAGCCTAAAAATAAGCTTGGTGAATTTATGGTCAATAGTGCACAGGGCACAATAAGCACTGTTGAAGCGGTCATATTTATTGTTGAAGCTGATAGTGATGGAATAGGACCAGGGGATGAGTACATAATGGAACAGCTTTCCCACATAAAGACTCCTGTTTTTCTGGTAATCAATAAAATAGATCTTGTACCTAAAGAAAAAATTCTTTCCTTAATTGTGACATATTCTGAAAAATTGGAATTTGATTCTATAATTCCTGTTTCAGCACTTAATAACGAGGGTACAGATATTGTAATAAAGGAAATCAAAAAGGTGCTGCCTGAAGGCCCCATGTATTATCCTGACGATCAAATTACCGATCAGCCTGAGAAGCAAATTGTTGCAGAAATTATCAGGGAAAAGATATTATATCTTACAAAGGATGAGGTGCCTCATGGAACGGGTGTTGACATTATTTCATTCAAGGAGAGGCCAGGCAGGGATATAATAGATATACAAGCTAACATCTACTGCGAAAAGGATTCCCATAAGGGTATACTTATAGGCAGAGAAGGTAAGATGCTTAAAAAAATCGGAATGATGGCAAGAAAAGATGTTGAGAATCTACTTGGGACAAAAGTTTTTCTTGAGGTTTGGGTTAAGGTAAAGGATGATTGGAGAAACAACAACAACATGCTTAAAACCTTGGGGTATAAGGATAAACAATAAGCTTTAAAGATAGCAGTTTCCCTGGTATGATAATTTTTCAAGTATACAAAAAAAATTATGGAGAAACATAATACTATTAAACCATACAACAAAATCACAAAGTGATTTTGGAGCGTAACCGTTGTCGTGAGAAATTGTGTTGAACAACATACCACAGTTTTTTAAGGCACAAAAGAATGAGGGGGATTGGATATTATGTTAAGGGATTTAATATGGAAAGCCTTTGAAAAAACAGGAGAGATAGATAAGTATATATTTTACAAAGAAATAAGTGAAAAAGGCTATATTAAAAATGAAATTGTTACAACTAAAGAAGAGGTGGCAATAAGCAAGTGAATGTAAAAATCTTGTATTGCTTCCATAGCGAATAAAGGAAAAAAATGAGTTACATTAAGACTGATGGAATAATAATTAAAGAAGTTAATACAGGTGAAGCCGATAGAATTGTTACCATCCTGACAAAAAACAGGGGCAAAATATCGGCTTACGCAAAGAATTCCAGACGTCCTAGAAGCAACCTTGTTGCTGGAACCCAGATTATGTGTTACAGCAACTTTGTGCTGTTTAAGGGAAGGGATATGTATACCATGAGTTCCTGCGACGTTTTGGAGCCTTTTTATGGGTTAAGATGTGATGTTTTTAAACTTACATATTCGGCTCATATTCTGGAGCTTGTCAATGATATAATTCAGGAGGAGCAGCCTGCGGTGAAAACCCTTCAACTCCTTCTAAATACTCTGCATTTTATAGATAAGACAGATAGAAGCAGTGAACTTTTTACAAGAATTTTTGAGCTGCGTTTTTTGTCAATTTTAGGTTATGCACCATATGTAGGTGGTTGTATTAACTGTGGAAGCCTTGAATCGGATAAAATGAGCTTCAGCTTTAAAAAATGCGGTTTTCTTTGCAATTCATGTACTATAGATGATATCAACGCACAGCCTTTGTCAATAGGAGCCGCAAAGGCAATTTATTACATAATTCACTGCAATATCAAAGAGCTTTTTAGCTTCGAGGTTTCGGAAAGCGTCCTAGAAGAGCTTTCAAGGGTGACCAAAAGATTTATCAAGGAGAGGTTTGACAAGGATTACAAGAAGCTGGATTTTTTAAAATCACTTTAAATATATGTGGAAAAGCCACCAATACGGAAGGACTTAAGGCTCATGTCAATTTCAATATAAATTGTATATGGGGTATCAGCAGTTTTTCGATAATTTTGCACGCTAAGGGCTAAAGTGCCTTGAGAATGCTATCAATTAGGAACTTTGAGTGTTAAAAAACGTATTTATACCTAACATTTCCACAATTGAACGTTTTCATAAAACTGGCTTTCCTGCTTAGCGTACAATTTCCGCAAAAAACTACCGGTACCCATTGGTCCCATTCCGAGAAGCGGCGAAATTTTGAAAATTCCATCCGGGCTATGTCCTCCCTACAGTTTCGAAATTTTGATACCTAATTGAGCTAGACAAATATAAAATACAAACAAGGAAATTTATAATTTTTATTTTTAAGGAGAAGGCAATATAGAATGAAAAGGTTACTTGTACTCATTACACATATAGTTATCGTTTTTTCACTTTCATCTTGTGCTAATAGATCTATTCAGAATCAAAATGATGAGGCTATCTCCTCATCAATAATGTACACGTCGGAGCCTATTGCTCAGCCTTCATTACCAGACATAAGTCCTTCGCACGAAAATAGCATTCCATTGTTTTCAACCTTGTCACCAGATAAAACAACACGGATTGAGTGTGCGCCTCACAAGAATGATTCAGATATGTGGGAACTTAAATTAGACCTACATGCCAATAATGGCACCAACAATGGATGAAACATAGCTGAAAAAGTTGGTAAATATATTATAAGGCAAAAGCAAGAGAACGAGTTTTACTGGAGCTATAAAGCCCGTGAATTA
>JAEYYB010000041.1 GCA_023430975.1 Bacillota bacterium | reverse complement strand
AATCTTGCTATTTGTCTATCACAAAATAACGTTAAAACGTTCGTTATTTTGCTCTGCCAAATGTAAGATTAATACTGATTTTAATTATGTTGAACCGTTCGTTATTTGCTCCGCCAAATGTAAGATTTATTAACACTTTTAATATAAGAAAGATAATGCACTATTGTAATTATATAATAACACTCCTGTAAACAATTGATAACCTTTTTTAATATGTTAAATGATATAATCCAAATGGCACCAAATAGAATATTATAGAATTACAATTCAATTGATGATATGGAGATTTTTTATGGATAGAATTCTAATTACCGGTGGAGCTGGATTTATAGGAAGCCATCTTGCAGAACAGCTGATAAGTAAAGGTTATAAGGTTACGGTGTATGATATCAAACCCAATAAAAATAAAAATGTAAATTATGTTTTTGGCGATATTATGGATTATGACAGGCTGAGATATGCTATGAAAGGGCATAAAATAGTATGCCATTTAGCTGCAATGGTAGGAGTTACAGCATGCCTTATGGATGAAAATCAAGTTTACAGGATAAACCTTGAAGGGACAAAAAATGTTATAAGGGCGTGCAAAGAATCTGGAGTTAAGAATCTGCTTTTTACTTCCTCCTCTGAGGTATATGGGGAGGGAAGTCCTGTTAAGCCATTGGATGAAACTATGGAGTTAAAGCCTATCACTCATTACGGTAAATCAAAAATGTATTCCGAGCGGCTTATGAAGGAGTTCTCGGAGGAAACTGATGTAAAGGTCACAGTCTTAAGGTATTGTAATATATATGGCATTGGGCAGAGAAAGGAATTTGTCGTATCAATATTTATTGACAGCATATTAAACGGCAGACCTGTTAAGATTTGTGGAACCGGTGAGCAGCTGAGGAGTTTTACGTATGTAGATGATGCTGTTGAAGGAACCATAAAAGCACTTTTTAGAGACCAGACTGGGTTCCAGGTGTTTAACATAGGATCATCCAGCAATATATGTATTATGGAGCTTGCGAAGAAAGTTTTGGAATTCACTGATTCAGGTAGGATAGAGTATGTATCCTTTGAGGATTTAGACAGGATTAAAGAATGCGAAATACTTTACAGAATACCTTCTATTGAGAAGGCAAGAAAGTATTTAGGGTACACTGATTCCACTCCACTAGATAGAGGACTTGCTATTACATATGATTATTATAAAGTTATACACAATACTACGATTTCTCACGTATGAAAAGTGAATAATCTTTTACATTTGTCTATCGCAAATCCCGTAAAAGCGTTCGTTATTTGCTCTGGCAAATGTAAGATTATTAACACTTTTCATATAGCAACAATTTAATCTGAACAAAATCATTTTGTGATTTTGTTACTTTCATTTGGAATAGATACCAATAAGATTAATAATTTCTGCGGTTCCATCTGGAAATTCATACTTGGTCATGTTATCGATGTAGGTATCTTTATTTTCATACAAATCCTTGATTTTTTCCAGGAATTCTAGGTTATTTAAGTTGCTTTCAGTAAGCATTTGGCTAAAACCATTTTTTACTGCAAATTCTGCATTTAATATCTGTTCGCCTCTGCTTGCTGCGGTAGAAAGGGGTATGAAAAGGCACACTTTTTTAAGGGCTAGGAGCTCAAATACAGAGTTTGTACCGGCCCTGGAAATAACTATATCGGATATGGAGAAAATATGGGGCAATTCCTCAGTTACAAATTCAAACTGCTTATATCCTTTAAGTTCCTGTAGTGAATTATCTATATTGCCTTTTCCGCAGATATGTACAACCTGATAATTTCTCAAAAGTTCAGGCAAAATATTTCTAAGGTTCTTGTTTACATTAAGAGAGCCAAGACTTCCACCTATGACAAGTATTACAGGGGTCGAAGCTGTGAAACCGCACAGTTGATACCCCAAAGCCTTATTTCCGGAAAACACTTCTCTGCGTATAGGTAAGCCTGTATAAAGGGCTTTGTTTTGAGGTAAAAGTTTCACAGTGTCGGCAAATGCAGTACAAATTTTTTTGACAAAGGGAATGCAAAGCTTATTGGCAAGCCCTACAGTTACGTCTCCTTCATGGGTTATGGAAGGAACTCTATTTAGCCATGCTGCAATAATTACGGGCACAGCAACAAATCCACCCTTTGAGAATACAATGGAAGGCCTTATTTTGATCATCAGATATATGGATTGAAATATTCCTATCAAGACGTTAAATGGGTCCAAAAAATTCTTAATATCAAAATAACGCCGCAGCTTACCTGTTCTGATGGGATGATATTTTATGCTTGCTTTATTAATAAGGCTGCGTTCAATACCGGTGTATGACCCTATATAATGGATTTCCCAGTCAAGCTTTGACAGATCATCTATTAAAGCAAGATTTGGCATAACATGACCGGCAGTGCCGCCGCCGGTTAATACGATTCGCTTCATTCTATCCGTACTCCATCTTCCATTACTTTATAGTACTCTATATAAAAAAACAAATGATTTTGTATAGTAATGTTGGTAAAATTATAAAACTATAAAACTATAAAAATTACTTTATTTATTGGCAACACGAAAGCCTGCCACTGTAAGTTTATAATAGCAGGCTTAAATGTACATATGATAAATGCTATTAAAGCAGTTCTTTTCTAAGTTGAGTTGCTGATTTTATTGACAAGTAACCAAGCGGTATATCAAACATTGTCTTTGCTCCGCTTTGTCCTTCGCTGCTTAAACGGTATGTAGCTCTGGCAGCAGCCACAAGTACACTGGCTGTGAATTCTGGATTGCTGTCGAGTTTAAGTGAAAACTCAATAATATGTTTGGTATTTTCTCCTGTATTTCCGCTGCGGATGACAAATCCTCCATGAGGCATTGCAGAATGGTTCTTTCTTAATTCTTCTTCAGATATAAATGTTACCTTTGTCTCATAATCTGCAAAATAGTTTGGCATATTTACAATCTCTTTTTCAATGGCCGCCTTATCAGCACCTTCTTCCGCTACCACATAGCAATCTCTGAAGTGCTTTTCTCTTGTAGAAAGATTTGGGTTTTCTCCATTTCTTACTCTTTGGATGGCTTCATCTTTTGGGATAGTATATTGAACGCCGCCCTTTACACCTTTTACACGTCTAATAGCATCTGAGTGTCCTTGGCTAACGCCTCTGCCCCAAAATGTGTATTCAGTTCCTTGCGGTAATACAGCTTCAGCAAGAATTCTATTCATGGAAAACAATCCGGGGTCCCAGCCTACCGAAATGATTCCAACCTTACCTGCAGCCTTTGAAGCCTGATCAACAGCATCAAAATATTCAGGAATTTTAGCATGAGTGTCAAAGCTGTCAACTGTATTAAACATACGTGCAAAAACAGGGCCTTGCTCTGGTAAATCTGTTGCTGAGCCACCGCAAAGTATCATGACATCAATTTCATTTTTCACCTTTTCTGCATCTGACACATGCATTACTTTAACAGATGAATCCTTTAATTTTATGTCCTCTGGTGCTCTTCTGGTAAATACATAAGTAAGTTTCATATCAGGATTTTGCTTAATTGCAAGCTCGACACCTTTGCCGAGGTTTCCATATCCAACAATACCAATTCGAATCATGAATTTAAATACTCCTTTGCATTTAAAAAATTTATTTCAATGTCATTCTACTAGACAAATACTAAGATTTCAATACCCGAGAGAATTATTACCAAAGAATTTTTTGTAAGTTGATATGGCATACGAATCCATCATACCTGCAATATAGTCAGCAATTAATCTGGTCTGAAGAGCGTTTTCGTCTTCATCTATATCATATCGGTACATGATATCCTTAGCCCTATATTCAGGAGGTAAATACATAGGATGCTCCAAATACAATTTGAATAAATCCTTTATTATTTTTCCGCCCATCTGCTCATAAAAATATACTTCATCATTATGATTAATGCATTGGAATGTCAGACGCTTTAAACCGCTTGAGAGTTCGGCATATGTTGAAAAACCTATTTCTTTGTCCCAGGTAGTGTTTGTAACCGATTTTTTATTGTCACAAGGTTTAACTAAATCGATGTCATGTATCAAATTATATATTATCGAAGAAACAAGCTCTTTACGGAACAGCTTTGAGTACTCGGAGGATTCAACCTTTTTCAGTCCTTTAGAAGCATTGTTCCGGCAGCTGTTAACAATATCCTTAAACATATTAAAGGATTCACTGTCACCGTATACAACTTCATAGTCATGCAATATTTCATCTATGTTAAATAATTTTTGCCTCAAACCATCTTCTAGATCGTGAGCTGCATATGCTATTTCATCAGCAATATCGACAATTTGAACATCAAGGGTTCTGACTTTAACCTGGTGTTCATCTATAAAATCCTTTAAGAAATGATAATCAGTATCATATATGAATTTCTGTTTATTAAACTTATTATCATCTACTGAGATACTGTTGTCAAAACGGTTAAAGTATTTGGTTACGCTTAGCAATGTCCTGAATGTTAAATTTAAACCTCTGAAGTCAGGACGTTTTTTCTCTATGGTTGTAAGTATTCTAAGAGTCTGGGCATTTCCTTCAAACCCGCCTATTTTACAGCAGGCTTCATTAAGTATCCTTTCTCCGTAATGGCCGAAGGGAGGATTCCCTAAATCATGGGACAGTGCTCCAGCTTCTACCACATAGGTGTCTACAGCTGAGTATCCTATTCGTGCAGCTATGGAGCGGGCGATTTGTGCTACCTCAAGGCTGTGGGTTAGTCGGTTACGGAAAAACTGGTCGTTTTTAATTCCTAGAAGCTGCATTTTTCCCTGTAATCTTCTAAATGAAGATGAATACATGATTCTTGTATAGTCCCTTTGAAAATCTCCATCAATTCGGTCACGGGAGTCTTCTTCATATACTCTCCAGCCTAATGGCTCATATTGTAATGGACTTAAGTAAGTCATTTTCAATTTGTTTATAGTGTCTATATTCTTCTTAGGCATAATCTTTCTCCCTTATAATTATCAAATAGGACAAGTACAGATGAATAATAAATATTAATAATTAATAATTACTAAATATTTGAAACATTATAATTCTAACCTATTTGATTCAAGGTTTCAATTAATATTGGGAAATTGAAAGGCGAGTTTTATATAGGCACGGATTTGTAGGCAGGTGTCGGATATGTTACCTTCATAATATTTATAAAAGGTAGCCATTACGGCTACCATTTCATTATTGGATATAAAAAGTATAGTTTTTTCCTGAATTGTTATCCCAGTTGTTTGCACTATCCTTAAAAGCAACGTTTAATTGCCCGTTTTCTTTTACAGGGATAGATAATTCATATGCATGTTGGTTGGTACTGCTCATAGGGTAAGTTGAGACATTGTCCCAGCTCTTGTTATCACCAAAGCCTACTACTGCAAATACTTCTTTTGCACCACTTTTTGTAAGCAGTCCATCATAAGTGAGTTTTATCTCATCTCCTACAGTTGAAAATGAAACACCTTTTGCATATTCATCATACACTATTTCATCTGCAAGCTCTACATTAAAACTTTCGCATCCGCATTCATTACATCCGGATGATTTGCAATCAGCATTAACTACAGGTGCACTACTTTTTCGCCCTAAAAAATCCAATATACCCATTACTATACCTCCCAACAGATTATATTTTTTACCCAATATATTTTCTGCAGGATATTAAAAATTATCTTAAAAGAATAATGGAAATTAATAAGATCAATACAATTAATGGACGAAAATGGATACAATTTGATAAAATTATGGATATTAAGTCAACACATGAGCGAAATTTATAGCGGAAGTTATTTTTGATCATGACTAACCGAATTTAGACTCCGACATAATTGTGCCTTGAAAGTCGGGGAAAATTATTCCGTTTTATTTATCATTGTATTGAAAGGGTTGATATATTGGGCTGGCTTGAACGAATGAATAAAGCGATGAGTTATATAGAGGAAAACCTATCCAATAAAATTGACTTGAAAGAAGTGGCGAAATTGGCGTGTTGTTCGACGTATCATTTTCCAAGAATGTTTTCTTCAATAGCCGGAATATCATTGTCAGAATACATAAGACGAAGACGATTATCTCTTGCTGCATTTGAACTTCAAAGCACTAATATCCGCGTGATAGATGTTGCTTTAAAATATGGCTATGATTCTCCTGATTCATTTGCCCGTGCTTTTTATAATCTCCATGGAGTTAAGCCAACTGTGGCTCGGTCAAGAGGAATACAATTAAAAGCTTATCCCAAGATGTCCTTTCAAATCACAATAAAGGGAGAGACTGAAATGGAGTACAGGATTGAAGAATTGGATTTTGAATGTTCGATTGTTGGGATAAAAGAGCCTGTTGTGACAGAGGATGCATTTAAAATCATTCCGGAATTATGGAGGAAAGCCAGTGAGAATGGATTGCTGGAAAAACTAATGGATATGTCGTGGGAAAACCCTAAATGTAAGCTCGCTGGAATTTTGGGTATTTGTGGAGAGCAAGCTTCTATTACAGACCCCAAATTTAACTATCTTATGGGAGTTCGTTATGACAATCCGAATATTGCCGGAATGGAAAAAATGATAATACCTAAAAGTACATGGGCAGTGTTCCCAAATGTTGTTGAGGCGTGGAAACGGTTATACATAGAGTGGTTACCTACATCGGGTTATGATTTGGAGGATTTGCCGTGTATTGAGTGTTACTATGTACCTGGGCACAGTCCGGAGGAGGAATTGTGGGTTCCAATTAAAATTAATAGATCCTATATTAAAAGTGTTAATAATCCTACATTTGGCGGAGCAAATAACGAACGGGTCAACGGGATTTGCGACAGACAAATATAATAGATTTATCACTTTTAATATAGAAGGGAGGGGAATATTTTGAATAACATTAAAAGCGATTATTTGAATATCAAAAGCGATTATTTGAACATTAAAAACGATAGATTGTTATATTCTGTGAAGGGAGAAGGAGAACCGCTAATCTTGATTCACGGTAATTTTAACGACTCCAGGGTTTGGGACTATCAGGTGGAGTACTTTGCTGACTATTACAAAGTAATATATTATGACCAAAGAGGATATGGAAAATCTGATACTCCTACATCTGTTTTCTCACATTATGAGGATTTAAAAGCATTATTTGACCAATTGGGAATAAGAAAAGCAAATATAATCGGGTCTTCCTTGGGAGGGAGTGTTGCGGTTGATTTTGCCCTGCAATACCCACAATTAGTTAATAAGCTTATACTGGTTGCTCCATCTATCAATGGATGCCGTTATCCGCTTAGAGTAGTGCTTGAAGGGATGAAAAACATTTTCTTCCTGAAATCTAAAGGGTTTGAAGCAGCAATAGAAAAATTTATAGGTAATCCGTTCTGGGAATACTTTTTCCCGTCTGAAAATAGGCAGGAAGCCAGGGAAAAGGTCCTTGAGACAGTTAAAACCCAAAAGAATTTTTATAGTTGGGACTTTAAGCTGGCTATGCCTCATAAACCTCTTGCCAATAAGCGATTACAAGAAATACATGTTCCTGTGCTGATTGTAATTTCAGATAAGGACAAAGCATTTAATATAAAGGTTTGTGAATATGTTTGTAAAAATATAAAAAACTCAAAAAAAATTGTTATGTCTGATTGCGGGCACTTGCCTTTTGTAGAAAAACCCCAGGAATTTAATAGATACGTGCTGGATTTTCTATCTTTTTCTGTTCAAAACCCTTCGTGGGATTGATGTTCCAAATTGATACCAAAATGGCTAACAACGGTTCCATAATTATAACAGACGGGAAAAATGCTAGTTTGCTTTATAGGTGGTGCAGGGGGAATTAATTTGGTATAATAAAATGGCGAAAATAATCGTAAAGCTGCAGAAAATACGATAAATGGAATAACAGGAGAGAAGGGAAAAAACTGTTAATTAAACTGGCAGAAATGTACATAACGCTATTGCCTGTGATACTTGCAGGTATATTTAATATGATTTGGTGCAAATTGCCTGTGTGCAATTTTATGAAAAAGCCAATTGATGGTGGAGTATTTGTATGGGACAAAAGAAGGTTGTTTGGTGATAATAAAACCTGGAAGGGATTTATTGGGATGATTCTTGGAGGAGCTGTTTTAACAATTTTCTGGGGGTTGATTTGTGAAACTAGTGCATTTCTTACCGCACATAATTACATATATATAACAAGAGAAAACACTATCTTTTATAATGCTGTTATGGGCGTAATGTTTGGCTTTGCATATGCCCTTTTTGAACTTCCGAACAGTTTTATAAAAAGAAGAATGGATATCAAACCCGGTAAGACAACCGGAGGGCTTAATAAAGTACTGTTTATTTTTATGGATCAGGCCGATTCAATATTTGGGTGTGTTTTAGTGGTTTGTATTGTTTATTCAATGTCAATACAATTCTACTTTGTCTATGTATTGGTTGGTGCATTAACACACATTATTTTAAACATGTTGTTGTATTTAGTTAAACTAAGGAAGAACATGTTTTAGGGGGATAAAGGATGCTTGTTAGTTTAAGCAGTTATGCTAAGGCGGACAAGGTAGGAAATAAAGCACAGTCGCTTATGCAGCTAAAAAGAAATGGATTCTGCGTACCGGATGGCTTTGTTCTTGATAGTGATACCTATGACGAAATAATAAGAGAAAGTGGATTAGCTGGCAAATTAAATGAATTATCCTCTAAAATAAATAAGGATAATATAAGGACAATAAGTAGTGAAATTATAAAACTGTTTGATAAAATAAATCTTACCCATAATGTTATATCTGAAATATCCCAGCTTCTTCAAAATAAAAAATATGCGGTGCGCAGCAGCGGCCTGAAGGAAGACCTTGCAGGCTTTGCTTTTGCAGGACAATACCGTACTTTTTTGAATGTGGAAGGAATTGATGACATCTGCAAGTCAATTATAGGATGTTACAAGTCTATGTACGCAGAAGGAGTGTTGTCCTACCTGATAGATAATGAACTTGATGTGGGAGATCTGAAAATGGCAGTTGTCATGCAGGAAATGGTTGAAGCAGATATAAGCGGCATAGCATTTACGGTAAATCCACTTAGCGGAAATGATAAAGAAATTGTTGTGGAAGCAGCAGAAGGGCTCGGTGAGGAAATCGTAAGCGGCAGGGTAAACCCGGAATGCTATTTATATAACTGGTTTGATGATAAGGAAGCTTATGAAAGTATCAATAAGCTTTTGACAAGAAGGAAGTTTTTGGAACTTGCCGAAAAGGTGCTGGATATTCAGATTCTTTACGGCTTTCCATGTGACATAGAGTTTGCAATAAAAGATGAAAAAATATATTTTGTCCAGGCCCGTGCCATAACAAAAATAATGTATGCCGATATAAAAGATCAGTGGACAACTGCTGATTTCAAGGATGGCGGAGTATCGGCCAATGTTTGTACTCCCTACATGTGGAGCCTTTATGAATATATTTGGGAATATACACTTAAGAAGTTTGTGTTTGATTCAAAAATTCTCAAAAAGAATGAATGGCGTAAGGCTGGGAATATGTTTTTTGGACGTCCCTATTGGAATTTAAGTGTTGTAAAAACAGCCATGTCAAAGGTTCCGGGATATAAGGAAAGAGAATTTGATAATGATCTTGGTGTTATGCCGACTTATGAAGGTGATGGAAATGTTACAAAAATAACACCTAAAACTCTATTAGGAATACTGAGAATGGCTATAGCACAGAAGAAGATAGTAGCAGAAAGAAGTAAAAATGCACAGAAGCTTAAAACGGAGCTTTTAGATAAGTATTTTAATTATTTAAACAGTTTTAAGAATGAAGAAAAACTTGATGATTTGGGATTGATATGGTACAAACTTGTTAAGGAAGACTACCTCCTAAGCGAAAGTACGTATTTCTGGCAGATTTTCATAAATACAGTCAATCAGTCGCTATTTAAGGATAATTTGCTTAAGGTTGTAAGCAGCGGGGAGTATTTTAACCTTATCGGAGGGCTTGACAACATATCTCATCTGCTTCCTTTTTACTATATGTGGGATATATCAAGAATGATTATTGCAGATAGAAAGGCATATGCCTTCTGGAGTAACAGTGAGGTATCGGTAATTAAAAAGGCGTATGATGAAAACAGCAGTGAAAACTATATACCAAAGCTTGCTGATTTTATTAATTTGTATGGTTATCATTCAGAAAAAGAGCTTGACGTAACATATCCGTGCTACTGTGAAGATGTGGAAAGCGTTATAAAAATGTTTAAGGAAACAGTTGCATTAGATGACAGTCTCAGCCCTGAAGGTGACAGAAAACATCAGACAGAGGTTTTTGAAAAACAGAAGCAGAAGTTAAAAGAACAGCTTGGGAAAAAGAAATATTTGAAAGTGGAAAAAAGCATAGTTAAGATGCGAAGCATGTTATGGTGGAGAGAGGAATTCAGGGATGTTTCCACAAGATTTTATTATATAATACGTATTTTCACAATTAAGCTTTCAAAAGCCTATGTTAAATCAGGAATACTTAGCTGTGAAGATGACATTTGGTATACAAAGATAGAAGATGTATTTAAATTTATCGACAGGAAAATTACCCGAGAGGATCTACAGAATATCGTAGCAAGGAACAGAAAGTATTATAAGTCTTTCCGTAATTTCTTAAGTGAAAATGAAATTGGAGCTGCATTTAGTACTACTTCTACAAAAGGGAAAAAGATGTCCGGTGGGATAAAGGGAATCGGCTGCAATAATGGGACTGTGACTGGGACTGCAAGAGTAATTAATAGTCTTACAGAAATAGACCGTCTTCAAGTTGGGGATATCCTTGTGACAAGGTTTACCGACACCGGGTGGACAAGCAAATTTGCCATTCTAAAAGGGATTGTTACCGAATATGGCGGAATATTGTGCCATGCGGCTATTGTTTCAAGGGAATATGGAATTCCTTGCGTGGTATGCACCAAGGATGCAACAAAGCTTATAAAAGACGGAAGTACGATAACGATAAACGGGACCACCGGAGAAATAACCGTGGAAAAGGAATAGTTATGTTTATAGGGATATACAACAAGTCAGTAATACTTACTTATATAGGTGTGGCATTAGCAGTTATGGGGATTTATTTTTCATTTACAGGTAGTATCCGTTATGCAATGCTGTGCCTTGCAATCAGCGGGGTGTGTGATCTTTTTGACGGGATGGTTGCAAGACGCTGCAAACGAACAGAGGAAGAGAAATTGTTTGGCGTAGAAATCGATTCCCTGGCGGATATGATGGGCTTTGTGGCATTACCGATAGCTGTGTGCTGCGGAATAGGCTTAACTAAGTGGTATAATCTGGTGATTTATATAGTGTATACCCTGGCTGCTATTTCAAGATTGGGCTATTTCAATATAGTTGCTAAGGAATCAGGCACACAATCACCTGTCAAATATTACACCGGCTTACCGGTAACTTTTGCAGCACTTATATTTACGACCTTCTGGTTCCTTAGTTTCGTACTCACTGCGGGGACTTTTGAAGCTGTATATAGTTTATTGATGTCTATTGTGGCATTGTTGTTCGTGCTCAAAATTAAAGTACCAAAACCACGTGGAGTCGCTTATATAATTCTGGGTTTGATTGCAATTGTGGTATGTTGTGCCATTATTCTTTTTGGGTAAAGGTAAAATTAAATGTGTGTAGATATTTATAATCGTGAGACCAAAAGCCTGTACCAGGAGAAACAATTTAAAGAAGGACAATTAAAATTCTTGTACAATACTATTCTAGGGCGAATAATCTTAAGGCTATTTGTTGCAGGTAAATGGTATTCGAGGTATAATGCAAGGAAAAATAACAGCAGCAAGTCCACTGCGAAAATCCAGCCGTTTATAGTGGAATACGGAATTGATATGACGCAATATGAGAAAAGGAAATATAAGTCTTTTAATGATTTTTTCACAAGGACAATGATTCCCGAGAAAAGACCTATTCCCAAGGATGAAAGTGTACTGCCTTCAGTTGCGGATTCCAAGCTTATGTATTACAAAATTGAAAAAGACCTTAGAATTAAAGTAAAAAACAGCATTTATACTGTTGAAGAGCTGGTACAGGATAGGGAGCTTGCTGAAGAATACAGCGGGGGAACATGCCTTGTATTCCGGCTTACCGTGGATGATTATCATCACTATTGCTATTGTGATGACGGTAAGCTGTTATACAGCAAAAACATCAATGGCAGACTGCATACTGTAGGACCCATTTCTGCAAAAAGGCATAAGGTGTATTGTGAAAACAGCAGGGAGTATTCGGTCCTTGATACAATGCACTTTGGAAGAGTGGTGCAGATGGAAATAGGTGCACTTTTAGTTGGAAAGATCGTTAACAAATTAAAAGTATCTTTTAAAAAGGGTGAGGAGAAGGGTTGGTTTGAAATGGGAGGGTCTACTATAGTATTGCTTTTAAAAGAAAATGCAGTAAACATAGATGAGGACATAGTTTCAAACTCTGCTAAAGATGTAGAAACAAAGGTGAAGTACGGTGAGAGAATAGGGGAAAGAATATGTTAAAAAGACTTGCTATATACTTTAAAGAGATGTATCCCATAATTCCAAGACTTATTCTTGGGATTATAATATTTCTTGAAATATATTTTATTCTGATTCTAAATTACGGAGTAACTGATTTTTCAATCGGTATAGCCGAATTTGTAGGAAGCTTTACCATATTTAGTTTTCTCCTGATGCTCCGAATTGCAGATGATTTCAAGGATTATGAAACAGATAAAAGATTATTTCCTGAAAGGCCGTTACCTTCAGGGCGTGTTGAGAAAAGGGACTTGAAAATATTCGTTACAATTTTAATTATCATAACATGTATCTTGAATTTCATTTTCATGAATAATGTATGGTTTTTCCTGTTTTTATATACATACGGCTTTCTGATGTCCGTCTGGTTTTTTAAAAAGCATAAAATTCAAAAAAGTCTGCCCTTAGCACTTGTTACACATAACCCAGTACAGCTGATTATAAATATTTACATAATATCGTTTACATGTATAAAGTATGATCTATACCCATTTACTCTAACAAGTTTTCTTGTGGCATTTACTCTGTATTTTCCGGCACTTATATGGGAAATATCCCGTAAAATCCGTGCTCCAAAGGATGAAACGGAATATACGACCTACTCAAAATTGTTTGGATATAAAAAGTCTGCAAGATTTGTTCTTATACTGACATTGGTTGATATTTTGACAAATTTTCTATTAGTGTACAGGTTAAACAGAATAGCAATTGGTGTGTTGTTTATCAATGTAGCGTGGATGACATGGAAGTTTATTTCGTTTATGAAGGATCCTACTCAATATAAAATAGTCGATAAGGTTGAGAGATATACCTACATACAGGAATCCACCATGATTCTGGTTGTAGTGGTTTATCTAATAGTGGGGTACATCTGATGAAAATTATTACTCAAGATGATTTTAAAAACCATATAGTGGGTAAAAAGGCTCATAATTTGTTTTTGGCAAAGTCTAATGGAATTCCTGTGCCGGAACTTTTGGCTATCGATCATGAGGACCTTGAAAGTAACCAAATGGCAGGCTGCGTTAATAAATATTTAGAAGATAATTTCTCTGGGGAGCAGTTGTTTTCAGTGCGTTCTGCAGCATTATCGGAGGACGGGGCGGAAAACTCATTTGCCGGGCAGTTTGATACATTTTTGAATGTGCCGATGAATTTAGTAGTTGAAAAAATAAATAAATGCAGAGAGTCGGTTTTCAGTGAGAATGTAGCCCTATACTGCAAGCAGCAGGGTATAACTGAAGAAATATCCATGAGTGTCATTGTTCAGCAAATGGTTCAGGGAGACTATTCAGGTGTTATGTTCACCGCCAATCCCCAGGGACTATTAAATGAATCGGTAATTGTGATTGGTGAGGGAAGCGGAGATGGTGTGGTTGAAGAAAGGGTTTCTACAACATCATACTATTATAATAATACAGACAGGTTGTTCTATTATGAAAGTATGGAAGGCTCACCCGTAATAGGCAGGGAAGTAATTGAGGAGCTTATTGGCTATAGTGACAAATTAAAAGAACTCTTTGGCGAGTATTTAGACATTGAGTTTACAATTAAAAACGGGCAAATTTATATACTTCAGATTCGTCCTATAACAACCTTAAAGGGCTCAAAAACCACTATTTTGGATAACAGCAATATTGTAGAAAGTTACCCTGGGATTACTCTGCCTTTAACACAATCCTTTATAGAGTATGCATACTACAGTGTGTTTAAGGGTGTAGCTTTCAGATGCCTGAAAAATAAAAAAATGGTTGAGAAGTATGATTGGGTTTTCAGGCAGATGGTGGGAAGTGCAAATGGAAGAGTTTATTATAAAATCAGTAACTGGTATACTGTGATAAAATTTCTTCCATTCAGCAAAA
This sequence comes from Bacillota bacterium, assembly GCA_023430975.1. Taxonomy (GTDB): domain Bacteria; phylum Bacillota; class Clostridia; order Acetivibrionales; family DSM-2933; genus Pseudobacteroides. Next base: position 15,321 of record JAEYYB010000041.1, on the reverse strand, counting down.
AAATTATCCCTGTATGGCAGGAAATGATGGGTGTATCAAATAAAGAGCATGATGATGAAAAAAACAATATCTCGGTTATTCAGCGTATAAAAGTATATATTAATGCTGTCTATGAAGCATTTCATGTACAAAAAGGTATGGAAAAGCTCAATGCCAGCTTTGACCGGATTGAAAAACTATTTTATGAAAATTATCATGAAGACAAGGAAAATAGGGAATTGGTAAATTTATATAATGCAATAAGCGATGCGGTATTAAAGGATTGGGATATAACGCTTTTAAATGACATGTACGGCTTTGTTTTTACAGCACTGCTAAAGAGAAAATTAAAGCAAATCGGTGTTAAGAACTACGAGCAGGAAACAAATCAGTATATTTCAGGAATAACCAATATTGAAAGCATGAAGCCTGTTAGAGAGTTGGTGGAATTAGCCAAAACGGCAGTTGATGAAGGCTGGATAAAGAGGCTTGAAGCTCTTCATAATGACCATATGGTAAAAGAATTTATGTCATTAAACCAAAGTGACTTTACAGATAGATTTAATAATTATCTAAGGCTATATGGAGATAGGATGACGGAGGAACTAAAATTGGAAACTAAGACCTTCCGCTCTAATCCCAAGCTGTTGGTTGACAAAATAGCAGAGTATGGAAAAGATGCAGAGAAACTTAATAATTTACATAGTACTCTTAACTGTAAGGACACAGGGGTATCTGTCAAATTCTCAGACAATATTCCTAAAAGAAAGATAAGATCTGTAGAAAGGCTTAGCCGGCGTGCAATGCAGGGAATTAAGAACCGTGAAATATCAAGACTTAACCGAAGCCGAATTTATGGGATGGTAAGGACCATATTCCTGACAATAGGAAGCAATATGGTAAAGGAAGGGTCATTGGATAAAGTAGAAGACATATTTTGTTTGAGAACGGAAGAGATATTTGACTACATAAAAGGCGGCCTCTATGATTTTCATTCTTTGGTGAGGGAAAGGATGGAAAAATATAAGCAGTTTGAGCAATTACCTCCTTATTCCAGGCTGGTTTTTGCAGGAGATGAATTCAATAAAACTGTCAGAAAGGTTAATCAGGCTGAGAATAAACAATGTGATGAGACAATATTAACGGGTACACCATGTTCCAATGGAGAAGCCAGAGGTGAAGTGCTTGTTATTGAAGATGTTACAAAGGCTAATGATGTAAAAGACAAAATACTTGTTACGAAAATGACTGACCCGGGTTGGGTTTTCTTTCTTACTCTCTCAAAAGGGATAATAGCTGAAAAAGGATCGCTCTTATCTCATACTGCAATCATTTCAAGGGAATTGGGAATTCCATCAGTAGTGGGTATAAAAGGTATTACCCAAAAGTTAAAAACCGGGGATATAGTTTATATGAACGGCAGTACCGGTGAGATCAGAATAGAAGGAAGGTAAGAGCTATGGAAATAATATGGTTTGATAATGAAGAAAAATATATTGGAGATTTCCTTGCTTTACCTAAAAAGTTATATGGCAAAAGGGATCTTATGCAAAATGAAAGCGAGGAGCATAAACTTCTAACAGGAAAGCATGTTCTTAATAAATACTTTAAGCTATACAAGCTGTGTGCATATAGAAATGGAGAAATAGCCGGTAGGCTTGCATTGACAAAATATCCTGACGACAGCATTGCATATATAGGGTTTTTTGAATGCATAGATGATAAAACTTGTGCAGGAGAAATGTTTAAAGCTGCAGAAAAATTAGCAAAAGATAACGGTATGACTAAAATGGTTGGACCTGTAGATGCCAGCTTTTGGATTAGATATAGATTGAAAGTAAATCATTTTGACCGTCTGCCATACACATCAGAACCATATAATAAGGATTATTATCTGAAGCTGTTTTTAGAGAACGGTTTTGCAATTGAAGAAAGCTATGTTTCAAATATATATAGGAAACTTCCTAAGAAGGGGTTTGAAGTAGCAAAGTTCAAGGAAAGATATAAGGAATTTTCCCAAAAAGGCTATAAAATAATATCCCCAAATAAAAAAACATGGGATAAGGCAATAGGTGAAGTATACAAACTCCTCATGAAACTGTACAGTAATTTTCCAATATTTAAACATTTAAGTGAAGATGACTTTAGGGAAATTTATTCATCTTATAAAATGATACTTGATATGTCCATGGTTAAAATTGCGTATTATGAGGGAGAGGCTGTGGGGTTTTTCATCGGGATGCCCAATTACGCAAACAGGCTGTATGGAAAGATTAATCTGACCACTTTGCTATATATATTAGCAAAGAGAAGAAAATGCTCCGATTATGTTCTTTTGTATATGGGCGTCGATAATAAGCATAAAGGCTTGGGAAAAGCCATGACACAGGTCATTATGGATAACCTTCAGATAAAACAGGCTTCGTCTATAGGAGCACTAATTAAAAAGGGCAAGATTGTTGAGCAATATGTAGAAGAAGCCAGGGAAGACCAATATGAATATGTATTGTTAAGCAAAGAATATTCCTAAGGTATGATTTAAAAATTGCTTCCACTTTCTACGGATGATGACGAGTTAAGTCAACACATGAGCGAAATTTATAGCGTAAGTGATTTTTGGTCATGCCTAAGTTTATATGAATTGGAGATGAAATATGAATAGGACAATACAGGGAATTTTAAAGGAAGACTTCAAAAAGTGGAAAGACAGGGAATATATTTTCACAAGAGTAGATGATATATATAAAGCAAAAACCTTTGGGCAGACAATATATGATGTATTGGCGTTTGCAGAAGTGCTCTTGTCTTTTGGACTTCAAAATGAAAACATAGCAGTGTATGGAGAAAACTCCTATGAATGGATGGTTTCAGACCTTGCAATTATGGGCTATGTTGGAACAAACGTGGCAATTGATAAGGAGTGGAAGGAATATTCAGTAGATGATGCAATTAGAAGAACAAATGTGAAGTGTGTTATATACTCAAAAGGTAAAAAAGATATAATAGATAATTTAAAACCTAAGTATGACATAATTTATATATGCATGCAGGATGACTTCGCGGAGCTTTTGGAAAAAGGATACCAATTACTTGAGAATAAACAGGATATATTCGATTTTGATGAGAGAGAATACGATAAGATGTGCAAGATTGTATTTTCTTCCGGAACTACCGGTTTACCGAAGGCATCCATGCTTACACAGCGAAATATTCTGTGTGGATGGGACAATCTATATAAAAGGGCACCTATGAACGATACTGATATATGCTATTTGTTTTTGCCGCTGCACCATACTTATGCTGGACTATGCAATTTTTTGTTTTCCACTATTTCGGGAATGCAGATATATTTATGCTCGGATACGCGAAAAATCGGGGAGGAGCTTCAAATTGTAAAGCCTACGGTTTTTTGTGCTGTTCCCCTTATATACGAACGCTTTTATAAGCTTGCTGGCCAAACCGGGCAGGATTTAAAGAAATTGTTTGGCGGGAACATCAGATATATGTTTTCGGGAGGGGCTTATTTTGATGTAGATGTTCGCAGCGAATACAAGAATTCAGGACTTAACATGATGGAAGCCTATGCACTTACTGAAACATCTTCAATTTTTAGCATCCAATACATTAGCAGCATAAATGTCAAATCGGTTGGAACAATATTTGAAAATATTGATGTAAAAGTAATAAATCCAGATGAAAACGGATGCGGGGAGTTAGCGGTTAAAGGGGATAATGTGTGCCTTGGTTACTATGGAAATGAAAAGGCAACAAAAGAGGCCTTTGATAAAGACGGTTATTTCCACACAGGAGATTTGGGATATATAGATGAAAATAACGAATTGTATCTGACGGGACGCAAAAAAAGAGCGATATTGACAGGAAACGGTGAAAGTGTAAATCCTGAAGACATTGAACAGTTAATACAACAAAATGCTGGAATTGCTAAAGTAAAGGTGTATGAGGATGGAGGAATAATAAAAGCCATAATATATGTTTGTGATGAGGTTGACATAAAGACTATTGTTGAGGATGTGAATAAATTATTGCCAAAATACAAACAAGTAAAAGAATTTAATATGATAAGGGATTCAATAGATACCAGGTTAAAGTGAGATCTGGAAGAAGGTCAAAAGCGGTAACCTTTAAAAAACTCTATCGATAGATAATGCTCTACATAAGACATGTGTTTTTGTGGCTTCAATCAAAAGCCATAGAAGTACATGCCTTTTTTTATGTCTAGGAAATTTTGGAGGAAATAGATGCTATGTTTGTTTGCTCTAAGTTTGGGTAATTATACTATATAAATGCCAGTTAATTAAGTACCATATTAACTATTTCTTCATTGGCTTAAAATGGTAGCATGTGCAATATTTAAACAGTTATTTTGTAGTTTTTTTCGTATATAATGAAATATACTATTAAGCATTAATAAAACCATTAAACTGTATTTATGGCTTGATTTCATATTAGTGAGAAAAATAGGCTTAAGTTATCTGGTGAAATTATAGGAGGTAAACAAGATGGTAAAAAAAAGAGTTTTGGCAAGAGTTTTAGCTGTAGTAATGACTACAGTAGTACTTTTTACAGGATGTGCTCAGACATCGGAATCACAAAATGAAATTAAAATCGGCTTAAATTATGAACTGTCAGGTGCGGCTGCTTCATATGGACAGGATACACTCAACGGTGTTCTTATGGCTATAGATGAAATTAATGCTGCAGGAGGGGTATTGGGCAAACAAATAACCTATGTAAAGCTGGACAATAAAACAGATCCGGCTGAGTCCACCAGTGCAGCAACAAGGCTTGCAACTAAGGAAAATGTATCAATTATATTAGGACCTGCTACAACAGGTGCAACCAAAGCATCTATTCCTGTTGCAGATAAGAATAAAGTGCCTCTGATATCTGCTTCTGCAACTGCTGATGATGTCACTGTTGATGCAAAAGGCGTAAAGGAATACGCATACAGAATATGCTTTAACGACTCATTTCAGGGTACTGTAATGGCAAACTTTGCAACAAAAAACCTTAATGCTAAAAATGCGGTAGTGCTCATGGATAATTCAAGTGACTATGGAAAAGGGCTGGCAAAAACATTTACAGAGACTTTTACTAAGAACGGTGGTACTATAGCGGCTCAGGAAGCATTTGTAAAAGATGAGAAGGATTTTAATGCCATTCTTACAAAGATTAAAGATAAAACCTTTGATATTTTGCTTATTGCAGGTTATTACAATGAAGCCGGGCTTATTATCAAGCAGGCGAGAGCTTTGGGAATAGATAAACCGGTGCTTGGAGGAGATGGCCTTGATTCTCCTGTTTTAGGCGAATTAGCTGGGAAAACTGCTTTAAACAAGGTTTATTTCTCAAACCATTATTCATCACTTGATAAAGATCCTTTGATTGTTAAGTTCATGGAAGAATTTAAGAGCAAGAACAATAAAGATCCCAATGCTTTTAACGCCCTTGGATATGACCTTGGATATTTTGCTGCTGATGCTATTAAAAGGGCAAATTCATCTGAGCCGACTAAAATAAAGGAGGCACTTGACAATACAACAGAATTTAAAGGTGTTACAGGAAAGTTCAGTATTGACAAGAACCATAACCCTGTAAAAACGGCAGTGGTTATTGAACTTAAAGATGGGGTACAATTTTCTTCTGTAAAAGTTGAACCGTAAATAATAAAGTATCTCTGATTTTATAATGCAAATGCAGAGGATTCAACTGCATTTCATCATGTAAAATCTTTTCGTAACATATATAGAAATCAAAAATTTAAGTGAGAGGATAAACCTCTCACTTAGTCATGATCAAAAAATAACTTTAGCTATAGACTTTTTCATTCATGCCTTAATTTCTGTCATGATTGCTGCTTGGTGTTATAAAAATTTTAGAAGGGGGAGAGTGAGGAATGTGACGGAGTTTTTACAGCAAATAGTAAACGGACTATCGCTTGGCAGTATATATGCACTGATTGCCTTGGGATACACAATGGTATATGGGATAATTAAGCTTATAAATTTTGCTCATGGCGATATCTATATGATTGGGGCATATGTTGGATTTATATGTATAACAAGCGTGGGGTTGGGGTTTTTACCCGCTCTCATAATTTCCATGATATTTTGTGCCTTGTTGGGAGTAATTATAGAAAAAGTTGCATATAAGCCTCTGAGAAATTCTTCAAGGATATCAGCATTGATTACTGCAATAGGTATATCATTACTCTTGGAATATGTGGTTATGTTTTTTGCAAAAGCCGACGTTAGAGCATTCCCGTCAGTTTTGCCGGAAACGAGCAGGGAACTTTTTATGGGAGTGAAAATCACTGATAAGCAAAGTATTTTGCTTTTTATAACAATAATTTTAATGGTGCTTTTGCAGTTTATTGTAAGAAAAACACTGATGGGAAAAGCAATGAGAGCAGTTTCCATGGATAAGGACGCTGCACAGCTTATGGGAATTAATGTAGATAGGACTATTTCGTTTACCTTTATACTTGGTTCTTCACTTGCAGGAGCAGCGGGTGTTTTGGTTGGTGCTTTTTACAACTCTATAGATCCTTTTATGGGAATAATGCCGGGACTTAAAGCCTTTGTTGCTGCGGTGCTTGGTGGAATAGGAATAATTCCGGGGGCACTGGTTGGCGGTTTTTCAATTGGAGTTATAGAGACATTGATAAGCGGATATGGAAACTCTCTATATAAAGACGCAGTTGCCTTTGCAATACTGATTTTGGTTCTATTAATCAAACCATCTGGTTTATTCGGTAAGAATATCCGTGAGAAAGTGTAGGTGAGGTAGAATTGAATAGAATATTTAATATGAGAAATATAAAAACTGCAGCAGGTGTTATTGGGCTTTATGGTGTAGTACAGCTTCTTATTATGTTTAATATTTTAAGTGATTATTACCAAATCACCATTGCACTAATCTGCATTAATATAATCCTGGCAGTCAGCCTTAATTTGATCACAGGTTTTACAGGTCAGTTTTCCCTGGGACATGCAGGGTTTATGTCTATAGGCGCATACTCCAGTGCTCTTATTACAATTAATATGACTCAGGAATATTCATTCTTTGTTGGTATTGCTGCAGGTGCTTTTTTTGCAGCTGTTGTAGGACTTCTTATAGGAATACCTACGTTAAGGCTGAAGGGAGATTATCTGGCAATAGCGACTCTGGGAATGGGAGAGATTATTAAAATTATAGTATTGAATTTAGGCTTTACAGGCGGAGCAGCAGGCCTTAGCGGTATACCTCAGTACACCAACTGGACATGGCTTTTCATATTTACAGCAGGCACAGTAATAGTAGTAAAGAATTTTATTAATTCATCTCATGGGAGAGCATGCAAATCCATTAGAGAGGATGAAATAGCCTCGGAAGCTATGGGGATTAACACGACGAAATATAAAGTACTTGCTTTTGTAATTGGGGCATTTTGTGCTGGCGTTGCCGGTGCACTATATTCCAGCTATTTTTACTTTATAAAACCTGATATGTTTGGCTTTCTAAGATCTATTGATATCCTTGTAATAGTGGTTATTGGCGGAATGGGAAGTATTAGGGGTTCAATAATATCTGCTATACTTTTAGCGGTTGTATCCCTTTACCTGCAGGATTTTCCTGAGATCAGAATGATTCTATATTCATCGATACTTGTAATAGTCATGATTGTAAGAGAGAAATTCAAGAATAAAAAAATAAAATTCGACGGCTTTCCATGGAAGAAGCCTGATAAGATGAGAACGTGAGGTGATATGATGGCAATACTAAAAGTTAAAAATCTTACAAAATCATTTGGCGGCTTGACTGCAGTTTCCAATGTCAATATGGAGCTTCAAAAGGGTGAGCTGGTGGGTCTTATCGGACCTAATGGTGCAGGGAAGACTACTTTTTTTAATCTTCTTACGGGGGTATATGAACCAAGTTCTGGTAGTGTTGAGCTTGACAATGGAGAAAAGGTTAAAAAAATAAGTGGGTTAAAACCTAATGCCATTACCAATATGGGAGTTGCCAGAACATTTCAGAATATAAGGCTTTTTAAGGATTTGAGTGTATTGGATAATATCCGTATTGCTATTCATAAAAATGTTAAATACGGCGTCATATCTTCTTTTTTCAGGCTGCCTTCGTTTTACAGGGAGGAAAAAGAAATAGCAGAGGAAGCGGAGAAACTCCTTAAAATATTTGGACTTGAATCTAAAAAGAATGAACTTTCCAAAAATCTCCCATATGGGGAACAAAGAAGGCTTGAAATAGCAAGGGCACTTGCTACCAAACCAACAGTTCTACTATTGGATGAGCCGGCGGCAGGAATGAATCCAAATGAGACTTTAGAGCTTACAGACTTGATCGAATGGATCAGGAAGGAATTTAAGCTTACAATACTTCTTATTGAGCATGATATGTCATTGGTCATGAAGATATGTGAAAGAATCTATGTTTTAGATTACGGAATGATAATAGCAGATGGTAAACCCCAAGAGATAAAAAGCAACAAGAGGGTTATTGAGGCTTACCTGGGGGAGGAGGTTTCCTGATGCTTGAAATTAAGAATTTAGACGTTTACTATGGAGTAATCCATGCACTTAAGGATATATCTATTCAGGTAAATGAAGGCGAAATTGTAACACTTATAGGTGCAAACGGTGCAGGTAAGACTACGACACTAAGGACCATATCAGGACTTATAAAACCTAAGAATGGAACAATATTATTTAATGGTGAGAACATAAAAGATATAAATGCACAGGAGATAGTTAAAAAGGGCCTTTCCCATGTACCGGAAGGGAGACACGTTTTTTCGGATATGACTGTTCTGGAAAATTTAGAACTGGGTGCGTATTTAAGAAGAGACAAAAAGAATATAAAGGAAGATATGGCGAAGGTGTACTCCAGGTTTCCGATACTGGAGAAGAGACTAAAGCAAAATGCAGGTACATTGAGCGGAGGGGAACAGCAAATGCTGGCAATTGGAAGGGCTTTAATGTCCAGGCCGAAACTTTTGCTTATGGATGAACCTTCCATGGGACTAGCACCTCTTTTGGTAAAAGAGATATTTTCTATCATTGAGGATATAAATAAGCAGGGAACTACCATTCTTCTTGTAGAGCAGAATGCACACATGGCACTTTCCATAGCTCACAGGGCTTATGTTCTTGAAACCGGATCGATAGTGCTTAAAGGAACCGGAAAAGAATTAGCTCAGAGTGAAGAAATAAAAAAAGCATATTTGGGAGGCTGATTTTATGTATGTAAAAAACAGGATGACTTCCAACCCATATACTATATCTCCTGATGCCACTATAGCTGAGGCCCTGGAATTAATGAGGCATAATGGCATAAGAAAACTGCCGGTAGTAAAGGGAGGGGAATTGGTTGGTATTGTTACTGAACGTGAAATGCTGGAAGTTTCGCCTTCAAAGGCTACTACTCTAAGTGTTTTTGAGGTGAATTACCTTTTAGGAAAAACTAAAGTATCTCAGGCTATGACAAAAGATTTAGTTACAATATCTCTTGACTCACTTTTAGAAGAGGCTGCTCTCTTGATGAGGGATAATGACATAAGCACACTACCTGTTTTAGAGGGGGAAAAGCTTTGCGGGATAATAACCGAAACTGATATATTTAATGCATTTATTGAATTAATGGGTTTTAGTGACATAGGTGCTAGAATTGCAGTTGTGGCTCAGGATTCCCCGGGTATACTTGCAGATATTGCCCAGGTTATAAAAGAATTTGGTGTTAACATAACACATATTGCAATATATGGGGGAAAGTCGGGTTTCAGTGATGTAGTAATAAGGGTAAACACCCAAAATACTGATGATATGGTTATGACCCTTGAAAATCACGGATATAAGGTTATTTCCGTTTTAAAGAACAATCTGGTTTAAGTGTTTACCACTTATATTAAAAGTGTTAATAATCTTACATTTGGCGGAGCAAATAACGAACGGTTCAACGGGATTTGCGACAGACAAATGTAATAGATTTATCACTTTTAATATAGTTTAAAAGTGTTAATAATTTTTATTTTAAAATAAAACAGACAAATGCATTAATTAATGATATAATAAGATGATTGCAAAAATAGGAAGTGTACTTCTCGCTTGGGGGTAGTGGTCTTATAATCTGACTATTATTTCATTAATACTTATGTGTTGTGAGAGTGGATTACTTTGTTAATCCACTCTTTTATTTATGTAAATGAAATTATAAATGAGCTTTATAAATTAGAGAGGATGATAAATAATGATTGATCCATCAATGAGTTCGTTACTTGAGAAGGTTGACAGCAGATATACCTTATGTATTTTAGCAGGTAAAAGAGCAAGGCAATTGACAGACGGTGCAAATAAGTGTACAAAATGTAGTTCTAATAAATCTGTAACTATCGCAGTTAATGAGATTGATGAGGGTAAGATAACCTACGTAAGGACAAAAGTTGGAATTAAGTAGTATTTATATATGATAAGTGTTAATAATTTTGCATTTGTCAGAGCAAATAACGAACGGTTTTACGGGATTTGCGATAGACAAATGTAAAAGATTATTCACTTTTCATATATAATAAAAATCTTTAAAATGATATTGGGTAATGTGCATTATTTTACAATAAAAGTGGACACAATTTATAAAGGACTGATAAAAATATTGCTTCCGATTTTGAGCGTGGACCATCGGAACTGCATGGTAGTGGTATGGTAGATGTAAATAATAAGTGAGAAAGGCGGTAGTTTGATGTCATTTAAAAATCCAGATAGGCTAAAGAAAAAGAAAAATATAATTAAGAAAGATACCAGAAAGTCAAAAGTCACTGGCAAACCTAACTCGGTTAAGAAGCCATAAGAGCATTTCAAAAAATACATTATTCAAGTGTTTTTTTGCATTATATCATTAATTCAGCTTTTTGAAATGCAACATTGACCAGTTAATTATTTGTTAATACCTATTACAGTTAAGAAGATAGAGGAGAAAAAATGTCATTTGATAAATTAAATCTTATTTCACCAATTCAAGAGGCATTAAAGATTGAAGGATATACAAAGCCTACTGAGATACAGATGCAAGCTATTGTGCCATTGCTTGAAGGAAAAGACTTGCTGGGGTGTGCTCAGACTGGCACTGGTAAGACAGCAGCATTTGCTATACCAATATTGCAAAACCTTTCCAACTTGCATATAGATATAAAAGGCCCAAAAACTATAAAAGCATTAGTATTAACTCCGACACGTGAGCTGGCACTTCAGGTTGGAGAAAGTTTTACTGCTTATGGACGAAATTTAGGTCTGAAAAATGGTGTTATATTTGGTGGAGTTTCACAAAAGCCTCAGACAGATATGCTAAAGGCAGGAATAGACATACTAATCGCAACTCCAGGTAGATTGCTTGATCTGATGAACCAGAAATACATAAACTTGCATCACGTTAAGTTTTTTGTACTTGATGAGGCAGATCGGATGTTGGACATGGGGCTTGTAGCTGATGTAAAAAGAATTATATCACATTTGCCTAGAATAAGGCAGACAATGCTATTCTCTGCAACAATGCCAAAAGAAATATCAAAATTGGTAGATTCTATTTTAACAGATCCTGTAAAGGTAGCAGTTACTCCTATTTCATCTACAGTCGATATTATCGAGCAGGCAGTATATTTTGTTGGGAAAAAACAAAAGAAGTCTCTGCTTATCCACTTGTTAAAAGATAAATCCATCACCTCTGCACTTGTGTTTTCAAGAACAAGACATGGAGCTGATAAGATTGTAAAAGATCTTACAAAAGTTGGGATACGGGTGCAAGCTATTCATGGGAATAAATCACAGATGGCACGGCAACAGGCCTTAAGTAATTTTAAGGCTAAAAAGACAAGGGTTTTAGTAGCGACAGATATAGCTGCAAGAGGTATTGATGTAGAAGAATTGTCCCATGTAATTAATTTTGACTTACCCAATACACCTGAGACATATGTTCATAGGATTGGGCGTACAGGAAGAGCGGGATTAGGAGGAGTTGCACTTTCATTTTGTGATGTAGATGAAAAAGCTTACTTAAAAGATATCCAAAAACTGATATCCAAGACTATACCTGTAATCCAAGATCACCCATATCCTTTAAACCTAGCAGCAGAGGATAATAAGGATATGATAAAGAAAACTGAGGTTGCAAAAAGCAGTAAGGCTGGTTGCTTCAGGAAAGAAAAGCATAAGGAAGTAGCTAGAAAACTGGTTGTCCAAAGAGGAAGATAACTGAAGCATAATATTGAGTTGTATTAAATATGGTAGTATAAACAATAATTAACGGAATATATTTTAAAATAAGTTACACAATTTCACCTGGAAATGATATAATAAGATCATTACAAAAATAGGAAGTGTGTGCTTCTCGTTTTGGATAATGGTTTTGTTTACAGCATAACCGTAATTCGATTAAAACTTAATTGTTACGGAGAGTGGATTACTTTGTGTATCCACTTTTTAATTTTATAAGGACATAAGTAAATACACATATATTAAAAAAATTGATGGAGGTGTTTTTTATTAGAAAAAATGAATTGCCAATGAATGATGAGATAAGGGACAGAGAGGTTCGGCTTATTGATGATGATGGTGCTATGCTAGGTATTATGGCATCAATGGATGCACAAAAACTAGCAATTTCAAAGAACCTGGATCTTGTAAAAATAGTACCAAATGCAGTACCACCGGTATGCAAAATCATGGACTATGGCAAATGTATGTATGAAAAGACTAAAAAAGATAAGGAAGCAAGGAAAAATCAGAAGGTCGTTTCAATAAAGGAAGTACGGGTGTCTGCGAAAATTGAAGAACATGATTTTGAATTTAAAGTAAAAAATGCATATAAGTTTTTACAAGATGGTTATAAAGTAAAAGTCAGTATAAGATTTCGAGGCAGGGAAATGCGATTTACAGTAGTGGGTAAAGAAGTACTTGAAAAATTTGCTGATGCAGTTATAGATGTTGGAACTATGGAAAAGCAACCGATGCTAGAAGGAAAAAGCATGATTATGATATTAAATCCGAAAAAGCAATAAGGAGAGTTTATATGTACCATTGGGGTGGAAAAAGCCTGAAAATAGGTGACTTGACTGCTAGGCTACCGATTATTCAAGGTGGAATGGGAATTGGGGTATCATTAAGCGGACTTGCATCAGCAGTTGCAAACGAAGGCGGTATAGGTGTTATCTCAACGGCAGCTGTTGGTATGATGGAAACGGACTTTTCTACTAACTATCTTGAGGCAAATATAAGGGCACTTAGAAAAGAAATAAGAAAAGCTCGAGAGTTAACCAAAGGAATTATAGGTGTAAATATCATGGTAGCCCTGTCAAACTTTGCAGATATGGCTAAAACGGCTATAGAGGAAGGTGTTGATATAATTTTCTCTGGAGCTGGGCTACCACTTAATCTCCCTTCATTTTTAAAAGAAACAAAGGACACTAAGCTTGTTCCCATTGTTTCTTCAGCAAGAGCTGCAAGTATAATTGCTAAAAAGTGGCTGGAAAAATATAAATATGCTCTAGATGCAATTGTAGTTGAAGGGCCTCTGGCAGGAGGACACCTGGGATTTAAAATTGAGCAAATTCAAGACCCGGATTTTAATCTGGAAAAATTGGTATCTGAAGTAGTCAGTGAAGCTAAAAATATTGAAGACAAGGTCGCCAAGCCCATTCCTGTAATAGCTGCAGGTGGCATATATACTGGGGAAGATATTTATAGATTTATTCAGCTTGGAGCTTCAGGTGTGCAGATGGCAACACGCTTTGTTACTACTGTAGAATGCGATGCATCTATAGAATTTAAAAACACCTATATTGAATGTACAAAGGATGATATCGGAATCATAAAGAGTCCTGTTGGTATGCCTGGAAGAGCAATAAAAAATGAGTTTTTAAATGATGTAGAAGCAGGAAGCAAAAAACCTTATAAATGTCCTTACCATTGTATTTCCACTTGCAAATATGAATCTAGTCCTTATTGTATAGCTCTTGCACTAACAAATGCAAAAAAAGGAAAGATGAAGCACGGGTTTGCTTTTGCTGGTGAAAATGCTTATAGAGCTGAAAGCATTGTTTCTGTAAAGGAATTAGTAAATTCTCTTGTTGACGAGTATGATAGTGCTATGAAAACTTGATGGCCTAGAAAATAGTGTTATTAGATGTATAAAAATGTCTTGAATGTTTTCTGGCTCTATGTTATACTTATTAAGTTGATTACTATATGAAATGGATTATTTTTTGAATACAACTCTCCTGAATTTATTTGGAGCGGGTAGTTAAGAAATTATATGATCCAAATAAATTGAGGAGGTATAGTAGATATGGCAGATAAAGTTTTAGGTTGCAAAGATTGTAATACAGAATTCATTTTTAGTGAAAATGAACAGGCTTTCTATAAAGAGAAGGGATTCGATAATGAACCGCAGAGGTGCCCTGACTGTAGGAGAGCAAAAAAGCAGCAGAGAAGTAACAATAATAGAGGCGGTTTTGGTGGAAACAGAAGCTTTGGCAATAGGTGGTAATTAAAAGGAGAGCATAGCTCTCCTTTTTAATTTAAACCATTTCTAATTATTTGTGATGATGAGGGCAACTAACATTAAAGCATGTTTCTTTACCTTCTTGAGAGTCAAATCATGAATCTTCTCCAAAGCGTTTGATTATTCTTGCTTTTACCCTTTGTGAGTTTTTTTAGGATGTAAAGAAGCATATAATTTTGACGGAGGATTATCATCAACCATGTACTTTAATGGAAGATTAGTAAATATGCCTGGTGGAACCACCACAGAGCGTGAAAAAAGTGACATATTGTATGTAAAATAATTAATTATTTTGATAAATCTTAAAGGACAGATTGAATTATTGCAATCTGTCCTTTGTTTTATGGAGTGCAAAAGCTATTTTATAATAAAACATTCAAAATTAAGTAAGAGATAGTAACAAATGTTACAGAGGAGAATCATTTTGAAGTTGCTGCTATTAAGATGGTAGATATTACAGCAATTTGATTTTATATAAGGAAATAATTGACAAATTAATGGAAAAAACAGATATTATTCTCAGATAGTTCAAATACTAAAGAAAAGAGAATAAAAATGGCTATAGCATATTCAAAAGATTTAAGAAAAAGTGTATTTAATGCACTAAATAAAGGAATGAGAGTAAAAGAAATTGTTGCAACTTTCGTGATCAAAAAATCAGCAGTTTATTCATGGAAGAGAAGAGAAAAAGAAACAGGTAGTTATGAGGCATTTCCTAGAAACCCTGGAAGGAAACCTGGAATAACAGATGAACAGATGGAAGAATTAAGGAAA
>JAEYYB010000185.1 GCA_023430975.1 Bacillota bacterium | reverse complement strand
CATCAACACCACAAACACCAACACCAACAGCAACATCAACACCAACACCAACACCGACAGCAATACCAACAAAAGCAACACCAACAACAACGCCAATAGCAACATCAACAGCAACACCAACAGCAACACCGACAGCAACGCTAACAAAAGCAACACCAACAAAAGCAACACCAACACCGACAAAAGCAACAGCAACATCAACAGCAACAACAACACCGACAGCAATATCAAAAGCAACACCGACAGTGGCTGCGTCTGTACCGCCAGGTGGAGGAGGTGGGGTAATCATACCGTTACCTAATTTAACAGCAACACCAACATCGACAGCGACACCAACACCAACAGCAACACCAACAGCATCAGCGACGCATAAGTTAAGCCCGACACCAACTGCGACACCAACCCCTGTAGCGTCTATTGAACCTACACCTAAGAAACCATCTTCAGGTTTCAAAGATATAGTAGGGCATTGGGCTGAAGATTATATTTCAAAACTGATTAAAAGAGGATTTATAAGTGGCTATAATGACGGAACAATACGGCCAAATAACTCAATAACGAGAGCTGAAATAGTAAAGATGTTGGTTAATGCTGCAGGCTATAGCCCAAGTGGAAAGAAAGCTTCCAGTTTTACCGACAACAATAAAATTCCGTCATGGGCTATTGGATATGTAATTACAGCTTCAGAAAAGGGAATGGTTAAAGGCTATAATGGCAATAACTTTAACCCGTCAGGTTTGGTGACCCGTGCTGAGATGACGGTGATGATCATGAGGGCTTTTGGTTATGAAATGTCCGATAAAAATGGATTGAAATTTAAGGATGCTGATAAAATACCTTCATGGGCTTCAGATTATATAAGCAAGGCTTACGAGATGAAGATTATACAAGGCTACAGTGATAATGAATTTAAACCCAATAAAGTTATATCTAGGGCTGAAGCATTTGTTATAATTGAAAAGTGTCTTAGTATGCATAAATAATAATTTTGGTAAAGTTTACATATGCTAAATGTAAATCAGTGATAACTTGTAATTAAAAATAGCTTATAGGAATGACTAAAATATATAATAGGTGTTGTTTTAATACCACTCATACTATATAATATAATAGTCAAAAAGTTTGTATAATAAATTATTTTTGAAATATTCTATATAAAATTAATTGATTTTTATATAGGTTAAAGAGGATAAAATGACAAAAGATGCTCAAAATTCAAAGAGTTACGGTAGCAAGGAAATCGCAGCAGCAGCAATAAAGATGTCCATGACAAGTGACAGGAATGAGGAAAAAGCACTGCAGTCTGACTATTTAAAAAATGGTATTCATACAGCTGCAGTCGATTATGGGGGAGAGTTCATTAACTCCATAATGAAGATCATTGAGCGAGCTGTGGTATCCTCAAAAAGAGAAGGTGTAATTACCGATTCTCATGCTGAAGAAGGGGCGGTTGCCGGTGCAGCAAGGGAAGCATTGTCTCAGATTACCTCAAAGGCCATGGGGCTTAATGTAGGCGGTAAGATAGGTATTGCAAGGTATAATGATCATGTCAGCGTTGCAATATTTCTGGGCATTGGGCTTTTGCACTTGAATGAAGTAGCCATAAGCGTAGGACATAGGGTGGTTTAGGTAGTCTTGTACCTGAACCCCCATTACTTAGAATACTGTAGAACGGGAGAATATAATATGTTGGTAAGAGCAATCAGAGGAGCAACAACAGTTGATAACAATGACTCAAATGAAATAATAGAAGAGACTGGGAAGCTTTTAACTGAGATAATTGCAAAAAATAATTTAAATGAAGATGATATTATAAGCATAATTTTTAGCGTAACTAAAGATTTAAATACTGCCTTTCCTGCTGTGGCAGCAAGGAAAATGGGATGGACAGACGTGGCGTTATTTTGTACTAATGAAATGGATGTACCTGGAAGTCTATCTAAATGCATCCGGGTCTTGATACATATAAATACAGAGCTTGGTAAAAAGGACTTAAAGCATGTGTATCTTAAGGGTGCAAATATTTTAAGACCTGATCTGGCAGAGTAATATTAATATCTGGGGGTTATTGATGCAAAAAAATATAAGTATTGCAATAGATGGACCAGCTGGTGCGGGCAAAAGTACAATCGCAAAAATGGTATCAAAGGAAATGGGTATAGTTTATTTAGATACAGGAGCTATGTACAGGACTGTTGCACTAAAAGCTATACGGGACCAAATTAATACGACTGACAGGGATTCTTTATCAAAAATGGTTGATAGTATTGACATAGCGGTTAACTATATTGATGGTGAACAATTTATTTATTTAAATGGGGAAGATGTTACATCTAAGATCAGAACTCCCGAAATATCAATAGGTGCTTCTAATGTAGCTGTTGTGCCTGAGGTCCGTATAAAAATGGTGGATTTGCAAAGACAAATTGCATCAAAGACCAGTGTTGTAATGGATGGCAGGGATATTGGCACATATGTTTTGCCCGATGCCAAGTACAAGTTTTTTTTAACGGCATCTGTTGAAGAACGTGCATTAAGACGTTATAATGAACAGATAGCCAAGGGTTATAAAGATATTAGTCTTGATGATGTTAAAAAGGATATTGAATATCGTGATAAGAATGACAGTTCAAGAGAGTTTGCACCGTTATCAAAGGCTGCAGATGCAATAGAGATCGATACAACAAGTCTGTCAATTGATGAGGTTGCAAATAAGATAATTGGTATTATCAGAGCAAAGATATAATCACTTTGTGATTTTGTATATATAATTCTCGTACAAGCCGGGGGATGTTAGTTTGGAGATTATTATAGCAAAAAATGCTGGATTTTGTTTTGGAGTTAGTAAGGCTGTAAATTTACTCTTTGATTTACTGGAAAACACAAATGAAAAGTTATATACAGTAGGTCCTATAATACACAACGATCAGGTTGTTGAGAAGCTAACGTCAAAGGGTGTTCAAGTTGTAAAGGATATATGTGAGGTAGGAAGTGGCGGTCAGGTGGTTATAAGGACCCATGGTGTCACTCCCGAAGTTTATGATAAAATTAACGTAAGTGGCCTTAAATATTCAGATGCTACATGCCCATATGTAAAAAAAATACACAATCTTGTTAATGAAAAACACAAAGAAGGTTATCAGATAGTAATTATTGGGGATAGGGAACATCAAGAAGTTAAAGGTATAAATGGCTGGTGTGATAATACTGCTTTTATAGTTTATAGTGAAGATGATGTGAAAAATATAAATGCAGACAATAAAGATATTTGTGTTGTAGCCCAGACTACCATTACAAAAGAAAAATGGGAAACTATTAATAATTTTTTAAATAAAAAATTTGAAAATATATTAAAATTTGATACAATATGTAGTGCAACCAGTAATCGTCAAAATGAAGCGGAATTTGTTGCAAAAAATGTCGATGCCATGCTGGTAATAGGCGGAAAGAACAGCTCCAATACACAAAAGCTTTACGAAATATGTAAAAAATATTGTAGTAAAACTTACCAAATTGAAACATCCGGTGATCTTCCACCGATGAATATAAAAAATATTAAAAAAATTGGTATTACCGCAGGTGCTTCAACTCCTGACTGGGTAATCAAGGAGGTTATTTGCAAAATGGAAGAATTAAATAAAGCAAACGAAATGAGTTTTAAAGAAGCTTTTGAAAGCTCTTTAGTAACTCTCAATACTGGAGATATTGTTAAAGGGAAAATTATCGGTTTTAACAATTCCGAAGTATTTGTTGACTTAGGGTATAAGTCTGATGGAATTATTAAAATTGAGGAATTTACAGACGACGTAGATTTTAACCCTGCCCAGTCAATAAAAGTTGGAGATGAAATTGAAGTTTTTATAGTAAGGGTTAATGATAAAGAAGGTGTTGTAGAATTATCCAAAAAGAAGGTTGAATCTATGAAAGGTTGGGATTCTCTTGTCGCAGCCTTTGAAAATAAAACACCAGTTAAAGTTAAGGTTATAGAAATAGTAAATGGCGGTGTTATAGCATCTGTAAGCGGTATAAAGATATTCATACCAGCGTCTCAAGTAAGTGATAAATACGTAAAAGAACTCCATGGATTCTTAAAACAGGTCTTTGATATCCGTATTATCGATTACAATAAGCAAAAAAGGAAATTTGTCGGTTCAGCAAGAGCTCTTCTTGAAGAAGAAAAAGCAAAAGCAGGAGCTGAGTTCTGGAGCAATGTAGAAATCGGTAAAAAATATACAGGTACAGTAAAAAGCCTTATGGATTTTGGTGCATTTGTTGATATTGGTGGAGTTGACGGTTTGGTACATGTTTCTGAGCTTTCCTGGAACAAAATAAAGCATCCTTCTCAAGTTTTGAAGGTGGGTGACAAAATAGAAGTAGTTATAAAAGAGTTTGATAAAGACAAGAAAAAGGTTTCATTAGGCTATAAGAAACATGAAGACAACCCATGGGTTAAGGCAGCTAATAAATATAAGGTAGACGATATCGTAAAAGGTAAGGTTGTACGCCTCGTTCCTTTTGGTGCTTTTGTTGAGCTTGATGAAGGTGTAGACGGATTGGTGCACATTTCCCAGATATCTAACGATAGAATAGGCAAACCATCGGATGTACTTTCAGTAGGTCAGGAAATCGAAGCTAAGATTACTGAGTTCAGTGCAGAAAACAAGAAGATCAGCCTTAGTATAAAAGAAGTTAATCCTATTCCTGCTCCAAATAAGAAAGAAGAAGTTAAAGAAGCAACTGATTCTTCAGAAGTTGTAAATGCTGAGGAAGAAGTACCTACAGAGCATAAGGAAGATATGGGAAGCACTATAGGCGATATTATTGGAAAAATAGATGTAGAATAATAAAATCAATAAAATTTTAAAAATATCTATATGGCTTAAGGCTGTATGGATATTTTTTATGTCCTGGGAAATTCTGTGCATCCAATGCCGCAATTTCTCACGATATCAAATAAGGTTTTTTAAAATTTATCACTTTTAATATAGATGATTTGTATCTTAATACTTTGCTAATTTTGACCGATAAATGAATATGAAGCTTTATTTATTGAAAAAAGGTTATTACACCCATAAAAATTATAAATATGATAAAGTATATATAATAGAATTTGTATAATCATAAACTTTTAGAAGTTGTAAAAAATATAAGGGGCATGGTAGAACATGGAGCGTACACTTGTTATTTTAAAACCTGACGCAGTAGAAAGAAAGCTTATTGGAGAAATAATTACAAGATTTGAGAAAAGAAATTTTAAGATTATTGACATGAAAATGACCAAAATTAGCAGGGAAAAGGCCGAGGAGCATTACTCCCATATAAGTGAAATGCCGTTTTTTGATGACATGATAGATTATATAACTATGGGAGAAGTTGTAATAATGATACTTGAGGGAGAGAATGTCATTAAGATAGTAAGAAATATGATTGGCAAAACCAGCAGCATCGAATCCAGCCCGGGGACTATTCGGGGGGATTTTGGCTATCATAGGTTTATGAACCTTATCCATGCATCTGACTCTGTGGAAAGTGCCGAAAAAGAAATAATAAGGTTTTTCGGGCAGGAAACCTAACGTAGTATTTATATCCAAGGAGAAAGGGAAGATAGATATGAAAGATTATGAATGGTTTAAAGGTGAGGTATATAAACTGTCTGGCATTGACCTGTCATGCTATAAGGAAAAGCAGATGAAAAGACGAATTGAGGCTTTAATAAGGAAGTATGGGATGGAACCTTATGAAAGCTATTTAGAAGCTATTAAGGTTAAAAATGACATGTACAATGAGTTCATTAACTATCTGACTATTAATGTATCGGAATTTTATAGAAACCCTGAGCAATGGGAGGTCCTGAAAAATGATATACTGCCGATGATTCTAAACACCAACAGGAGGCTCAGAGTATGGAGTGCAGCATGTTCAACAGGAGATGAGCCATATACTCTTGTAATGATACTTAATAACTTTATGCCATTGAATGAAATAAGAGTAATAGCCACAGATATTGACAAGGAGATTTTAAATAAAGCCCAATCTGGTATTTATTCAGCGAAAAGCCTTACTGGGTTACCTAAAATCTATTTAAAAGAACATTTTATTGATAATGGAGAGACCTACCAAATAAAGGACAGTGTAAAAAGATGTGTAGAATTTAAGCATCACAATTTATTAAAGGATCCCTATCCGGGAGACGTGGATTTGATAGTATGCAGAAATGTTTTAATCTATTTTACAGAAGAAGCAAAATGTGATATTTATAATAAGTTTAACGCTTCCTTAAAGCCTCATGGCGTTCTCTTTGTGGGAAGCACCGAGCAGATTATCATGTCAAATAAATTCAATCTAAAGTCTTTAAAAACATTCTTTTATGTAAAGGATAATCCTAACAAGTAAACATATTAATAATGTCTATTTAAAAATTGCTATGGCATTTGAGCGGGTGTTGCAAAACTACTTAAAAGTAGGAGGGCAACACCCAATTATTTGTGACATCATATATTCCATAGAAAATAATTGTTAAATGTTGACGTTCAAAATAATTTGTGTAATAATAAATCAGTCCAAAACATAGAGGAAATTATTGATTGAAATGGCTTTATTCTAGGGAAGACTAAGTAAGTGTATACTCAAAAGATGGGAAATATTAACAATGCAACAAATGATATTTATGAAAAGTGTTAATAATCTTACAGAAAAATAATAAAAAAAATTGAGATATCAACTTATGAGTAATATAATAATATTATAGAAAAAATAACTAATTTATGACAAAAATGAGTAAAAAAATAAATAAAAAATAGTTTCAAAGATATAAACCTTTGAAACCATTTGATTAACTAGTGCGAGAGACGGGACTTGAACCCACACAACCTTGCGGCCACTAGAACCTGAATCTAGCGCGTCTGCCAATTCCGCCACTCTCGCAAAATTAACGCACACCTATTGTACTAAATATATAAAAAAAAAGCAAGTGTAAATTTTAATTTTTTTTGGGGGAACAGATGAGAGTCGATTGGTTGGAAAATGACAGGATTATTAATAGGGTAGATGCTATATTGGAAGCTTGTGTGAATAATCTTGGAGTAGAGATTATGAGTATTGTTTTGTATGGTTCAAGGGCAAGGGGGGATAGAAATTCACAAAATGACTACGAATTTATTGTTCTTGTCAATAATAATACATCCCTCAGCACATTTGTAAAACTGCAGGATAGTCTGAGGATACAGCTATTGAAAGAGAAGCTTTTGCTGGTGAAAATAATTGTATATACTCCTGAAATATTTGAAGATATTTTATATTCCGATAAGGTTACCGGAACGCTTTTATACATGATTTGCAAAGAAAACATCATAGTATATGATAAATATGGCACATTTATTTCCATTAAAGAAAGGCTTGCGGTAAATAACGTTAAAAAAGAGGAAGAGTTTCTCAATCAATGCATTGAGTTTGCAAAGATGCTTGGTTCGCAGAAGTGGGAAAGAAAGTGGGAGAAAACCTTGATGCAATTCAAGTATATGAAAAAAAGAAGGGAAATCTAGTTTTGTGAAAAGAGTTATTACAATTAAGCATTAATTCATTAATAGAATTGTATATGTTTGGAATAATATATAGGTGTGGTGGAATAAAGGTATCAGGAGGAATCAATTTTGAACAATAAATTGCAGGAATATAAAAAATACATAAGAAATAAAAAAGTCGCTGTGTTAGGTATAGGTGTCAGCAATGTACCACTGATTAAATACCTTTCATCAATGGGTGTTGATATAACAGCATTTGATAAGGCAGATAAATTAAAATTAGGAAGCGTTGTAAATGAACTTGAAGAATTAGGAGTTAAATTTAGCCTGGGAGAAAACTATTTGTCAAGCCTTAAAGGGTTTGATGTGGTTTTTAGGACCCCAGGTATGAGATTTGACTTACCTGAGCTTTTAAAGGCTTCGGAAGAGGGTGCGGAAATAACCTCAGAAATGGAGGTGTTTTTTGAACTGTGTCCAGCAACTATTTATGCGATTACTGGAAGTGATGGGAAAACTACAACAACAACCCTCATACATAAATTCCTTGTAGAGCAGGGTTATAAATGCTGGCTTGGAGGGAATATAGGCAATCCATTGCTTGATCGCATTGAAGAGATTGAAGAAAATCACAAGGTGGTGTTGGAGCTTAGCAGTTTTCAGCTTCATACAATGAAGAGCAGTCCTGACATAGCTGTCATAACAAATATTTCACCTAATCATCTGGATGTTCATAAATCAATGGAAGAGTATGTGGATGCAAAGAAAAATATATTCAATTACCAGAGCGAAAAGGATAAGCTTATTATAAACTTTGATAACGAAATTACAAGGAATCTTAATAGCGAAGCAAAAGGGAAGATTGTTTATTTCAGCAGGGTTAATGAGTTGGATAGCGGTGCTTTGCTAAAAGATGGCAAGCTTGTTTATAGAAAGAATGGAGCTGACACAACTATTGTAGAAGCTGAAGAGATTGTTATACCGGGAGTTCATAACATAGAAAACTATCTGGCTGCTATAGCAGCTGTTATTGATGATGTTGAGCCTTCGGTGATGAAACGGGTTGCAACAACATTTACTGGAGTGGAGCACAGGATAGAACTTGTAAGAGAGATTGATGGAATAAAGTTTTATAACGATTCTATTGCGTCAAGCCCTACAAGAACCATTGCAGGGCTTAACTCCTTCAAGCAAAAGGTTATTCTTATTGCAGGGGGCTATGACAAAAAAATCCCATATGATGTTATGGGGGAAGTAATTGCAGATAAGGTAAAGAGTCTCGTACTTATTGGCCAGACAGGTAAGAAGATTGACAAGGCACTTAAAGATGAGATAGAAAGAACAGGTAAAGGCAGTGACATACCGGTTACATACAGCGAAACCCTGAAGGATGCTGTTGATTCAGCTCGCAAAAATGCGAAAAGCGGAGATATAGTAATATTATCGCCTGCAAGTGCAAGTTTTGATATGTTCAAGAATTTTGCAGAGCGTGGTGATATGTTTAAAGATATTGTAAATGGCCTGTAGAACGGAATTTCCCAGCTGCTCTGACGAATTGATTGGAGCAGCTTTATTATGTCTAGACCCTCATATGTTGGATTTCTGATTATGATATTGTTTTTGAATAAAATGGCACATATAAATTACAAGATAAACTGTAAATTAAGATTTTAAGTAAAACATGATTGACGAAAAAGGCATTTTGATATAAAATAATAATGAAATGAAAGGCAAGAGAATACTTTTCATTTCATTATTATTTTATAGGAGGGGTTACAGTCATGAAAAAAGTTTTAGTTTATCTTATGTTTTTTGCATTAATTGCAGCAATACCAAATTTCATTTTTGCTGATGAAGCCACGGGGGAAAGATATAAGATATGCGGGTATCTTACTTCTGATGTAAAAAATAACATTGGAACTTCAAACTCCGGATTTAAGGTTTCTATAAAAGGGACTGATATAGAAGCATACACTGACAATGTGGGGTATTTTGAGTTTACCAGTAATTTCGAATCTGGAAAAAATTCAACAGTAATTATCACAAAAGACAAATTCCTTAGAAGGAGTTTTGAAATAAGTCCTGTTAATGACATGATGATAGGTTCTTTGGAAGTGCCGCTTAATATGTGGTCTGGTGACCTAAATAGTGATAATACATCAAATATGGCTGATTTGGTTATTCTTGCAAGTTATTTCAACACATTAAGAGGTGATGGAAATTATTCCGATGAAGTTGATTTAAACGATGATGGTGCCGTAAACATGTCGGATGTTGTAATTGTTGCAAAAAACTTTAATAAAACATCCGGTGATTACACAAAGCCTGAATTACGTAATTTATCTCAAGCGGTTCTGACTCCGTATTGGGATTATTATATAAAAGCAGGAGATAACATAGTATTCTGTCCCACTTTCCAAATTGCATGGGATGCTTTGAAAAAAGACGTCGGTGGTGATGTTGCTTTATCAGGTAAACCAGCAATGGCGGATTATCTAAATAAAGGTATCAATTGGAAAAGTTCAATTTCAGAAGACAGTTATGTGGCAATGTCGGGATTTGGGGATGAAACAGTAGAATTAATAAACACAGCATTAAAGAGCAAATTTGGAGATGATGCTCCATCTGTTGGCAAAATAGGCCCAGGTTCATACATATCATATGCTTATTTACTTAAGAATATGAAGTTTGCAAAGGTATTTGAAGACACAGCTCCTATCAATTTCAGATCAAATGGTACTACTACCCAGATAAATTCTTTTGGAATCACCATTGGGTCAGATATGTATAAGGATCTTTCCAAGCAGGTTCAAGTGTATGATTACAAAAGCGATGATGATTTTATTGTTAAATTGTTGCCTGAAAATACAAATGAAGAAATAATATTGGCTAAAGTTGAACCCGATGCAACTCTTCATAATACATATGAAAAAGTTGCGGACAGAATAGAGAATTCCAAGCCATCCGATATAGGGTTTAAGGATTCTCTAAGAATACCTGAAGTTGATGTGAAAGTATATGATGAATTTGAAGAACTGCACGATGCCATAAATAATCAGTCTTTAGCTGGATTTAACATTTCAAAAGCATGTCAGAATGTAAAATTCACTCTAAATAAAAGGGGTGCGTCTCTTGCTTCAGAAGCGTTAATATTGGCAACACCTTCTATAGTAAAAACAAAACAATTGGTATTTGACAAGCAGTTTATGATTTGCCTTAAAGAAAAGGAGGCAGAAAACCCATACCTCATTATTTGGGTAGACAATCCCGATATATTGGCAAAATCAACAAACTAATATAATTTATAATAAAGCAAAAAGATCAGTTCAATGAACTGATCTTTTTTAGTGGAGGGAGATGGATTCGAACCATCGAAGTCAGCGACAACAGATTTACAGTCTGCCCCCTTTGGCCACTCGGGAACCCCTCCATATGGTGCCCAGAGCCGGAATCGAACCAGCGACACGTGGATTTTCAGTCCACTGCTCTACCGACTGAGCTATCTGGGCGAACTAACTGTTAACTTTTTAAAGGTACTACCTATATCATTGCTTATATAATTAAGCAAATGGGCCTTCAGGGACTCGAACCCCGGACCAACCGGTTATGAGCCGGTTGCTCTAACCAACTGAGCTAAAGGCCCTCAAAAAAGTCACATGTGTTAGTATAGTAGAAAATATCTATTTAGTCAATAGAATTTTAAAGAAATTTTTTATTTTTTTCGTTGTACTTAATTGCAAAAGTAAAATCCACCCCAATTTTTGTTCAAGTGGAATTTACTTTTGCAAATACAAGATAACGTTCAGAGTAGATTTCACCTTTGCAAACTCCTGTGGTAAAAGAATGTGGTTT
>JAEYYB010000144.1 GCA_023430975.1 Bacillota bacterium | reverse complement strand
CGATATGGTTTTTTTCGCAGATTTATTATATCAAAAAAGGCACGGTTCTTTATATTTTTTTGTGCTTTCTGTGTTAATTTTTCAAGGTTCAGTTCACTTTTTCAAGTGGGAAAGTTGAGTTATTAATTTATAAATATATTTTAGCATATTTCAGCAAAACATAGCTGCAAAAGCCATTTATTGGTTTCTCCAGGCATATATTTTTTGCATCCATAGAAGTAATCTGCATGTTACTGATATATAGTAAATTCTAATCTGAAATTCTATTGCCGATTAAATTTATAAAATATTAACATAACTGCTTTTAGTAATAATTAATTATGTTATACTTATATTGGTAAGATTATTATTTGTTTGTTTTATAAAAAGTAGTTAAATGGGGGAGTTATTATGTTAAGAAGCAAGATGTTTGCAATATTTATAGCAAACTTATTAATTATTGCACAGCTTTTATTTTCAAATGCAACATGTGCATATGCATCTAATATATCAACTAAAGATGATTTTGTAGAAAGCGGAAATTATAAACTATCAGGTTATATTAAGCCAAGCTTTAATTCTACAAATAATGTTCTTGCAGGATTTCTTGTAGAAGTTGAGAAAACACAATTATCCACTAAGACAGATGTAAATGGATATTTCGAAATATATAATTTACCACAATCAGGTGATGGATATAATGTAAATATAAGTAAAGCAGGGCACCTTAAAAGAAAAGTACATATTGATCCAAAAGAGGATGTAATGATAGGCTCATTATACAAACCGCTTGAGATGTGGGCTGGAGATATTTCTGCAAATGGAATACAAGATAACGTTGTAAATATGTTGGATGTAATA
Source organism: Bacillota bacterium (assembly GCA_023430975.1). GTDB lineage: Bacteria > Bacillota > Clostridia > Acetivibrionales > DSM-2933 > Pseudobacteroides. Next base: position 3,464 of record JAEYYB010000144.1, on the reverse strand, counting down.
GCACTGGCAACAAGTTATAGCAGCAGCTTGGGCGATGATATGTATAATTTGGAATGTGATATAAATATGGATAACGTCATAAATATGGCAGATGTTATAATTCTTGCAACTCACTTCAATTGTAATACATCAGATTATCCCCAAGTTCCAGCTATAACCGTACCAGAAGGATTTGTCGATGTAGTAGCAGGAGCATATGATTGTTATGCAATAAAGGAAGATAGAACAGTTTGGGCTTGGGGTTCTTCATATGATAGTATTTTAACAATGATAGAAGGACTGGACAATGTTAAATCTCTGGCTGTAGGCTTTGGACATGCATTAGCTTTAAAGTACGATGGAACTGTGTGGGCTTGGGGAAACAATTCTTGCGGCCAGTTGGGAGATGGTACTAAAACAAAAAGTACAGTACCGGTTCAAGTAAAAGGTTTAGACGAAGTAAAAGATATATCAGCAGGAGATCAACATTCTATGGCTTTAAAGTATGATGGAACTGTATGGACTTGGGGCTTAAATATAGATGGACAATTGGGTAATGGTACAACTGAATCAAAAAGTACACCTGTACAAGTGGAAGGATTGTTTGATATTGTTTCAATAAAAGGAAGCAATATACGGCACTCACTAGCCCTAAGAAATGATGGAACTGTGTGGGCCTGGGGATATGGAGCTTATGGACAACTGGGAAACGGAAGCAATAATAGCAGTCTAGTTCCTATTCAAGTAAAAAATTTAAGTGGTGTAACATCAATTTATGCTGGTAATTCTTCTTCATATGCTATTGATAAAAATGGAAGCGTTTGGAGATGGGGAAGTGCTAATGCCAGCAAAGTACCACAAAGAACTGAAATAAGCGGAGTAGTAGAATTGGCTTTAGGATCTAGCCATGAATTAGCTTTAAAGGAAGATGGAACCGTGTGGGGATGTGGTTATAATTCCTCCGGACAGTTAGGGTTTCCGGCGATGAATTCAAAAATTTATGAATTTGAAGAGATACAAGGATTATCCGACGTGAAAAAAATAACAGCAAGTTCAGGGTCTTCATTTGCATTACTTAAGAATGGCTCTATTATATCTTTTGGTTCTAACGGAAGTGGTGAACTGGGTAATGGATATAAATCAATAGATAATATACCGAGAAAGGTTGATGTGCTTAATGGAATTGAGGCTGTATCTGTAGGTGCTGATTTTAAAGTAGCTTTAAAGAAGGATGGAACCGTATGGACATGGGGTATAAATAATTCGGGGCAACTGGGAGATGGAACAAATAATTACAGAGATATTCCCATGCAATTAACAGGTATTAGTGATGTTAAAGCAATATATGCACTGGAATATAAAACATATGCAATAAAAGATGATGGAACATTATGGGGATGGGGAAGTAATATAGATTATTGGCTGACCTGGGAACAGTTTTCTGATGAAAATGGTAATATTAAACCTATAAAAAAGGCGAAAGATTTGTCAAATATAATTGATATTTCTGTAAATCATTCATTAGGATATGAAGTAGCATTAAAAAAAGATGGGACAGTATGGGTATGGGGATATTGGGAAGGTAGGAAAGTTTCCACTCCTGAGCAAATTTCCGAGTTTAAAAATATTAAGGCAATATCTGCTGCACATGATGGTATTCTTGCTATAAAAGACGACGGCACCGTTTGGGAGAAAGCTATTACTTCACAAAATTCAACAAAACTACAACAGGTAGAAGGTTTAACAGAAATAAAGGCTGTAGCATCGGGATATAATTTCAAAATGGCTCTTAGAGAGGATAAAACGGTTTGGTGTTGGGGAGCCAATGATTATGGACAACTTGGAATTGGCAAGACAGAAAAAAGTGATACCCCTATTATGGTAAAAGGTTTATCTGATATAAAAGCTATATTTGCTGATGGATATACATCGATAGCCTTAAAAGAAGATGGAACATTATGGGCATGGGGTAAAAACATCACTGGAGCCTTTGGTAACGGAACATATGAGGACAGCTTGGTACCTACAATGGTTTTAGGTAAGAATTATTCCAACATTTCAGTTAGGAATGATAATTCTCTTGCACTAAAAGAAGACGGAACGGTTTATGAACTTAATCCTCCTTTAAAAGATTCAAAAACATTAAATATTGTAAAAGATTACAACGAGGCATCTCTTCATAACATATTGATAAATAGTGAACCAATTGAGGAATTTAACGAAACTATTTTAGATTATACAATAGTGGTTCCCGAAGGAACTAAAGAGATTCCTTTAGTGGAAGCAGTACCATTTAAACACATTGAAAATGTTTTTGTTGAACAAGCAGAATCATTATCAGCAATAGCTCGAATACAAGTAACAGCAAGAGATGGAATAAATAAAAGGATATATACTGTTAAGTTTAAGTAAGAAATTTTGCCAAGACATACTTCATTTAAATTTTAAATGAAGTATGTAATTCCGGCAAATTGAACAAAGATTTATTTTCGTGTATTAAGCAAGCTACTCTAATTTTTCTTAAAGTATAATGAAAAATGTGATAATATAACTGTAGATAATTATAATTCGGAGGAAGTTATGGCATTTCCTAAGCTTAAAAATTTGCTACTCAAAAGGGTTGGACAATCGATAAAAATACTGCTTATGGAGAAGAAAGCGGATATTTATTTACCCTAGTTGATGCCCCAGGCTTTAAAACATTTATTGCTCCCCTTCCTGGTATCACCGAAACTGATAAAGAAAAAGTCCTGAATTTTCTTTCGGAAAATAAAAAGAAACTAAAGTTAAATGAATCAAGCTTCGACAACAGCGTTCTAATCATGAAATTCAAAGAAAACTTTAGAAGTGTAAAAATCGATACAATGCAAACTTTATTAACTGAGGTAACCTATTATTTAATGAATAATAGGATTCTTTCTAAAAATCTTTGTATTATATGCAGTGAAAATAATGCTCTTGAAAAAAACTATATTGATGGGATTTGTTACTACATCCATAATAAGTGTTTTGATAAACTTAATAATGAAATAGAAGAAACAGTACGCGAATTTGAATCACTAGATAAAAATTACATCCGAGGTTTCTTTGGAGCTATTATAGGAAGTGTTTTGAGTTCAACTTTATGGGTTTTAGCTCAACTGTTTTTAGAGAATCGGCAGATTTCTATCCTTATAAATATTAAAAATTACTTTTAACATCTGAAAATAGAGCATTAAAAATCTTTACTTCGCCTTCATACAAAAGTTCTGTTTCGATATCAGAGACATTTATACAAACAATACTTTTGTTTAATTTTGTAAATCCGATACTAACCATATTATCTTTTATATTACTTATTTGCGAATTTTCTAAAAATTCTTTTTCATCATAATAATTAAATTGCAACTCATTGTTTGGCAAGCATTTTCTTGTCTCAATAACATATGTGTAAAAGTAGTTCCCTAGTAAGCTAATGTAAACCTCTAAATCAAGTCTTCTACCAT
>JAEYYB010000042.1 GCA_023430975.1 Bacillota bacterium | reverse complement strand
AAGCTTGAGCATTGTTGTTGACCCCCCTATGGTTTTTATTTTTCGCAAATCTAATTTACCACGGGTTAACATTTGTATCAAGCTTATTACATATGTATCTTTTGGTAAGAACTTTTAACTCTCAAGTATCTTTAATATGATTATTTTAAAAAAATGGGTTAAGTTATGAAACGATTAATGAAAAGAAGTATTGCAATGATTATGGGATTGGTTTTATCGTGTTTTTCTTCAGTATTAAATGCAGCAGCAAACGCCAATCCATCATGGACAGTTGATGACCCGGTTATTATGCATGGACAATGTTTACCCTACGATTATTATGGAGCAAAAGACCCGACAATAGTTTACTATAACGGAAAATACCTGATATACTATACTGGTGCTAATCAAAGCGGCGGTTGGCAGATGTGTTTTTCGTCCGCAAGTACTGTTGCGGGGTTAAAGACTGTAAAACGTACATTTATGAGTAAGATCAGCGAATCCTATTTTTGTGCTCCGGAGTTATTTTATTTTGAACCTCAGAAATTATGGTATCTGGTATACCAGGATGGAACATTTGGAGCCGCCTATTCAACAACAACAAACCCTGAAGATCCAAGTACATGGTCAGGACCGAAATCATTTGGAGTATCAGGAAATATGGGATGGTATTATTACATAATTTGTGATGACCAAAATGCTTATATGTACAATACGCCGGAGGACGGTTCGGGCAGATTATATATGAGGAAGACATCCTTGGCTAATTTCCCAAAAGGATGGAGTTCACCTAGTGTTGCAATGTCAGGTGTATTTGAAGGCGCAGAGGTCTATAAGTCACTTTCTGATGGCAAATACTATTTACTTATAGAAGATATGAAAGATTGCCGTTATTATGAGCTGTGGACGTCGTCCAGCGCTGGAGGTCCATGGACTCAGGTTGCTGAGAAATGGGCATGGAGAGGAAACCTTACAAAATATAACGGGAGCAAGTGGACTACACATGTTTCTCATGGTGAGCTAGTCCGTGCCGGATATAACCAAAAACTAGAAATAAATGATATCAACCATGTTGATTTCTTTATTCAGGGTACCTTAAACATAACCAATGCCGAATACCAGAAACTAACCTGGGATTTGGGCTTGATTAGAAATTATCCCGGTACTCAAGAGCCTGCAGGAACTCCAGGACCTGTAACCACACCTACTCCGGAACCTACACCTGTTCCGCGTTCTGCGTTTACACAAATCGAAGCAGAAAGTTTCAATAGCCAGTTGGGAGTTGAGACTGAAACCTACGGCGAAGGCGGAGAAAATTTGGGCTTTATCCAGAATGAAGATTATGTGGTTTATAAAAATATCAATTTCGGTTCTGGTGCTGAAAGTTTTCAGGCAAGAGTAGCAAGCACATCCAGTGGAAGTAATATAGAGATAAGGCTTGACAGTATTACTGGTTCATTAGTTGGAACATGTCAAGTTCCTACAACAGGCGATTGGCAGACCTATTCTACACAAACGTGTAATGTCAGCGGGGTAAGCGGAATTCATGACCTGTATTTAAAATTTACAGGAAGCAGCAGTTACCTGTTAAATCTTAACTGGTGGAAATTCGTTGCGGCTTCAAATGCTACGCCAACGCCAACAATAAGACCGACTTCAACGCCAACAGTATCGTCTACACCTGTGAAAAGTATAGATATAAACCATGACGGCTTTGTAAATATGTCGGATGTAATGCTTATAGCTGCAGCGTTTAATTCTGTCAGAGGAGATAACAGATTTGTTGATGCTTGCGACTTGAATAATGACAACGCAGTAAATATGACTGATGTAATGATGGTAACACCAAAATTCAATACTAATGCTACTGTTTAAAACCTAGACACTTGCTTTAGAGGCAATCAAGTATGGCAAAATATACTTATGTCAAGTTTCTGACAAAGTGACAAACTCACGCAAATTAAAAAACCTGAAAAATGAAGAGAGCGCGATGCTCTCTTTGTTTTTGCCTCGAAAACGCCTTGTAAAAAAGTTTTTAAAAGATAAATGATATTCTTATTTCCAGCAGAAAATTATCTTTAACCATTAATTAATACTACTAACTATTGCTATAATAGGCACTTGATGGCTTTTTTGTTGCATTTGAGTTGTATAAGAGGCAAAACTATATTATAATAGGAAAAGAACTTCCTATTAGTTTATCAGGATACTTTCAGCATAAATTCAAAGCAGTCATTTATCTTCTGGGGGCACGAAAGATGGGGAAAGTTAAAAAGTATCAAGGGAAAACCGATATTGGGAACTTTAGTGAAAAGAAGTCTTATAAAGTCGATAGAAAAGATTTGATTATAATGTCTGTTATGACTTTAATATATTTAATTATCGCTATTTTTAACCTTGGAAGTACAAAAACTCCACAGACATATTGGAAACCGGAATTGAAAGGTGAAATTTTTACTGTAAATTTTGAAAAGGAAAGCCGAATTTCAAAAATGGCTTACTATGATGGCGTAGGCGAGATAAATTTCAAGGTTGAATACCTATCAAAAGATGGCAAATATATAACTTTACCTGACCTGAAAATTGACCCGGATAAAAATTTAAGCTGGAGTAACTATGATTTAGAGGCAGCGACAAAGGCTTTAAGGTTTACTGTGGATTTACCAGGAGGAACTTTAAATGAAATGGTCCTGTTTGAAAAGGATAATAAAGAACCTTTAAAAATAAGTTCCATAACAAAGGAAAATATCAGTTCTAAATCTGTTGGAAAAGTTGATAACCTGTTTGACGAACAACATTTTGATACATATGACCTGAATTACATGAATTCAGCATATTTCGATGAGATATTTCACCCTCGAACTGCATTTGAGAACATTCATGGAATGGAACCTTCAGAAACATCGCATCCTCCGCTTGGTAAGCTTATTATCGCTTTAGGTATCTTGATATTTGGGATGAATCCCTTCGGATGGCGTATTATGGGAACAATCTTTGGTGCTGCCATGATACCATTAATGTATATGTTTGGCATTAAAGTATTTTCCAAGAGAATATACGGTTTTATTGGTGCATTTTTAATGATGTTTGACTTTATGCATTTTGCTCAAACAAGAATAGGTACTATTGATTCATACGCGACTTTCTTTATAATACTTTCATATTACTTTATGTATGACGGCTTTATTAACAAGTCTTATAATCTCGGTCTCAAGAAGTCATTATTGTCGTTATTTCTTGCAGGTCTTTCCTGGGGAGTTGGATGTGCATGTAAATGGACAGCTGTATATGCAGGTATCGGACTTGCATTAATTTATCTTATATCAAAAATCTTGGAGTATATAGACTATAACAAGTCAATAATCAAAAAGAATTCAAAAAAAGGTATTCCTCCATGGACTGAAGGCTTTATTAAAAAAAATATTATTATTCCGACTTTATCCTGCATAATATTTTTTGTATTAATTCCTGCAATAATATATGTAGCATCTTATTTGCCTATAATTACCCTTCCTGGACCGCAGCATAATCTGGGTGAAGTAGTGCAGTATCAGAAAGACATGTATAATTACCACACAGGTCTTTTAGACACTCATCCATACCAATCTACTGCCGAAACATGGCCCTGGGTAAAAAAACCATTATACGAGTATAAGGGAAAGAATCTTCCTGAAGGCAAGATTTCAGTTATTTATGTATTAGGCAATCCTACTGTGTTCTGGTTTGGAATAATAAGTGTATTATTAGCTTTTTTAATAGGTGTTTTTAAGAAAGATAAGAGGGTAATTCCATTACTGGTCGCTTTTTCATTTCAGTACCTGCCGTGGTTCTTTATTGACAGGTGTTTGTTTATATACCATTTCTTCTCAGCCACTCCCTTTATGATGCTGTGTACTGTATATGTCTTATATTACTTAAAAGAAAGTTTTCCTGTATTTATGGCAGATATTTATATGAATGAAAAGGTAATACCTACTGTTCGGAATGTATTTAATATTTTCACATTAAGTTATCTGGTTATTACTGTGGCCCTGTTTATTTTATTTTATCCTTCAATGTCGGGTATGGTGGTAGACCGAAGTTATCTTGATTTTGTTGGATGGCTGGGAATCAGGTATTAACGCAATTTGTCCTGTTAATAATTACTTCAATTAAAATCTATTTCAAAATATGCCTCATTTAACTTGCTGTGCCTTGATAAATTCACCAAATTACTTTTAATTTCATCCATTTTGGTGGTACTATATATAATTCATCCCTTTAGTATAAAATTGACAAACGATTAATAATTTCGTAAACTAAGTTTATATTTTTTTCACTAAAGGGGGGGCAAAGGATGGCATATAATTTGAATGTAAAATCCATTCTGGAAATCATACTAAAAGCAGCACAAAAAAATGCCAATATATTGGCACACCGGTATCTTCTAAAAGATGAATCAATTATTTCCAAATGGAAAAATAGAAAAGCTATTCCCAGAAAGGAATTTTTTTCTTTAATTTACACGGTAAATCCATATTCTTTATAAATATCAAATGAAATATCTTAAATGGTTTTTGGTGGTGAATAGGAAGGCGCATCATTATTCTCAGTCATATTAGTACAATCACTTGTCAATAAAACGAAAAAGGAACAAACCAATCCAGTAATATTACATTAAAAATTATTCTTATACAATTAAAAATATTTATGCTTTTTGACTTCATATACTAAATCCTTACAGTCTTCCAAATCCTTATTAATTGTACTGACTTCATTAATTTCTACAGAAATAAGTTTCTCTTCTTTCCCTGCATTGACTAATATTTCTCCATTATAATCTATAACTCTGCTATCGCCTCTAAATGTAACAGTTTCATCATTATGATTCTCAGTACTTGTGCTGTTTGAAACTATAATAAACGCTTTGTTTTCTATAGCACGAACCCTCATAATATCAAGAGTCCTTTCCTGGCATGTTAATACCGAGTGACAAATTATTTGCGCCCCTTTTAGCATTAATTCTCTTGAACTTTCCGGGAACCATCCTTCAAAGCATATAATAACGCCTACCATACATCCGTTAATATTAAAAACTTGTGAGCTTTCTCCACAAGTAAAAAACTGGGATTCATGGGCAATCGGAACATTACAAACATCCGCACACCATTGATATATAAGGTTTACGTTGTTACCTTGCGAATGGTTGTCGCATCGCTGGTATTAAGCCATGTTGGCTGTTTAAATTAAAATATTAATTAATTCCAGCCTATCATATATTTTT
>JAEYYB010000065.1 GCA_023430975.1 Bacillota bacterium | reverse complement strand
TTTCAATACCCCACCTCTTGAAATATAAGACTTTCAAATCTTCTGTTGTTAATGAGTCTTCAAATAAGTTTGTTATAAGGATTTCTTCCGTTCCATTTGATAGAATCACTCTAACCACTCTAGATTTTAAAATATGACCATTACTTATAAATAGAACTTACGCAGAAACTTTATAAACAAGATATATCAGCACATTGAAAATATCCCATCCTCCCGTAATTTTAATATTAGTAATTATTACCTTTAAAATTACAGTCTCTTTACCAATCGAAACAAGCTTTTCACTGATTCTCTTTTACTAAACGTACACTGCAAAAATCAATAAAAGTGTTTCTACTTTTCGTGAGTAATCAAAAATAATAATTGCGAATTTCTCATCTGTTCCATCAAAAAATTAAGACTCGTTATTCTGATATTCTACAATTTTCATTTCATCTTCATCAGAAGGTGCATAGGTTCTTATTATATAGTATCTAGCATTAGGTAGTTTTGAATACTTTACCTTATATTCTAATATATAAAATTCTTTTCTACTATCAACTTCTGTCTTATATTTATTTACCCGTAATAAATTATATGATTCAATTTCACCATAATTATTTCCTTCACTTTTCAGCCTATCAACAATATCCTGTTTTTCTTCACCATTAAAAACTTTAATTTCTTTTGAATGCTTAATCGAATAATATGTTATTGCTTTTTCGTAGTCTTTGATTTTTATAGCCTCAATCCACTTATTCGCAACGGCTTTGGCATTTTTTTCAGGTATAGATTGACAGCCTGTTAACAAAATCCCAAGTGCAAGTATTAATAAAGGTATTAAAAAGTGCATTTTGCTTACATTTTTAGTATTAATATCATTCATGTGCTATCATCTCCTCTCAAAATTTTATGTAAGCAGTAGAACGGATGTACCTGCTCAATAATATATCATTTTTAGATAATGAGAAAAGCGGAGAAATTCGTATTTGCAGGTACTATATTCACTTTCTTTCCTCGGCCTGTTTAAATACTCCCTCAAGCTCTCCACTTTTCAAGCCATCAAACACTTTGTTTACCCATATCTTACGGGTTACCTCATCCTCTGGATAAATAAGCTTTACATATTTATGTGTGTTTTCACTCATGTGATAAAAATTAAGAATTTGTGTAGCATCTGGGAACATTTCCTTACACATATTCCATATACACAGAGCTCAGGTCATAGAAATATGTAAGGCTTTGAAGTTATCTCCACCTTATTTGTTTCACAAGTAAAATGATATATAATCAACAGCTAATGCTTTTATGCATTTATATACCCTGTTGAAAAATTTAGCTGTTAATAATCAGAAACTTTACCAGTTGAATCTGTTGGTAGCAATCTATGTGTATAATCTACTACTCTTCTTAAAATTCCATTATTAACCAAAAAAACAAAACAGAGCTTTTCAATTCAAAATGACTAATATTTTTGTTGCTTCCTAAAGCTCTTCCAATTCTATTATTATATAAGTCCGCTCTCTTATCCTTACCAATATTGCCACTTAGGCCATATTCATGAGCATCTCCCCACAACTTGGCAACATCATCTCCTAAAAATCTTGACATTAAAGCATTCCAAAATGTATGTCTGAATGCATCTCCATTACCACCAACATGATAGCCTCCATAATATTCTTTAGTTGCTGAATATGCCATTTGGCCTGTTGTAGCTACTTTGGCTGCTTGTACCGGATCAGATAAATACAGAATAACTTCAACATCGTTCCAACCAACCTTTTCAACAATAAATAGTTTATTTGTAATGACGACTCCCGCTCTAATTAGTTCCCTAGATTTGTTTCTAATTAAATTAGCAAAATCAGAAATCACTTTCTCTTCACTTTTATCTGCTGCATCAATCCAGTGCCTTCCAAGTATGTAAAGAGCATTATAAGTAACAGAATCTTTTCCAAATTCTTCTGCGTCAGGGTCTGCATGATAAACACCTTTATTATCAGTATAACCTTCTCTTATATGACCACTTGGATCAAAATAGTTAACGGGGTCATTATGGCAGTATGTATAGAGATTCAATGATAATGGGTCACTATCTTCTCCCCTATAGCTATCTTCTGTTATAAATCTACCCACTGAAGGATTATAATATCTCGCCCTAAGGTAAACTGTCCCAGTCTCCTTGTCAAAGTACTCACCACAATACCTGAACGCATTTTGATCATTATCTGTGTATGTTGCACCAGTAACCACAATATTGTCAAAATGGGTATTTGAGTAATGTGCCCTTACTCCAATTCCTCCACTTGTATAGGTAGTATCATTGACATTAATTTTGAGGATACCATTAACATATATCTTTATATTAGAGCCATTTGCTACTACTTTTAAGTGATATGATACATTACTATTTACTGTAAATGGAACTTGAGTTATTACACTCCAATTTCCATCCATCTTACCTAATACAATATTACCAGTCTGAATATTTAGACCAACATAATATCCATTAAACGAATCTCCCCCAACTGAAGGATTCAATACCCTAAAAGCTAGGCCTGCATCTCCTGATGAACCAAGTAGCTTTACATCGGCTTCGATGGTATAGTCACTCCCTAAAACTCCAGACATTAGGGATTTTGCTCCATTACTGATGTTAACACTATACTCTCCGTTTTCTACCTTCCAAATGCCGCCATAATTTTCCCATCCATAGGCTATTCCATCAACAAAACTGTCTTTACAGTCTTTTTTAGCACTTATTTCATTCCCAAAAGAATCATAATTATAATTCTTTACAACATCTCCTTCAGTATTAGTCAATTGTACCACATCGCCATGACCATTGAACAGATAGTACTTCCGGTTTGCACCAGCTCCGTCCTCTGCGTAGATTAAGTTTATTCCGCGTACATACCTATTTTTAGCAACACCCGTTCCATCTAGTTCAAGTACAATCTGGTCACCATCCCATACGTAGTTAATTGTATTTCCATTTGCCGTCTTTGATATACGTAAGCCATCTGCATTATATGAATATCCTAAACTTATATCTTCATTAGTACTGGTAAGTCGATTAAGTCCGTCATATCTATAATTGTAAGTTTTGGCTATATCTTTAGTAATAATACCATTACCTCTGACTGTAAAACCGCTATTATCAACAGGCTGAGTAAACAAGTTTACTGTTGTACCAACTTTATTAAAGTTAACATTTTTATAAATAATATAACCTGTAGATGGTGTTGAAGTCCCTGTTGGGTAAAGAAGGATTCTAGCAGTTGATGTACTTGGTCTTTTTGTTACTTCAAAATGCTGCCATGTTCCTTTCTTCGTATTATCGTAATAAAATGTTTTAGAGAAGCCTTTTTCCCCACTTGATATAAATGTTGTACCTGTACTGGCAATATTCGCATCTTCTGAAATATATGCATCAAAACTGTATATATAATCTGAGTTAATATCAACAGGGATATCAAAACCATGATATGTCATCGTCAGATTTTGAGAATAGTTATATTTGTAAGCAATATCACCATTAATCTTTTTCGTTTGGTTTCCATTATCATGGCAATATTTTATCAATAAAAAGCCACTAATTCAATCAATATATAGAACTATGTATATAACATTTTTACAGTACAAGCATAAACTTAAAAAAGATGACTCCAATTCATATGGAGCCATCTTTTTAACTTTATTCAAACATACTATTTTACTACTATTTCTCTGCTATAATTCGTCCTGCTTCCATCCTTCCCCACTCCACAAACTGTTATTGTATGTACTCCCGAACTTAGTTTTGTTGCATCAAGTGAATACCTGTAACCTGAATTTTCGTCAATATATGGATGCACTTTCGGAACATCAGGTCTTGGCCTGCCATATTCTGCAACTCCATTAAAAACCCCATCTACAAGTATTTCAACTTTGTCTACACCATCTGAATTGTAAAACCAACCATATAGGTTAGATTTACCTGAAATCTCAGTGTTTGATTTTGGTGAGTCAAAGGAGCCTTTAATAATTTTAGACGATACCGTTACAGATACTTTTCGAATAGTTGTCTCCACTCCGTTATTTCCAACTCCCCGTGCTTCAATTGTATGCTTTCCAATACTAAGTTTGGTTGTATCGAGCATGTAGATAAAACCTGAGTTCATTCCGACTTCAGGGAAAACTACGGGAACATCAGGTCTTGATAAGCCATATTGTGCTGTACCAATTGCCTTATCATCAACCAATATCTCTACTTTTTTCACACCGGTTGAATTGTAGAACCATCCACCCACAGTATGAATTCCAGATATTATAATATCTGGTTTAAGGGAGTCTAAGTAACCCCTTACTAAAAAAGGTGTAGGTGTAGTATTTTCAGCCTTAAAAACAGCTTTGATATTCATGTTTTCTGAGGGTATGAATGTAATTGTATCTGAGTTTGATGCAACACCTGTAACTCCATCCCAATGATGAAACTTATAGCCTGCAGCCGGAAAAGCCTTTAATGTTATGGGGACTCCTTTAAAATAAATACCGGACCAATTTGATGGATTGGTAACTCCAGGAGTAGTTGACTTTATATCAATGGAATTAACCCTAACATAACCTGCCTCTGCATCAGATTCAAGCTTAATTTCAGAAGTTCCCGTTACTCCATAATCTTTAAACTTATTTATAATATGGTTTCTAACATGGAAAGGCCTATTATCTGCATAGGACTTTATATTCTTTATGTTTTTGTACCACGTTTCCATATCGAAGGTCCTCCACCTATCGGTGTTTTCAGGCATAGCCTTTTCAATTGCACCTGCATACTCATCTATTCTTTGATTAACTCTTTTGGGGACAAATGATGTATTCAATTGATCTGCAAAACAATTTATAAACTCATTTCTGAACTCCGGATTTTGAAGTAATGTCTTAAGAAGAAATGTAGCCCATAGCGGGTTTGCAAAAGTAAACGTTTCTTGTCCAGGTAAATCTGTTGTGGCAAAGTTCAGGGTATCAAATTTTACACCTTTCCCCAAAAAGCCAAAACCGCAATCCACATCTTTTAGTAGCCATCTCCACCTTCCGTCCTGCCCATAGGGGGCATCAGGATGGTATTCACCATCATCGGTCCTGTATCTCCATATGCTCATATTGTTTCCAGGCCAGTCAAAGTTTCCAAAGAAGATTTCTGCCACATTATATTCTATATAGTTTCTTATATCAATTTTTGTTTTTATATAATCATACGCGTCTTGATCCAGTATTGAATGGCTTTTCAGATAATTAATTACGTCTTCTGTATAAGCCTTTTCATCTCCCGGCTCTCCCTCCTGAACGCTGGGATTTTCCAAAACATCAAGGATAACAGCTTTATTTTTGTCTATATTGTAATGTGAGGCAAGATATTCATCATCATAGCGTTCTCGAATGTTGTATATGCCCCAGAACTCTCCATCCAAAAACACTACTGAAGGCCTGTAAGCCTGTGTGTCAAGGCTAAGGTGAGAAACAAGGCTCTGCAGCATTGCATCCCTGAACATAAGACCAGTTTGGTTTGTATCACTACCTCCATTTCTTAAAATTAGTCGTTTAAAGCTGTCTAACTTTTTTCCATTTGACTTCTTTTTTAATTCCGGAAAAATGTCATACTTAAATTTGTTTGTACTATCATATCCATGATCAGCATATAATCTAAAGGATTTTTGGGGGTATGTACGGGAATAAGCTCCATTAATTCTTATGCCACAGCTCTGAGAGAAAGCAAGTGATCCGTCTTTTTCAAAAAACTCAATATGAACAGGTCTTTCCCATTCATCGCCCTTTTTTAAATAGTTACTATTTACGTAAATTCCCTTAGCATCATCGAATAAATTGGACTTATCGGTAACAAGGGATATAATCGGTAAGTTGTATCTATCCTTCATATTTGGATCTATAAAATATGTATGGGTAATGATTTTGCTTTTTATGCCACCATCTCCTATAGATACTGCTTTTATAGTAGAACATTTAAAAACTTCTCCTTTAGGTTCCATCCAATCACGATATGGTGTATCCGAAATATTTGATATCATTGAAAGAACATTTGGCTGTCCGAGCCTACTTTTGATACTTATTCCGTTTTCGTATAAATAAGTTCCCTCAGCTCCGGGCACAGGATCAGAACCATCCATTGTGTAGTAAATTTTAACCCCTTCTTGATCTGTTGAAAGCTTAAGGTCAAATGCTTTATCATAGAATCCCCCATTGTGTGAAAAAAGAGGTTCCTTAATCACTTCTAAGGAAGGGGAATAAATATTAGGTTTATTGGGAGTGGATTTGGAAAATATAACCCACACGGGATCACCATCAGATTTTCGGCCATAAGACTCATCATCACTTATGGCTACAGTTGTTATACTGTCTACAGTAGTACCGTCAGGCTTTTTTAGTGTTATTTTTTCTCCTGATGCACTTAATTTAAAATTGGTATGTAATTGTCCATCTTTTGCAATTTTATTTTTGTCAGATGCCCATACGATAAGATAACCTTTTGCAGGTACAGTACCCTTTGGGAATTTCCAGTCAGCAGAAGAGTCAGATAAAGTAAATCCCGTTAAATCAGCTGGCTCTGTACTGGAATTGTAAATTTCTATCCAATCAGAAAATGCTCCTCCATCTTTTCCGCTTTTGGGGTCATCTTTATCACCATCCCTTATAGTATCAATGTTGGAAGCCATTACCTCATTAATAAAAAGTGTTTGCCCAGTGTCAGCCTTTACTTCTGTACAAAAAGTTTGCGGTACTAATGATATCAACATAGTAGCTGTCAGTAAAAATGATATTCTCTTCTTCATTTTCATTCCTCCTTTGTTTAATGAAATAAATTCAAATAGATATTTATAATAATGTATCTAGAATTATAGTTATTATATCATATTTTTACATTACTCTTACCACTTACCACAGAAGAAACACATTTTTTTAACAAGTCCGTGTGTTGAAATTCGCCCTTTCTTATGACAATGCAAAATGTAAATCCATGTGGGCACGATTCAAAGAAGGCATGTGTATCTAACTGTAATCTTATGCTTTGATGTGATAAAGACTGGGATTTGATGAAAAATATATAAATTGAGTAAATAAACTGAATTTCAAATTGACATCTTCTAAAAATAATAATACTATACTATAGTAGGTATTTCGTAAGGTTAAACCGATTACAATGGTCAAAAAATTAGTAACAGTCGACGTACGGATCTTTGAAAATACGTAAGGTCTATTTAAGAAATAATCACGGTTATCCTGTCAGTCTGACGGATGTGCCGGAAAAGTATTGATTTATAAGCCAAATGGCTTTGATTTAGCAGTAACAAATTTCCATCTAGATAAATCAAGTAAAATCAACAGGTTCAGCTTTGCTGAACACCAACATACTATATACATAATGAGGTGAATTATTGTGAGAGTTTTAATGCAAAATCGTACCGATGCATTCAGAAATTATGGTGGTGATACAACCCAGATGCTTAAAACAAAGGAATGCCTTGAAAATCTAGGGGTTGACGTTGATATTAACTTGGATTTAAGACCGGATTTAACAAATTATAATATTGTTCACTTATTCAATGTAACTAGAATCCATGAAACCTACATGCAGTGTAAGAATGCATTAGAGCAGCATAAACCTGTTGTTTTATCTACTATACATCATAGTAAAATAGATATTGAAAATTATGAGAAAAAAGCATTAAAAGGTGTTAGTCAAACATTAAAAAAAGTTTTTTCAAATGAAAACCACTTTCAACTGGTAAAAACATTATTTTATGTATTGCAATCAAGAAAAGGCTTCCCCGCAATTCTAAAACAACTGCAAATAGGCTTTAAACAACAACAGGAATTTGTACTAAATAATTCATCTGTGTGGCTACCTAATTCTCAAATGGAATTAGATACCATACTTAAAGAGTTTTGCGTAAGTCAAAAATCTAGTGTTATAGTGCCTAATGGGGTTGAAATAGACGATAATATAATTAATACCGATTCAAGTATATTTGAGTCAAAATACAAAATAAAAGATTTTATTCTTTGTGCTGGGAGAATTGAACCAAGAAAAAACCAGGTAAGTGTAATGATGGCTCTTGAGAATTCCAACATTCCTGTGATTTTTGCCGGAGGATTAAATAATAAACACAAATGGTATATAACAAAATTCAATGACTACTTAAAGAAAAATAAAAACTTTATTTATATAGGAAACATTGATAGAACTCTGCTTTATTCCGGCTTTAAAGCATGCAAAGTAAGTGTGCTTCCATCATGGTTTGAAACTACCGGATTGGTTGGACTGGAAGCTGGCCTAATGGGTACTAATGTTGTTATTACCAATAAGGGATATACTCAGGAATACTTTGAAGATAAAGCATGGTATTGTGATCCCGAAAACATAGAAAGTATAAGAGATGCTATTTTATCCGCTTACAATTCCAACAGATCAAAATATGATTTAAAAAGTAAAATAGTTGACCAATATACATGGGAGAAGGCCGCTGAAGAAACTTTAAAAGCATATAATTTATGTGAATCTCATCTATATTGTACAGGTGCTAATTCAAATTTATTATGAAATTTTAGAATAGAAAAGTTTGTATGGGGGATGGTTGAACGATGAAGATAAGCTTAATAATTCCTACTAGAAATGCAGAAGAATATTTGGACAACCTATTATTTAAATTAGTTAACCAGACAATTAATATTCATGAAATTATTGTTATTGATACTGAATCTAAAGACAAGACAATAGAAATATGCAGTCGATTTGAAAAGGTTAAATTAATTCACATTAAACAGAGTGAGTTTGATCATGGTTCAACAAGAAACCGTGCTGCGAAAGAATCAACAGGTGATTTTATTATTTTTATGACTCAAGATGCAATTCCAGAGAATGAAAATTTCATAGAAAATATTTTGAAACCTTTTGATAACCCTCAGGTCGGTGGTGTGTATGGGAGACAGATTGCAAGAGCTGATGCTACCCCTCTTGAAAGGTTTGCAAGAGAATTTAACTATCCGAACTATGATATAGTTAAATCAAAAAAAGATATTGAACGTTTAGGCATAAAAGCATTTTTCTTTACTGATGTATGCTCAGCTTTCAGGAGAAGTGATTTTGATTCGGTTGGAGGATTTCCTGAAAATGTTATTTTAAGTGAAGATATGATCATTGCTTCGAAGCTACTTCTAAGTGACAAATTGATTGTATATGCATCAGGAGCATCAGTAATTCATTCACATAATTATACTCTTATTCAGCAGTTTAATAGGAATTTTGATATAGGGGCATGTTTGAAAATGAACAAATACATATTAAAATATGCTAGGACTGAAGCCGAGGGCAAAAAATTTGTTAAGAATGCAGTAAGGCATCTTGCAGGTAGAAAAAAATACTTTTGTATTGTAAAACTGTTTATGGAAAGTGCTTTTAAGTTTGCCGGCTATAGATTAGGTTTGATTTATAATTTTCTGCCTTTTTCTATTGTACGGTGTTTCAGTATGCATAAGTTTTATTGGGATAGGAACCGTGTTTCAAATTCAATCAAGTGAATAGTGTTATTACTGCTAGTAGTCTGTAACTCTTAAATTTCTGGGTACAGACTCTTCAATTTTATCCTTGCATCCTCTGTAGTGAATTGCCAATTTACAGAGGTACATTGCATATTTCTGTTAAATTGCCATGATGCTACTT
>JAEYYB010000011.1 GCA_023430975.1 Bacillota bacterium | reverse complement strand
AGTATTAATCTTATATTTGGCAGAGCAAAATAACGAACGTTTTAACGTTATTTTGTGATAGACAAATAGCAAGATTAACTGATTTTAATAGATTTGCGACAGACAAATGTAATAGATTTATCACTTTTAATTTAGTAATTTTACGTAACATAAATAGTGTGGCAAAAATAAGGCATATTTGATTAAAACCTTTTATTTTGCCATGTTCATGATAAAATATATGTAGAGGTGAATTTACATGGCTGATAAAAAACTAATCTATATAGCTGATGATGAAGTTAATATTTGCAACATAATAAAATCCTTCTTAGTAAAAGAAGAATTTGAAGTGGAAACATTTAATGACGGTCGTACTATCCTCGATGCATTTAATAATAAGCCTGCCGATATGCTGGTTATTGATGTTATGATGCCTGAATTGGACGGTTTTTCACTTTGCTCGGCAATCAGGCAGAAAAGCTCTGTACCTATAATAATTGTATCTGCCAAAGACACCGAGCCGGACAAAATAGCCGGTCTTACCTTGGGAAGCGACGATTATCTCACAAAGCCATTTAGTCCAATGGAGCTTATAGCAAGGATAAAAAGTATTTTCCGCAGAATTGAACTGGATAAGACAAAGGCCACACAATCAGGAATGCTATCAGTAGCTGACGTTGAAATCAATACAGATTTAAAACAGGCATTAGTCGGAGGAAAAAACATAGGACTCACAGGCATGGAATTTGCACTTCTTAATTATCTTGCCGAAAACAAAAACAAAGCTGTTAGCAGAAATGAACTTCTTGATAAAATATGGGGTTTTGAAAATGAAGTTGAAACAAGAGCAACCGATGATATGGTAAAAAGAATCCGCAAGAAGCTTGCAGATAGTGGGTCCAGCTTAAAAGTAGAAACTGTTTGGGGCTTTGGATTCAAAGTTGAAGAAAAGGACTGATCTTATGAAGAGAAACACCATAAAATGGAGGATCTTTAAATATAATATAGCTGTTATAGCTATTCTGATAGCACTGACAATGATAGTATTCAATATAGCAATACGGTTATATATCGAGAGTGATGTCAAAGAGCAGATAAAATCAATAGCCTCCCGTGCCGAATCAACAACCTTACACAGAGGCCCTGACTTTTTTCCCAGAGAGGGTGAGAAAAGGCTTCGTCCAAAGCTTCAAGGCAACCAAAATTTAAATCGTCCGGAAAAAAATGATCCGTCCAGCTTCTACTTATTTTTAGACCGTTCATTACGTGAGCAGGCCTCTCTTCTAAATGCGGATTATATTTTGCTTGACAACAGCAACAGCCCAATAACCTCTCTTGATGGTGAATACTTCAAGGTACCTGACAATATTTTAGATAAATTTACTAAAGCAGTCGAGGAACTGAAGGATAAACCCATGCAGCAATATATGGATTTTAGCCTGGATGGCACTTCATATGTCGCAATAATAAAACCCGTCCATAATAAAAACGATTTCGGTCTGAATTGGATAATTATCTATTCCAGCATGAAGAAGGTCAATCAATTACAGTGGGTAATTAACATAATACTTTTAGCTATCCTCATCATATCCGCACTTATAATCAGCATATTTTCGTCTCATGTGGCAAAAAAAATATCAGCCCCATTTACTTCTTTAAACAAACATATTGGGGAAATTGCAGAGAGGAACTTTGGGACAAAAATTCATATGCCTGTTGATGATGAACTCCAGGATTTTGTCAACAACATAAATACCATGTCTGAAAAGCTGGAGTCATACGACAAGGCACAGAAGACGTTTCTTCAAAATGCTTCCCACGAGTTCAGGACTCCGCTGATGTCCATCCAAAGCTATGCAGAGGGTATCAAGTATGATGTTGTGGAGAAAAACAATGCCTCGGATATCATAATAGATGAAACAAAGAGAATGACCCATCTTGTGGAGGATTTGCTTTATTTGTCACGACTCGATACCATTGAGGAAAACTATCGCTTTGAGAGCCTGAACTTTAGCGAGCTTATTAACAGCTGCGTTGAAAGGATGAGTGGTATAGCTATAAAAAACAACACAAATATTACTTCGGATACAAAAACAGGTGATTCAGTAATTAATGGAGACTTCGAAAAGCTCTCCAGAGCATTTACAAATATAATAGGCAACTGTATCAGGTATGCCAAATCCACAATACATGTAAGCTCCAAATTAGTTGAAGGTAATGTTATCGAAACCATAATCAGCGATGACGGACCTGGAATTGATAAGGACGAGCTACCCAATATTTTTGAGAGGTTTTATAAAGGAAAGAAGGGCCATTTCGGCTTGGGGCTGGCTATAAGCAAAAATGTGGTAGAGAAGCATAATGGTACAATTTCAGCAGAGAACTCCAGTAACGGTGCAGTGTTTAAGATCATCCTCAGGGTGTTATAATTGGGTGAACTTGGTTATATTATGCAAAAAGCAACGTTTTTGATCCGTGACTGTAATGGCACCTGCACACATTAGGCAGGGTTCTGAAGCAGCATACAGTTCACAATCAATAAGCCGCCAGGAACCCATTTTCTTGGCGGCCTTTTTTATTTCAATTATTTCTGCGTGCTGAGTTGTGTCTTGCATCTGCTCTCTTGTATTATGGCCGCGGGCTACCTCATGCTAATTAATTCATAATATTAACGCATCATCATTTACAGCAAATTGATATATTATACGGAATACCCTGAACATTTAAACCACCCATTAATATCCAAATCATTTACATTCTTTAAAGCTATGGCCAATGCCTCAGAAAGTGTTTCAGAAGTCCTAGCTTT
>JAEYYB010000174.1 GCA_023430975.1 Bacillota bacterium | reverse complement strand
AATTGCAGGCGAAATGAAGTTGAAAGGGAATGTATATCAAAGGAATGGTAGTTATTGGAATTTTTATCCAACAGGAAATCACAAGGTAATATTAAATGGAGAAAGCGAGCAAAAAGTGAAAGTTGAAAGTTATTCAAGGTTTGCAAGGCTTGAAATAGCAAATTATTCAGCAGGAGGAGTAAATTTAGTTTCAGATATACCAGTAACTACAGAACTTGCATTAGTGGATAAAAACATGCGAGTGCTAAATGAAAGAAGGATATATTTAGAGGGAACAGCGGTTATAAGCGGAGGAGTATGGGCTAAGGATATAAGTATAAAAAAAGATTGGACAATGCAGCAGGACCAGATAATAGAAGGGAATTTATATCTTGATGGTGGAACCCTTGACTTAAACGGTAGGTCCCTGACAATAGGAAAAGACTTGATTCAAACAGGGGGGAAACTGTCATTAAACAATGGGAGTGTAAATATAGGCGGTAACTATAGTATAACAGGATATAGTTATTTGGAAATGATAAAAGCAAACGATAGGCTGAATATAAGCGGTAACTTTACAATGAACAGCAAAAATGATCATGAAAGTTGTTTGAAGCAGGGTATAATGGATATAAAAGGGGACTTTCTCCAGAACCATGTGGGGGGGAATCAAAAAAACTTCAAATCAAATGATCAACATAAGGTAATATTAAGCGGAACAGGAATCCAGAAGGTAGAGTTTACAAGCCCAAGTAGTTCAAATTTTAATATTCTTGCATTAACAAAACCTATTGAAACAGGCTATATATTCAGTAATACGAATAGCTGGAATACAATTGTTCCAAACTATTCATACCCGGATCCTGTTAATGATGATGTTGGAAATGACTTTGCTTCAGCAAAGCCAATAAGCGTAGGTTCGGTGTACCCACAAAGTTTTGAAAGTATGGGCGATATTGATGTATTTAGTATCGTACCGGATACAACAGGCGGCTATATCATTAGAAGTACAGGTAATGCCGATACTGTTGGTATACTATATGATGGTTCAAAAAATCAGATAGCAAGTAATGATAACGGTAGTGATGGCCATAATTTTACTATTACCTATAAACTAGAGTCAGGGAAAACATATTATGTTTTTGTTAAACATGCAAACTTTACCGGAATGGGAAGTTACGGTATATTGATTGAAGCAGATAGTACTCCGCCGGTAATTAATAAGTTCATACCGTCTAATTTTGGAAGAATTAATAAAGATACAAAGATAAGTGCAGTAGTAACAGATGATGTTGGGGTAGAATCGGTAGAGTTTTATCATTATGCCTTAGATAAGTGGAATCTTATCGGAAGAAATTCAACAGGAACAATTACCTGGAATATGGACGGCATTGCAGATGGTGATTGTAAAATCAAGGTTATTGCAACGGATTCATCAGGCAATAAAAGTGAGGCTTTTGTAAATTATACAATTGATAATACTGCACCGGCTCTACCACAGATATCTGCCAGTGCATCAGAACTAAAAGTAAATCTTCTAATTGAACAGGTGTCACGGGATGAAGATTTTTACCAATATAAGATCTACAGGAGCAGTGACGACATAAACTACAAATGCATCGGTGTTACCGACAGCCTTTTATTTGTCGACTATGAGGCACCTTCCAATAAATATAGCTATTATTACATAACCGCGTTGGACAACCTTGGAAATGAAGGCAATAAGTCAAATATTGTTATGATTATGCCGGGACCGGATGTTTCTGCTCCTGTAATCGATCAATTTAATCCTGCAGATGGAAGTTCCATAAGAGGAACGGCTCGATTTACATTACATGCCAAGGACAATATGGGAGTAAACGAATATACTGTTTATTACAGAAAGCTTGATCAATATAATAAACCTGAAGGTGAAGGAAGATGGATAAAGCTTTCATCTATTACAAACGTAAAAGGGGATGCAATATTCAACTGGAACACCGCTGAACTGAATGTTGACGAAACTAGAGTGTATCCGGACGGTAAATTTGAATTAAAAGTAACTGCTTCAGATGTTGCCGGCAATTTATCTGAAAGAACACAAATATATGCTATAGAAAACAATCCTCCAAGTCCTCCTGATGGTCTCTGGGTTGCTAGTGGTGAGTGGAAATTGGTTGTAAGTTGGAAGCCGACAGAACGAGCTGATTTTGATCACTATATTTTACAGAGAAAAGTTGGTAAGGATGGGCAATGGAAAACTATTGTAGAAAAGACGACTGCAAATATGTACATAGATAAAGGTATGGATTTGGATTCTTTGCTTGATCCACAGAATGAATTTTATTACAGAGTTGCATGTGCTAATGATCTTGGATTTCAAAGTGAATATACAAGGGACTATTCCTTAGATAACGATAGTCAAGATAAACCTGTGTGTAAGCCCCTTGAAGAAACATCAAGTCCAATAGTATATGCTTTTAAGCCCAGCGAGTTTACTAAGACCAACAAAATTTTAAATCTGGAGGCTCTTGTTGGCGATGAAGTTGGTGTTATAGTTAAATATGAGTATTCATATTTAGGGGAAGACACTGATAGTACAATAACAGGAAGTGAAACATGGATTGAGATAGGAATGGATTTCAAACCTGTGCGTAAAGGTAATAATTATGAGGAAATAATTGAGCAGATGATAGATGGTAAAAAGCCTTCAAATCTTGTCTGGAGTCAGGAAGGATTTCTGTCAAAATTTACCTGGGATGCATCTTTACTGACAGAAGGAACCTATGCAGTTAGGGTAACTGCCATTAATAAGGGTAACAAGGAAAGCAAATTAATTAAAAAGTTTATATTGGATAAGTCTTTACCAAACGCTCCTGAATCTTTAGCTGCTACAGATACAAAGTGTGGAGGAGAGGTCTTGCTTGAATGGAAGGCAAGTAATTCAGACGATGTAGATATATATAATGTTTATATGTCAGAACAAAATGATACAGGGTATATCAAAATAGGAAGTACAGCTGGCTTATACTATAAAGTATCAGGTCTTGTTAATAATAAAACTTATTACTTTACAGTTAGAGCAGTGGATTTAGCTGGAAATGAAAGCCAACCATGTTTAATTGCTTCAAAATCACCATCATGGCTAAGTGATTTGGAATTATCGGAAATTAAGTTTAATCCGGATGTTCCCACATACAATAGGCAGATAAATGTCATCGCTACTGTAAATAACAAAAACGTTGGAAAAGCTTCGGGAACTGTTGAATTTTTTAGAGAAGAAGCTGGAGGATGGATCAGCCTTGGAATCACAAATGTTCAGGCTACCGGATTGGGTTACTCAAATGCATCAATTTCATGGATTCCGGAAAATAATATACCAAGTAATATTAAGATTAAAGCAATTGTAAGGACTACAGATCAGTCTAAAGAAGATAGTGTAACCAACAATGAGTTAGTAGTTGAAAAAGTAATAAATAAAGCACCTGATGCAATAATAAATACAAAGACACTGATACCATCAGGACAAACTTTCACTTTAAGTGGAAAGGCATCACAGGATAGTGACGGTTATATTGATATATATCAATGGGATCTTGGTGATGGTACAAAAAAAGAAGGTTCTGAGATAACGCATGCATTCCAGAATCCTGGTAATTACAATATAACATTAAAAACTATAGATAATAATAAAGCTGAAACAAGGGCATCAGTAAGCGTAAGTGTATATGAAAATAGACCGGATCTTGTTATAAGCGATATTTTATGGACACCTGATAATCCTATTGAAAAAGATTTGGTTAATATAAAAGCAACAATTAAAAATATTGGAAGGGGTACAAGCACTCTTGGATTTTTAGTAGGCTTCTATATCGATAATAAATATGTTGGCTATACAAGAGTAACTGATAATATACCTGTTGGAGGGAGCAAAGAAGTAGATTTCTCATGGGTTGCCACACCTGGTATACATGTATTGAAGGTTGTAGCTAATGATATATTGGATAACTTAAAAGAACTAGATAAAACCAATAATGAAATGATTAAAGCGTTGACAACTCAGCAGGTTAATTTTCCCGATGTTAAGATAGATTCTATAGCTTATGATCCTTCAAATACTACCGAGCTAAATAGTGAGGAGCCTTTTAAGTATACGGTAACTGTAAGCAATATAGGAAATGCAAGTGCAAAAAATTTCTTTGTATCATTATACATCGATGGAAAATGGCATGCAAAACAGATAATAGAATCATTGGATCCTCAAACAACGGATAAAAAGACATACGGCACTGCTACATTTGTTATGAAGCCTATGGCTGGAAGTCATGTAGTAACAGCAATAGTTGATGATCCGGTTCCGGTGTTGATTGAAAAAGTCAGGGACAACAATAGTTTGACTATTACAACACCTTCATTTAAAGTGATAACTCCTGAGATAGAAATAATAGACTTTGATTGGCTGCCAAAGGAGACAACTCTTGCTGATGGAATGTCTTATATGTTTAGTTCTATAGTTAGGAACAAGGGAAATGTAAATATTACTCACCCGTTTAATATTGAATATATTGTTGATGGCAGTACAATTAAGACTATAACAATAGAAAAACTTGGGATAGGTGAAGAGTTTGAAGTAAGGGCAAGATGGCAGGTTAAGCCGGGTAAACATGTTGTAAAAGTTATAGCTGACAGGGAATGTTCAGTAACTAAAAGCGTTTATTTGGAAAGGCAGATTGACAATATAACTGTTGTTTATCCTGAGTTAAAGATATCGGATGTCAAATTATCAAAAACAAATATAGTTTATGGTGATGATATAGTATTTAATGTAAGTGTAAGCAATAACAGTGTTACATCCATTTTTAAAAGCTTTAATATAGGCTTATATATGGATGATAATCAAGTTGCAAGTTATACTCTTAATGGTCTGAGAGGGAATTCCACAACAGAACCAATACAAATTTTATATAAAGTTACTTCTGTGGGGGAACATACTTTTAAAATTATTATAGATCCAAAGAATGAAATTAAGGATGAGGCTAATGACCTAACACAACGTTCATGGTCCCAAAAATTTGTTATAAAGGATACTCTTATAGCAGATTTTTACCCATCCAAAGATGATGGGGATGACTCCACATTAGAAGTTTTGTTTACAAGTGCATGCGGGTTTATTCCTCTTAAGGCTTCAGTTAGAAAAGCAAGCAGTAGTAAGCTTTTAGGGCCGGAAAGTAATGTAAGTGTATATTATCAAATTTTTAAGTACGATAATGGCGAATGGCGTGAAATTGTATTAAGAGATGATGGAAAGCCTAATACTATTAATTTTGACAGGCTAACAGGAACATTTAATGGACAGATTGCTATAGGTAACTCCCCTGGTATGGCCAATTCACTTACTACAGGTTCGTATAAATTGAAGCTTACTGCCAGCGATAATATTCAAACAGTATCTGAGGAATGCATAATTCGAATAGTTGAGGATATTATTGCAAATGTGGAAGTGGATAAAGAAGTCTACCAACTTTGGAATAAAGTGAAAATTAGTGGTAAATTCATGTATAAGGATGGTAGAGTTCTTGCCGGCACTAAAATATTGATTGATCTGCAGCTTGAACCTCAAACCGGTGACGGTCTAAAGCCTTGGAAGGAAGAGAGAATAATTTCAGTTGAAACAGGTAAAAATGGTGAATTTAATTATGAATTTACACCAGGTATGGGACAGGCAGGTTTATGGCATGTACAGGTGAGTCCATATAAGAGTTTATTTGCAAGTATGGCTACTACAGAATTTGAAGTACTAGGACTTGTAGCCTCTCCATCAAATATTGACTTAATAGCTTCGAAAAACTCAACATTTTCAAAAGTAATAACTATTAGGAATGCAGCGGATGGCGGAAATACGGCACTTACAGGAATTTCAGCGGATTTGACTTCTACCAATAAAAATACCAAAGTAAAAGCAGTATTGGATACTTCAACACTTAAGAAAACATTAGGACCTGGTGAGTCTTCTTCAGTTATAGTTAATTTTTATGCACCTCTTGATTCTGAGGATACTGAATTATTCCAAGTGGTGTTTAGCAGTACCGGAAAGGTAGCAAACGCAGTATCGAATATTAAACTTAATTTAAGACCTGCAATTCCTAAGCCGGTGACTGATCCTCAAATTATTAAAATTGGACTTAATCCCGGCACAAGTATGACAAAGACTGTAACAATTACCAATAAAGGCTTGGGGACTATGTCAGGAATAAAACTTGAAGGGCTTACAAGATTGACATGGGCTCATTGTGTAAACTTAGGAAAAGACAAACTGTTGCCTGGAGAATCGACTACCTTTGAAATTATATTTAATCCTCCGAAAGCTACTGCACTTGGACAATATCAGGATGAATTAAGAGTGACAGACGGCAAATATAGTGCGATTGTTACTATAGGTGTGGAAGTATGTTCCAGTGAGACCGGTTCATTGTCTTTCCTTGTGCTCGATAATACAGGATCTAGAGTTGAGGATGCGGAAGTCGTCCTTGTCGGTAGGGTGCCGATGACTAGACAGATAGGTGATCAGAAAGAGGTATATTATAATAATTATATAGGCAAAACCGACAGTAAGGGTATAGTTACTTTTGATGATAAGCCTCTAGGTGAATATACATATTATATAAGTGCACAGGGAAGAAGGAGTACGGAAGGTACAGCTTATGTTATGCCCGCTAGTGAAGCTACGGTGGTTAATGTTACCATGACTAGCGAGCCTGTAAGTATACAATGGATGGTTAAGCCTGTCACTATTGAGGATAAATATGATGTAATAATGAACATTGATTTTATACCCAATATTCCGGATCCTGAAATATGCTCAGTACCTCCGTGGCTGACAATTCTAAAACAAGTAACAGCACCAATATATGTAGAAGCTACTGTTGTAAATTCCGGTTTAATTAATATTACCGATGTTTCGGCTTCAATAATAAGGGAAAGTGCTGGGGATATTGGAATAAGCATTGTTGGTGGAGGATATATAGGAGAAATTCCGGCTCATGGCACAGCAAAAATAAAGCTCATGATCTTACCGGGCTACTATTCCTTGAGACCGGGATTGAGATCTGAAAGTGATGGAATACCTTTTAACTATATAAAACTCCATGCAAACTTTATGAAATATGACAAGGATACAGGTTTGCCAATTGATCCTCCGGCTGATGTATTTGGAATAATACCTTTATATAACCCCGGTGAAAAAATTGTAAAGACAGAAGCTTTATTACCTAATGGTATGAAAGTATCAGAAAATATATGCATGCCCGATGGAGATGACTTTGAGGAAATTGACCTGTTTGGAGGAGGAGGTACTTATGTACCGAAGGATAATAGTACTAATGAAGTTGTTTCTTTGAAGTTAAGTCAGACGGCTACTATTGAAAGACAGGCTTTTGATGCAACTTTGAAGGTTGGAAATGGCTATGTGTCCAAGCCGTTACAAAATTTATCCGTAAGGGTCGTAATTACAGATGAGAATGGAAAGGATGTAACAAGTCAGAACTATATAATTCCGACAGGAGTTGAGGGTATAGGTTCGGTTGACGGAAGTTGTTCCCTGTCATCAGGCCGAAGTATGACAGCTAAGTGGCAGATTATACCTGGGGATGGTTTAGGCGGGACATTGAAAGAAGGAAAAACCTATTACGCAAAAGCAATTGTTTCATATGCACTCGATGGGGTGTCAATTGAAACCCAGACAGTAGCTGAAGCCATAAAGATACTACCTCAACCTAAAATAAAGCTTCATTATTATATACCTGGAAAGATCAAAGCTAATGAACCATTTAGACTTGGGGTCATTGCAGAGAATATAGGAGATGGAATTGCGAAAAATCTTACTATAGAGTCCGGACAGCTTAATGTTACCACTAAACAATCGGATTTGATAAAGAATTTTGTAATTATAGGTACATCTTTTGGTAGCAGTACTGATAATACATTCAAACTCAATCTAGGTGATATAGACCCACACAGCAGGGTTTCCGGATATTGGATTGTAAAATGGGTAATGAATGAGGAAAGAGAAGGTAAGGAACCTCTGGAAGGAGTATTTAAGGACTTTAATGCCAGCCTTAACCATAGGGATTATATGGGGGTAAAGCTTAATCCGTTAATAGTTGAAGTAACAACAGAGATAATTGGAAAAGATAATGTTGTGAAGACAAAAGAAGGAAAAAACGATGAAAACAGTCTTGCACTAATTGATGAAAAGGAGACTGGAATACCAAGTTATCTTCTGGATTTTAAAACTGGGATGAAGCTGCCTATATATGTACCGGAGAAATTAAATGTTATCAAACAGCCGGATGAAGAAAGGCCAATTTTGAAGTTTGAAGTACCTGTTCTGGAAGGAGACCCGGCAAGTCAGAATGTACCCCGTTATCAGGTATTGATGCTTAAAGATCCTTCATCCCTCTCAAGTATTCACTCTGTCACAAGAGTAGTATATGGTCAGCCGGATGTTGTTTTAAGCGGATACTGCAATTGGAAGAATAACGGTAATATTTACATTGTTGATGAAATTCCTGTGGTTGATGGAAAATATGTTAAAACTTCCTATTTTGTAGATTTTAGTTCGGGTATTGAATTGAGTGACCTGGGTTACTCTCAGATTGCATACAAGTGGCAACCAGATGATGAACCGATCATGTATGATGTTTACTATGATATAGGGCATTACCCGGATGAAGTAAAACCGATATATGATGAATACGGCAAAGAGATACTTAGTATTGGTACAGAAAATATTACAAAGTTGAGGGTTAAGGTTACCAATACAGGAATGGTAGAAGAAAACGGAAAAGTAGAATTCTTTGCATCAAAAGTTGGAAGTCAGATAGAGGAGAGAATTGGAGAGGTGCTGTTTACAGGACTTGAGCCTCTTTCTTCAAAATTCCTATACAAAGAGTGGACTCCTAAAAACGGAGGAACATATAAGCTAATCGCAAGGATTAGTGGAAGTCAAGGTAAAAATAAAATACAAGAAACTACATTAAAGGTAAACTATCTTCCTGAAGCTGATGCGGGTCCATCATTTAAGGTTGACGTATTGAAGTCCGCCCATTTCGACGGTTCAAAATCATATGATAAAGATGGATATATACAGAACTTGATATGGGAATTTGGTGATGGAGAATCTGGTCACGGTGTAACTACAAACCATATATATAAAAAATCGGGTACGTATAAGGTTAAGTTGACGGCAATTGATGATAACAATTCTTCATACACTGATACTGTGGTTATTGAAGTAAATGAAACAAGGCCGGACCTTGTTATAAGCCAAATTAAAGTTAGTAATGAAAAGCCTTTAAAGGACCAGAAAGTTACAGTTTCTGCAACGGTGTACAACCGGAATAATACATCTACGGAAAATCCATTTCTTGTGTGTTTTTATGTAGATGATAAATATCAAAACTTTATAAGAATAACAGACAAAATCGGACCTAAAGAATCTAAGAATGTGACTTTTGAATGGGTTTGCGAGAGTGGAGGACACACATTAACAGTAACTACTAATGATATGGGACATGCGGTGGATGAAGCTGACTTCAACAACAATAGCAAAAGCATTATTCTTGGGGTGGATGAAACTAGTTTTCCAAACGTCATTACAACTTCCGTAAACATTGGTTTTTCAGGTACTTATATTGGCTGGAATCAGGAGATTAATATAAAAGCTGATATTAAAAATGACGGAACTAAGCCATCCGACAAATTTAATGTGGCTTTATATGTGGATGATGAATTTATTGAGGCAAAGAAAGTAGCCGGTCTTTCAAATATGGAAGGAAGCAATACATACACAGTAGACTTTACTTGGAGAGTAAAAAGCAAGGGAATACATAAAATAAAAGTATATGTTGATGGACCTATAAACCATATTGCTGAAACCGATGAATCTGATAACGAACTAGAGATAACTACTGGAAACTATAAGTTGCTCTATCCGGATATAATTGTGGATTCCTTGGAAATTACTCCGAATAATATTTCACTAAAGCCCGGAGAAACCATGGCTTTAAAAGCTGATTTAGTAAATAACGGATATACCGATGTGAATAATGAATTTAAAGTAAGCTTCTATGCAGACAATTATTATATCGGAAATGCTTCAGTTAAGTCACTGGCAAAGTCGGAAAGAATCAATGTGTCTGTAATTTGGGAAAGACCTATTGAGGGTGTGAAGGTATTTAAAGTAATAGCTGATAGTACAAATGTTGTGCCTGAAGTTTCATTGCCTGATAAGGAATCCCGAGAGTATTTGTTCATGCTTGAAAATCCTGATAGCCAGGTGGTTTATGAAGAAGACAGCAATACCTTTACTATAAATGGAGAGGAAAACAACGATAGGAAATACACATTAGATTCACCCCTTAAAGTGAGTATGCCTGACCTTGAGATAATCGGTATCGAAAATGTCTATGATAATGAGAAACCTGTATTTGGTGACGAAATTATTTCATTAATTACAATACAAAATACAGGAAATGCTGCAATATCTAGACCTTTTGAAAACAGCTTGTATATTAATGATAAATTAGCCGGTAAGTTTGTAGTCGGTGCTGGCTTGGCACCTGGGGAAATTATAACCGGAAATATTAGTTGGAAAGCTGACTTTAAGCCTACCGGCAATTACAAAATGGCAGTATATGCAGATTCCCAAAATTCACTGTACTTAAGAAACAGAAGTCATTCAAAGCTAGAGAAAGACTTTAAAGTAAAAGGTGCACTGCAGTTAAATCCTGACATGAAATCAACTTATACTGTTAATGAAGATATGTCTATTGGCCTTGAAATAACATCAACAGATGCACCTTGGATGCAGCTACAACCAAAGGACAATGTGAGTGCTGCAGTGTATTTTTACAATGGAAAAGTTGATATAAATGGTGATCCAATTGGAAACCTAATAACAGTAAAACAGATGGATTATTCTGTAGAGTATGGGAAATTTGTGATCAAGGGAATAACACCTGAAGACCTCAATATCACAAAAGGCAGTTTTACAGCAATTTTCGATGCTCAGAATCTTAGTGTAAGTAAATCTGTTTATCGTCAAATTTCTGTAGTAGACGATTATATTGTTACAGTCACTTCAAGCAAACAGACTTATGATGTTGGTCAGCCCATTGCTATAACAGGTAAAGTAACAAAGGTAGATGGAATTACTCCAATTGCTGATGTTACAGTACTTATCAAAATAGTTGGAGAAGAGGAGTGGAGCCTCACAGCTAAAACTAACAGCAGCGGAATTTATAATGCTGAGTTTAAATTACCCAAGTATTATGGAGGTTCATACAATCTTAGTGCAACTGCTAAATTGGAAGGGACAAGTAAGAAGAGCGAATCAAAAGTGTTTTATGTTGAAGGTGTAGTGTTATCCATATCCAATTCGGTATATTCTATTGCAGGAAAAGTGGAGGAGATTTCGGCTACACTCATTAATGTAGGAACAGTAGATGCACATAATATAAATATATCCAAAATTCTTGGAACAAATGCTGAGGGATATTTGGTAGACTTTGTAGGAAATGTGCCAGAATCTTTGGCTGCCGGTGAGTCTGCAGAGTTTAAGGTCAGGGTTAATATTCCTCAAGATGCTTCCTTAATAGGTAAAGAGATAAAATTTAAAGTAGCTACAAAGGAAGGACACATCACTGAGTCAAGTATCAGGATAAATATAGATGTGGCAAAACCGGAATATCGAGTTAGTATTAACAGTGAATTCAGTCCTGATGAAACGGGAGTTGTAAAGTCCAGTATTATTGCAACTGTAAGACCTGGTGAAGAAATAACTCATTTTGTAAATATAATGAATACAGGTAATGCACCTATAACCGATATAAGGGTCACTCCGCCCGCAAAATTACCATGGGTTTATATAACAATTGCCGGAACTGATATTGTTGAGCCTTTGAATAAAGTAGAATCAATTAAAGATGTTGGAGCAAAAACTACAATATTTGTAAATATTAATCCTGATGAATATGTTAGACCGGGGCAATATGATGATGTAATCAAAATAAATTCAAACATAGGAGAAATTAGTGTACCTATTAAATTAACTGTTGGTTACTCAAATGTTGGTACTGCTGTTATAGAGCTTATTGATGAAGATTCAATTCCTGTAAAGGATGCAAAGCTTCAGCTCATAGGTCCTATGGCAAATGGCGATAAAGTGCCTGATACATCTGAAGTATATGAAGGTGTTAAGCAAGAAGTTAGGGAAGGTAACACTACATTTACGGCATATAGATTTGAGAATATTCCTGCGGGCACATATACGCTTCATGCAGAAGCAAATGGGTTTAAGCCCCTTGAAAAAACTATTAATATTCAAGCATTAATAGATTTGGTTCCTCAAAAGCATATTATGGAGATGATGCCTTTTATGCTTGACTGGAATATAGAAACTTTTAATAATTTTAATGAAACCAACATTATTGATGGTACTGAGCCTAATATAATACTTGATAACAGGATTAATTTTGATTATGAGAATCCTAAGCTTGTTACAGATTTTCCAGGCTACGAATTGTATTATTCAGATATGCTTCTTAATATGTTTAAGTATGTATCTGTGAAAAATCCTTCCGTATATGGAACAGTATATAATGTTCAGGCGGAGATCATAAATATTGATGATAAGTTGCCGGTAAATGGCGTTTACCTGAACGTTGGACAGGGAAGAATCAACACAACAAGGTTGTTGAACCTTGGGGATATTCAACCAAATCAAGTGAAAGATTTTAAAATAAGAATTGATGATACAAGCTTTTTTGATGATATTACTATAGAGCCTACTGCCAATAAAGATGAGTATACAATAAAAGCTTCAGATGGCATTACAACATCAAAAATGGAAAATTGGTTTTCAGCTGTCAATACTTATTCCAAAACGGTTCAGATGGAGACTTACAATCCGGATACAAAAGTATATACAATTAAGCTTGTTGCAGGGTCGGATGGAACGGTTTCTATGCCTGATAAACGAGTTCCAAAGCTTGATAACAAGAGATATATTTTCGATATGGATCTTAGATTGAAAGGACAGGTTGTAAACTGGTTGGGTAAAACCCAGGAAATAACAACTACTGTGCCTGTAAGGATGCACTATAATCCTTACAGTGCAAGTTATACATATGAAAGCCCCTTTGACGAGATGAAAACACAAGTCGTTTCAGCTTTTGTTCCGGAAAGATACATTGCTAATGAAAAAGAGTTCTATCCACAAAATGATTATAGTAAAAACTTCTTGGCCCGGATTGGTTCAAGTAGTGATAATGAACTGGAACAAACAGGAGAAGCACTTGGAAGCTTTGATTTTAAGCAGGATGCTATATTAGCCGATGAGGTTACAAATGCTAGTTTTACATTATATAACCCATCACCTATTGAAACTTTGCAAGATGCTGAAGTTAAAATAATTATAACAAATATGGAAATGGATAGCGAAGGCAGGTTGCCTGAAGGTGGAATGATATTAAACGATAGATTTAATATCTCATCATCAATATCGGATGATGTCAGAGTATCAGCTTTTGGGGTTACCGGTAATACTGACAATACCATTTATGTTTTACCTCCTAATAATATAGGCTCTGCATCTAATACTTCAAGCAGTCTATATACAAGCTCTGTTGCACCAGGTAGTAAAAAAGTTATAAGTTATAATATTCAAAGAAAAAAACAGGAACAGGACTATGAAGATACTAACAGTACATTGGGGAAAGCATATGTGTATATTCAATATCAGTTCAGCAAAGGCGGAAAAAGCTATAGAGGTATAACAAAGCCAAAAGAAGCTCAAATAGAGCCACCGGCCAAGATATATATCAGTTATGAAACTAAAGCGATTTCTGATAATATATTTGAAATTACTGTAAAAGCTACAAATGCAGGTCTGGGAAAAGCAAAGAATTTAAAACTTTTACCTCCGACAATAAAAAGCACCGAAAGCATAAAGATACTCGAGGGACAGGTTGAGGATGGTCCATGGATTGAAGGACTTTCATACCTTGTTTTCGGAGATATCCAGCCAGGTGAAACCGTATTGGGTAAGTACAAAATTTATTCTTCAAAACGTGTAGATATTGGATTAAGTACAACATTTGGAGTAATATCTGAAAGTTCCTCAGGGAAGGTAGTTTTAACTCCTCTTGCATTTAATAATGTTACAAGTGAAGCAAGCTTTAGTAAGATAGAAACAGAATTGAAGAAACTTAAGAAAAACATAGCTAATCTTTTAGATAAGACCCAAAATGATCTATCCAGACCGTTTGCAGATGCTATTGAACTTACAAGAGATATTGATGATACCGTAAACATATCTAAGGTATTGGATATTTTGAATTCCGGATTTGGTGTTATATATAAAAGTATTTCTATGTTTTTGGATGCAAGGAGTATAATGTCTTCAAAAAGTAATAAATCTGGAGACATCAATAATACTATTCAAAAGAATAAAGTCGTGTCTTCACAAATTATTCAAGGTGTGACATTAAGTAAGTTGGGAATTGCTATTACTCAATTGATAGAAAAGCTTAATGCGATTGAAGCAATTGTTGACCGAACATCCGAGTATTTAGGGACGTTATTTGACTGCTATTCAAGTATAGAAGAACTAAAAGAAACTATAAGTGGTGATAGCAGCGAAAGTGCAATCAAATTAACACAAAATGTAAATTTATTACAGGATACTTTAAACCAATTGGAAAGTCCATTAAAGAATACTGAAAGTAAAATGATAGATATCAAACCTAAATTAGTTTATTATAAAGGTGATTTGGTAGAGTATAAAAATAATTTAAAAAAGTATGAGGTTATTATCAAAGAAGGTAGAGCTATTCTTGATGAAATTGGCAAATCTAGGGATAAGGTTGATGAGGCAGGAAAGCAATTAGGTGAAGCAGACGAGTCAACAGTTAATGATATGTCTAACCAGGAGAGGAAAGCCAATTCTGATATAAGAAAGGTACAAGATAGTGTTAATGAATATGATAATAAAACAAACTCAAAAAAGGTTAAAGAGTTAGGTTCTAAAGTATTGAAAAATTCACAGGAAATAATGTCTCTAATCAAAAAAAGTTTTGATTTGTATAATGCATTAAATGAATTTAATATACTTGTTGAAGATTATAAAAATATAGTTTGGAATTATGAGTATTTAATGCATGAGACTGAGAATAGCATTGTAGATAGTATATCAGGTGCAGAAGACGATAATGCGGAAGAAGTGGGAGAAGGAGAGACGGCAGAGGAAGAAGAAACAGTAGAGGAATTTGAACGATCAGACTTAAGCAATGTTTCAGTCCTTTTTACAGGTGATGCGGCAAGACGAGCAGAAGCTGATATGGTGAACACATTTAATGGTACCAACGTTCTGCAAAGTGATATATTAAAAGTAGCACATCACGGTAGTGATACCTCTTCATCAGCATTGTTTTTAGAAAATGTCAGACCAAAGGATGCACTTATATCAACTAATGGAGACAATCATAATTTTCTTGATACTATTGGTAGATTAAATGAAATAACAGCTGAGGTAAATTCTACAACAGGATCAACTACACCATATTCCATAGATTCAGAAACCAATATGGATAGAAGATATGGTCCACATATCTATGCAACTAATGAAGAAGATATTGAAACAGGTACATCCATTCAAAGTATTGTAACAAATATAATTGATCAATCGACAAATATACGGGTTGCAAGAGTCACTATGTACAATGTTGAAGATGGGGACTGTATACTTGTTGAAACAGATATAGATCCGTTAACAAATACAAGCAGAAAGATGCTTATAGATGCTGGTTCAGGGCGTGGAAAAGATATAAAAGCAGAAAATCTTGCATACTTTAACCCCATTGAAGAAATTGATAGGTTAGATTACTTAGTAATAACCCATCCGCATGCTGATCACTATAATTATATTAAAAGAAGACTTGCAAGCGGAAATCCTTTAAGTATTGACCGTATATTGATACCGGATATTTCTAACACCAGCAGGTTTGCAAATGCATACAGCGAATTACTAACAGCTTTTAATAGAATGGGATATAATGTACAAAGAGTTAAATATGATCCCCTAGCTTCACCTATATATCTTGGAAGTAATTTAGAATTTAGTGTTTTAGGTCCGGTTAGGGACTATAGTGATTTCAATATTAGCAGCCTTAATAATAAGCAGGGTGCAGCTAATGATTCGTCAATAGTATTAAAAATGACGTATGTTCCAAGAACTCATACAGTGTCTGGCAGCACGGTACCAGTATCATTCAGCATTCCACTAGGTTCTGAGGTTAATAATATTCCTGCAATTGCTGATGTACCTTTAAATTATAATAGAGCTTCAAACGATATAGATGAAAAACCAAGAACCCTCAAAGTTGTAACCTGTTACACTTTTAGGAAGGATGGAAAATCAATTGTAAGAGAAGAAGTGCAAGAATTACTCTATTCTTATAGTGTAGACTTGAAGGAGACAAGCAAGCTTATCAGTAAGGAGCAAGATTCCAGGGGATTAGTGGAGAATTTGGAAAACTTCAAGAAGTGGAATGAAAATATACTTGATACTTTAAAGAAAGTAAAGTTTAGCAATGAAGATGACATTAAGCAAAAACTTGGAGGTGTTATAAGTTTAGATATATTGCAGCAAATAATTAATAATACCAAAGATAATATTAATGAAAGAATAAGACTTATTGCATATCAATTATTAAGTAATCAGCAGTTTGAGATAATTACAATAGGTAGTATTTTAAATTCATATGAGAATTATCTTTATAATGAGCCTTATGATGAAAGTCCGTATGAAGATGTAGACTATGGGGATTTTGATGTAAGTCCGGGAATGACATTAAAGACCAAGACTGAAATAAGAGACTTGTCATCATTAAGAACAGTGACAGATAGAATGATAGACCAAGCAATTGAAGTTATTGAAGGATATTATTGGAATAATGACTGCCCGGCATATTATCCGGCGGATGTATTAGTGCAATATCTTGAGGAGCTTAATAAACAGATTGAATCGGTGGCAGGTACTGAAGATAAGCCTTATAAAGGTCCTGGAAGATATAACAATATAAGTATATTTAATAGTAATTCAGACGAGGTTCATCCAGAAGTAAAAGAATTAAAGTTCCTTAATAATTCATATGTAAAGATGCTTAAAGATGTTACAACTGGTTATGGTATTATACTTGATAGAGCAGAGTCTAATATGCTCAAAGGAACATTATACTCTATAGATGCAATATGGGAACCAACCCTTATTGCTATGAGTTACAATCCATTTTCATCACAGTATGCTAATGCAATAAGTAAAATATATGATAAATATTATGGAGAATCGATATCTACAATTAAGGAAAATGAAGTTCACTTAATGAACCAAGAGAAAAATACTGTTAAGAAGATAGGCTCAGATCTAGCAAATATGATAACAGGCTCAGGTATTGCATTCTCTAGAGAAATTAGCATTGCAGAATCTGTAAAGGATCTTATTGTAAATATTGATAGATGGAGAAAAATCGATCCACCTATACCTGTAGATATAATTAGTGTTTCAGTACCGGATATGGTTTCTAAAGCAAATGAAAAATATACTAAAGGCGAAGCGGTTATAGTATTGAAGAATTTGCACTCAGGAGAAATAACCGTCCAAGTAGATATGGATATATATGGTGCCCAAATAAATATTGGTAGTTTCTTATCTGAGCAATATAGCATTATGCCAGGTGAAATAAAAACTATAAAGGTACCATTTGA
Organism: Bacillota bacterium; assembly: GCA_023430975.1. Lineage (GTDB taxonomy): Bacteria > Bacillota > Clostridia > Acetivibrionales > DSM-2933 > Pseudobacteroides. The sequence goes on along the minus strand of JAEYYB010000174.1, from coordinate 16,527 downwards.
AGTTCAAAGATCGACTATGATAGATGTAACAGGTTATAAGGGAATTGTTACAATTAATATGTCTGAGCCTGGAACTATGACTCTTGGACAGCCAAAAGGACCATATATTAATACGTTCTATTCGGGTACGGAAGCACAATTAAGGGCTTTCAGGAATCAAATAAAGGTTAGTCAGCCGATGGGTAAACAGTTGAAGGCTGGAGAACAGGAAGAAATTTTGTACACAGTTGGGGATAGCACTAAGGATATAAGGATTTTATTTGCAGCAGGCATTAATTCAACAGCAGAGATGCATATATATGACAAATATGGAAAACATATAGGATACGGTCTGAACAGTATATTTGAAAACAATATATTGGAATCACAAATATTATCATTAAGAAAATCTAGTGATATGATAATAATTCGAAATCCGGTAAATGGTCCATATAAAATTGTTGTTAAGCTTCCAGAGGGAGAAAAGGATCAGGAATATAGTCTGGAAATAACAGAAGTTAAGAATCTTGGTGCAGTTCCCGATGTTGATGCTGTGAAATTTGTAATATGTGATACCAAGAAACCTGAATTTAATATAAATGTGTATGAAAGTTCATTCCAAAATAATATTGAAAATGTCAGATTTGATGTTTTAGGCTTTGAAGACATGAATGGTAAACCTATTGAGATTATTTCATCGACATTTAAATCTCAGGGAGGAGAAGAATTAGTAGGAGGAGTTGTTGAAACTGGCATACCTTCAGGAAAGGTTGCGTCTGTTGTCGGAAGTGTTGAGTTTAATAGTGGTCTACCTAATGGATGGTATATAGGGAAAGTTAGGGTTACTGTAAAGGGGAAAAACCTTAATCCCAATTTTGGATATTTCACAGAAAACGTATCAGTCACTGAGGAGGTATATGGTTGGCAGTATAAGGCTGGATCTAATACATTACCATATACAACAGCGGATTCTGAGTACTTTATAGATCTACCAATTGCAATTAATATTGATACAACCATACCGACAGTTCCTGAAATCAAAAAGATTGAGCGATATCAGATGGAGGGAAGGGGATATGCACATATTAAAGGAAATTCAAAACAAAAAGGAACTATAGAAGTATATCTGGATGGTAAGATAAGTAGTAAGGTTGATGTTAAAAAAGATTTAAGTTTTGAATCAACTATTGATCTAAAGCCTGGAAAGCATATGATGGAAATTGTTTCAGTTAATGAATTAGGGGTAAGAAGTACTGATAGTTATATAACCGATATAATTGCTTTGGATTGCAATTCACCACAAATAAATCCTGTATTACCTAAATATGGGGAAACTTTACATGTCAATCCAAAGGAGATCAAATTTGATATTTTAGATAACGAATCTGGTGTTGATGTTAGTACACTAATAGTTAGCTTGGACGGTAAAGTCGTACCTAGTGAAAAGCTGGTTGATTGTGGTGAGGGAAGATGGATACTACTTGTTGATACAATGGTTGATGGTACACACAGTATTACTGCAAGTGTTTATGATAATGTAAATAATAAAGCAGAAGTCTCTTGGAATTTTATTGTTGATACGGTTGGTTATACGGATGCAAGCATTAGTTCAGATATTTATACTATTGATCAAAACGCTTACAAAATAACTAATATTCCATATGGGACTACTGTCTCAAACTTCTTAAGTAATATAAAAGTTAACAGAATTGCGACTTTAAAATTGCTAGAAGCTGATAAGATAACACAAGTGATAGACGGTGTCGTTAATACCGGGATGTTTTTAGAAGTCACTGCAGGGGATAAAATTACAAAGAAAATATTTAATATTAAGAACGATGATATAAAACCATCTATACCAACCGGTTTAAAGCTTATTTCAAAAACAGCAGATTCAGTTATCATTGAATGGTCTAGTTCTTCGGATAATATGGGCGTTTCTGGATATGAGGTATATAGAAGCGGGACTAAGTTAGGAAGTATAGCCGGAACAGTATATGAAGATACAAATTTAATCCAGGGAACTGTGTATGTGTATACAGTAAGAGCATTTGATAGGGATTATAATTTATCTGATTCAAGTACCGATTTGAGCGTAATAATAGATGATACACAAGCACCAACAGTACCTACAGGATTGAAGGTTGATGCAAAGACGGAAAGTACAGTGATCATAAGTTGGATAGCATCAACGGACAATGTTGGAGTGGCAGGGTATGAAATATATAGGGATGGTGTGAAGATAGCGAATGTAACAGGAACAGTATATGCAGACAGTGGGTTAAACCAAGGTACATCATATGTATACACGGTAAAGGCATACGATGCTGCAAATAACATTACAGCAGCAAGTGAAGGCTTAAGTGTAACAACCACAAATCTGCTTTCATTAAACCCAGTGGGCAATAAAACAGCTAATGAAGGACAAACACTGAAGTTTACATTGAGTGTGACTACTTCTGAAGGAAAAGCAGTAAACTACAGTGCTCTAAACCTTCCAGAAGGAGCCACAATAAACTCTGAGACAGGTGAGTTTGCGTGGACACCGTCTGTTGGCCAAGCAGGTACATATAATATAAGGTTTCAAGCATCTGACGGAAAAGACACTGATTATGAAGATGTTACAATAACAGTTGTAAAGAATTGTGCTGTTCCAGAAGATATAACACAGGATGGTGTAGTTAATATGACTGATGTTATTGCACTAGCAAAAGTATTTGGAACTACTTCAAAGGACCCAAACTTTGATTCAAGATGTGATCTTAATAATGATGGAACAATAAATATGTCTGATGTCATTAAACTGGCCTTGAGATTTGGGTATTCATATAAGTTATAGAATAATAGTGAATAACTTTTGAATTAAATCAAAGCATAAAGAATTATAGGATGGGCACCTGCTGAAGTGTTTAACAAAAGCAGGTGCTCGAACTATTAAATCCAGGGATTAAAACATATTGATAAAAGATCATGTTCTTTCCGTATTGTTTAGAGTAAAGCTTGTTTTTAGAGAATAATTCATATTCATTGGGATAGTATAACACATGAAGGCCTATCAAATCTTAAGAACAAAGGATGATTGTATGAAGGAAAAAACACTAATAGAGTATCTCGAAGCAGCTACAAAGGATGACCTGATAAAAAAGATGAAAATTATTGGTTTTAAATATACAGGTTTAAATAAGCCTGATATTGTAAAGATACTTAATGATTATTTGCTGAATGAGAATCACATAAATAGAATATGGAATGGCTTGAACCCCTTTGAAAAAGAATATCTTGAAGAATTTTTAAAATACGATGAAAAACCCAATTACAAAGTTATGAATAATTTGTACAAGAAGTATGATATAAAGAGAGGTTATTTCGAAGGACTCTGGGAAAAACAATCGGCAATGAATCTGCTTTTTACTAACAGCATTGTCCCTGCACAATTAAAAAGCCTTTTGGTAAAGTATTTAACTCCAATTAGCATTAGGTATGATATTAAAGATGAAATAGCTGAAGAATGGAAAAATATAATCAATATAATTGGTGGGAGTTTCGCTGTAGATTTCAGCAATGTGGTAAGTCTTGCAAAAAGTATAAGCTTGGCTTTGACAAAGGAAAAGGGTGTACCATCAAAAAGTTCCATAATAAAAATAAATAACGTGCTTTTTAATAAGGAAATAGTATTAAAGGATATAGGTAGTATTGATAAGGTTTCAAGTATTGAAAACATCGGTAGAATATACGCGGTTTTTATGCTTATGTTAGAGTCTAATTTGCTTTATAAGAATAATGTTACATTGAATATTTCTTATGAAGCTGACACTTTTCTTGGTTTAAAAATTCAAGACAAATGCAGGTATCTACTAAGATATTACTTAAGTTCAAAAAGAATTTTTGAACTTAACCGGATTGTAGAATCTGAATATAAAACTGAACGTAAAGGGAACATGACAGAATGCAGAAACATAATAATTAAGCATCTTAAAAACTGTCCTGTTGGGAAATGGATACCCGTAAGTCAATTTGTTGATTATATAAAAATGGTGGATAAGAAATTTCTTATTAATCAGGTTGGAGATATTACATATTACAGTCACAAATACAGAATGTATCTTGAACCATGGGTAGAGTGGGAACAATTGGAAGGCGTTTTATTGAAGTTGTACTACATGAATACTTAGCCACAATGGGAATCATAGATACAGTTATACAAGAAAGTACAGGAGGATGCTGGGATTATGATGAGAGGCCGTTTTTTAAGGTGGAATATTTCAGAATCACCCGGTTAGGAGCCTATGTATTGGGCATGACTGAGGAATATGAGTATAAAGAGCAGATAATAAAATCAGGATTTACAGTGGAAGAGAGTTCTCAAATAAAGGTCATGAACCAACTTTCAAATCAGGTACATAAGATTTTCTTTGAGGGGTTTGCTGACAAAGAAGAATACCCAGAATATTGCATGTTTAAAATATCTTTTGATGCAATTGCTAAAGCTTTAGATAAAGGGATTACAGTTGAAAGTATAGTTGAATACATTAGAGAATACAGCTACAACGGTTTAACGACAGAACTAAATAATTTGCTGCTCAGATGGAAAAACCTCTTTGATAAAGTGGTAATAAAAAATGTAATTATTGTGCAAGCTGCGGATAAGGAATTAATTGAAGAATTGAAGAATGACACAAATCTAAAAAAATATATGGTAGATGATTTATCCTGTGCTTTTCAAATAAGGTCTGATTCTATCTCGAAAGTTAAAAGAGGAATCCAAAAGAAAGAATACTATTGCAAGCTTCTTCACAATCAATAAACCCCACAAAAAAATAACAGATCCCTTGCTAACAACTCTAATATCTGGTTGTGACACTTCAGCATTGCTTCACTATAGTCATTACACCGTAGGATCCTTTTAAAAATGGACTATAGTGAAGGCAATGCGAATTGTGCACAGCCAGGTGTCGTGTAACTGGCATATCTCCACCGCGGTGCAGCACCGAGGTATAAAGGCCAAGGAATCTGTTACTCTTTATTAACTTAAATTTAGTATAACAAACGCTATATCTAAATACAACTAATATTTTTTCTGAATATCCCTTATAAGATCATATGCATCTGTTATTATGCTCTTGTATCTTTCTTCATTAACGCACTTCAGCCAGGCCGCCATACCCGATATCTCACTGATCGTTTCATAAGGCACCTTACCGCTTGCCATAGCCTTACGGGCATTATATATTGCAGCTCTTAAGGTTTTCACCCATTTCTTTTTTACTCCAAGCTGGTCATTATTTACCACAACACCTGTTATTGACTGACAGTTGTTTTTCTTTAAAAATCTGGTCTTTTCAAAATTTATCTTGAAGCCTTCATCTGAAATAATTTTGGTGACAAGCCCGCATAATTTGCCGGCATCAGCTAATACAGTTTCTTTTGTGCTAAAGCTCATATCATCTGCGTACCTTGTGTATATGAACCCAAATTTTGAGGCAAGACCATTTAGCCTTTTATCCAATGAACGGCAAAGTATATTGGTAATCATGGGACTTGCAGGTGAGCCTTGAGGAAGTATTCTACCTGTTGTTGCAACAAATTTTCGTTTACCGTTAACTTCTATTTCCATGCGTTCACAATACGTGCACAGCATGGCTAACAAAGAGGCTATATAACCTGAATAACCAAAGCCGACAAACATTCCTCTTACCCTTTGGAAGGTGATGGTAGGGAAGAAATCCTCTATATCCATATTTATCAATAAAGCCGGACTTTTTACATGAGTATCGGCACCTGTAACAACCGATCTTCCCTTAATGAAGCCATGAGCACTAAATGAAATAAAACCATGGGCGTTATCCGAACAGGCGTTGCCAAAATAGTTATTACCTAAATAGTCATTACCTAAACAGTCATTATTTAAACAGTCATTATTCAAACAGTTATTATCTTGACATGCCAGCTTTTCAAGAATACCCTCTAGTATTTTCCTCTGAACGCTTTTCAATGCTTTTTTGGGTGCAGCTATATTACGGGTTCCGCCTTTTCTTTTTGGAACTTTGTAGTGGTGATAATGATCCATTGCTACAACATCACGATGATATACCAAAAATCGAAGTACCCTATATTCAATTCCAAGAAAATCTGCCAGCTCCCTGTCGGTATTTATAATGGGCAGCCCGTTTGCGACCAATCTGTCTTGATTCCCAGATTTATAATGGAGCATTGAGGAATAGCCATTACCAATATAAACAATGCTGTCTTCCTTCTTTTTCTTCCATGCTGACGACTTCTGTTCCTTTGCCAGTTCCAGCTGTTTTTTTCTTTGCTCACGGCGTTCTTTAGACTCTTTCATAATCCGCTGAGCGATATCCTTGCGGATTCTCTCTTCATCCCAGGAACCGTTATATTGTCTCTTAAGCTCTCTTAGCTTAAGATCTATTTCATTTTTTTCCTTATAGACTTTTGCAATTTCATCTGCAATTTTTTTGTACTCTGAAAAAAGCCTTTGTCTCTCTTGATATTGCTCAGGAGTTTCATTCGCCTGTCTTTCAAAAGGTGTGGGCAACCCTTTGGGCCAGAATCCATATTCAATCATTTTATAAATGGTGAACTCTTTCTTACCCATGCTTTGAACATTATCTCTATATTCTGCTCTTTTATCCCTTTCAATATTATTATCCATCATAGCAGCATCTCCAAAATATCATTGATTTTATATTCACGATCAGGTCTAAATTCAAGTTGCATAAATTTGGATGTAGTAGCATAAAGTGCGAGAATATGGGAGCATGGCTCCGATATATTCCTTGAGCCTCTATTAAATTCACTGCATTTGCACTTTACTTTTGATATCTGACCGTCCTGATCTATAACCAATTCAGCGTTGCCATCCTTGTATGAATTTGCGGCAATAAGCTCCATTTCATAGTTTACCTTGAGAGTAAAATTAGCCATTCCTTCCTGCATATGCTCCTGTACTTTAATCTCCATAGGCGTTGTTTCATACAAAGATTTGTCGATTGGAATATTGCACAGCTGACGGAACCTTACCACATCTAAGACGGGATCGAAATACCCTTCACCTCGTCTTAGTAGCATGCCTACTCCGGCTTTATTTATGGTTTTTGACGAAACATTTAGTTTATTGCCAATACTGTCAATAGATAAAAATCTATGTTCTTTTAAAAGTGAATAAACACTTTCGTAATTTCCATTACCGATAAAGCCGCCCAATATATTAAATGCAGTGCCTTTCACCCAGTCATTGGAGGACCATGATGAAAAACCTACAGTCATTTTCATTGAACCCATATCACCAATTATGAATTGAGGCATCCCAAAGCCTAGCAGCCTTATAGTAAAAGACTTTACATGAGGAATAATTTTTTCAATTACAAGCCATCGTCTTCTACCCCAAATCTTCTCTTCACGCTTCTTTTTTCCATGATAAACAGATTGGAGCTCCATTACTTTTCCAAAAGGCTCAAATACAATTTTAACAGGTTTTTCAGGTTCAAGTATCCATTTCATATATCTAGGGCTTTTGTTTTCCTTAAATCTTCTTAGAAAAGAGCAAATATCATACATGTCAACTGGGGTAAGTGTAATGTCTATACCACCAAGGCTTGCTGCCCCGGATACCTGATTAAAGCCTTTAATCCACGATTCGGGTAGATCTATTTTTTTCTCAACATATTCCGGCATGACACCTGAATCAACTGTGAAGCCTCCAGGGTTTACAGACAGCTCTACATTTGTGTATGTTCTGAAACGTTCCATTTCTCTTGCCAGCTTGTCGGAAAAATCAATATTGGTTGTACCTAGCTGCGGTTGCTGCTTCAACTCAAACTCATCCATGTTTACCGATAGACACCCGTATGTTGATTCATCCAGCGAAAATGCTTCGAAGGATACCTGATCAGGATGTACTGTTATAACAGGATCAAGCACATACCAAAGGTTTATATCACGGGTCTTTATAAATTGCCAGAATTTCCTTTCCAGCTTGTAATAGTCGCTCCATACATCATATTTGTCAATTTCCTTTTTCAATTGGTTCTGAGCTTTTGCCAGCCCATCTATCTTTATATTTAAACTTTCTCTATAATTTTGCAGATCGTTAATTTTGTTTTGCAAATCGGATTTTAAACCTGCGGACATATACCTTTCATGTGTTGAAATTTGCCTTTCTATTTCCTCATTGAGCCAAGTGAAAAACTCAGTTCGCTCTTTCTTTTTCTGCCTGGTATCCGAAACAACGATTTGACGAAGCATCAACATGGCATCTCTGAAAATAAGAGGCTTTTTTAGTGTACCGACGAAGGATACCTTTTCCGCCCTGGAAAGATCGGGACTTAGCCCTAAAACTGTCTGGTCTTCGTTGTGAATACACATGGACGGACTTGCATACTGATAATTAACCTGCATGTGCAGCACCTTCCTTCCTTATTTTAGCCAGAGCCACCAGTGCCCGCTCTGCATCAATAATAATATTTGAGGCACCGATATTTATTAGTATTGATTCAATCTCGCTGAGTTTATCTGGAAATGTTGAAACAAACCGTGGCAAAGAATCGTAAACACGTTGTTTACTCTTTGAATTCCTGTTTGGTAATAATAAAAGGGTTTTAACATAGTACATAAAAAGCTCCTTTGTTTCCATGCTAAAGTTTTCAATAGTACTGTCAACTTTACTTGAAATGTATGCTTTTACTTCCGGAGACCCATGTTCTAACATTTGAATTATAAATTCACCGGGTATCTGTTCCCCATAAATGCTGTCAAGTTCAAGGAGACCGAACTTGTATGCCCTTTCCACAGGGGAGTCGATAATCATTGAGTGGAGCTTTTTCTGTTTTTCCTGGGGCAAGCTGGAGAAAACTTCTTTTGCCAGCTGATTTGCAATAGGAACCTCTGATTCTAAAAGAATGAGGATTGTAGAAGGCTTATTAATAAGATTTTCTTTAAACATAGCTATTATATCTAAAAGCATGCTGATAATTCTTGATGTGGAGGACTCCAAAACATCAAGAATCTGTGCATCCTTTGGAATGTTCTTGCATTTAATAGCTTCAAGGATTGAAATAATTTTTTTATTTCGTGATGAAGCAGCCCTTAAAGGTATTGCTACTTCCTTTAATATTTCATCAAGCTCTTTAAATGAATAAGCAAAAATAACTTCTTCAAGGAACGCACAATGCCACTCAGGCAGCTTTGGCATATCAAACAATGCATTAATTATGCTGTCAAATATTTTTATCCTTAAGCTTGAGTCAGCTTCTCTTACTTTACTTGAATGCTGCATCAGGATATCGTTGATATTCTCAGGCACTTGATCTGGGTTCAAGCCTTTTTCGTGGTTATGAATCATATGGTTTAAAAAAGCTGCGAATTGCTCAACAGAAAGATTCTGTATTCCTGTTGAGAACAAGTCAGCCCAATCAGACAGGTTTGGAAGCATAATAAAATCTGCTGTAAATTCAGGAGTAAGCCTTCCACCGGTTCTCTCAAAATAAGCAAGTGCTATGGATTTAAGTCGCTTGTCTGAGCACTTTATCAATGAAAACATCAGCTTCATATCAAATTCGTTGGTAGTTTCAACTTTCTTTTCAAGGATATCCATGAACATGCTTGCAAGGGGGTAATATGAAGAAAGTGCCAGCTTTATAAGCTTGTCATAATCAATATTGGAAATAAAAGTATTTAAATTTGGGGATTCCTTCAATATAAAGTAACAGGCTTTCACAACAGGATCAATGGCAGCTTCTAATGCTATATCCGCTGCTGCATCCAAATGTCTGTCCCATATATCCTTGCGGTACTCATAACGTCCCTGGATTCGCATAAAATGATCGGTTTTAAACCATTCATAATAATCCCTCCATTGCTGCCAGGTTTGCATATTTTCAGGAGGTTTTTCATTAAAATCGTTGTATAGGTAAAATTTTATAAACTTATTAAAAGTAAAGCTTTCACCCTTATCATTTACATAGTCAATATTTGTATAACTTGTGAGGAGTGCTTTAAGAGCCTCTATAAATTTTTCTTCATCTGTATCGGCATAGCAGTTAATAACCCGTCTTATATATCGCTGAAAATATTCCAATGCTTTTTTATTGGAGTTGCCCTTAAAATAATATGTCAGGCGTGGTGCATCCACAAAATAACCTATCTTTCCAATGATATCTGCAAGCCCTAATACTTCAGCTTCCTGCAGTGTATTCTTAAAGTCTATAATCTTTAAGCTTTTGCCATCACAATAATGACTTTTCTCAAAGTGTTCGGGATAGTTTATATACTGCCGTGTTTGCCAATTGTAATACTGCTGTAGTGAACTCAAATATCTTTTTTTAGCGTATTTTCTATAGGCTGTACCATCAAGAACTTTATCCTGGGGTAAATCCTTTCCTTTTATTCGTATAAGCTTTAAATCCATTTTTGAAACATTTACATTTATCCAGTGAATTTTTCCTTCCCTTAAAATAGGATCCAATGCTGTAACGTATATATCTGCACAACGTTTTATGCCCTTCGCATAGCCCATTTCAGTCCAGGTCATATTTGAAGGAATTAAAGCTTTTGCCTCACCCAGCAAAATGGGATTACTTGTTTTGGCAAGTTCAAGGAACAACCCTGAAAGAGCTTCGGTGCTTGCAATACTAAATAGCAGCATATAAATTTCTTTTGGCGGATTGCTTTTAACAAGCTGGCTTAACATCTTCTTTCTTATATAAATATTTTGATTTCCAAGAATACCTACAAAAAGGTCAAAATGCTGGGAATGATATTCCGGAAGCTTTATAACCATATTTGGATTTTTAGCAATCCTAAATCCATGAAACTTTGTATTCTGAAACTCAATTTTCTCCACAACCTGTTCATAAGTGAGGCCTGTAAAATAAGGCAGCACAATCTTTTCATATGGGGCTAAGTGACTAAAGTCACATGAATTCATTTTCTTTATTGATTTGAATGTTGGCAGATGCCCTTCTTTACCTTTAAATATGAGATATTTGTCATACTTGACATCATCACAAAGGACATTTTCTTTTTTAAATTCATGTTCACCGTATAGAACAAGGAAAGAAGGGTTTTGGTTTTCATCCCACCCCCAAAGCACCAAGTGCCTTAATGGTGGAACTCTTTTATCCCAGGTTTTCTTTAAATTAAGGGGCCTTGAAGTCGTATTTGCTGTTTCATCGATGAGTGTTGGTGTGGTTATTGTCGGTGTGCTTGTTATTCCTATATTTGTGGTATCTGGTTTTGTTGTCCCTGAGCTTGTTGTTGGATCAACTGAAGGACTTTTACTTGTACTGGGCCCTGAAGGACTTGGTGACTCCACTTCCAATCCATACAAATTGCAAATTCCGGCAAGCCCATTAGTAAAACCGCTTCCGACAGCAGCAAATTTCCAACTGTTCTTATACTTATATATCTCAAAAGCTACAATAGCTCTCTCATTGCTGAACATATCCTGACTTAGGTTGTATTGAAGCAGCACTCTTTTTGTAACTGTGGAAAGGATTTGAACGTAAGCACCGTGTATTTTGCTGAAGTTATCGACTTTTTTGTCATCATCATATATCGAAAGGCTGAAGGCAATTTTAGAAATCCTATCAGGAATCTTTGCCAAATCAACGTTAATGGACTTGCCATCCTGTGCTAAAATAATTCCGCCATCAAATGTACTTGGGTTATTATAAAATACAAAATCGTCATCAAATTGAACCTTTTCGGAGCTTCCCAGAGGAAATGCAGATACATCCAGCGAAATGCTTGAATCTGCCCAGCCAAAAACCAGTGAAAGCATGGATGAATTTCCAAGATAGTTTGCCAAGTCAATTCTTTGACCTTTTACAAGATAGGTGCACATAAAAATTCGCTCCCTCTAAGGGTATTTCAAAAATACATTAATCAAGTATTTTTCGTATAATATCATCAATTCAGCTTTTTGAAATGCCCATTGATCATTTAATTATTTGTTAATACTTTATTGAGACTTATTATGAATATTATGATATCATGTATCTCACAATTGGTGTATATAAATTTTATATTAAATTTCATGCATACGATCTCATAATTGATGGTGCCGGTCTTTTCGCCGATCTCATCCGCAAGGATCTCAAGATTTCCCTGTCTGCAGGTTGGAGAGCTTGGCGATCTTCTTAAACTCCTCTACGACTGATAAAGACCAGAAATAGTGCACCCCCAAATATTAGATTTCTATGTCAAATATTTGAGGGTGCAATTTTATTTTGCAACTTTTATTATTCAGAGTCTTATAATCATTAAGGCATGCCCCAAATATAGCTTCCCGTATAATTTCGCTTTCTAAATTAACTTAACTCGTGAACACATGCTCAAAACGGTGAGTGATATTTCAATCATGCCTAAATAAGCTACATTATGCTTTTGCTTTTTTCTTTGATATTACATCAAATGCTACAGCAGCTACCAATACAAATCCCTTAACAACCTTCTGCCAGTTTGCGTCTACACCCAAAGTGGACATTCCGTTATTCAATACACCCATAAAGATAGCTCCGATAACAGAACCTCCTACAGTACCTGTACCGCCGTAAGCAGATGCACCGCCGATGAAGCAAGAGCCGATGGCATCAAGCTCATATCCGTCGCCAAGGCTCGGTGCGGAGGAATTAAATCTGGCGATACATACCAAAGCAGCGACCGCACACAGGAAGCCCATATTGGTGTAGGCAAAAAACATCATCTTCTTGGTGTTAACACCGGAAAGTCTGGTTGCTTTTTCATTACCTCCCATAGCGTAAAGGTATCTGCCCGGAACGGTGTTTTTGGTGAAGTATGAGTACACAAGTACTACCGCTGCAATCAGGATCAGAACAACCGGATATCCTTTATAATTACCGAGCAGGTAAGAAAAGTACATGATAGCTGCACTTATGACGGTGAGTTTTGTCAAAAGAATAGGCATACCTTCAACCGTATAGCCTTTTTTGACTTTTTTTACTCTTGTTGCGATCTCTATTACAATAAATACCACACAGATGACTGCAGCTATGCTCATAGTAATGGCCAGTAAAAGCGAATTGTTTTCTGTCTTGGGAAGAAAACTTGTAAAATACTTAAGATATGAGTTCGGGTATGGTGCCAGAGTCATTCCGTTGAGGATAACCTGTGCGATACCACGCCAGAGCAGCATACCTCCCAGCGTAACAATGAATGGAGGTATTTCAATGTAGGCAATGCAATATGCCTGCAATGCTCCTATTATTGTACCTACCAGAAGACTTATAATAATAGCCAGGAACACGTTCATGTGCATATCAATAATAAGCGTTCCGGCTACAGCTCCAGTGAGAGCCACAACGGAACCTACGGAAAGGTCGATGTTGCCGCCGGTGAGAATGCAAAGCAGCATTCCTGCGGCGAGAATAACAACATAGCTGTTCTGAGAAATAAGATTTGAAATATTTTGAGGTTTTAAGAGAGAACCCTTTCCAAATGCAACAATCAGGATTTGAAACAGGACTACCACCACGATTAATGCAATAAGCATTGTGTTCTCTTTTAGGAAGCTTTTAACTCTTTGCATATCCATTCTCCATTTTATTATTTTCTCTCATTATGCATGACATGATTACTTCCTGATTAGCCTCTTCTATAGGTAACTGCGCAATCATCCGACCTTCATGCATTACAAAAATACGGTCGCTCATACCAAGGATTTCGGTCAGATCAGAACTAATGAGTATAACTGATTTCCCTTCAGCGACCAACCGGTTAATAATTAAGTAAATTTCATATTTTGCACCTACATCGATACCTCGTGTAGGTTCGTCAAGAATCATGATATCCGGGTCTGCAAACATCCATTTGCCAAGAAGCACCTTTTGCTGGTTTCCGCCTGATAGATTTCCCACGTTTTGCATTACACTCGGACACTTTGTATTCAGTTTTTCCTTATATTCTTTAGCTACAAGAACTTCCTTGTCTTTGTCGATTATATTGCGGCTGCTGACCTTATCCATCTTTGCCATCGAGTTATTTATACAGATAGAATTGGAGAGAATCAGACCGTCGCCTTTTCGGTCCTCTGTGACATAAGCCAGCTTTGCATCTATGGCCTGCCTTACAGTATTAAGCCTTACTTCTTTTCCATTGATCATGAGAATCCCGCTGATTTTGGTGCCATAGCTCTTACCGAATATGCTCTTGGCAAATTCAGTTCTCCCTGAGCCCATGAGGCCACTAATTCCGACAACTTCCCCTTTTCTGACATTGAAATTGACATTATCGCAAACCTTCCGTTCCTGGTATAGCGGATGATATACCGTCCAATCCACAACTTCCATAGTAACTTCGCCGATCTTAGATGTTCTTTTTGGATAACGGTCAGTAATTTCACGGCCTACCATACCTTTAACGATACGGCTTTCATCAATATCGTCCTTACCTTTCACCAGAGTCTCTATAGTGGATCCATCGCGCAGAATGGTGATTCTGTCTGCCACATAAGATATCTCGTTCAGTTTATGGGAAATTATAATTGAAGTTAAGCCTTTTCTTTTGAATTCAAGCAGCAGGTTCAAGAGATTTCTGCTGTCGTTTTCGTTTAACGATGCAGTAGGTTCGTCGAGAATCAGCAGCTTAACATTTTTGCCGAGTGCTTTGGCAATTTCAACCAACTGCTGCTTCCCAACACCAATGTCCTTGATCAAGGTATGGCTGTTTTCTTTTAATCCTACAGTTTGTAAAAGCTCCTCGGCTTTTGTATGGGTTTTGTTCCAGTCAATGGCATACTTTTTACCGAACTCATTACCAAGAAACATGTTTTCGCCTATAGTCAAATACGGTACAAGTGCCAATTCCTGATGAATAATAACAATGCCCAGCCGTTCACTATCTTTTATAGTTTTAAACTTGCAAATTTCACCATTATAAACAATGTCCCCTTCATAGCTTCCATAAGGGTATATTCCGCTCAGTACATTCATAAGGGTTGATTTCCCTGCCCCATTTTCGCCAACCAGTGCATGAATCTCGCCCTCTTCTACCGTCAGGTTTACATTGTCCAGCGCTTTGACCCCGGGAAAGGCCTTGGTGATTTTCTTCATTTCCAGCAATATATTTGCCACGAAAAATCCTCCCCTTTAGTTCTCTGAACGCATGTCCGTGCTATCCGGCAGCCTGCAGGCTGTCCTAAAATAAAAGGCTTGGAGCTTAACCATAAACCCACTCGCCTTTTGCCGATTTTCCTTCGGGAAATGGCCACTAAAAATTGGCAGGCGGTTTTCGCCGCCCGCCAATGATGTTTTATTTTGTTTTACTGAATATCAGATTCCTTATAGTAACCGCTGTCAATCAATAATTTTTTATAGTTGTCAATTGTTGCTACATCAAGTGGGCAGAGGTAGGAAGGAATAACTGCAACTCCGTTGTTATAGCTTGTTGTGTCGTTTATTTCAGGTTCTGTTCCCTTAAGGATAGCTTCAACCATTGCGAGAACCTTTTCAGCTAAAGCACGGGTATCCTTGAATACCGACATGCTCTGGAGTCCCTGTGATATGTTCTTAACATTTGCTTTGTCACAGTCCTGGCCGGTTATTATAGGCATATTTTCCTTGGTATATCCTGCAGATACAAGTGCATTGGTTACACCCATTGCAGTGGAGTCGTTGGAGCAGCATACTGCATCCAGTTTTGTACCCTTCGGGCTGTAGCCGTTGGAAGTGATGAGGTTTTCCATACGGGACTGGGCGACCTCAGTCTTCCATTTAGCTGTGGAAACTTGAGCCTGAGTGGTCTGTTTTGAAAGAACCTTCAGAACGCCGCTTTCTATGTAAGGATTCAGTACGTTCATAGCGCCTTTGAAAAAGTATGTTGCGTTGTTGTCTGCCGGATCACCTGCGAAGAATTCGATATTAAAAGGACCTTTATTATTCTTAAGATCCAGCTTTTCTTCTATGAACTTACCTTGCAATTCACCAACCTGGAGATTGTCGAAAGTTGCATAGTATGAAAGAGCGTCAGTGTTCATAATAAGTCTGTCGTAAGCAACTACAGGAATATTTTGTTCTTTAGCCTTTTTGAGAACTTCTGTCAGAGAGGAACCGTCAATAGCTACTATTACAAGAACTTTACAGCCGTTAGTAATCATGTTTTCGATCTGGTTTACCTGAGTCGGGATATCGTTGTCTCCAGCGTACTGGAGGTCAACCTTATATCCTGCCGCTTCAAGCTTGTTTTTCATGTTTGTTCCATCCTGATTCCAACGCTGCAAGCTTTTGGTCGGCATACTTACACCAATCAATTTGCTATCACTATTACCTGAATCTTTGGTCCCATCCGACGCACTGGGACTTGTATCTCCTGATGTAACTTTCTCGGAATTATTACACCCCGCAAAACTAAAAATAAATACTGTTGCTAAAATCACTGCAATTAGCCTTTTTTTCATAATTATAATCCATTCCTTTCGCTTCACTCAAGGCACAAAACGTAATGAAAACGGTGCTGCTGAGTAATTTTTATTTTATAATCAGTCCATAGGGATTTCGGTAAACTACAAATCACGGG
>JAEYYB010000163.1 GCA_023430975.1 Bacillota bacterium | reverse complement strand
GCATTAAATACACTTTTTCTTAAATCTTTTGAATATGCTATAGCCATTTTTATTCTCTTTTCTTTAGTATTTGAACTATCTGAGAATAATATCGCTTATTTCCATTGATATGTCAATTATTTCCTTGCATAAAATCAAATTGCTGTAATATATTTATTTACTTAGGACTTCTTCAAAAGCAACTGAAACACTACTTTCTTCTACATTTACTGACTCTATAGCTATATCGATTCTATCTGTCAGCTCTTTTTTATATTCTTCCAAGCTATAATTTTTATAATGATATGAGGTACATTCTATATCCTTTTATTCATTCTTCATAGACTTATATATTTTTTCCGCAGGAACCATACATTTTTTGATGTCGAATTTTTGATCAAATGCTTTTGAAAACACTTTGGCTATAATCTCTGCAATTTCCTCTACGGTACTATTGACGCTGATTTGTTCTGCAATCTCTATTGACTCACTGTCAAATTCATCATTTGGTGCTTCTGGTAATAAATTACAAGGATTAAAAGCATCTATTGCTTCTTTTACTATTTTAAACATTTTTACCCCTCTCATATCTTTTGGTTAATCTTGCACATATAATGAATGTTGCGTATTAAGTTTACTTCAAATATGCTTATTCGGTACGTCTATCTTTTCTAATATTCCAAGTTTCTTTATACTTTTCACTTTCACGGTCCAACCTTGTTTGCCACTCGCAACTGGTACAGTAAAATGTTCCTTCAATATCAACCGCCTCAATAAGAGATGAAATGTAGTTTGGCTTAGATTTATCTGTCATCCAACGGTCACACAAAGGACACTTCATAGCATTAACTTTCGTTCTACTAATTGGAATGTAAGATAAAGAATCCCTTTTTGCATAGTTATTATCTGTGATTTTTATTTTCTTTGGAAACCGTTCTTTAAGAGAGTTTTCAGTTTCAACCCTTAAATAACCAGTATCACTGTTCCAAAAATCATGCGTTTCTATCTCAATAATATAGCTTACTGTTATTAAAACCGTTTCTTTCATACAAACCACCTCACTTCACAAAATAAAACTGATGTGTCTTAATTATATATTTAGATTTCTATTATGGATGTTCTTTCGTTTCTGCATAAGCACCAACTATACGTCCAGAATAATATGTTGCCTGCCATTCTTCACTACGATGTGTTTGCTTTAAATCGTTTAACCATTGAAAGTAGTGGGTTAATTCATGTGTTATTGAACAAAGAATAGCAGCCAACGCATTATCTTTTCCTATCTCTTTTAATAACTCCTCGTAATCGCCTGCTGCAACTCTTATATAAGGCTCAACATATTTATCATATGGAGCAAAAAAAATTCCCGTTGCCATTTCCCCGGCCATTGACTTTATTTTGTCTTTTTGTTTAACATATATAGGAACTCTAATCTGAAAACAGTATATTTTCCTTAGCCAATTACAATATTCTTTACTTGCTCTTTTTACTTCTATATGAACACATTTATCAAACTTTAGGCGTAACCCAGTCCTACAATTGCTGTTCAAGTATATAGATTTCCATTTATCACATATCCAAGGGTTCATATTGTTCCACCATACAAAATTCTTAATATTTTCTTCGTCTAAAACAACTGACGCGTATTTTAAAAAAATGCTAATCAACTAACTTTGGTATTATTCTTATTTTGTCGGGTTATCTATTGCAAGTCTGCAATCATCACAAACGAAATCAACTGTTTTTGTCCGTTTTGACTTTTTCCAATTTTTCCCGTACTTTGGGCAATTTTCGGTCATTCTATGTTGTTGGTATAAAAAGTAAAATACTGGCTTCTTCAAAATATTTTCCAACTCTGTGCAAATTTTTATTCCATTTTTTGATAATTGCGAATCTGGGTCACTTAATTGCCTTTTTGAAAATCTATCTGACAGGCAGTTCATCCAAATAATATCAATACTTTTATATACTTTTTGCCAACTTAATATACTAAAATGTTCTTCTTCCCCCGTTATGTGTTGTATTTTATACAAAGGTATTTCGTGACCACAATCTCCGCATACTATTGGACTTTCATTTGAAGCATAATCAGTGTAAAGCATATACCAAGAAGGCTCGTTACAGCAACAACACTCACTAATATCAACATTTTCTCCCAAATAATCAAGTTTTGTTTCAATATTATGTAGATATTTATTCGTATAAATGTTATTAAATCGAGGGTCAAGGGCATCGTTGTTAGGAACTGTAAGGAAAGCATAGTAGGCATTATCCTTTTTTACAAGCTGATAATCCTTTAGTATTTGTCCGTTTTTATATAGTGTGGATAGATAATCAAATAAAAATTCCGTTTCATCTTCAACACGATCATTCTTGAATGTAATTGTCATTTTTAAAAAATCAGCCATAGTTTTCCATCCTGTTCAAAATATAAATAAATCAGTAGTTCTAATTATATAACTATAATCCCTTAGATTATGAAAAAACTATACCACATTTTATAAGAACTTTAAATACATCAAGAAACTTTAAGTAAGAGACTTTCAATGTTTGCTTTTTACTCTAGTCCCTTTATAAAGCGGCTTATAAGTATCTTCAAGTAAAAAGCTCATATACAGTTTGAGCTTTTTACTTGAGATATGACAGAAAGAGCTGGTAACAGCCTTTCTGTCATATCGATCGAAGCTAAATAGCTACTTCGCAGCCTCTTAAAAGTAACGCTGTAGAAATAGGCATTTTTTCTTTCTTTTTTTGTCAAAGTCCCTTGACTTAAGCAATGGATAGCGGTAATCTTTGCACCGGCTTATGTAGATGTATAAGTCTCCGTAGGCTAGCTAGTAGTATTTATGGGGGTGTATTTTATGGTAGCTTTATCATCTATCAAGTCACATTGGCTGGACGATGCTCCAGCTGTCACAGTCGCAGCCGATTGGTTGAGGGATTTCGGTTTCGAGGTAGGCTGCAGAGTGGTTATTGAGGTTTCACAGGGCGTCATTACTATAAAAAAGGTAGATAGAGAGGATGAGATATGAGGGATTTTGAGAAGTTTTTACATAGGGCTGCCAAAGATTATGGCAGCTCCGTTTTCCAGTTTCGATTGGTGTTTTTCATCCTGTATATTTTAAAGAAGCATTGATATCGCTGTGCTTACAGCTTTCGGCTTTAGTGCAAAGGCTTGTATTTTTTACAGGCTTTTTCAGTAAATCTGGATGTTTTACATATGAAGGTTTTA
>JAEYYB010000049.1 GCA_023430975.1 Bacillota bacterium | reverse complement strand
TTCCTTAGTTAACGTAACTATATATTTCTTCTCCATGGCTTTTTCTCCCTTATCTTTTGTGATATCTTATATTATATATCGGAGAAATTATCACTTACCATGAATATTAAAAGTTACAGACTACTAGGTCTTGTATCAATATTTCGTGTTCATAAATAACCGCTTTATTTAGAATAAAACCTATGAGCTTATAATTACTTAATGTAACTATAGGCCATAGGTTTATTTTTATACTAGCTAAAACTTAAAAACAACATATTCCAAAACACTTCTATAGCAACATTCAAATAAAATTACAAACTAATAATAATAATCGAATAATTATGGCTCCTATACATATAATAGCTATATTAGTAGCAACATTTTTTAAATACCTTACAGGACTTATATCTACTGCTTTAAATATAGCACTAAAATACACGACCTGAGCTATGCAAAACACAATAGACATAATAAGGCATCCTACATAAATACTATCAAATACAAATTTCCCAATCAACAAACCACCAATATACCCCATCGTTTGAAAAATTGCCGATACAAGTCCATAGCGCTGCTTCTTTATTACTATTGTTATTCCCTGTGTTGACATCATTAGAAACATAAAAAATGTATTAAACGCAACAATTCTGCAAATGTCCCCTGCAACCTTGAATTCTTCTCCGAATGCAATTTTACATATTATATCAGACATTCCCAAAATAAAAATCATTGGAATAACAGCAATCTTCATCGCTCTATTCATATTTTTCAATGTAAATTCCCCGATTTTTTGCCCCATACGGTTCATTTCAGCTATTGTCTGATAATATACTCTTCCGATTGCATTGGCCAAAAATGTAATCGGCATATTAAGCAATCTAACAGAAACAGAATAATATCCTAATATCACAGACCCGAAGAACATTTTAATCAGAATAACAGGCAGTTGATTTTTTACCTGTGCACTAATATTGGTAGGCATCTGATACTTTACAAATTCCTGTTTCTTTTTTATGGTATCCAATATAGTTGGTATATTAAATGTAAAGTATACATTAGGAAGCTTCCTTCGCATATGAATAAGAGTAAAAATTTGTCCTATTATTAATCCTATATAATAGCCGTATTTAGTGAACCCTATCAGGCCTAATGGAACAGCAATAAGTGCAGCAGATATGTTTGTGATTATTGGGTTCTTCATTAGAACATTGTACTGCTTCTTGCGATTTAGCCATGTATAACAAACTTGAGTCTGCTGTTGGGTAAATATCAATATGGCAATAAATAATCCGAAAAACCAGAAGGAAATTCTGCTTTCATGAGGAAAGAAAAAATAATAACCTCCTACTACTACTCCAGAAATAATACTTGTTATAAGCACCAAAGTTGTTATAACCTTATACAAATCAATTGCTTTGTCTTCATCCTCTACCATAATAGCATTTGTCATACCAAGATCTGAGAAGGTGTTAACAATTATCGCTACCGATGTGAATAATGTCCAATCACCAATTATCCCTGCTCCAAATATCCTTGCATAAATTGGAAGAGTCCCAATAGAAATGATTTGTCCAATCATCGTTCCGGATGATATCTTTGCTACATTCTTCATCCTTCCAGAAATATTTAATTTATTTATTAACTTCATTCTTTCACTCTCTTCTTTATATAATCTTTCTTTTAAACTTTTTAGCAATATTAAAAAGTCCAATAGCTTTAAGACTCTTTTTTATAATATCTTTTGCATCCGCTTTTATCTGTGCTGTACGTACTTGCTTGTGTATCGTTGCAGTAAAAGCCTGTGTAATCCCCTGGGTGGAAAAGTTTTTTTGGAATGCTTCGCGATGGACGCTTATTCTAGATGGCCTATTAAGCTGAGGATTGCTTTCTAATGCCTCTTCAATTTCTCGTTCTTCAATATGCAACCTTTTACATTTACTAAGAAATTCTTGCCCCTTATTTGTATTGATCAAAATAATCGATACATTGCACTTTGGCTTGTTAAACGGTCTTTTTGATCCAATCTTAAAAAAATCACCAATAGTAATATCTGGGTAACGTTCAGTTTTCGCATATCGACAATTATGGCAACACTCCTCAAACAGCATTCCTGTATGAAAAGCATACAAATATTCATCTTGAAGCCAGTTTCTTTGGTGTAATATAGTATTTTTTGAACTTAGCCGCATCTCAACTCCAACCTCTGACCGGAATGAAGCGGATGTAATCTTTCTATTCTTTGATTTTTCAATATATGTAATATAGTCTTTAAATACCCTCGCCGACGGAACTCCATGACATATAAGTTCCACTGTTATAAGCAAATCACCGTATTTGTCCCCTGCTACTGACTGCATTGCAGCACATTGACAAGGTGTACCTATAAACAGTACTCTTTTTCCATTTTTCAAGAATTCAATGCAATTCTTATAGACATCTCTACAATCCGCTTGCATGTACTTGCTGCTTTTAAAAAGCATCACATCTCTATGATCTGTTGAAACGAACATTTCCGCACCAAAATCAGCAGTCATCTTTACACCCGTTATCGCATAACCATCCTGCAGTGCCTGATCATAGAACTCAGTAGCCACTCCCCCCGAGCTGCTTCCCTTACGCCTGTCATCATCAGTAATCCATGCAGCATATACCTTTAAAGTTTTATGCGATTTATCGCAACTAAATGCAGGACACATTTTCTGACAAAGTTTGCAATCGATACATTTTTCTTGTATAATTTCCGGTCGGAGATGACCTAAGGCTCCCTGCTCTGACATTCTAATTGCCAGGCTAGGACAAATGTCATGGCATAAAGTGCAACCTGTGCATATTGATTTATCACAGATCCGATCCATCCTTTACCTCCTTTAACTCACTCTTAAACAATGCTATAGATTGCTCCCTACGTGTATTTACCGCTTTCTCATACCCAGAATAATCATGTTCCTTTTCAAGAATATCACAAAACTCTTTGTATGTATAAGACAGTTCAACCTTGATATCTTCCATACACATCCATTTTAACAAGTCTTTCACCTTCTCGGATCTGGCATACACCGCACATTTCTTGTGCTGCATAAGTGTAAAGATAGAACCATGGAATGTTGTAGTAAATACATACGATGCATATCGTATAATATTGTAAAACTGCAAAGGAGTGCTGTTAATATTTATGTCACACCATCTCTGCCTCATACAAACAGCAACTAATTTTAGCTTTTTCTCTTTTGCAAATCTGATAAGATACTTTTGTAAAGACTTATCTACTCCATAAGTATAAACCAGCAAATAATCTTCCTTAATAACTCTCTCTGATGGTATGTCAAAATTATCCGGAGTAATAAGGCATGTGGGATCACAAACGATAGAAGGCTTTATACCAACTAGATCCTCCGTAACTTTCTGAGTATTGATATCCCTTACACCAACTATTTTCAATTTTTTCATACCTTCAATAAAAGAAGGAAACTTCATAAAGTCTTCAGTCTTTGCACCACCCAGACTAACTGCATATACAAGTTTACACAAATTAGCAGGTAACCCTACACCGTAAAAGTAGCAATTCTGAAAATTCATTATATTTATATTCCATAGCTCATCACTGCCTATAACAACCGCATCTAACTTTTGTTGCTCTATAGCTTCTACTGGTATTATATTGAGCTTTTCTACGTCATTGGTCATACAACGATATTTTTCCTTGTTATGTGAATAATTTAGAACATAACGAAGTAACGACTTAATAGATCGAGACTCACCCATAAATAGTCTTTTTCGTTTTTCGTCACTGCGCCACTTAATAAAATATACATCATGACCCAAATCCTTCAAAAATATCTGTGTCGCGTAGCCCTGTAAAAATGCACCATAATTTGAAGAATCATAAGCTGTAATAATTCCAATTTTCATTATGCTTTGTAAGGTAATGTGTAATAAAACACAACCTGTGCTCCTTTCACATCTTTTATCTTAAGCCTAGTAATTATTTTAATTATCCATCAGTCTTTAGAATATTATTGGTTCTTAGAAAATCATCCAAACTTTTGTACTTACATGGCATTTTCCAAAGATTTTCTGAGGCATTTTCCAGTCTGCAAAACACATTGTTAAAATATTTTTTGTTTGCCTCAGTTCGCTCCAAAAACAAAGCAATGTACATACCCATTTCTTTACATGTAGGATTTCTTCCATAACGTGAAACAATCTGTCTTGCTAACGCAACAGCACCATCTTCAAAAAATTTCATCTTTTTGATATAATAATCTTCAAGGGTACAAATCTGCTTTGCAGGATTTCCCGACCAAACTGTATTATCAGGAATATCTCCATGTACAACGGACCCAGCACCTATAATTACATTATTTCCAATATGAGTACCCATAAGTATTATACTTTCCCATCCTATAAACACATTATCACCTATTACAGTGATTTTGTTATTCTGCGGTAACACATCATAAACCTTGTTAAGTACAGAGTAGCTATAGTCATGTGCAAGGATTTTTACCCCCCTTGTAATGCTGCAGTCTTTACCAATTTCTATACAGTGAAGATATCTTGGATCAATAATCGTGCTTTCAGGATCATAAAAATATGTACCATTCCCCACTTCACATCCATTTTTGCGTAGATATTCCATATACTGTTGAGATGTAACTTTTTCTCGCCCTAATAGTTTTTTAATTAACCGCTTCATTTTACAATTCTCCTTTACACAGTTTTTCCGATATTTACTTTAAAGAATTCTAAGAAGGGTTTTATAGACTGCTCCCTTTCTCTATCCAAAACTTTATTAGCTTGATCAAAATTAATTTCTTCCAATCTTTTCTCAATTGAGTTTTCATCTATATGCCTATTGGTTAACCCTGTCAATTGAAGAATATTCTCAAGCCTGGTGCTGTATTGTTCAGGATAAATCACACTAAACTGTTTGTTAAAATTAATAGAAAAAGCCGTCCCATGAAATGAATCTGTAATAATATAATCTGCATAGTACATTAATGCCAAAAATTTTTCTACTGTTGGTAAAAACACTGTTTCTTTTGGATTTTTCAAACAAGGGCTCAAATTATACTGGATTGTTACAATATCTAGATTTTTTTCTTGTGCCACCTTACGCACATATTTATCAAAATCAACCATACCATGCTGTTCATGAAGCTTGTATACTAATAAATAAGGTTTTCTATGCGTTCTCTTGCCTATAATACTCTCCCAAAAAAGCCTATTAACCATTAGTGTGGGATCAAGTACAGTTTGTGCAGTAATACCACATTTATTAAGCAATTGCCGTGCAGACTCTTCACGTACCGTAATCAAATCATATTTTTGTAGCATAGGCAATACTTGTTCTCTTTCTTTATCTTCCCAATTTGTTTTTCCGATGCTTGTAGAAAAAGAAATTCTAGCTTTCCCGGCTGGTGCATAATCAAGGAAAAAGGTCTTTTCAATCCCCTGATTCCATCCACTGTTCCACATTTGATCGCTTCCTGTACAGTAAATATCAGCTTGCGGAATTTGAGACAATACTTCTTCATATGAATGATACATTCTTTTTGTAAGTGCTACATTATTCTCTATAAATTTTCGAAACACCTTATGTTTTTGCTTTTCTTCAATCCTTATAATGCATTTTAGTATACATCTTTTTAATCCAGAATTATTTTTGCTCATTTCCATACGACGTTCAAATATAGCTTTGGTCGTCTGATCTTTACGGCAGAAATCCAAGAACTCCACTTGCATCCCAAAACCATCCAATAATGATTTCGTCGCAATGGTCTGGAGTATTGTTCCATAATTATTGGTATTTATTACTGTAACTACATTTATCTTCATACCTCCACCATCCTTCTGTCAACGAATCTCAGTTCATAATAATAGTACAGAGTAATACACCATGCTAGCCCATATGGTACAAACGTCATAAAGTGATATAAAGGATTACCTGTAAAACCATATATGAGGAAAAATGTCTGAATAAAAATTGAAAATGAAAGTGCATATTTATAATACCCTTCTTTACATGTAATGAGTTTTTCCTTATATACCCTGACGGACAGACGATACATCTTATAGAATGCAATAACAAATATGCTAAATCCTATAATACCTGTTTCGCAAAGCAATTGTAGATATATGTTATGTGCATCTATATCCATGCCAAAAAATTTTGAATAATACGTTTGGTATCCATCCCACCCTATTCCTAGTAACGGATTTTCTACAAAAAATGCCCATGCCAACTTATATAGATTTGTTCGGTTAGCATCCAAATTCCCTTCTTCTGCTAGTTGTGCAAATCTTTCAATGAATATATTTATTGCTGGAATGAATTGCGATACAATTAAAAAACCAACTATAGCTGCAAGTAATGCTCCAATCATTTTAAATATTCTACCGCGTTTCTTATCTTCTGATGCAAAATAATATGTTACAAAAATTGCTCCTAGCGAAAAAATAATATGTCCTCGTTTTCCTGTTAACAATAAACTTATGCTAATAACTACTATCAATGCCCAAATAATAAACTTGTACTTTTTCACATAATCACTAAAGAGGAAGCAGCCAAATGATCCAACAGCCAGTGAAAGTGCTATACCGTTAGAACTGTAATGATCGAACAAACCAGCAATACAACCACGGTTATACAATCTTATCAAAGATGCTGTTTTATCGGGATAAATAGATGCAAACACCGACTTATATATCTCTGGGCTAAAATATGAAAGAAGTGTAGTAAAACTGTAGATAATACCAGCAGCTAAAAACATTGTTAAAGCCACCTTTATCCATCCATCATCATTTTTGTATATTAAAATGAATAGAAATATCGAAATAAACATTAATGAATAAGGGTCAATCTTTATATTCCATTGGTATTTATATACTACACCGAAAATCAACATAATACCCCAAAGTATTACATACAAATTAAGATAAATCTTTCCTTGAACGAACAATACTATCAGGCTGATAAAAACTGATAAAAGCAATGAGCCCATAATTAACGGACCAGCTTTAAAAATTGTTGTAAATGGTGGAAAGAGTGCATAAGCCAACATAAACACACATGCCAGCGAAGTCATAATTGATTTTAAATCCTTGTTTATTTTCATACTTACCCTTCTTCCACAAATGCTTAATTATCTTTAATAGACTTAATTTGTCTTAGTATCTTTCTATATAATCGGTAAAGCAAAGCATTATATTTGAGTGAAATAAATTCAAAATTTTCTTTAATGCTACCGTATCTTCTCATAGCAGTCAATTTCTTTTCTTTTATCATTGATAAGCAATTTGCCCTCTCTTCATCATATGTATGAGTCATTCCCTCATCTTCAAGTCTCCTCATAAGCACTATAATAGTATATATCAAGTTATACTGTGCAGCCAAAGCCAGATTTGGATATTTTGCCATTATATACTGTTCTGTTTCAACTGCCAAGTCAAATGCATCAAAATTTTTCTTTGAGATCAATGATGTAGTAGCTGAATCTTCTCTTTTCATATATATATATTTACATTCAGGTATTTCAATAATTTTTCGAGTCCGTAAAAGTGCTTCAAAAACAAAGAATTTATCTTCTGAATACCGTTTATCATTTCGAAATTTCACTTCATTTATTATCTCTCTTTTGAACAACTTTGTATATACAGCAACATTCAGTCTTTTTGTCAACAATTTTTCTAGGGCTACTTCACAATTCATTTCATTTATAGATGTCCTTAAAGGATATTCTGGCTGCTCTTGTCCATTTAAATTTTTAATAATCACCCCTGTAGCAACCATATCTGCATTATATTCTTTAGCTTTTTTAATCATAACTTCATACATGTCTGCATGGATTATATCGTCTGCATCAATAAAAGCGATGTATGCTCCAGATGCCACCTTCAATCCTACATTCCGTGCTGCAGATACACCAGAATTTTTCTGATGTATTACCTTGATACGTGAGTCTTCTGTAGAAAATTTATCACATAACTCACCGCTTCCATCGGTAGATCCATCATCAACAAGAATGACTTCTAGATTGGAATATGTCTGATTAAGTACAGTTTTCATACATTCGTGCAAATACCTTGAGGCATTATAAACCGGAATAATTATACTTATTTTATCCATTATTATCACCCTTTAAGAACACGAAATAAAGCTTTATACAATATGAAGCTAATGGCAAGCACAAATACTTGAATCTTTTTAAAGACAGATTGTTCTGATTTCATAATAGAACTAAGATTCATTCTTATATCCTTTTGTAGCAGCTTTATCATCTTGGCGTCCCTTACTTCAGCTTCTATCATAGTATTTATTATAGATAAATGGCAATTTACCGCCCGATATCCCATTACTGTGTTAATAAGCTCAGGTTGATTCTTCTTGATGTATTCAACCATATTCCCATTCATTTCAAGCCGATCATTTTCTTTGGCACTGTATTTCCCACTTGTTATAGCTCCTGCACGCTGCTTAAGATAGTAGTAGCAAGGGATCGAAGCATAAACAATTTTATCAGTCTGAAAAATCAGTTTGTACATCGTTCCAACATCTTCATAAAGCTTTCCTACTGGAAATCGTACATTTTTAAATAACTCTGCCTTATATAGTTTATTCCACACACTCGTTCTCAAAAACCCCTGTAAATCCAGCATCTTTCTAAAAAAGTCATGTGCAGTCATTACAGTGATTTCGCCACTACTTCCTGTTATCTGCTTGTCCACTCCATCGTATACATAAGCTAAATCACAACCTGATATTAATGCATTATGCTTTTCACAAAGATTTACTAGTAATTCAAACATATCTTTATGTATATAATCATCGCTATCTACAAAACCAATATATTCTCCTGTAGCTACCTCTAATCCAGCATTTCTGGCATCTGACAAACCGCCATTAGACTTATGAATCACCTTGATACGAGAATCAAGTTCCTTATACTCATCACACCTCTGCCCACAGCTATCCGGTGATCCATCATCAACAAGGATGATTTCCAGGTCCTTAAGCGTTTGGGCAAGTATGCTGTCAATACATTTGTCCATATATCCTTCAACTTTGAATATCGGCACAATAACACTAACTTTTGGCATTGGCCTCATCCCCTATACTTTTTACTTTTTTAACTGCTTTGCAATATTTAAAAGTCCTATTTTATACAGCAGTGGTTTAATCATACACTTTAAATGTTGTTTCCATGACAATGGCATATATTTCTGCGTTAAAAGATCTAGTGGTAATACATTCATATCTTTCATAAACTGTTGCCGCTTTTCGACAACAGGCGAAGATGTAATTAGCTTTGAAGGCATAGGACCACCGTTAATAATCAGTGCCTTATTCAAATCAATCGAAACCATTTCAATGGTATTTGAAATCTCTACCAATAGTTTTTGAGCCTTTGTTGAATGAACCAATATCAATGAACATCCGTTTGCATTTCGATATTTTTCATCTAAATCAGAAGTATTCCAGAAATCTCCAACTGAAAAATCAGCTGAATGGTTTATGGTCTTGAAAACACAGTCATAACAGCTCGGACGGAAGATATAAAATTTTGAAAATGCAGTCCAATACAAATCATCATCGTGTCCTTTATGGCTGCTTTTACCATTTTTAAAGTAGACAGCCATGCAAGGACTATTATATCCATAAGTCTTTTCCCTGAACTTCACTTTACTAATCTCTGAACCATATTTTTGTTCCATGAAATCAACATATTTTTTCCAATACTTTGGTGAACCTACACCATGGCAAATAATATCAACTGTAACCAGCTTTTCATATTCTTTTCCAAGGTAGCATTTTAAACCTTCCACCTGACATGGTGTACCTGTATAAAGGACCCATTTATCTGAATTTAGGTTTTCCCTGATATCCGAATAAATTCCTGATTGTTCTGACTGAACATATTTTGATCCTCTAAATCTTCCAAACTCTTCACATGTGCTGGCAGAGGAATGAATAATATTTTTATGATAATCAACCTCAACACCATATACCAACCCATTTTTTGCAATAATATTTTTAGCAATTGCTGTAAAATATCCCCCACTTGTACTATCATTACGTAACATTTCATCCTTAAGAAACACAACATAAGCATCAGGTAACACATGAGTTTGATCAATAACAGCCTTTGTGAAATCTTCTTTAGAACTAAATTTATTGATGTCAACAAATGGTAATGCTTTTGACCTATCAAGTACTGGACATACACTTTCGCATAGATTACAGATTGTACATTTTTCAACATTGACATGAGGATAATCAAATCCCTCATCGTCTTTCTCCATAACTATGCACTTAGACGGACATACAGATACACAAGCTGTACAACCACAACACTTTTTCTTTTCTTCTATTTCTATCATCCACTTCACCTCTGGCCATATATTGCATTGTTTAGGTAATTTATCGACTCAGTCCTTAACCTTTCCAGTTGTTTATGTGATTTTTCATAGTTTATAGTTGTTAATAACTCCTCATATATTTCCATTTCAGAATCAAACATTCGACTTTCCAACCCTATAAGTTTGAGAATTGAATGTAACCGAGAATTGGTAGAATCCTTGCCATTTCCACTATATCTGTTAAATGTAAAGAATGTCTTATTATACAAAATAGAAAACACTGTACCGTGAAAGGAATCTGTACATACGTAATCAGCATTACTTATAAGATTAACAAATTGAAGTGGCCCAACTCCTTTTGGAACAATATCTCCAAAACCCACATCTTCCTTTACATATTCGTCCACATGTGGAACTGATACAATCTTACATCCTGTTTTGTATGCCAATCTCCTTGCAAAATCTCGATGTAAAGGATTCGAGCTGATAAAATAACACATAATATATTTTTCCTTAACAATAGGCTCTCCTTTTTCCGCGTCCCATACATCTCTTGAAAGTAAAATTGTCGGGTCAACTACTACAGGTATATCTCTGCCTGTCAATTCTTTTACAATTTTCTGTCCCGATATTTCCCTAACCGAAATGTAATTAATCCTTTTCAAATATGCTTTTGTTTTATTCTTTTGATATATAGGAATTACAGAAACACCAAAACTTGAAGCATAAGTAATTTTGGGTTTATCGTCTGGAATAAAAGTCATTGTGAAGAAATCACTACCTAAATTCATGGGATTCCATACCTGATCACTTCCAAGAACAAAGGTGTCATATTTATTACAACCATTTTTTAGTGCCATTCTTCCTGCATAAATCTTAGAGAATCTGATATGAGTTGAAACAAACTCTGAAAAAGCTAACTCCCTTGTTTTTAGTATCTTCTGATGAATTTCTTTCTTACAAAGTTTACAGTACATATCCTTGTATTTCATTCTTATGGTCGCTTTCAGCAGAGGAATATTAAAAAGACGCAGAGCTTGCTTAAACATATTTGTTTTTTTATATCGGATAATTTCCACGTCCAACCCCATATCCATAAGAATACGCTGCATTGCATAAGCCTGCAAAATACTGCCATAGTTATGATTATAAACTGAAAGCAAGCCTATCTTCCTTGTATTACCCATTCGTTCACCTCACCGCCTACACTTGTAGATCAAGCATTAGAATTTCCGTTTGCTACAATATACATACTTCCAGTATATGTTCATGTTAACATTATAAAATACTTATTCTATTTTTGTAATATCATTAAACATACAATGTAATAGAAATTCCAAGAACATTCTCGCTTACATTTTTCAAAACTGTATAGATTAAGAATAGCATTCACATCGATTTTTAGTATGTTGGCCAACATTATGCAACTGCATGCCACCATTCACCACTTATAAATTGTCATAAATAAAGTAATACTATAGTTGAAAACATTGAATTTAACACCCATAGTATTACTAAATAAACCTTATATTGCTCAAGTCTATTTTAAAATCATATATACTGTTTGTCAATAGCTAATAGCCAATATAATGCTATATTTTGTATTTAATGTATAAACTTTGATCTTAAATACTATTGCTTTATGTTGGGACTGGAATTTTCATCAATTTTGTCGACTATTATCTCTAATCTGTCAAAATGAAGATTTAGCCTCTCTTTTAAAGGTTCACTAAGTACAAGTGTAATTACTGTACCTACAGACAAATTTTTAAACGAATAAAAAACATTGGTATAATTATTGTATGTCTGAATCTTCTTCTCATAGGGAATGTCTGATTTGATAATCATATGCTCAAAAAAGTTGTCCTTGTTATCACCGCTCACAAGGCTGCCCATATTATGCATTGATAAAGGAAGCAACTTATCCTCCTTCTGGCTCTCTGTCAAAGTAAGAACTATATCTCGCGAACGTATATAAACATGACTATCAGAAAAAGGTGTTTCATTTGCTTTTAATATGTACTTCCATTGTGCCTTTTGCAATTCAATTATTTTCTCCTCACCAAGAAGCTTGGACAATTTTTCTTCATAATACTTTTCGTTAAGCTCATTAATCTTTTTATCAACCGAGTCAATTTTTCCTGAAAGTTCCTTGTTTTTTTCCATATATGAGCTACTTGCTTGGATGGCCCTTTTATCTGCAGCTTTATAATCAAAATATAGTTTCACGGCAATACCCAATACTACAGCCAGCACAATAGATAATGCTATTATAATTTTTTTGAGTTTTCTATGCATATTATTCCAATACCCCCAGATAACAAACAATCTCAAGAACAAGCAAGTCTTGTTCTTGAGATTGTACAAATTTAGATTTCTTTATTTTGTAACGCTGACTTCCTTTGTATATAAAGTAAGATAGGCACCCGAACTTACATCCTTTACACCCACAATAATCTTATAATTTCTTGCCTGCTTTGGTATCCATATACAAGTATTGCTCGGTGAATAATCCTGCAATTGAATCCAGTCGAAATTATCATGCTGCAATCCGATTCTGTACATAAGCTTATCAGTTCCCGAAGCATTTACAGTGATTTTTTGAGCCTTGCCAACCTTCAAGCCGCCTTCAATTTTGACATCTTCTATTGATACTTGTGGAATTGAAGGATCTACAATAGTATATGTAAATTTCCTTTCATCCTCATAAGATCCTGACTTTATATCCTTTACCCTTACTAGTATGGTATATTGTCCCGAACTAACAGGTTTCCAATCGAATGTATTCTTTGTTGAATAATCCTGCAAAACCACATATCCTTTAGCTTCATGCCTGTAGAAAGCATATAAAAGACTCTTTCCACCTTTTCCATTAGCTGTAAAGGTCATTTCAGTATTGATATTCTGAACTTTGTCTGGATGGCTCAACTCAACTGAATCAAGGCTTACACCTTTTACATCATCTGTTACTACCCTGTGTGTGCTTGTACGGAATGCATCATCAAATGTTAATGATGAGCTGTCTTTTACATATGCTGAAACTTCATATATACCTGACTTAGGTGAAGTCCATGTATACTTGTTACCGTTTTTGTAACCATTGACTATTTGAGGCGTTCTATACTGTTCACCTATGGTAAACATATACTGATCCGTATACTCACCTCTTTCAACACCTTCAGCCTCGATCTTGCGGTTGCCCGCTTTGCCCACTTGTGACACATCCAGTTTCTTAAATTCAGGATATACATAATCATCCGCCTTTATTTCAAATGGCTTGTCTATGGTGTCACATTGTTCTCCTGTATCATCATTAATATCCAATATATCTACTTGTAAAACAAATGTACCTGGATCACTTGGCTTCCAAACAAACAAGTTTGACTTGGTGAAGTTCTGCCTTACTACCCACTTTTTACCTTGCTTTACAGTAAAACTATATCTTATATCTTTATCCTTTGTACCGCTGGCAATTACTTTTACATTAATATTTTCTCCTACAGTTCCCTGTCCGTCAATTTCCGTATCCGCTATTACCTTTTCAATTCTCAATACATTAGGATCATGAACTGTTATCATATCCACCTTTTGATCAAGAAACTTGTCTGTTGCTTTGTCCTTAATCCTCACCTGCACATAATATATGCCATCCTTTTTCTCTTTTGGATTCCAGGTAACAACAGAATTTTCACTGTAAGGACTTACAAGTGTCCATCCGTTTGCGTCTTGTCCCCAAACTTGATACAACAGAGCATCACTGCTTGGGTCTATCGTAATCTTAAGCTTAAGAGGATTTAAGCTCATTTGTTTGATATTAATACCTTTTATAGTTTGTGCCTCT
Source organism: Bacillota bacterium (assembly GCA_023430975.1). GTDB lineage: Bacteria > Bacillota > Clostridia > Acetivibrionales > DSM-2933 > Pseudobacteroides. The sequence goes on along the minus strand of JAEYYB010000049.1, from coordinate 11,903 downwards.
GATGTAACAGAAGTAGAGGAAACTGCACTTGAAACATTGAAAAATACTGAGCTTACCAAGAATACTGCTAAAAATACCCCAACAAAAATTCTTCTCATTAAAAATTCCCCTCCTAAATCTGAAATGATTTAATTAATAAGCAATAAAAGATTTGCTCCAAGATAAGAAAAAGTAAAACAAATTACTAAATTGTATATATCTAGTATTATTGCAACATTATATTATAAGAAATTTAAAAAATCAATATTTATATGAAATATTTCCATAAAATTACCAGTGAAATTTATAAACTTTACAAAAACAAGTTTGAATTTACAATAAGTATTCAGTATAATAATAATGGCTTGTTTGCTTTAAAATGTAATTTTAACAGCTATACATATGTAACGAAAGGAATCAAATTTATAATGATCAAAAACAAGAGAAAACTTTTACTCTACTTGCTTATTGTACCTGCATACCTTATTGTGATCTACTTATTCTCACATCAGACCGGCTATACTTCAAATGAAATATCAGAAGGGATGATAAGGCGTGTAGTAGGGAAATTATTTAGCCTTACGGGTAATGAGTTAACCGGCAGTGTATTAGATTCTTTAAATCTGATTTTCAGAAAATTACTTCATTTTACTGAATACATGATACTTGCCATGCTCTTTTACAGCATGCTTAAATGTGTATCGCTAAGCATAAATAGAAGGTTGACATTTTCAATATTACCGGCTGTTTTATACTCTGCATCCGATGAATTCCATCAGTTATTTGTACCTAACAGGACTGCAAAGTTTACTGATATCCTCATAGATTCATCCGGTGTCATCGTTGGAGCACTATTGATGTATTATGCTGAAAAAAGAAAAGTAAATAAATATGTATAATTTTTGAAAAATTATTGATTTAAGTAATAAAAAAATATATAATTATTACTGTAACGCAACCACATTATGAAAATAATAGAAATAATAGAAATAACCAGCATATATAAACTGCATTTACGTATTATGCAAACAAATGGTTATTAAAGAAGATTTTGTATTTTAATTTCAGGGGAGGTTTATATGAAAATAATTATTCTCGCAGGAGGCGGGGGTACTCGTTTATACCCGTTATCCAGGTCAAATTTTCCTAAGCAGTTTTTAAGTATTGATTCAGACATATCTTTATTGGGAAAAACCATAAACAGGTACAGGCTGATCGTTGAGCCAAAGGATATACTTATTGTATCGAACCAAAAGTATATGTTTCATATTAAAGAGGAATTGGCTAAATGCAACGCCGAGGAATGTCACATAATTTCAGAGCCATGTCCCAGGAATACTGCACCGGCAATAGCACTTGCAGTAAAGTATTGTATGGATAAGTTTTCCTCTACCGGTAAAGAACAGTTTTTCATAGCACCAGCAGACCACTTGATAGACCCGGAAGAAGAGTTTGCTCAGAAGGTTTTGGAATGCATGGAATACACCCGTGACGGCAAAATTGTCACTATCGGAATTAAACCAACTAAGCCGGAAACCGGATATGGATATATTAAAGCTTCTGAAAGTTATAAAAACGGTTTTACAGTTGAATCTTTTGTAGAAAAACCCAGTATTGATAAAGCAATTGAGTATCTTGAAATGGGCGGCTACTATTGGAACGCAGGTATGTATTCATTTACACTGAGTACCTTTTTAGAAGAGCTTAAGCAGCATCATGTACAGCTATACGAATACCTTTCAACCAAAAGCTATGAGCTTTTTATAAAAGATTTTGATAAGCTTAAAAGCATATCAATTGACTATGCAGTAGCAGAGAAATCCTCAAAAATTGTCACAGTTCCCTTGGACATTTATTGGAATGATGTAGGTTCGTGGGATTCACTTTATGACTACATGGATAAAGATCCTGACGGAAATGTACAGCTTGGGGATTGTAAATCAATTGATTGTAAAAATTCATTGCTTATGTCCAACCAAAGGCTGGTTGCTGCTGTGGGGCTTGAGGATACCATAGTAATAGAAACCGATGATGTTATTATGGTGGCAAAGAAAGGTGAATCGCAAAGGGTTAAGGAGGTTTACGAATCCTTAAAGGACAGAAGCGAAGCTCATGAACACACTACCACCCATAGACCATGGGGGTCATACACTGTCCTAAGCCAAGGCGAAATGTTCAAGGTCAAGCTTATAACGGTAAATCCCGGTCAGGTATTAAGCTTGCAGCTTCACAACCATCGCAGCGAGCATTGGGTAGTTACCAGCGGGCAAGCTACCGTAATAATAGGCTGTGATGATGAGCGGGTAATACATAAAAATGAGAGCATTTACGTTCCTAAAGGAACAAAACATAGATTAATGAACAAAAGCGATGAGATTCTTACTATTATTGAAGTACAAAACGGTGATTATGTTGGTGAAGATGATATTGTAAGGTTTGATGATGTTTATGGCAGGTTGGAATCAGCCTGATAATATTTTGTAACAGCTATCCTTATTTTTTGAAATTTGGAACAAGGCGTAATAAAATCCTTGTTCCTTTTTTTATTTAAAAGTATAAATATGATGAGTAGTCGGTACCTATATTAAAAGTGTCATTAATCTTACATTTGGCGGAACAAATAATAAATAAGTAAATATACCTACCTAAAATAAGACTTCATGCTTATAGCAAAAATATCCTGCTTAACATAGAATAATATTATGAAGTATTCCTTTCTTGATTATCCCCATCAACCATCGTGTGCACAGGAGGTGCATTATGTTTTGTTATGTTAAGAAACTATTTTTGCTGCTATTTCTGACCCTTTTTATTTCGTCTTTCCTCAATTGTTCATTATCGACTACATTAACTACATCTTATTCCTCTTCTGAGTTAATAACATCTACACCTCAGGAAATATCCGATGTACTCTACAACCCATATATGGGATGGGTTCCATGGGCACATACCGGTAACTATTACTCAAAGCAGCCATTCAAGCTCGTTTATGCTTCTATTACATGGAGAGAGCTTGAACCAGAAAAAGGCACCTTTGATTTTGCCTCTGTCGAAACGCATAACCAGTTTGACTATTGGAACTCAAAGGGTGTTAAGATTATTCTTCAGTTAAATATGGATTACCCTGATAATTTTAAACACACGAATATTCCAGATTGGCTTTATAATGAGATTGGCGGAGACGGTACCTGGTATAATTACCAAAACGAGAACACAAAAATGGGCTTTAGTCCCAACTATAAAAACCCAATTCTAATATCCTATCACAAAAAACTAATCCAGGCCTTTGCAGCCCGTTATAATAAAGACCCCAGGGTATTCATGATTCTAGTAGGAAGCTGCGGTCATTGGGGCGAATGGCACACAACCTATATTGAAAATGTTAATCAGCCTGCAGGAATATTTCCTCCTATCCAGTATTCAGATCAATACGCCCAACACTATGCAGATTATTTTACTGATAAACCCCTTGCAATGAGATATCCATCACAGGTGGGAAAAGACAACAAGATGGGGCTTTTCAATAACTGCTTCGGTGACTATAACCAGACTCAAAGATGGTTTCTTGACTGGATCTATAATGGACACCAGGATTCATACAATCCAGGTTATACCCATCCTACAATGCCGGAATTTTGGCTGAATGCTCCCGCAGGCGGTGAATTCGGTTACTATCCGGGAACCCAATTCCTTCAAGACTCTGCAATGCCTGAGACGTTGAGACAGCTTAAGGAAAACCATATCAGCTGGCTAGGTACATGCTGCCCTGTACACCTGGAAGTTGGGGATCCACTTCAGAAAAATATAGACAAGGTTATGGCTTCAATGGGCTACAGATTCGTCCCAACCAGCATCTCTCACCAGGGCACTGCTGCTGCAGGTTCCTTACTTTCACTGAGCATGACCTGGGCAAATAAAGGTGTTGCTCCATTTTACTTCAGATGGCCTTTGGAATTGTCACTAGCCGACAGCAATGGAAATATTGTTGCGAAATATCAAACCCCTGAAAATATCCGTACGTGGATGCCTGGGACTAAAACATTTGAAAGCATCCTTCCAATACCTGCAAATGTTCCTGATGGAAATTACACTATTTGTGCCGCAATAATTGATCCCGAAACCGGAAAACCTGGTATTGACCTTGCAATTGCAGGAAAAAGAGCTGATGGAAGATATCCTGTTAGCACTATCAATATTTCTTCCGAAATTGTAAGTGCCACACCGACCATTACAGCTCCAAATACTCCTACTTATACTGCAACTGCTACTTCTACTCCTACTTCTACTCCTACTTCTACCCTTACTTCTACTCCTACTCCTACTGCCACTTCTACTTCTACTGCTACAAATACTCCAACACCCACTATTACCCGTACTCCAACCGCTGCACCTGCCCACACGCCAACTGCTACTTCCACCCCGATAGTAACACCATCTCTAATATATGAAGCAGAAAAGGCTGTACTTACTGGAAATGCACGGGTTGCAAACGATCATTCAGGCTATTCGGGAACAGGTTTTGTCTGTGGGTATGGAAATGTTGGTGCAGCTGCCACTTTCTCAATAAATGTTAAACGCTCAGGACAATATGAACTAACTGTCAGGTATTCCAATGCAAGTGAAGCCAATAAAACTCTTAGTCTATATATATCCAATGCTTTTATAAAGAGTATTAACTTTACCAGGACCGCAAATTGGAGCACATGGTCCTACAAATCACTTATTGTTAATTTGAGATCAGGAAAAAATTCAATTATCCTAAAGAGAACTCCATCAGACGGAGGCTCAGTTAATATTGATTATGTAGCTATTACTAGTATCAGCACGCCAACCCCAACCAAAACACCGACCTTTACACCAACATCAACTCCTACTCCAACTTCGACCAGAACACCAACTTCAACACCTACTAAAACTCCTACCCCAACTGCGACTAACACACCAACTTCAACACCTACTAAAACTCCGACATTAACCCCTACAAATACTCCACCGCCTGTATTTACTAAAAAATATGAAGCAGAAGATGCTATACTTTCAGGAAGTGCAAGGGTTGCATATGATCACACAGGTTATTCGGGCAGCGGCTTTATATGTGGATATGGAAATGTTGGTGCAAAGGCTTTGTTCACTGTAATTGCACCACAAGCTGGGAATTATACAATACACATTCGTTATTCCAATGCCAGCGAAGCTAAAAAATCTCTTAGTATATATGTTAACGGTATTAAAATAAAGCAAACGTTTTTTACCAGGCTTTCTAATTGGGATACCTGGGAAGATGATTATGAAGCACTTTATCTAAATGAAGGCATCAATACCATCTCCCTCCAGAGAGATGATGATGACGGCGGCACGGTAAACCTTGACAATATAACTGTAACCCAGATTTGAACAAGAACTCTTGCGTTTTTGTCAACATTGATTGGTGCCTAGGGAATTATGGTCTATCACGCCATAATTCCTTTGATTTTTTGAATAATCTTTATGCTAATACTTTAAATATGGTATAATCGAGGTGAGGTGATGTAAGTTGTATAGGCTTAAAGCTAAAAACGATTTTGTATTCCAGAGGATATTTGGCAGACAGGAAAATAAAGAAATCCTCATAAGTTTTTTAAACGCAGTATTGATGCTTGAAAATGACAGTATGCTTACTGACATTGAAATAATCGATAATACAAGGCTTGAAAAGGATAGACCGGATGATAAACTGGGTATACTTGACATAAGAGCCCAAACGATATCAGGCATACAAATAAATATAGAAATTCAGATTGTTAACCAATATAATATGGATAAAAGAACATTGTTTTATTGGTCAAAGCTTTTCACCGAACAACTTAGTGAAGGTCAAGCATTTAATGATTTAAAAAAGACGATAACCATAAATATACTTGATTTTGAATATGTTAGAGTAGAAAATTATCATAGTGTATTTCATTTGTGGGAAGATAGAAATAAGGATTATAAGCTGACAGATGTATTGGAAATAAGATTCATAGAGCTTCCCAAGTTTAGAAAAATACAACCGGATATGAGCAAGCCTTTGGATAGATGGCTGTTATTTTTGGAAGATTCCCCCAAGGAGGTGTTGGATATGGCTATGAAAGCTGAACCAGCGATAGAAAAAGCACAAAAAGTACTGGAATACCTGGGAACTAATGATGAAATAAGAAGATATTATGAGTTACGAGAAAAGGCAATTCATGATGAAATAACAAGGATCACAGGTGCAAGAGAAGAAGGATTACAACAAGGATTGCAGCAAGGATTACAGCAAGGATTACAGCAAGGATTACAACAAGGTGAAAAGAGAAGAAGCCTCGAAGTAGCAAAAAAGATGCTTCAAGAGGGAATGGATGAAAATATGATAGAAAAATTTACCGGTCTATCAAAGTGTGAAATTGCTAGCTTAAAAATGTAGAAATAAATGCCATGACGAGTATATGATACCTCATCATGGCATTTTTACGATTTTCTCTCTTTTATATATGATATAATTCCTAGTCAATAGAGAAAACTTTTTTATACGCCCTTATTAAGTTATGTTTTTCTATTTCCCAATTCAATTCCTTTTCTATTCTATCTCTGCCTGTCTTCCCCATTTTCTTCCTGAGTTCTTCATCATCAAGAAGCACCAATATTTTCTCTGCCATATCAACAGCATCATTTCTCTTTGCATAAAGGGATGCGGCTGCAGCTGAATATTTGCCTTCGGTAAGATCAAACTGCACTATGGGTTTTCCTAACGACATATATTCCATTACCTTATTCATAGTGGATTTGTCATTCATTTCATTATATTCATCAGGGTTGACACAAACATCTGCCGTATTAAGGTATTCTAAAAGAACTTGATCAGAAACCCTGTCTGTAAATGTAAAGTACTTTTCCAGACATTTTTCCCTTACATATTGCTTGATATTTGAAAGCTCTGTTCCTCCTCCGACACATGCAAAGTGAACATCTTTTCTTTTTTTAACATTTATTATATGATCAGCGGCATCTACGAGATAGTTTAACCCTTCCTGTTTTCCTATAACACCAACATAGCCCACCATGTATTTACAGCCTTTTTTCAATTCGTCTACAGGAGGTATGATTTTCAGTCTTTGAAGACTTGGTCCGCTTCTAACCACAAAAACATCTTCAGGCTTTTTACCACCCCTTTGTATGGCAATATCCCTATAGCTATTGTTGGTAGCAATTGAAACTCCCGCACATTTAAAGGTCCTTTTTTCCAAGTAGAGCATTAACTTATAAAAAAAGTCCTTTCTATTGAATTTGGCGAAATATAATTCCGGATTGATGTCATGGTGGTCAAAAACAAACTTTTTACCCAAAAGTTTAAACGGCCTGGCAACAAGGTAAATAAGGTCTGGAGGATTACATGCATGTATAACATCAAACCCTCTTGCAAAAAGGCATCTCACTGAAAGAACAAATTCCCAGAAAAGAGCACTTCCATATTCCAGAAGATAGCCTAGAGCTCCATCAGCCTCACATACTAATTTATGCCTGTAAATTGCTATATCATCAATTATTTCAAACTTTTTCTCATAGCCTTTTCCAGTAGGGCAAATTATTGACACCTTTGCTCCATAATTCCTCAGTGTAGTAGCCTCTTGCCACACTCTTCTGTCAAAAGGGCATGGTAAGTTTTCAACTATAATAAGTACTTTTTTACCAGCAAATACCTTCGTAGTTTGCTCTATCATACACCTTGTCCCCCATTCTAACCAGGTCAAAAATAATTTGATCATCTCTAGTCTCTTTAATAATTCTGATAAATTCAGGATCCTTATTTCCGATTATAATAAGCTCTCTGTCCTCTAAAAGCTCATCCAAAGAATCCACCATCAGAGATGAAATATGAGGAATATGGTTTTCTATGTAATCCTTATTTGCACCAATCAGCTTTGCAACATATACATTCCTGTCATAAAGTTTCAAATCATAACCTTTCCCTATTAAGGCTTCAATTATGTCAATCATTGGACTTTCTCTCAAGTCGTCAGTACCCTCTTTAAAGCTGAATCCGGCAATGCCTATCTTATTTTTACCTTTTGAAATTATCCGCTTGATTGCAGATTGTATTTGGTTGCGATTGCTTGGAAGCAAAGAGTTTAATAGCGGTAAATCCAGGTCAAGAGTCCTGGCAAGATAATTCATAGCTCTTAAATCCTTCGGAAGACATGAACCGCCGAAAGCAAAACCCGGTTTTAAATAATAAGTAGATATATTTAGCTTGGTATCTTGCATAAATATGTTCATAACCTCATGGCTATCAAGTCCAATGGTTTTACAAATATGACCTATTTCATTGGCAAAAGTAATTTTCAAGGCATGGAAATTATTATCAACATACTTTACCATCTCTGCCACTTCAATCTTTGTCTTAATCATAGGCCCCGGAAGCCCTTCATAAAGAGAAAGCACCTTTTCCGCTACTTCCTCCGAATCGGAACCGACAACTGTTTTGGGAGGATTATAAAAGTCGAAAACCGCTGTTGATTCCCTGAGAAACTCGGGGTTGAAAACTACATAAAAGCCTTCGTTTTGTTTTTTCTCTGAGAAGCTCTCAAGTATTGGTATTATTATATTTCTCATTGTCCCCGGCAACATTGTACTTCTAAACACAAATATATGCGGACCAACCTTGTCTCTTATACTTTTTCCAGCTTCCTCACAAGCACTTCTTAGAAATTTTGTATCCAGGTTACCATTTGACTCACTTGGAGTACCGACACATATAATAGACAGCTCTGTTTTACCGATAGCTTCTGCTGCGTTAACAGTAGCTGATATAAGTCCTTTATTCTTTGCATCTTTAAGCATTTCGGGAACATCCTTCTCTACTATCGGACAAGTCCCTTCATTTAACATTTTGACCTTTAATTCGCTTACATCAACTCCAACCACATTATGGCCTCTTGAGGTAAGATAAGCAATAGTAACTACCCCAACATAGCCGAGTCCAAATACACTTATATTCAATTGATACACCCCCATAGAAAATAAAATATATTAATGCAGAAAATTTAGTTTAAATATTAGTCGGTTTCATATAAAAATTTATATGTAAAAATTTATTTATGTACTACATAATTAAGCTTTCCGCTGGAATTCCTCTCCAGGCAAGATACGTATTGTATTGTAAACATTCCTTCCGGCAAATGGCTGTTAATTGTTTTAATTAGTAATTCTTCATCTTCTTCATTAAAACTATTTTCCCTAACAATTTTAATAAGTACTTTATTTTCTTGATTAATGCAAATCTGTGCCTCTTTTATCCTTCTTGCATCCTTGAAAAATGAACAGTATAAGCCAGTTGCTGTTTTAACTTCAGTTCCTGTATCAATAAAGTCACCTATTCGCCCATGAATAACCTTTACATTGATCCCCTTTTTACCGCATGGGCAATCAGTTTCGTTAAGCTCCGCGAGATCATGTGTATTATACCTTACGAGTGGCATAATTCTGTTATGATATTGTGTACCTGCAATCTCATAAAGCCTGCCTTGACATATGCAGAACTCAATATGGGAATAATTTGGAACGTCATGGTAATTACCATTTGGACATCTATACAATGCAGCCACTCTTTCAGCCTGGCCATACCAATCTTTAACCTGGCATTTGAATGCTCTTTCTATAACTTCTATCTGCCAGTCAAAAAGCATTTCCGATGAAGTCGCTACAAAATCAAAAGATAAATCTTTTTGATTTTTTATACAGTACTGTGCAAAAATATATGCTGTTGACGGATACGCCCACAAGCATTTATTCTTAATACCCGATAGCTCTTTAACGACCTGATCAAGCCCATCATCACTGATATGATATGCTGAGATATACATTTCTCTGATAAATGGGATGCACTTATAAATCTTACGAGGATTGGATCCGGGTCTAAAAATTCTTTCCCCTCTGAACACAACTTTGTACTTATTCTTCCATCCAAAGTATAAGTTCTGAAAATACTGTTCGGCAAATATACATCTTAAATCCCTAAAGAAGGAAAATGGTGTACCTGATGTACCCGCCGTCGAGCTTTTAAATTTAATTATATATTTATTATTAATGAAATCCTCGTAACTATCCTTTACATCGTGCTTGTCGATAAACTTGTATCCGGATATATCACTTCCTTTGTTTCTATAAAATTTAATTTTTCCGGAACAGTAAGAGAGGTTTTTTTCCAGAGAAGCATTTTGAATCCGATTACCCCAAAAAAGGGAAATTACTATGTAAAATAATCTTCTTGCAATAAAATCAATATACTTTTTATAATAAAATCTCATGACAAATTTGCAATCATCCATATGCTACCCTGTGTCCCAGTAAAAATAAAACAATTGAAATAATTAGTATCTTTTGTAATTGTGACCTATATTTCTCTATATTTTGTTAATTAATAGATCAAAATTATTTTATAACAAATCATAACAAAAGTCCACAATTAAAATTGTAAGATTTTTTTGTTTACGTTTTATTATATATTTTATCAAATATTTTATCTAATTATTATTTATCTATGCTTTCGCACAAATTTAGATTTTTTCCAGCCCTGTTAGGCAGCAAAGTCAAGCAGGGCTTCTTTGACTCCAGTTTTTTTAAGAGAATCCCAGTATTCTGCGGAATCCCCTAAAACAATCTTTTCCAACGCATACTTCCTAAGTCCATATTTTAACAAGTTAAAGCTTAGACCTGATACCCAGTTTTTATCAGTTTCTTCATCAATTTTTAACCATTTTAGTTTAGCAGCATCCAATAGCAGAATTTTGCCAATATTGTAAGCTGTCATTACAAGATGAACGTACCTCAATATTGCATAAAAACTTTGAAACTGGTAGTCCTCAAGCCCCAGGTTGCTTTTCATATCCCTAATACATATTTCTATTGAAAACCTGGACCCATAAATTTCTATTATTTCTTTTGCTCCCAATGTTAAGTCAGTACTTATAAGTGCGATTAACCCTCTTGACGATTTTACCAATACAGTTCTTACTTTCTGTGGTAAATCAAGCATTATCAGGTCTTTTACATATACCTCAACCTTTTGCTTTTTGCCATATAGTAGCACTTCTACTTCTTGTACTTCAACTATCTTCTTAATATCATACACCTTTATTTTCTCGCCCTTCTTCCTGGGTCTTCCTCTTTTTCGTATTGAAGGTTTCTCAATATCAAGATTTGCAACAGCATTTCCTCTTAATCTTGTGATTACTGCAATCCTTTTTTCCATAAGTGGAGCGATAAAGCTATTATTGCTAAAATAGGCATCTACAACTATTCTTACCTCATACCCAATCCACTGATTTATTTCCAAAATCATAGCATGCACTACGTCCCAAAATGTCATCCTTTCGTTACCTTTTTCGCTACATATCCATTGCCAATCCGCTGCTTTTCCAGTTATTATTCTCATTAGCAACGGAAAACATATATACCTTGTATCAAGAAATTTCCCTATAAGACCCAAAAGTCCCCAGTGGTGTCCGCTTACATATTGTCCAGCATCCGCATTACCACTATGATTATTCCATTTCTGTACTCCAAACATTTTGTCTGTGTTTTTTGCGGTCAATGTTGTATCTACTGCCATTAGCAGCTTTCCGTGTATAATATAGTTGCTGATGTACTTCTTCAATAGAAGCTTCAACATACATTTTGTGAGTTCAAGATGATTCCATACGTATTCTCCTACAAACCTTTCCCAGCTTGATACACTCTTACTTATGAAAAAACTATTCCTTTTTATTTTGGTTACAACCTTCCTACCATGCATAGATAGTAGACTCCATACAAAACCGACAAAATATCCAAATATTCTCTTTGAAAAAAATCTTTCAAAGTGCAATAATATTTCAAGTAATTCAATAGGAATGTAGATATACATGGTGACTGGACCTCACTTT
>JAEYYB010000046.1 GCA_023430975.1 Bacillota bacterium | reverse complement strand
CTCCTTAGTTAATTATTGTGGTTGCTTGTCGGTCAACCCACTTCATATTAACAGAGGGGCTTTCACATTTTTACAGGTAAATATTACAGTTGATTTTTATTAAAATTTTTTATGCAACAACAATGAAGGCAGGATGGTCATTGTAAGAAATGAATTCCGGTATTGCTATGATGTGGTACTGGAAACGCCCGGAATGTCCCTATACCATTTACCGCTATATTAACCAGGTAGTCCGGTTAAGGATATACCCAGTAGCCTATACACTTTTCTTTTATCTAAAATTTATTGAAAATATATATTCAAGGTAATCATCATATAGAGAAGCTAAAAATCTCCTTCTCTTCAGGCTTCTTTTAGGATACCTTTCCTGATCTTTTTTAACCATGTTAAGAACTAACCTTTTTAGCAAGGCTAGATTCTGCGGTGCACACCCCGTTCTTGTCCTAGTGTTATCCTCCCTAAAAGTAACGTCAAGGCTCCAGTGTGTACTCTCAATTCCCCAATGTAACCGTACTCCTCTAGCATAATCTTCTGCTGTTTTTACACTTGCGATATGATAGGCTCTTTCCTCTGTTTTTTTACCATTTATTTCACACCTGCGTATTACCATCCCAATACCTGAAAGCTTTTCCCAATCCTTTTTTGCATCCATCCACTTGATATCTGTAGAATAATAATACGAGCGTTCTTCAATTCGCCCATGCCCTTTTTCCAGGGTACTGTATTTCAAAATTTTTTCATCCTTAAAAATATCTTTCTCTGCATCTTTAAAGTACTCTTCTACTTCTCCCTTTAGAATCTCATGGTTATCTTTAAGGGATAATACATAGTCAGCTTTCTTTTCTTTTACAATTTTTCTTGCAATATCTTTCTGGCATCCCATTGCATCAATAGTTACAATAGCACCTTTGATAAAGAGCATATCTAAAAGTTCAGGTATTGCGGTAATCTCATTACTCTTTTCATCTGTTTTCACTTGTCCTAGTACAATTACTACTGCACCATGCACTTACAATGTGAACAGCTTTCTTTCCAGAGCTTTTCTCTGCAGTCCCTCTCATTGTCTTACCATCAATCGCGACTACAGTACCCTTATCAATTTGAGTAATTTCCTTCATCCACTCACTAAAACACTTCTCAAACTGTTTAGGGTCAATAACATCGAGTACCCGCTCTATCGTATACCAAGAGGGGATTCCATTTGGCAACTCTATATATTGCCTCAGCCATTCCTCTTTTGCAATTGCCCAATCTTCCATTTCAGCCCACTCATCACACCTACATACTGTTGCTGCTACAGCAATGAACAAAATATCCATTAATTTATGCTGAACTTTCCCATCTTGTCTGGGATCATATATTATCATAAAGTGATCAAAAAAACTTCCCATATATAATTGCTTCCTGTTCATAGTATTAACCTCACTTATATTATTCTCTATGAACAATAGCTTACTACATCTGTATTGTAGGGTTTAGCTGTAAATTATCCCATGGCAAAATGTTCATTCATACTTTTACCGTGTACTTCTTTATTGTTATTCTCCCTATTTTAAATTTGAGAGGGCTACACAAAGAAAACAAAGTACAATAAACATTTTTATAAATGCGTTCAGAAATGACCCAACGCTATGGAAATTTATTTTCAATTAAGGCAAAGAGCACTTAAAATATCATAGCGATAAACATATTTTATATTTTTTTAATAATACTTTTTTCTCATAAGTATTATTTTTATTTCAACTGTACATTTCAAGGGGATGCACCTTTGGGCTGCTCCCCAGCCCATGTAAATTCATAACTGCTGTATCCTTTTTCTCCTCTGTTAATCTCACAAAGATCACCCTTACACAAATGAGATTCCCCCAGCTCAACATTTTCACAACCTTTTTTATCTGCAGCCTTTTCCAAACTACCTTCCTTCTTGTTATTTTTGCCCTTCTCCTCACTGACTTCCTGTTTTTCCTCTTTCTTTGGCTCCACAATATTCAACGTATATAAATTTGAAGTCTGTCCCCCATGTTTACGCTCCTTATCAAACCTGGCTTCATTAACAACAAACCCAGCCTTAACCAAATCATCCAATGCTCGCTTCACAGTATTGACACTATATCCACATTCTCTTGCTATTGTCCTAATTGAAGGAAAGCATTGACCGTCTTTATTGCAATGAAGAGCAAGACAATTAAGAACAAGCCTTGCCCTTGGTTTCAAATCTGATTGAAAAGCATTTGTCATAAATTCAATTTTTGCCATGATATCCTCCTCGTTAGTGTATCAGGGAGATTTTCATCTCCCTAGCCACTTTTATCCATTAAAATAAACTCCTCAATAATAGGCTGATAGATATGCCCATTTACATTATCACTAAACAAATCATGTGAAGCTTCCGCAATCAACAACTCTTCTCCAAAGGTTGTTCTGCAATCTTCTTGAAACTCTTTGGGCACACACAGACCTATTTTATTAACCGTTAAATTTCCACATAATTTTAATAGTTTCGAGTAGTTCTTTTCCTCATAAGGCAGAAGACTTCCACAAACTAGCCTTTTATCTGCATTTTTAAAAGTGCTTGTCATCTCTTTCAAAACACCACAATCATAGATAATGAAGTTATATTCCTTATCAACTTCATTAATCAAAAAGCAATCCACATCACCTATCGGATAATGTTCCCCTACTTTTTCATAGGTGTATCTCTCAATCAGGTAATGTAAATCCCTATTCATGTTCATTTCAACATAGCAAACTGTGGCTCCACGGGCTACCAACCAGTTTGCAAAGTTAAAAGCCGTTACTGTTACACCACTTCTTCGGTCGGCTCCTGCGATTGCAATTTTTACATTTTGAGCTTTCCACTTATATTTGGGTATCTCTATCTCATCCGGTTTGTTATCAATTGGCTTTATAATTTCATGCTTTTCAGGTTGTACAAATTGCTTATATCTTTGCATACCATCTTTACTCAAGCATTCTCTAATCTCATCTTTTAGCTCTTCAGCAGAAACAGCTGTTATAATGTCAGTTACTTTCATTTCCAGTAGCTTTTCAATATATATTTTTTCATTTGTGCCTGATAAAACCACTATAATACGGCTATTAAACATCATTTGAAAAGACTGGACTGCAATTATAAAATCTTCTAGAGCATCTTCAATACAAGCTATATCAACCATAAAGTATTTATAGTTATGATAGTTTCTCATATCCTTCACTACAAATTGTTTTAACGAAAACCTGCCCACCAGTTTTTTTACCAGTAAATCCGATTCCTGCTCATTTTCTACCTCCAAAAAGTCTAAAATCTCACTCTTTCCGCTACTGGACAGATATAATAGCATGTGCTGCACCTCCATTATGTAAATCGTTCTTTTTATTGTGTGTATTTGTATTTGAGGTAAAAAGTAAAATAAGTCCCACAATAACAACAACTGCATATATAATCAATTCAATCATGATTTTTCTATTCATTTTGAGCCCCCCTTGCTTTCGATGTTAGTGTAAATTAAAGTACACTTAGTTTATATTGAATATGCTTTTATACAAGGGTTTCAAGAATTTTTTAAGAAAAAAACAATGACCCCCTCTTTTCTGATATAATTGAGATTCTCACACCATCAATCACAGAAAGGAAAGTGTCATTGTGAGTTCAATTATAACAGTTTTAATTGCATATAATCAATTTTTAATTTTACAAATCGAAAAATTGCTTTTATATATTGCGAAAAATATACCTTTAAATTCCCAAAAGTACGATAATACAAGCCCCAAGTATAACAAATATTCTGTAGATAAGTTGCCGATAATCAAACATTTTGATCGTCTGGATTATAAAAAGCTTCTTAATGAACACAAAAGCACCAAAGGTAAAGAACTCAAACCCATTAAGTCCCGAGGTAAAAACCCTGTTCCTGAAAGTTTTACTTGCCCTCGTTGCGGTGCTCCGCATACATACCTCTATGACAATACCGGTGGAAGAGGTCAAATATGCTGTAAAGTCTGCAATCTACACTTCAGTAAGAATAAAAATGAGTTTAAACCTGTTGTCTTTATTTGTCCCTACTGCGGACATACTCTTGAGCAGAAAAAAACACGTAAGCATTTTAATATTCACAAATGCATAAATAAAAAGTGTTCTTTCTATCTCAAAAACCTAAAAGCCCTTTCTCCTGAAGACTTGAAGGAGTATGAAGAAGAAAAATCAAAATTCAAACTCCATTACATTTACCGTGAATTTACACTAGACTTTTTTAAGATCGATTTAAGCTCAATTTCTGATAAACTATTTTCGTTAAACTTCAGGAATTTCTCTCCCCATGTAATGGGACTTTGTCTCACTTATCATGTAAATCTGGGGCTTTCAAGCCGTAAAACTGCACAAGCTCTCTATGACATTCACGGTGTTAAAATTTCTCATGTTACTGTTAGTAAATACGCTAAAACCGCTGCTTACACAGTAAAACCGTTTGTTGATAATTTTGATTACAAGCCTTCTAATCATCTTGCAGCTGATGAAACCTATACAAAGGTTAAAGGTGTTCGCCATTATGTTTGGTTTGTCATGGATGCTATAAAAAAATCAATCCTTGGTTACCAAATTTCTGATACCCGTGACATAGGTCCTTGTGTTTTATCCATGCGAATGGCTTTTGAAAAATTTAAAGAATTCCCGGGCAAAGCCTTAAAATTAGCTGCCGATGGATATACTACCTACAAACTTGCCCAACAGTTGTTTGCCGAAAAAGGAATGGATTTTGATCTAATCCAAGTAATCGGGCTTACAAACGATGATCCTGTTTCAACAGAATACCGCTGGCTTAAGCAAATTATCGAGCGTCTTAACCGAACCTTTAAGTTCTCCTATCAAGTCACCAATGGCTATGGAAGTAGTGAAGGCTCAAACACTCACGTTTCATTGTTTGTAGCATATTACAATTTCTTAAGACCGCATCCTTACTCCTACTGGCAACCACTCAACCCAATCCCTGAATTAGAATCCTTGCCCAACATGCCAGCTAAGTGGCAGAAGCTAATTGAACTTTCTCAGTGCCTTATTGTTTCAAAACAGACTGAACTCTCGTCTTGTACAGCTAAACTCTGACGATGTCAAGGGCGAGCGGTTTTTGCTCGTTCATCGAAGGCACAGCCGGAGACCCTTGATATCTACACTACACCCAAATCCTCTTGGCTTGGTGGTCTGTGCAACAGACCGCCTGCCTTCCGGCGAGGATGGGGTTTGGGGCAACGCCCCATTCAAGCGGGGGTTCAGGGGGAATGCGTATTTCCCCTGACAGGGATTGGGACAGAGTCCCAAGGTCTTCCATTCTTTAGGTATACTTTTCACTTTTCAAGGTTCAACTCAAATGTGATTTTTGATCCTTAGTTTTTCATAGGTTAGTTAACACTACCCTTTCGATTATCCAGAATGGTCCACCTGCACCTGCATGCTTACTTGCTTCATTCAATATGATTGATAAATCCCATTCCTCTTTACTTCTTTTATTACTTGCCGGATCTGCAACAAGCATCTTTCCTTCTTTTGTTACTCCTCTAAGTACAATAAAATGTCCACTTGAAGTAAAATGGCCTTTTGACATAATAGCAACTACAAGCTTGCCTGATGATAAAGCATCTACAATTCGTTGGGATTCACTCGTTGAACATCCACAGACATTCAATCCAAAAGCTTTTGCAGCTCCCGGAATTAATGTATGATACGAACCACTATTCTCGCACCAATAGCCCTTTTCATATGCCCATTTTGCCATTTGGATAGGATCTATTGCAGTGTCTGTGAGACTTGATGCAACCATAGCCATTGAAGTCGGACCACACGCATATCCCCCAATATCATCTGTTCCATAGGGCTTATCCGCCCATCTACTATCAAGCTGATTATAATAAACAACTGGGGTTTCACCTTCATTGGATATAGTTACTCCCTCAAAACTTTGTCCATAGCTTTCAACATAATCTGCATCAGTCTCCAATATACTTTGATACATTCCAAAATCATTTTGAAGTTGTTCTACCTGAATCAAGGAATCGCCGTCAAAGAACTGCCCTAGAAATTCCAGTGGATTGGTAAGAATATAAAAGAGCATTGTAACAATGAGCAAAACAGATAGTATAGGAGCAAGGATAAGTATCAAGAGTTTTTTCCTTGTTTCTGCATCAGTAGCTGCTTTAATAGCCAACTGTGCAACTATCTTTGCTACAACAGGATTAACTGCCATATAAACACCTCTTTTAAACGATAAAAGGTGCAAACCTTATAAAGTCTACACTCAATCACACTATTTTTATCTTCCGCCAGCTTTCCCCATATAATTAAACTTATATTCCGGAATCTCAAAATTAACATGTAGTCGTTTGGAACCTATGACAAACAAAGCATGCCCTCGTCGCTTACTCTCCAAAAGCTCTTCCTCTGCTTCTGTCAGATTGTAGAGTTCTTTGGTTTCTTTTAGATTCTGGCCGTCACATCCCATAATCAGCTTAATACAAGGAATATCCAAAAGTGCTTGTCCATACATCTTAATCTCTGGAGAAAGAAAATCTACTACACTATGAGAAATAATAATCAAGCCTGCTTCATATTTTCTTGCTCTCTTTTCTACATTTCTTAGAAAGACAAGACTTTGTGGCACTTGAGGATCAATCATCAGATATGCTTCATCACATATTAAAAGTACTCTTTCTGTTCTGTCCTTGCTCATTTCTTCCCAGCACCAACCTAAAAGGTTAAAATACTGCGTCCTTTTTATATTGTTACTTGTATTTTGGAGACTATGTGTATCCAAGCAGACACATCTTGTATGGGTTTCTATAGTACTTTTCCCATTCCACAAAAAGCTGTCGCTGCCATTTGCAATGTCATATAAAAGCAGTGACAAATCCTTATGGCCCTGGTTATTTTTATTTGCTTTCACCTTTTCTTCTATCAGCATATATAAATCACTAAAGGTAGGAAACTTATCACTTGAAATACCCTTAATATCTGTATCCCAATAGATATCAAATCTGTTATAAAGCTCTACAATACTTTGTTTTAGTATTGCTTTCTGCATATCACTAAGACTTGGAAGATATAGTTGAAAAAAGATTTCCAGGTTCTTGACGTGAAGTGCCATATCACTCATCCCATCCACATCACCATAAAGCTTACCACCCTTTTCATCAGGCTCATCTTCACTGTCAAAAGGTGCTGGGCGAATCTGTAAAGGGTTTATTCTTCCGTTTATTCCACCACCAGCATTAATCCAGTCTCCACCGAGATTAAGGCACAAATCTTTGTATTCCGATTCCGCGTCAATGATTAATAACTTCGTACCTTTCATGTATTCAGACAGCATAATATGCTTTATTGCTGTAGACTTACCAACTCCAGCCACTCCCATGACAACCATATTGGTATTGGTTCTATCATTGCCTCGTTTCCATGTATCTACAATAACCAAGCCCCCATTGTTATCCTTGGCAAAGTAATATCCGTTACCGTCATTAAAGCCTGAGCTTGCAAAAGGAAACCCGCCTACAAATGTGCTCATGGGGATGATGCGTTGTACTATGTTTTCAATAACAGGACTTGTCGGATAGGTTGGAGAAATGGTTTGTAGTCCCTCTTTTTGAAGATTCGCTAGAGTTCTGACTTTACACTTCATCACATTAATAACACTTTCTACTCTTCTGCTCACTTTTATAAAATTCTTTTCATCATACGCTATAGGCATTATTGAGAGACTCATCAATGCCACTGTTTCTCCATTTTGGTCAATCTGAAGCATAATTCTTTCACCATCTTCTGCTGATTTTTCAGCCCTTTGACGTGTTAATGGGTCTTTTGCACTTTCAGCAGTTCCTCGGTTTTGAATAATACTTTTACTAATGGCAGAAATTAAAGCACCATTGTCTACCGGTTTAATGCCAATAGATACAATGGTGCTTGGAATATTTGTTATTTTTGAAAGCCATCCAACATCAACTTTTTGGGGATACTTCACAACTCCATATACTTTTCCGGTATTTTCACCAATAACCACGCTATTTCTCTTTATCTCAAGGCCCATTGGAGTTATTACATTTAACAGTGCTTCATTTACAGGAACAAACTCAGTTTTTTGCTTTTTAATCCCAATCATAACGAAACGCCTCCTTTGATAATAGGGATGTTTGGCTCAAAATTTGAATTTTCTAAATGCATGTATGCAGGATTATTTATAAGATTACATAGTCTAACAATATCCTGTTGTTCTAAAATATCACAGCCAATACCATTATCAATAAAATTATTTGATAAATCTTTAGCTCTTACAATCAAATCCTTCTGTGCCCCTTCATCGTCTTTTTCCCATAGTATTATGTAAAATTGTCGTTCCACCACTTCTCCAGATAAGGCAAAAGTACTCATTTCAAGTATCTCCTGTTTTAAAAGTTCCTTTTGCTTTAAATCACTAGTTGTAAGCAGTTCAGACAATTCCGTAATAAGTGGTGAAATATCTACAGGTCTTGAAACAGCGATGAATTTAAATGGGTGCTGGATACCTGATATATCCGCTGTTAATTGCTTAATGATTAAGTTCTTTTCGCTCTTACTGAACAGGTCGATACTAATGGGGCTGATTTTCAAAAAGCACAAGATCATATTATCTTTTGTATAAAGAAATTTGTCTTTGATATCTTTGACATTTACAAACTCATTTGCTGTTTCTAACCGTCCATCAACTTGTAGCGACTTCTTACTATCAGCTTTCTTAATATAAATGTATGCTCCAGCCCCCAGAGTCGCACAAAGCAAAATCATAATGATTGGTACCATCATATAGCTTTTCCTCCAATTATTTTATCGTTGATAGCCCCCTAAACTATCTCTCTAAATCTTCATCTTCTTGAAGCAAACCTATTTTGTTTAGGAACTCTTTTACACTATAGGCCGGTTCTATAACATAATGATCTGCTTGTCTATTTATCTCCAAATAAGAGAACTGTTCCGGTTCTTTAAACCTCTCTGTATATATTTGGATTTGATCATCCGTTAAAGAAATATCGTCCCCATTTCCATCATCACTGCATATAAAAAAAGTTCCTGCAATTATATCTCTGTTCTCAAGCTTCCGATTCCATTCAAGTCCTAAAAGCTTTCCTTCCGCATTACAATAAATGTGTGCATCATCTGAAAGGTATGCATATTCAATAGGGCCGCCCACTATAGCCTGCATTGCTCTATAATCCTTTTCAACTTCTTTTATATATGGCTGTATTTGTGGTTCTACTACAAGAACCTTGATTTTATTTTTATCCATGTTAACCCCTCATCTTTATTTGTTTGGAATGTTGAAATCATTCCTTAGGTGCAATGTGCCAATCATCATACAACGAACCAGAAATATTCACATAATCATTAAGATTTATTGATAGCATTCCAGCAGGCGTCCAGGCGTCTAATACATGGGTATAGACCTGATACTGTCCATTTGGATACCAGACAGGTGTAAAGTGGCATTTCTGACCATACGTACTGTATGGATTTGATTTGAATTCAAATTGTGCATAGTATCCACTTTGTGTACACTGAAGAAGTCTCCAATATGTTTTGTATTCAAACTCTGGAAAGTAGCTGACACCTGTTTGAGCTCCCGTTATATGACTTGTCGGTGCAGAAGATAAAAGATTTGTCTGCACTACATTATTGATACCATATCCACTTTTCATATTTTTGTATGCAGCAGTTGGAGATTTAATATCCGGCTTGGTTTTGCTCGTTGCTGTTAGATTTGCTTCGTATACATTAGTATAAAAATCATACCAGCCTTTATCTACCCAATATCCATTATCCACCCAATGTCCCCAATCGCCATGGTCAAACCACTGCAAATTTGAAACCCAGACCCAATAAGCATGCCATTTTGCCCACCATACGCTCCATGTAGCATAAGTTTTCTGACTTTTAGTTGGAATACTTACTGGTTTAAATCCATTGTTTTTATCATTGGCAGTAGGGTTTGGCGGAGGATTTTTATCCAAATCGACGATTTTTGCTTTTATGACATTTTCACTTAAGTATCCTTTTGTTGCACTTACTGTTATTGTTACATTCTGTTCAGTTGAAGGAGTTGCCCATTTACACCAAACCACTTGACTTTCATCTTTAGGAATCACGATGTTACTCATTGTGTAGATTTTACCACCCACATTAAAAGCTACCGTAGCCGGGCTATCCGGGTTAATTTCATAAGGTGAGCTTAAGGTAACGGCAGTAATAACTTCAGTATTTGTACGATACTCTATGGCCGTATCCACCGGATCTGTTGACGGGGCATCCTTATAGCTCACAATACCCACTCCTAGACATGTGATAATTGTGCTATTTGGCTGTGCTCCAGATGTTGCACCTGTCCATGATTGAAATCCTAGGTCTGACTTTTCCAGAAACATAGCCAATGGCAGGTTTTGATGAGTCAGGCTTACCATTTTGCTACGTAAACCTCCACTTTGCAACTGGTCATAAAGTGCAGCTTCATGTGCTGTCATACCCATTTGAATTCCTTGATACTTAAAATATGCTATAGGTTCTAAAAGCAATTTATAATTCCCATTGACGAGCTGGTCAAAATTTATTCCTGCATCATTGGCAATCATTTTGGCTGCACCATCAGAGCAAAAGTACTTCTTTATAGCTTCTATACTTGCATTTCCACTGGCACTGGTTATTATTTTAGGCAGAGGATTTGTTGGATTCTTATAATAATAACCGCCTTTTACAGGATATAAAGATGTTCCATTTTTATATTGGATTTTGCATACTTTTCCAAAGTGGATAATGCTTGAAGCTGGATTTTTATTAGTATAATCGATTCTACTACCAGCTGCTTTTCCTGTTTTTATATCAACAACTGTTACCCTTACACCATCATAACCTGGAATCCATACGTTTTGGCTTGTACCACTTCCCATGCCTCCAGAGCCATTATCTATATTTACGTCTCCTTCAGCATATGTGTAGTTTAGTGAGTATAACAAAAAAATACATATAAACATAACTGCAAATATTTTTCTTCTCATCCTGTTCCTCCTTCAGGCAAATAAAAAGAGGCAAATCCTAAGGACTCACCTCTAATTCATTCCTTTATTCAATTAGTTCATATCTCCTATTTGTTTATTCCAATCTCCATGGGAATCACTTTTTTCGCCAACGTTTACTCCACTATCTTTCACCCATCCAAAGCCAGGTACATATGTATCTCCCTTCCCATTTATTTCTCCGCCTTTGGGAGTTTTATCTTTTTGCTTGTCTGGTTCAACAGGTTTCACAGTTGCTTGTGGCTTTTTATTCGGGTTGGTCAAATCCTTATCCTTTGGTTTTTCATGTGGTTTCTCCGTAGTCAATGCTGTTTCCGGCCTTTCTGGTGGGTGTGGTTTTTCTGGCACTTCTGTTAATTGAATATTATTTGGCTCTGATGTATGTTCAACCTCTGCATCACTCTCAACAATAGCGGAAACAGCTTCTGTAACAGTGGATTGATCAGGTGCTCTTGTGTTCGTGATTTCTTCCACATATGCAACATTATCTGTTGGTTGTGTAGCAATAGGATATCCAGTAATATTTTTGTTTTTGCCAATGAATGTTATTCCTACCCCAATTGCAACACAAAGTAACATCAATCCAGTTACAATTAATCCCTGTAGTTTTTTGGGAGACATTTTTCCCATTTTCATGTACCTCCTTTAGTTAAGGCTAAATTAAACTACTTTCTATATCAAAAGCGTTAATAATCCTACATATAAAAAACAATCAAACTCTTCCAATCACCTCATATTATATCACCGAACTTTCGTAAAGTCTATAAAGATTATACGCACTATGTTTCATATTAGAACTTGGGTATATAACCTGCTCCAAGCTTTAATTTAAACTTCATATTAGGTAGATGTTCCCATCCAAAAGATAAAGGCACAATAATATCAACTGTCCCTTCAACAGTAAATTGATCGGTTCCAATTACATTCGAAGGTGCTAAAGGTGCATTCTTTACATCAACATACAGATTTGAAACAGCATATTCCAAATCGCTTCCTGCATACTTTACATATTTATTGCCTTCTTGTACCAAGCTTAGATTTTCTTCAAGTCTTTTATAAATATCCCCAGTTATGATATTCTCACTCCAACTTGTACCAGTTAAGGTATATCCTCCAGAATACCCTTCCCTAAGACCATTATAAACCTCATCCCAATTCTCAGTGGCTACATCAATTACTGAGGATTGTACAGCATCTCTTATACCCATTGCAACAATCATAAGTCTCATATATTCAAAAGCCGCACTGGATAGAATAATGATTACAAGAACAATGGCCACTATTAGCGGTGTAGAACTGCCACCTTTATTTAGAAGAATTTTTCTGAATTTAATCATTTGTGATATACCTCCGATACACCTGTTGCTTTGGCAGTCAAAGTTATAGGAAATGATGCAAAATCTCCAAACAGGCCGATATTAACAGTTGTAGTTAAAGTAACTGTAAACTCCTGATTAAGCTGTATATCACCAGTCTTTGACCACACAATTGTCGGTTTTAATCCTGTCTCTTTGGAAAGTTGTTCTGATCTCATCGTTGTATTACTTCCTATATTGCCGGATATTTCAGCAGTCCTGCACAGCTCACTTGTAAATGTATCTAACTGCTGCTTTGCTATAAACACCGGCATAACTTTGATAACAACAGCCATAAGCATGGCTATTACCAATACAACTACACATGCCTCCATAAGGCTGTTTCCCTTTTTATTCATCAGTTCCCTCAAATAGCATCCATCCTTTCCTCTAAAACATATTTCCAAAAGCTCTCATAATCTCATATCCAAGAATCCCCAAATACATTATCAAAAAGCATCCTAATATCATAAAAGAATACTTCTTGATTTTTCCCGGCTGTTTCATAGCAAGGAGTTTTAGCTTTTGGATTTCCAATTGTTTAAAATCATGACTTAGCATTTCAAAGTAAATAACACCGTTGTCTCCTCTTTTAACTGAAATAAGCCCTCTTACCACATCTGATAACATAGCACTGCCTATTCTCGATTCAAGCCTAGTCAGTGCTGTTTCCTCGTTTCCTGATTTCATATCTGCAATGGTGATTTCAATCTCCTGTTTGAATTTCTCTCCTGCACTTTTTTGGTAGGACTTTAATATGGCTGGCACATCCCTTGTTGCCTTTAAAGATTGAGTTAAATTGGATACAAATCTTGGCAATTCATACTCAATCTCTTCACGCTTTTGTCTTACAATTTCATCTGCAGCACGCATATCCTTAAACAGCATAGCTATAGAAAGCAATATGATTACAGGTGTTAGTATTGGCAAGAAAGGAAGTACCGGTATAATCAATAACGCTATTAGCCCTGATTTTATCCATGCTTTTGCTATGTATGTCTCTGGCGTCATCTTGAGTCCTGCCGATTTCATCGTTGCTTCTAACTTTCTTTTTCTATAATCATCCAATCTTATAAATTTTGATAATTTTGTTGCTGCCTCAAATATAATAGCCTCTATATTTTTTGTTTTCTTTTTATCCTGCCTTGCAACACTAATTACTGCCTTTGTAGTCGCAAGCTTTGGCAAATGAAATAGATGTGCTGATATGGTGAATAATCCGATCGACAGGAAAAAGGCGAATAATCCAATCATAAAGAATATCATCATCTCTCCCATTCACAATCCTCCTCTAAGTCTTGCTCTATTAGGTCAATCGGATCATAACAAATGCTCTCTATTGCCTTTGGAATCATACCTTTTTCAGCCATTGAAAGATAACTGTTATTTGCAATGATGATGTGATCAAGAACACTTATCTGAAGAGGAGTAAAAATAGAGACCAAATTCTGTGTGAGCTGTTTATCTTGTAGAGAAGGAACCATACTTCCCCCAGGATGGTTATGAGCAATAATCATTGATTTACAATCACAGTCAAGTGCCATTTTTAATACTAATCTCGGATAAACAACTGCTTCATTGATGCTTCCTTCCGATAAAACCTTTGTTTCAATAATGTTGTTTCCACTATCTAAAAAAGCAACCAGAAATTTCTCTTTATCTTTTACTCCTCCTAGAATTGAGACAAAATAATCCCCGGCTATTGCTGCAGAATCAAGTGTGATTTTGCTATCTTTTTCATAAAGTTTAAGCAGCCTGTAGGATGCTATAAATTCATTCAGTATATTTATTTTATGTAATTGTTGTTTATTGGGCTCGATGATGTTCGGATGTTCCAATACATTGAATGGATTATTCTCCGAAGCATATTTTCTTACTTTTCTTTCTGAAAGTCCTGTCAGACTTGTAAGTCCTTTGATAAAGCAGGTAAGATGTGATTCGTTATAATTTTGCTTCAAAACCTGCACCACCTTCCAAGGCTTTCAATTTTATATCTACAGATTCTGGATTTAAAACATCTTCCCCAAGACCAAAAAGAACAAGCCTTACAGCATTCAGTTTTTCATAAACATATGGTGCAAAATCAAAAGATTCAAGCTTTTTAAAAAAACCCTCCACTCCATTTATTTGAATATACTTGTTGATTTTATCTAAAATGTTTGAATCAAATGTGAAGAGCTTCCCTAACAGACTGGAAGCTCTTTCGTAATCTCTCTGTTTAATTGTAGTATCATTTGTCATTTTGAAAACCCCTTTCATAATTATAATCCATTCCTTTCGCTTCACTCAAGGCACAAAACGTAATGAAAACGGTGCTGCTGAGTAATTTTTATTTTATAATCAGTCCATAGGGATTTCGGTAAACTACAAATCACGGGGA
>JAEYYB010000040.1 GCA_023430975.1 Bacillota bacterium | reverse complement strand
TAACTTATCAAAAAAATCTTTAAGACATAAATCTGAATTTAGTGCTAAATGCTCAAATATCCTTATATTCTTAATCAAATTATATTAGCCTCCACCTTATGTAATATTCCTACTAAAACTACAATGCAAGCAACTTATTATTTTCCAGTTGGTATAATTTTTATGGGGTATCATTCAGGTGTTTATTATATTTTGCAACAGGTTTCCATGTAACATCTATTGTTCCTACTTTTCCTTTATATTTGATATCTTCAAGCGGTTCATAACCTGTTGAGCCATATTTCCGCAATAATGAGCAATATTCTTCCTCGGTAATGGTGACTTCTTTGCCTAGGACATCTTTAGCACGATTATGACCGATGAGCTCACCGTCTTTTTTTACATCACCATTTGTATAAAGTTTGTTTAGTGTTACTAATTTTCCGTCTTTGTCGATCGTGTAGAAAAATTCGGTAGCATAGCCCATGTGCCCCCATGAATCTTCAATAACACATTTACCGTAGATATCCATTAATAAATCAATATTATGCCGTGATTCCACTTGAATGACAGGCACAGGAGTTCCATTTTGCAAAACATAAATGCCGGAAATGGGCTCAAGTGCTCCAATTAATAATTCCAGCGAATCATCACCGTTTATATCGTAAAAGGCATACATTAGAGTTGGTTTGGTATCCCAACCGAAGTTGTATGTACTTCCTTTATCTACCGCCAACATGGAATCTCCAATGAGATCTTTGTCAAAAGAAGTATAATCACTCCGTTCAAGTGCTGCATACGCGTCAACAATCGGTGCGAACAACCCGTTGCCGTCACTGCTTTGTGTTATTAGTTTTTTAGCAAGATAATCCGTTACAGATTTTACATTTTTATTGTTACCAGAATTATTTATTTCTTGATCCAACTTTGGGTCATTACCAAAAGAGCCATCAGACTTTTGCAAATATATGGTAGCTATCTGGTCTAAATTATCACTACCAGAAGCAATAATTACTATATCTTTTAGTCCGTCATTATCCACATCTTTAAATGATACAGCTTTAATATCTACATTAGTTGTGATAGTTGGCTCAAAACTATAAAGTATATCTCCATCTTTAGTAGCTAAATAAAATACTACTGGTACATAATTAGCACCTGTAAATCTACCTGATACAAATTTTACATCTCCCCACGAGTTTAAATTCACCAAAAAAGATTGATTTTCATTAGGCGTAAACTCTTTAATATTCTTAAGATTATACGGTGCGAACTGAAAAGTTCCCTCTGGCGGCTGTGCGGTATTATCAGTTGATTTATTTATCAATTTGATTGTTGCTTCCATTGTATCGTTTGGTTTAAATACCAATTTGATATTTCCTTTATTATCTCTTGAGTCAGTAAACTGACATTCAACCGTATCCTTATTAATTGTTCCACTTAGGTCTGCTACAGTATTAGCACAAGATGGTTCAGGACCGACAACAGTCAGCTCACCTGTCATTTTTCTGTTTTCAATATTTGAAATGGTAAAGGATACTCCGTTTTCTTTGATTGAAGTATTTTTACTTTTAATCCACGTCTTTTTTATGTATTGATTATAGTCAATTGTATCACTTGTTGAAATTGGTGCTGTAGATGTAGTTGTCCCTAAGGATTTTACTTCTTCGCTATTTGTTGTTGATGTCACTGTGGTTGACTGACTATTTCTTTGTACTGTGGTGGTCGGAGTAGTTTTCTCGCATCCCACCAAAAGAAGGCAAGTTATTATTGTTGATATGAGCAGTTTTTTAATCATTTTTCCTCCGTTTAAATGTTAGCTTGTTTATATTCTCTTGCACAATGTTAGCAAATGGCGACACTTATTACTTTTTGCTTCTTAAAAGGATTATTTGGTTATATCTAGCAAATCACTATTAACCTTACTATTCTAATACTATATTATGGAAAACTCATTAGTAAAGCAAACGTTGCAAATAGACATTGAGTTCAAAAAACAAAACAGTAAAGAAATATTTTTACTGACCATGAAAGTAGTCTTTTGCATATTTTGAAAAATCATCCATAATTTCGTGATAATGAGGAATATTAATACAATCATAATCCAAATTCTCATAATTAATATTAATATTAACTTCAGCTCCTTTATGGAATACAATTTTGAATCCCAAATGCTCAAAATCTATATATGTTAATATCGAATTTGATAATCTACTTAGCTCCATAAACCAATTGAAAACTGAAGCAGAATCTTTAAATAGAGAACTCATATTCTTAGTCGCAGCCATAAATGAAAATGCAACTATGTTTGGTACAGTATCTAAAGAATATTCATTAAAAAATAAGTACCCAATACTTGCCTTGTTATCTTCTTCAAGCTGATTTCTAATTTCTTCATCTGAAAAATAACTTTGGAGATAGTCATGTAAAGCTTCATCACATTCAAAATCTGCGATATATCCTATATCATTCATAGTACCATTTGAATTAATATAATTCATTGTTGTTGCATAAAAAATTTTAATAAAAATCAACTGTAATATTTACCTGTAAAAATGTGAAAGCCCCTCTGTTAATATGAAGTGGGTTGACCGACAAGCAACCACAATAATTAACTAAGGAG
>JAEYYB010000141.1 GCA_023430975.1 Bacillota bacterium | reverse complement strand
TGTTCTGCATTGGTTTCCTCAACGGCTTTTTCCAAAATGTTCTTGGGTAAAAAGTCTGTTAAAGTTTCGAAAACTGTAGTACAATCAACCATATTGTTAGCTCCTTAGTTAATTATTGTGGTTGCTTGTCGGTCAACCCACTTCATATTAACAGAGGGGCTTTCACATTTTTACAGGTAAATATTACAGTTGATTTTTATTAAAATTTTTTATGCAACAACAATGCTCTATAATCATAAACATAATCACATTCTGGAAACAAATCAATTATTCCTTTTGGGATTATATGTTCACGTGTAACCTTACCATCTTTCATACAATATGCACATTTCATAAATATCCTCCAAAAGTAGTATCGTGTTTGCTAATGCCGAATCATGACCTATGTTTCAGAGTGGGATTTACAGATACTTTCTTCGTGGGTAGTGTTTCCCACCTGACGATGGAATATGGATTGCTTCATGATAAAATATTTATTTAGTCAGTTCTTCCATAGCATTAAAAGCACTTTTGGCTTCTTTTTTACATTTTCTAAAGGTCTTTTCTGGATTTGAGTTTTTATAGTTTTTTGCCATTTGATTGATTTTCTTTCTCTTTATTGACTTTTCTAAATTACTTTTCTTCACTGTTTTCACTTATCCTTTCTATTTTAAATTTGTTTAGTGCAATTTTTTTGGGGATATAATGAATCTAAACTCTGGTTCCTTTATATATGCCCTACTATATTTTTATAAGTTGATGTAACCTTTTACAATACATATGCTCCTTGATTTTTATGTCTTAAATATGTAAAGAGTATCATAACCGAGCCTGTATATTTTCATTCTTTCGAATTTGCTCTAAAGAATATCATAAATGACAGTAATTTGATAATCTCGACGGTCTATGATTAAAACCTCCTTTAAATTTCTAAGTATTTACAATATACTATGTATCGGAAAAAATTAAATATTTGTATAATTTTTATCAGTTGGCAAAAATAAACCAAGCCATCAAGTGGCAATATCTGCATAAAATCCCCGCAATCCAGTTTAGGCATAGCTTACAAGGATAATTTCGGCATGCCGAAATTATTACCTCAAATTGTACTTGTTCAGAAAATCATTTATTGCATTACTTAACTGTGCAATCTGATTTTTAATATTTTCTTTTTCCTCATCATTACTAATAACAATGTTTGATTTGCTTAGTTTTCCAGCTAAACTTTTTATAAAACCAAGAGTCAGCTTATAGTTTTCCTTGCCTTCCTGATCAGTGTCTTTTGGCTCTTCTGTTTCAGGTTTGTAATTTGTCAGCTTGTTATATGCGTTAATTTGACCTGCTTCACTCCTCATTCTTGCAATTTTTACAAGTTCTCGTTTGGGTAACTCAGGGTTTGCTTTGTACCTTTCTTTGATAATGTCTGGTAGTTTATTTATACTAAGTGTTTCACTGATGGTACTTGGGGATTTTGTAAATACCTTTGATAGTTTATCGTTTGAATACTTGTATTTTTCTTTCAACCGCTGAAGTGCTTCCGCTTCTTCTAATGGAGTTAAATCCTGTCTCAAAATATTTTCAATCAATGCCACCTTATCGGCTTCAGTTCCATCAATAACAATAGCTGGAATTTCGCTCAACTGGGCTCTTTTGGCTGCTTGATATCTTCTTTCTCCTGCTACTATAATTTTTTGACCGCTTTCATTTAGATAGTAGATTATGGGCTGCAACACTCCATATTGTTTTATAGATTCCGACAACTCACTAAGTGCCGTTTCATCAAAATACTTTCTGGGCTGGTTTGGGTCAGGCTGAAACTCTGCAATTGGCATTTTTAACTGCGAAATATCATTTGGCATGTTATCAACTCCTTGTAGTTTCTTATATCAAGTTTATCGGATACTTTTTCCAAATAATATACACCTGTTTTAAAGAAGTAGATAAGCATTTCTCCGAAGATGCTTTAAAGCTACTCGCGAAGTGGAATCCCGGGTCTTTTGACCCCATTCTTTAGAAATGCTGACGAAGCCATACTTAAAGAATCTTCGCAAATGGCTTTAAAGCATCTTGCGAAGTGTCTTCGAAGTAACTTGCAGAGGCAGAGCAGGAAAGGAATACAATTAATAAATTTTATTGTATTCCTTTCCTGCACTGTAAGTAATTTGTTAAAGAACCTTCGTAGTAACCGCACCGGCAAAAACAAGTTTTGTATAATCAGTAATTCCAGATTGGCTCTTGATAGAGTCTTTCATAATGTTCTAATTTTTATCTCTGAGTTCGATTTAGAACCCTTAGAGTTCAAGTTACATCTACATAAGATAACAAGTAATAAAATGGCGGATTCTTCAAAGATTCAATGATGAAAATGGAGTGCAAAAGTTTAACCGTCAACTCAAATTCAATTTTGCAAAGCCTGAGATATCAGGTACAATTCTGTTTCGGATAAGTATATTCCTTTAAAACACAAAACTTTGTAGAAAAGAATGTTATTCATAATATTTTATGTTATAATAAAAGCGAAAATTGTCATATTAAGGTGATTTCTAGATTGAAAAACTCTAAAAAGGCAAATAATGGTGAAATGGTGATTAAACATGAATTCTTTTTTGAAATGGCCAGGTGGTAAGCGTTGGTTTATTTCTAAGTACAATAAAATTTTCCCTAGCAAATATAATAGATATATTGAACCATTTGTGGGTGGTGGTTCTGTATTTTTTTGTTTGATGCCAAATAATGCGATTATTTCTGACATCAATCCTGAATTAATAAATTTATATGTTGTTATGAGGGATAATCATCAGGACTTAAAAGAAATGCTTTTACAACACCAAAAGAATCATAATGTTGATTATTATTATCAGATCAGAGGAGATATTCCAGTTAATAATATTGAACAAGCAGCTAGATTTTTGTATCTTAATAGGACATGTTTTAATGGGATGTATAGAGTAAATCGTCATGGAATGTTTAATGTTCCTATCGGTACTAAAACTAATTGCATATATGATTTGGATAATTTCGGTTCGTATTCTAAAATATTACATAATACAGATTTAATCGCTAGTGATTTTAGCCCAATAATTCGTCAAGCAAAATTTGGAGATCTTGTTTTTGTAGACCCACCATATACGATAGCTCATAATCAAAATAGTTTTATTAAATATAATGAGCAACTCTTTACTTGGGTCGATCAAAAGCGTCTTCTAAATGATTTATGTTATGCAAGAGATAATAATGCGATAGTTTTTGCAACAAATGCAAATTATCATTTGTTGCATGAAATGTATACTGAGCATGGCTTTTTTACAATGATCATTAATCGTTATAGTTCAATTTCTGGTCGAATAGATCGAAGGGGTAGGCAAGAAGAACTATTAATTAGTTCATTACCAATACAAAAATAAGCATCTTATAACTTATTCAATATTTCCCCTAATTAAAAACCCAT
This sequence comes from Bacillota bacterium, assembly GCA_023430975.1. Lineage (GTDB taxonomy): Bacteria > Bacillota > Clostridia > Acetivibrionales > DSM-2933 > Pseudobacteroides. The sequence goes on along the minus strand of JAEYYB010000141.1, from coordinate 5,524 downwards.
AAATATTTCCTGTCGCAGTTACATCAATTGGACTATAATGTGTACAATGTCTTGTCACGTGCATACATGTAATCCCTTCCTTTTGCAGAAGTTCTGTTACTAAAGATATTGCTAAGATTAACGGTTTCGGCCCATCGGGTATAAAAATAATATCTCCTCTTATAAGCAGTTCATTTGCTGTTTCACAAAGTTTAGAAACCATGAAAGAAAAATCATCGATATGAAAAGCAAGAGATAAAGAGGCTTGAGATAAAATTTGCTCATTTACTTTTTTTACATTTTCTTGCACATCTCTAAGTGACGACGGGAAAGAGTAACATGCAACTAAATAACTTGGATCGACAACAGTTAAAATTGCCTGACTTCTTATGGTGTCATAACCAAGGCCTAGAATATGGCTTCTATTATTATTAGCCTTTAATGAAGGTTTACCGGAAAAGAATGAAAAATTGTCTATACCAGCACTTGGAAATTCCTCATATCTTTCAGGATATTTTCCTTCTGCATACCAAAAGTATGCAATATCGCTATTACGAAGATACTTTGATATTACTAAAGGGATTCTACAATACCAACTTCTTGGCATCGAAGAATAATCTATATGCATCTCTATTGAAGCCATTCCAGAAGTTTTGATTTTTATGAACTCAATAATTTCGTTTAAAACCTCATCATATGATTCATATTTTACCACTTTGGGTTTAAACCCAGATTCTTGCATTTTCTGAGCTTGAGAAACGGTATGAGGGTACTTTTTATAATCATCAAAAACAAAATATAGAACATTATTATTTTCCAAATTAGAGTAATAAGTGTTAAATAAATGAGAAGATCTGTGCTCATAACCAATTGCAGTGACAAATATGGTATCTTTATTAATCTTTACATCTTTATAACCGATATTTTCAAATAGTATCATTTTCATTAACCTCGTCAAAAATAGATAATTGTTTATTTTGGTCTTTCAAGTTAATTCTTCCCACTTGATATGAATACTTATTCTTTAAAGATAAATTAATTTTCGGATAATTTCCCACCCTCATTGGGATCCAATATTTTGCTGAATATATATTTCCAATGACATATTTAGTATCATTTCTTATGCCATATAAGAGTGAATTTTCATCAACTACTAGCCTTGAATAGGCAACTGCGAGTTTAATCCAATCTTCATTGTTTTTTAATTCTTGATTATTAAAACTAAGTGAAAAGGTGTTACCTGAAAAAATTAATGGTCCATCATGAACCTTCGCTTTTAGATATTCTGCAATCTGATCTAAATTATCTTTGGCTTCTGGACCATGAATTTCAAGGGCCTGTGTAGAATCGCAAAGAGTACGTGCATATTTTAGAATAACTTCATGCTGTGATTTTGGTGTCAATGAAGTAGTACGCGCTTTTTCAAAAAGTTCATTCATTAATTGGATAAATCTTCGTGGATTTCCCTGTGATATTTTACGTATTATTGAGCTTCCTGCATACCAACCTGGTACAGAATTGCCTTTTGTAGAAATTTGATACATCTTGCGAACAAAAAAGATAGGAGCAAACTTATCATAAACTGTCTTTCTTAATGTAACATATTCTTTTACACCCTGTTTTCTTACTGTTGAAAATTCAGAGATTATCTCATTTTCAATTACTTCTCTAAAAGATTTCTCATGCCCCACTTCTTCTCGATAGTAATCTATAAGATCATCTTTTCCAATTACACCAACAAATTCTTCAAGTTTTTCTATATTTATCTCTGAATTTAATCTTTTAAGACGACGTTTACAAAGATTATTTGTAACTTGTATAAAATCCTCACTGTCAAATTTCATGTCAATGAATCTAAAGTTAAAATCATTTCCTACTGCAACTGAAATATCATCATCCAACGTTTTGTAAGTCTTGTGATAAAATGGCAAAGTAGCAACTTTTAGGACTAATCGTTTCGAATCGGAACGAAAAACTGTATTAATACACCTCTGCAAAGGCGTCTTTAAAAATTCAGCTTCATCAACACAAATAATCCAAGTAGGCTCTCCATGAAAATTTAATATTTTTCGAATAACTTCTATAATGGATTGTAAAGAAGAACCAATATTCTTAGTAAAAACGGGAGGTACAGATTCCAAGCCATTTTTAACATCATGAGTATAAAATAAAGTTCGTACTTTTATTGCTAAGGTAGACATATCAGTAATTTTAGATTGATCATTGAACCAAATTATATTTATGCTTTTTGCAAGCTGGTTATTTTTTCTGAAACGCTCTAAATCATCTTTGTCCTCATCTAATATTGATAAAAGTTCAGTAATTAGTGATTCAGCTAATAAACAATTAAAAGAAAACTGAAAAAATGGTATTTGATAATCTTCTGGTATATCTCGATATGAAAAAGAACCTACAAATTCCATATTCATTGGGACATATAAAGCAATGAAGTTTTTTTCCTCAACAATTTTTTGTGCTCGAGGATCGGAGATCTTTTTGAGCATTGAATATCGCATCATTTTTAAGAGAAAAGTTTTTCCGCTGCCACGAGTTCCCAATAAAATTTCATGTTGATCATTAAATAACGACCAAAAAATTGACGTCGGATAAAATTCATTAATAACTTTATCATCAGAGAAATTACGTGACTGACTATCATTGAAAGGATTTTCACCATTATAATTATTAACCATATCCGAGACTCTTTTCATTGAATCAACCCTCTCTTGTTATATATACATTTTTTGGGAATTCACCTATTACACAATGAGTATTTGAGTAAAAAGCACGTATCTTACTATTTAACTCATTATAATTTAAAAAACGCAAAGGTTCGGGTAACTCATCCCATTTAAGTATTTTATTCTGTTCCAATTTCAATAATGCATCATTAATCTCTCTTATATTAAAAACTTTTCCAAGGCACATGATAGGATCAATAGGTGTTGCTGATTGATTTTTATCCAATGGAATCCAACCATCAGCAGAAGTATACTGAAAATTCTTAAGTATTAAATCACCTGGAGTGTCCAATAAGTTTACTATATGAAATACATTGGGGATTTGTCCAAAACTTCTATGATGAGAATTTACTGACAAGCTACCTGCACAAATAAATGTAATAGGTGCAAGCCACCCAGTTTCAATGATTGTTTTTGCTTTAGGATGATGACGATGTCCATGCAACACTAAATTTATTCCATTTTCGCCAGCTATTTCTAGAAATTTGCTACCTTCCTCAAGTGTTGAAATATCAGATTCTAACGTAGGAAAAGGATAATTAAAAGGGTGGTGATGCATTAACACAATCTTCCATCTATTATCATCTTTGAACTTTTTGGCACTAGATTGAAACCAATCCAACTGATCTTGTGAAAGCTTTCCATGGGGGTATTTATCATTATATGTACAAAACCATCCAGAATTTAATACGAATGAAACGAAATTATCATTCTCGATAATTCCTGAATATGGAGCAGGTCCAACGTTATTTGGTTGTAAAATTTCTGGCATATTGTGCATCGAAGCCCTAGCTGCAATTAGTTGATATTTTTCTTTTACAAGATCAAACGGAAAGACTGTGCCATCCAATTTACTGTATTCTTCACATAGCTTTGATATTTTCCAATCAATATCATGATTACCCAATCCAATAATTATATTATTTTTCGGGATTTTTGCTTTTTCTGCTATTGTAATAATTTCTTTTTGACAATAATAAAATTCATGTGGACTTCCTAACGAGGTTAAATCACCAGCAACGAACAAATATTGAACATGATTATCAATTAGTACACTTATCAAACTATCTTTTAATGATATGGAACCTTTATTTTCATCCTGGATTGGTTCCCCAGGAACTGAAAATTCATTAGTTCTGGAAAACTTTCCAAAATGAATATCACTAATTAGTGCAATATTAGTCATCAAATTATTTGCCCCCATAATACTTAATTTTTTAAAAAACAGTATTTCCATTTTTGTTATTCAAATTTCATACTATACTCTATGACAAAAAATTATTAGTGATTATTTTATACAATTTAAATTATTAAATAATCATAACTCCTAAAACAGACTTCCATTAGACTTGTATTGTTTTCCATATATAAATTATTAGCCGAATTCTGACTTTTGCAATGCTATTAATACCCAAGCTTCACATCTTGTATTATTCTAACATATAATTCATTTTTCTCACCAATTATATACATATGTATATTAGGTATTCAATAAACAGATATGCTTAATAACCCAAATCTTAGCTAGTTTCTATACCTAAGTATGTTGGCAAGAGCCATTCTTTTGCCACATCTTCAAATAAATGCCCCATATAGTTTAATTTGTTCCATAACGTACGTATTCCAATCATCTTTTGAGATTCTTCAAAAGATTCTAATCCGCTCGAATATGGTGTTTCCCACATTTCTGCTTGTATATCTTCGCCCATTTTACTATACGACTCTATTACATTTTTTGCATCTTTAGTAATTCCATTTATAATGAAATAATCAATTTCCTCTTGAACTACCATCATTGCTCCAAAATAGCAAGATGCACTCCAAGCATCATGTCTTCTTATTATTTTCAGGAAATGTTGAGTTCTGTCATACAGAATTTTATTTTCAATATATAGTAATTCGCTATTTTGATATGATATTTTGCTGAATAATGAGAATAGCTTCGCACGTTTTGAATACCATTTTACAGATGCTAACCCAGAATCACAATTTAGAATATTGTTTTTAGGTATGTTTAACGTTATAGATGCTTGTTCCTTGTAATTAGGATTATCAGGTACTATTACTTTTTCAATGTAATCATTTAAGCAAAGAAAATAAGTAGTTTCAGTATTAATATCTACAATTGCTAAAAGCACAGAAACTGCACTTCCCATTTTTTCAACAGTAGCTAATAATGATGTTTCTATTGGAAATTTCACAACTTCAATTGTCTTAAATCCTGTACCAATTTTATATTCTTTTTCAACATTATATCGCTCAAATATCTTTAGTTTTCCAATTTTGAGATTTTTGGTGCCTTTGACTTGAAAATATATATGTTCTCCAGTAGTAATGTAATTATCTTTATAGGGTTCAAATAATTCAACACATAGGTCTAATCCATAATCTGGACTAGATCTTCTAATTACCCATTGATTAGGGATTTGTTTCTCCAATATTTTTATTGAGATGTCTTCAGTAACCTGGTTTATTGACCTTTGCTTTCCATAACTCACAATTATATTACCCCTTACGCTACCTTATAAAGCTTTTATAATTTTATATAAATTTACTATTATCAATGTTTGTATATAATATCGAATTTTGTTTATTAATGTCAAAAACATTATATCATAACACGGTGTAACAATATATAACAATATAAACATTTTTAAAGAATTTTATTATAAATTTATAACTTAATTGCAAAAGTAAAATCCACCCCAATTTTTGTTCAAGTGGAATTTACTTTTGCAAATACAAGATAACGTTCAGAGTAGATTTCACCTTTGCAAACTCCTGTGGTAAAAGAATGTGGTTTT
>JAEYYB010000107.1 GCA_023430975.1 Bacillota bacterium | reverse complement strand
GCTTGATCATTTGTTTTGCCCCCTGGTTTTTTATTTCTTCGCAAATCTAATCTACCACGGGCAAGCTATTGCATCAAGCTTATTACATATGTAAGTTATGGTAAGAACTTTTAACTCTCAAGTAATTGAAATATAAATTACAAATAGAATTCTATGTATAAAAAACTTCAGGGACTTACCTTAGAAGCTCAAGCCTCTATGGGTAAGTCCCTGGAATAATAATTGATTACATATTAATATTACTAAACAATGATATTTAATAAGTGTAATTAAACCTAACCGCAATCTTCATGATATCGCTGAAGTTTATTACATTATCCTTGTTGATATCATATTTTTCGTTATACTTGCTATCACCTAATGTAGCATTAAAGCATTTAGCCAAGAGAATTACATCTGCCATGTTAACAGCCCTGTCTCCATTAACATCTTCAACTATGGTGTCGGCTGTTGGCTCTGTCGGAGTAGGTGTGCTGGAAGCAGGTCCCTTTGTAGGTGTGGCTGAAGGTTTTATGCCTCCCGGTTCTTCACCCCAAAGAAGCTTGCCGTCATCATACACAGGTATGTAAGGTGTCATTCCTTTAAATGATACAGCATCATAATCCGGTGGGCCGGTCAATGTCTGATATGACCAGTCATTTTCGTTTGAGCCGATATTCATATCCTTGTATTTAATTGTTACAGTTGCATCCTTTTCACACATTTCCCATTCAGTAGGCATTATCTTTGTTCCGGTAAAATCAACTGTAAAATAGTATATGTTATCCTTGTATTTTTCAAGACCCTTAAGCTTTGCCCCCTGGTGTTCCCCTAGGGTAATTTGGACATCATCCAGTCCTTTTCCTGCTTCGAATAATTCTGAAAGATCCATATAGTAACGAACGGAAAGCTTATCCTTAATTGTTGGCGGCCATGCTGAACGGTTGTTGAGCTGGAACATTATATTCATTGACCCGAAACCTTCATAAATTATCCAGCCTCTGCAGAAGTATTCAGTCAAATTATCTTCTTCAGCTCTGAAATCTTCAGGCTTGGGCCAGTTTTCCAGAGGATCACCGCCGTACATATCATACATTTTTGCAAGTGCTCCTACAAAACCTGCGTTGTAATCGATCGCAACTTCATTTAGCCTGTAGTCGGTAATATCATCCTTCCAGCTGTCATCTGAATTTGGTCCTCCAACTAATGCACCATAAAGTATATGACGATGGAAACCAGGTACATCAAGCATACTCGCCCAGGAACCATGGGCTGTTCTGTGATGTGGATGGACAGGTGCGTTTTCGCCAAACCCTACTTCGTAACTTCCTTTACGTGGATTATCCCCTAAAGCATAGTTGATTTGGCTTTCTGCAAACTTACGATATGTTTCTTTTTTGGAAGCTGTTCCAACAGTTTCATCGTCAGACCATACAAATGCTAAAAATGCTGCTGTAGTGGCATAACGCAATGAACCCCATGGCGACAGCCAAGCCAATCCGCCTGGTGAGTAAGTAAGACCTCCGCCTGGCATCCAATAATCCAAATTTTTCTCAACCATAGCAACATAGCCTGCATCATGAGTAACCTGTGCTATTTTCATTGCTGCACCGTAGCTGACATCATCCCAGCAATGGGTATGCCCTCCGCCTAATGAAGTGGTTGGAAGACATGCCTTTGCCTTTTCAAGATAAGAATTATCTCCGGTTTTTATGTGCAGCCATATAGCTCCCCAGGCGAGGTCATCCAAATATCCCCCTGACGGATACAACACATTAAGGGGATTTTTGCCTCTATATTTATCACCGAATGCAAAAATTTCTTTTGCGTGCTTTAAACATTTTTCAGCATATTCAGGATCAGTTTCTTCGAATATAAGTGATGCAATAGCCAATGCACCTGCTGTTATACCTGCTATATCAGATCCAGGCGTTGAAGGATTGAGCACGAATGATGTTCTCTTTGTCATAACATCAAGCATTTCGTGAGGAACCCAGCAACCATGGTCAGAATCGTTATACCCACACATATAGTACAACTCATCCGGCTTTGGATGTGCTTTTAATAGAAAATCAGTCCCCCATTTGATTTCATCCAGAATAACATCCAATTGACCTGACTTTTCAAATGCCTTGCGGTACTCATATACATTCCATCCTAATTGTGCTGCAGCATAGGATATGGTGTGAGTAAATTTAATTCCGTCACCGGCATCTGCCCAACCTCCTGTAAGATCAAGCCCTACGTCTTGTCCGTCCGTCATTGCTGCATCTGTTCGGTATGGCAAAATATAATCATCGGGTAAATCGCCAAGTCGATTGGCTTTGTAGAAAAGAATGGCTTTTTGCATGGCTTCCCCATAATTGTAATATGCTCCTCCGGTACGCGGTGAAGAAGCCGCATGGGTTTTGGGTGTAAAAACCGTCGAAGGCAACAGCAAAGTAGTCACGAGTATTGAGATAATCACTCGGGAAAGCCTTTTTCCAGGTACTTTCCATTTTTGTCTTTTCATGATGACATAATCCTCCTTTGAAATTTATAAATATCTATATAAAAATTAAATTTTTATCCGTTTTTTTAAATGCCCCGATGACCAGTAATTATTTGTTAATACATTAATTATATAATGTTATTAATATTATGTACAGGTAAAAACATGCAATATTGGGCATTTAATAAAGCTACCAATAGATGAGCAAATTGTGTTTACCAAATTAAGTTAATGGCTTCAGGCCAAACCATTTAAAGTTTTTTATCATATGGACTATATTCAAAATGACAGAACTCAAAATGGATGTTAATATAATTAATAGGGCAAATGAATAATGTTTTTTTTGAAATGCCCTTATGTAGGGGGGAGAAGTTGATGAAGAAAATACTCATTATTGAAGACGAAAGCTCTGTGAGGGATCTAATTCAGTTAATACTTAAGAGAGAAAGTTTCGAAGTAATTACAGCAACCGATGGTAAGAGCGGTTTATCCGCTGCAAAAACCAATAAACCGGATCTTATAATATTAGACCTGATGCTTCCCGATATGAGCGGATATGACATATGTAAAGAAATATTCAATAGCTGCAATATTCCTATTATAATGCTTACTGCAAAAAACGAGATGATTGATAAAGTCCTGGGGTTTGAAAGCGGTGCTGATGACTATATCACCAAACCCTTTGAATCAATTGAGCTTATTGCGAGGGTAAAGGCAGTATTAAGAAGACGCAGCAACGATAATTCCTCCGAAACCATAGTTTGTGGGAATCTAAAAATCGATTTGACGAATATGGTTATAAGCAAAGATGAAGATGAGATAAAAGTCACCCAAAAAGAATTTCAGCTTTTAGAACTGTTGTCCAGGAATCCTAAAAAGGTATTCAGCCGTGAAGACTTGCTGCAAAAGATCTGGGGATACGATTATTTGGGCGATTCAAGGGTGGTAGACACATGCATTACAAGGCTTAGAAAAAAGATCGAAGACGACAGTGCAAACCCAAGATACATAATAACCATATTCGGACTAGGATACCGTTTCGGAGGTAAGGATTGATGAAATTTCGCACCCGCCTTATTGTATTTTATCTGGCTGCTGCCATAGTTTCCATGGTCATCATTGGAGCAGCTGCATGGGGAAGCCTTGAACTCTATAAGAAAAAAACAGTTGAAAGCCAATTGAATGAACAGAGCAAATTGATTTTTGCTTATATAAAACAAGTCTTTCTTTTTCAGGAAGCCTCTCAAACAGAAATAAATCCTGACAGTGCTAAGATAATTGCAGGTAACTTAAGCTCAGGAATCGGACAGGTTGAGCTTTATGGCAAAAGCCTTCAATTGCTGTGCAATCCGGTAGAAATTGAGGAAGAATCCAGCTATAAACCGGATGAATACAAAAAGATTGTTTTAGAGCCGGCACTAAAGGGTGATAAGGTTTTCCTTACCAAAAACAATGTAGTTTATTACTCCGTTCCCATTACCAACAAAGGAAAAACGGCAGGTGTGCTTGTAATAATATATAGGCTCAACCTTATAAATGAGTACTTAAAAAATGTATTAAGCATACTTTTTGCAGGAGCAATTGCTTTCTGCCTCCTCATTGTGATAATAAGCATCTATATTTCCAAAAAGATGGTCAAGCCCATAAATCAGCTGGTTGAGACCACTGAACGCTATGCGAAAAGAGATTTTACAGTATTGGAATTGAATAGGAATGATGAACTGGGAAAGCTCAGTAAAAGTATTAATTCAATGGGTTCACAGCTATATGAATATATAGGAAGACAAAAGCAGTTTATATCGAACATATCACACGAGATACGCACACCTCTTACTGCAATAAAGGGTTACTCCGAGTTTTTATATGACGAAATTGCAGGTGATCCCGATACTGAGGCCGCACTTACCCACCTAAAAAGCGAGTCAGGAAGGCTGGAAAAACTTGTGAGCGAGCTTCTCGAACTGGCCAGGCATGATTCGTTCCAGGAGTCATTTGTATTTGTAAAGACCAACTTTTCCAATCTACTTAAGGATACCATTGAAAAAATGGAAAACAAGGCTGCAGCCAGTAAGCTTACAATAGATCCAAGAATCTCTCCCGATGTATTTATTAATGCAGATCCTGAAAAGATGGTACAAGTTGTTGTTAATATTCTGGATAATGCCATTAAATACTCCCATCGAGGCGGTATAATTGATGCAGAAATGTTTACCGAAAACAACAATGCGGTATTTATAGTAAAGGACTCTGGGATAGGCATTCCAAAGGAAGACATGAAAAATATTTTTGAACGGTTTTACAGGGCTTCCAATGCAAATGGAATCACAGGTACCGGGCTTGGCCTTGCCATTTCTAATATAATTATTGAAAAGCATAAGGGAGAAATACGCATAGAAAGCACCGAAAATAAAGGCACTATAGTTAAAATTATTCTTCCTCATATGTGAAATTTTTTCAAATGTCACAAAATTGACACAACATAGACATAAAAAAGAAAAAGGTCTTATCTATAATAAAAGCATAGAAAAACTTTTATACTCTTTAAAGACAGGGAGGCTTTATTATGAAAAAGACAACTAGAAAAATAGTATTGTTAATGGCGGCAATAGCACTAGTAGCAAATATGTCAGGATGTGGTGGTGACAACACTTCTGAAGCACCGGATGGTCTGTGGGGTTCATCCAATCGCTCCATACAAAAGGATTATACTATTGACGGAAACTTTGGAAACACTGGAAACAGTGTAAACGGAGAAAGCAAATTTTCCGGTACATATTACGAAGACTATGGTATAAACCCTGACACAAAAGTATCTGAAGACTCTCAATCTACATTTGCTTTAGATGTGGATACTGCATCCTACACCAAGGCAAGAAATTATATTGAGAGAGGAGTATTACCACCTAAAGAATCAGTTAGAGTTGAGGAATTCATAAACTATTTTAAAAGACATTACACTCCTCCGACAAATGATACATTTTCAATATACACTGAAGTTGCACCTTCTCTCTCTAAAAAGGGCTACCATGTTATGGAGGTAGGCGTGCAGGGTAAGGAAGTAAGTCTTGGCGAAAAGAAAGACTCGGTTCTGACCTTTGTCATAGATGTTTCAGGTTCAATGAACATGGACAACAGATTAGGACTTGTGAAACAAAGTCTCAATATTCTGGTTGATCAACTGGGTGAAAACGACAGCATCGGAATTGTGGTATACGGGACAGATGGAAGAACACTCTTAGAGCACACTTCTGCCGATAATAAGAGATTAATCAAGGAAAAGATTAATAAGTTGGAACCGGAAGGATCTACGAATGCATCAGAAGGATTGCGTCTTGGATATAAGATGGCAGATAAGAATTTCAGGGATAATGCCAATAACAGAATCATTCTATGTACTGACGGTGTTGCAAATCAAGGGCTCACAGATGCAGAGAAGATTTTAAAGACTATAGAAGACTATAGTGCTAAAGGTGTAACACTCTCTTCAATCGGGTTCGGTATGGATAACTATAATGATATTTTCCTGGAAAAATTAGCAGACAAGGGTGATGGCAATTACTCCTATATTGATTCTCTGGATGAGGCAAAAAAGATTTTTACCGATGAACTTACATCAGTTTTACAGGTTATAGCCAAAGATGCAAAAGCTCAGGTTGAATTTGATAAAAACAGCGTTGAAACCTACAGACTAATCGGTTATGAAAACAGAAGCATACAGGATAAGGATTTTGAAAAGGACAGCATTGATGCAGGCGAAATTGGTGCAGGTCATGCGGTAACAGCCTTATACGAACTAAAGCTCAAAGAAGATGCAAAGGATGATTTAGCAGTTGTAAAACTACGCTATAAAGACCCACAAACTGATAAGGTTGATGAAGTAATAAAAACAGTTAAAGCAGCGGAGGTTAAAAAGGACTTCTATTCAGCCACTCCGAGATTCAGGTTTGTAAATATGGTTTCACAATTTGCAGAGAATTTGAGGAGCAGCGAATATTCAAGCATAAGCATAAAGCAAATCTATGAATTCCTAAAAAATGATGAATCAAAACTGGCTGCAAGCGATGAAGATAAGGAATTTATAGAGCTGGTCAGAAAAGCGTCCAATATTGGTTCAAACAAGCAAAGGGAATAAAATTTTACACAGCTGGCAAAGTGCTTAATAGATCTCTCCATAAGCGGGAGATCTATTATTTTGTCTGTAGATACTCGACTTATGTCTTTATATACTCAATTCTTGCATGAATCTCATCAGCCAACATGATTATCCCAACTGAAGGGTACTTTTGCCTTTTCTTAGCCGTTGGAGATCCTGGGTTAAAATACAATGTATCGTTAATCTTTTGGTTAAAGGGAATGTGGCTGTGGCCAAATATTATGCAATCAAGGGCCTCCTCCTTAAAAAATTCCGGCATTCTTGAAAGGGTGGTTCCCTTTTCCCCGTGCCCATGCAAAACTCCAATTCTGAATCCCTTTAATGTGAGTATCCTGTTTTCCGGAAGTGACCTCTTCAATGCTTCGGAGTCCCGATTTCCGTGTACAGCTATAACAGGTGCAATAGACTCAAGCTCATTAATCGCAGCTTCTTCTACAATATCGCCGGCATGTATTATCAACTCTACACCTGAAAATATTCTGAATACCTCTTCAGGGATTGCTTTTGATGCCCTTGGAATGTGGGTGTCGGATATAACACCAATCTTCATGGTTATCACCTTGAGTTTATATTAATATACGATTATTACGATTATTAAACTCGGTATTACTAATATGTCCTATTTTACTGCTTTTTAATGATGATATAGAAGAGGTTCTTATTTAAAATAAGTTTTAATCATTTTATTATCTGTCTTTATACTTGGGTTGTGTTAGAACATAATTGTCATCCTTAAGCTGTAGAGGCATTACAGATATGACAATATGCTTGTGCTTAAGAAGCTCTCTTTCAAGGAATAACCTTGTCTGGTTGTGAAGCACATTATGCCACCATGATTTAACAGAAAACTGAGGTAATATTACTGTGATCATATCACCCTTATGATAATCGTACTCAGTGGATTCTATAAACCTTAAGAGAGGCTCCACAACCCTTCTGAAAGGCGAATACTTTATAATCAAAGGTATTTCCGTATTAAGCATGCCATACCTTTCCCTCAGCTTATCAGCACTTTCTTCATCAATTTGTACACTAAACGCTACCACATCATCCGAAATGGTTTTCGCATACCTCAATGCCCTTATACTTGTCTTGTTTATGCTTGCTATAGGCACAATAACGCGATTTTTATAAACATCAGTTTCTATACCGATATCAGGCAGTTCCTCAGGCTTTATTCTGAGCTGTTTTGAAACTGCTATATAGTGCTTTTTAACTTTATTCATAAGGAATATGAGAATTGGTATAACTATTACAACAATCCATGTTCCCTGGGTAAACTTTGTTATTGCTATGACAACAACTATTGTAAGGGTTACAAAGGCTCCAAAACCGTTTATTACAGCCTTAGCCACCCAGTTTGGATTTTTCTCCCGTATCCATTTTAAAAACATACCGGTCTGCGATAGGGTAAAAGATATAAATACACCAATAGCATACAGGCCTATAAGTGAAGTAACATTTGCATTGAATATGGCAATGAGTAATGCTGCTATTGCTGAAAGAACCACTATACCGTTTGAATAACTAAGACGGTCACCTCTCATACTAAGCTGCCTTGGTACAAATCCTTCTCTTGCCATAACTGAGATAAGGTTTGGAAACCCAAAGTAGGCCGTATTAGCCGCAAGAACTAGAATTACAAATGATAAAGCAGTAATAACATAATAGAATATGGTACTCTGTCCAAATACCATTCCGGCGATTTGTACAAGCATGGCACCGTTTTCAGGATTTGTAGGATAGTAGTTGGCAATTATTGAAGTTCCGCCAAACACTATCAACACGAGTGTCGAAAGAAGCACCAGTACGGTTTTCGCATTTTTGGCAGACGGCTCTTTAAAATTGGGAACTGCATTACTAACCGCTTCAACCCCTGTAAGGGCGGCACAACCGTTTGTAAATGCTTTCAGTATCAGAAATAAGGAAAGAGGCTGCAACGTGTCTTTTACCACATGCAAAGGTTCAGGTTTATAGCCATTCATTATTTTATATATACCAACACCCAGCATAATTAGTATTGATAGTATAAAGAAATAGGTCGGAAGGCTGAACATAGCCGCAGACTCCTTTATACCCCTCAAATTTCCTAATGTCATAAGCAAAATAATAAGCAAACATAAATAAACTCGATAATCTTTTAATACTTCGAAAGCTGAAACAATCTGGTCAACACCTGATGCTATACTAACAGCAACAGTAAGGATATATCCTATACTAAGAGCAGACCCGGCTACAACACCTGCAATTTCGCCAATGTTCTCTTTAGCAACAATAAAAGCACCGCCGCCATTTGGATAGCTGTCGATTGTCTGACGGTATGACAGCGTCAGTATAGCCAGTAGAGCTATAATTCCTGCAGATATAAATGTTAATTGCTTAAAAGCCAGCATACCTACTGCTGGAAATAAAACAAACAGAATTTCCTGACCGGCATATGCAACTGATGATATAGCATCACTTGAGAGAATCGGCAGACCCCACAATATACCGAACTTTTCACCATGTAATGCTTCATTCTTAAGCGGTCGGCCTATCAATACTCTTTTTAAATCTCTAAACATAAATAGTTCTCCTCGAAGTATAAGTCAAAATAAAAACAACTACACAAGTAGATATTACCTGCGTAGTTTAGCAAAACTAAACATTATTAGATTATTATATATCTAAATTACTAAAAAAGTTATTTCCAATTTGTTTGAATTACGGCTATTTTTGTTGAAAATTGTTTATTTTACTTTAATATATCTATGTATCGTACAGCAGATAATATTTTCAAAGAATATCTGCAAATTTCTCTCAATCGAGCGATAAATGCAATACATTTTAGCCCGCTCAAAATGGGAAGTAATATTTTAGTTATTTCTTACCCAGTAGCTCTTTTACATCCTTTTCCTTTTGAAACAGAAGGCACCCGCCATCATGCTCCTCAAGCAGCATACCTGTTTCATCAAGTCTTCTGAACAGAGGTGATTTTAAAGCTTCTCTCAATGAGCAGTCTTTTAAGTTGGTGTCAGAATAAGGTGAGAATGGACACGGCTCTGCTGACCCATCGGTATTAATGTGAAAAAAGCCTCTTCCTGCTGCAAGACACCCTCCCGAGTATTTTTCATCGCCGGGAAAGGATAGAAATATCACATCTTCATACATCTCTCTAAGGCCTTGCTGCCTATCTTCCAGCATTTCACGTTCTATGTCGGTGGGGGCCAGGTGATTTGTATCTTCCGTAACCGGAACATACTCCACGAAAATCAATCCTTTGCAGCCTTTATTATACAGTATGTCAAAAAAATCTTTACTTGTAACAGTCTCAATATTCTCAGTTGTCACAGTTACAGAAGCACCATATAGTATGCCTTTTCTCCTAAGGGTCTCCATAACATTCATTAAAGCATTATATGTCCCATTACCCCTTCTTTCATCTGTCTGCTCTTGATTCCCCTCTATACTAAGTATAGGTATGAGATTTCTGTTTTTATCAAACAGCCTCAAATACTCTTCCTCAAACATTATTCCATTAGTAAATACAGGAAACATTATTTTTCTATACTCTGCTGCTTTTTCAATTACATCTTTTCTCATTAAAGGCTCTCCTCCTGCAAGAAGTACAAAAGCAATTCCCAACTCCTCAGCCTCCTTGAATATTCTGCCCCAAATTTCATTGGAAAGCTGTTCTTTTCTAAGTCCTTCTCCGCATAATTTATTCGCCCTTGCATAACAACCTTTGCAAAACAGGTTGCAATTACTTGTTATGCTTGAAATCAAAAATGCCGGAATGTTTTCACCGTTCCTGTTAAATGTTTCCCTCTTCTTTTTAGCTTCCTTGCTGGATAAGGCATATTTCAATATAAAAGCTGTTTCCTTTGGGTTCCTGAATGAAGCCTTTATTACACCCTTTATAACGTTATCAACCCCACTGCTCATGTATTCAGATAAATTAAAATCCTTTTTCATTATGCCCCCCATAAATATAATTCATTTATATATATTAAAAGTGTTATCACTTTTAATATAATATACGTTGGGAAATATTAAATGTCTTGGAATTCTATATAAATTTATGAACTAGAGGGCTTAATTTATTTTGATATATCGGAAATTTTCCAACCACTTTCCGGTGTTTTAACAAAATAAAATGTTATATATAAGAATTAAATTTTGCCGCTATGACAATAACATCTGCCATGTTAATGGATCCATCATTGTTTAGGTCGCTTGTTTCAACATATTTGCCATCTCCCCTTACTGCATTAAAGGATGATGCCAAAATAATTATATCAGCCATATTTATTACCTTGTCTCCATTTAAATCGGCATTTACATAATTGGATGGAGTTGGAGTATTTTTTATCTCCGATACTTCCATATAGTCGATATTTGGACCACCTTCTGCAGTAAGCGAAACAGCTCTTATTGTGTTTATGCCTTTAGTAAGATAAATATCCGTGCTGTTTTCATTCCACGTTGTCCACGAACCTGTCGGGGTAAAATCCATACTGCCGACTGCCGGAGCATCATTAACCTTAATTTCCATAGGTCTGTTGTTTGTAGTACCGTTTGCATATCTGAAATTGAGTCTTACTTTGGTACTAGCCGGAACAATCACCGACCATTCGATATATCCACCTGCCACATTGTCATAATTGACGTAGCCTGTACCTGTATAGCCTGAATTCTTCGTCTCATATACCGCTTGATTATAAGCAGCATTTTCAGCCTGATAAATGGAATATCCCGATTCGGGTGTAGGTTTTGATGTTGCTGTCGAGGTCATTGTTGGAACATCTGTTGGTTTTTGTGTAGGTACGGGAGTAGGCTTTAGCGTTATAGTTGGGGTAGATGTTGGTTTCACACTTGCAACAGGGTTCCAGTTATCAGTCCCTTTTAAAAGGTTTTCTGCGGTAAATTCCAGAGCATTGGCATCTGTCAGCTGTCTTCTGGAAGAATTAACCACTGCTCCAGGGCCTGTATTTTTATACTCAAAAAGCCGTGCATTCTCAGGTAAGTTACCGCTCATGGTAGTCCAGCCATTCTTATTGATATGGGCTCCTAAATAGCATGTTTTGTAAACGACATACGCGTTTGGCCGCCAGGGTCTTCCCAAATATGTGGAATTTGCGGGTGCATCGCTTGTTAATTTGCAGTTTAAAAACAGGTATCCATAATTGGAAATATCAGTGCTTGCTGCAGTAACATACCCTCCTCTTACCGTTGAAACGATTTCACAATTGTCAAATACCGCTGTTGCTCCCCCAAATATAAAATCTGTATCACCTACAATTTTACAATTAATATAGTATTGTCTTCCCCCATTTGCATACAAAGTATCCTGATTACCGGTAAAAACACAATTTCTGATTATATTCCTGTCACCTTGTATATAGGCGGCAACAGCCTGCTTACCATCCGTATTTGTATTTTCATCAAATGAATTTTCTATTAAAATGTTTTCAAGAATAGAATTCTTTCCATAAAGATAAAATGATGCAGAGCCAGATGTGCCATATGTAGTTCCGTCTGTTTTCAGCTTTCCGGCATAATTCCCAAAAGTAATTTTTGTCCCGGTGTTGCTTTCCCCAATAAGGTATATGTTATCTTTTCTTATTGTAACAACTTCCTGGTAAGTTCCATTCTTCACATATATAATTACTTGTTTGGTATTGTTTGCCGGCACTGAATCTACAGCAGCCTGAACCGTGGTGAATTTTCCTGTTCCATCTTTAGCAACTATGATATCAGGATTTGCAGCAGCAGATACTTTAATATTGTTAAGCGGTGAAATAATTGTGATACAAAATATGATGCATAAAAAAGCCGATAATTTTTTTGTCATAGTATCCCTCCAAATCAAATTATTTAAGAACGTGCATCACTTGTTAATAAAATCACTTACCATTTTGCAACAATTCTTAATATAAAATAATGCGTAAAATCAATTTATTTTTGGGTGTGTAAATGAATATTTCATTCAAAATAGATTGCTAAAATGAAAAGTTATCCAATTATTTGACATATTCACAGTTTTATGATATTCTGAAATTTGTGTACCCAAAAATATGTTGTTCACTTTTTGGATGAAATACTGAAATTTTCTTATAAAAATTTTTAAGGAGGATTAAGCAATGCAGAGATTATGCATGCTGTGTTTTAACAATCTTAATAAAGCACTGATATTCCAAAGCATTAATATCAATATGCATTGGCTTACTTCCCTATTGCCCAAAAAGCGTTATCTTTTATGCCATGTCGGTTCTTACTAACCAAACCAGCAGATACATATAGCATTTAAAAGAAATCGGCGGTTAAGTCATTGTATAAATGACTTAACCGCTTTTTTGATGTCCAAAAATTGGGGCACACAATATTT
Organism: Bacillota bacterium; assembly: GCA_023430975.1. Classification (GTDB taxonomy): domain Bacteria; phylum Bacillota; class Clostridia; order Acetivibrionales; family DSM-2933; genus Pseudobacteroides. The sequence goes on along the minus strand of JAEYYB010000107.1, from coordinate 3,959 downwards.
AATCATAGAGGAGAGAATTATATGAAAAGACAATTTAGTTTGGAAAACACGAGAAACATTGGTATCATGGCTCATATTGATGCCGGAAAGACAACTACAACAGAGCGGATTTTGTTCTATACAGGCAGGATTCACCGAATAGGTGAGGTTCATAACGGAGGTGCTGCCATGGATTATTTGCCCCAGGAGCAGGATAGAGGCATAACAATTACCTCGGCGGCTACTACAGCCCAGTGGAAAGGACATAGGATCAACATCATTGACACACCCGGCCACGTTGACTTTACAGTTGAAGTAGAAAGATCTCTGCGAGTTTTGGATGGTTCTGTAACATTATTTTGTGCCAAAGGCGGTGTTGAGCCCCAGTCTGAAACCGTATGGCGGCAGGCCGACAATTATGGAGTCCCCCGGCTTGCTTTTGTTAATAAAATGGACATCATGGGAGCAGATTTTTACAATTGTGTTGCCATGATGAAAGAAAGGCTTAAGACAAATGCCATACCACTACAACTTCCCATCGGCAAGGAAGATTCATTCTGTGGAATTGTGGATCTTATAACGTTAAAAGCCTACTTCTATATGGATGACGCAGGTAAAATCATTGAAGAAGGCCCAATACCCGATGATTTGACGAGTCTTGTTGACAAATACCGTACGATTCTTATGGAAACAGTTGCAGAGCAAAAAGATAAGTTGATGGAAAAATACCTTGCAGGAGAATTGTTGTCAGTTGATGAGATGAAAGAAGCACTGAGGGAAGCAACTATTGCTTCTGCCATCACACCGGTACTTTGTGGGTCGGCATATAAAAACAAAGGAGTTCAGCAGCTTTTGGATGCGGTAATAGACTATCTTCCATCGCCACTTGATGTTGTCCCTATCAAAGGAGTATCAATGGATGGAGAAACCAAACTGGAAAGACCGGCTGATGACCAGGGGCCATTTTCAGCACTGGCGTTTAAGATCATCTCAGATGCCTATATCGGTAAGCTTTGCTTCTTCAGAGTATATTCCGGAACTTTAAAAGCTGGATCATACGTGTATAATTCGACTAAAGGCAAAAGGGAAAGAGTTGGCAGAATACTGCAGATGCATGCAAGCGACCGGGAGGATATTCAAATGGTTTACTCGGGCGATATTGCAGCTGCTATTGGACTTAAAGATACTACAACAGGAGATACATTATGTGTAGAAGAACATGCTGTTATTCTAGAGTCCATGGAATTTCCGGAACCGGTAATTTCTGTTGCTGTTGAGCCTAAAGCCAAGGTTGATCAGAATAAAATGGACATTGCTTTACACAAATTATCTGAAGAAGATCCTACTTTCCGGGTTCATATTGATAAAGAAACAGGTCAGACCATAATTGAAGGAATGGGAGAACTACACTTAGAAATTATTGTAGACCGAATGAAAACCGACTTTAATGTAGATGCTAACGTTGGCAAACCCAGAGTTTCCTACAAGGAAACCATTAGTAAAAAGGTAAAATCCGAACACAAGCTGGTAAAGCAATCCGGCGGGGGCGGGCAATATGCTCATTGCGTACTTGAAATTGAACCTATGGCACGTGGAAGCGGTTTTGAATTTGTTTCGAAAATTACAGGCGGAGCAATACCGAAAGAGTACATAGGCCCTGTAGAATATGGTATACGGGATGCCTTAAATTGCGGTGTTTTAGGTGGATACAATGTGGTGGATATAAGAGTTACCCTATTAGACGGCTCATATCATGAAGTTGATTCCTCGGAACTGGCTTTCCGTAACACCGCAGCCATAGCTTTTAAAGAAGGCTGCCAAAAAGCTGATCCTTTACTTTTGGAACCTATCATGAGGGTTGATGTATCTGTTCCGGAGGAGTATACTGGTGATGGGATTGGTGAGATAAGCATGAGACGAGGAAGGATTGAGGGCATGGAATTCAGATCAGGCTGCCAAATGATCAGGGCAAATGTGCCTCTATCTGAAATGTTTGAATTCTCGACACCCCTTCGTTCAAAAACACAGGGGCGTGGAACCTTCAGCATGCAGACCAGTCATTTTGAAGAGGTCCCCCAAAATATACAGAACTTAATTTTAGGAAAAAATTAATCACTTTAAATAAGGGCATATGCCCAGTTGACCAGTTAATTATTTTTTAATACCCAAGGGGAGGTTGAAATAATTATTCACACCTCCCTATCCCTTAAAGGAGCAGGATATAATGAGAATTAAGTACAATAATCCTTTTTCAGCATTAAAGCATAAAAATTTCAGATATTATTGGCTGGGTATGTGCATATCACTTATAGGCACATGGATGCAGAACATTGCACAGCCGTGGCTTGCTTATAAACTAACCGAGTCTCCATTTTTGTTAAGCCTTATCGGTACTCTTCAATTTACGCCTGTTCTCCTGTTTTCACTTTTCGCCGGAGTTGTTATAGACAGATTTGATAAGAGAAAAATTTTAATTTTTACCCAGACCTCATCTATGGTTATAACCCTCATTCTTGCACTTCTTGTTTGGACAGAAAGCATACAATTCTGGCATATACTAGTAATGGCAACTCTACTAGGCATTGTAAATACGCTTGATATGCCCACAAGGCAATCCTTCGTTATTGAACTGGTAGGTCGTGACGATTTGATGAATGCAGTTGCTTTAAATTCCTCGGTTTTTAACATAGCAAGGGTTATAGGTCCTGCAATTGCGGGTATTGTAATGGGATATACGAGTATTTCGATTTGTTTTTTTGTAAATGCCATAAGCTTTACAGCTGTAGTAATCAGCCTGATATTTTTCATTAAGCCAATTGAAAAACCACAGGTTCCTCAAAAAAACGAAAAAATACTAACTAATATAAAATATGGATTAAAATACATTTATAATACAAAAGTTTTATTTAATACCGCAATTATAATGACCATTATTGGTATTTTCGGAATGAACTTCAGTGTTCTGGTGCCAGTATTGGCTAAAGAAGTTCTAAATCAACAAGAAGCCGGCTTCGGCTTTCTTATGGCATTTGTTGGCATAGGCTCATTTATTGGTGCAATGTTTGTTGCTACAATTAGTAAGTCCGGCTCCAAAAAGCTTATTTATTTTATTCTAAATATTATGCCACTAGTGCTAGGAACTTTTATTATAATTACAGGCTTTGTGAAAAGCTATTCATTAAGCTGTTTACTTCTTGCACTGTCAGGACTTTGCTTCGTCACATACAGTTCAACAGCGAACTCTACCATGCAGCTCAATTCAAAGGACGAGTTTCGCGGCAGGGTCATGAGTGTATATTCATTGGTTTTCGCAGGAACTACCCCAATTGGCAACCTTTTTGCGGGAACAATTACAGAGCATTTTGGACCCAATATCGGTTTCACAGCATGCGGTACAATGATTGTAATTGCATTGGTTCCTCTACTTATTTACATATCAAGGAGAAATCGAGTAGGAGGCGGTGGCTAACCGCCGTCCTCTCACACCACCGTGCGTACCGTTCGGTACACGGCGGCTCGGCAAGTATCAAATGGAACTAGTTAAATAGCCAGTTCTTTTCTTTTAGCGTATGACCGTTGCTCCACCCTTCCGTTGTTACCTCGGGATTCCATCCCTACTTCATTACGGATAGTCCATAATTCATATGGTTGTCTGTGTTCATTACAAGGTCAGCACCTCCGAAACTCATTATCCTCCTACCGTCAAGCCCTTCCCTAACCTATCCTTTCGGTAGACTCAATCAGTACTACGGCTTGAACTGACTTCTGGATGTTCAGTTGTATATCCCTATATAGGTTACCTCTGTAGGAAATTTATCCTTCTTGTCGGAGGCTTATCATCCAGACCTCCCCGATTAAGAACAGTATCCTTCATCTCATGTCACCGCTGCATTTACACCATGGAATTCGTGTAGTGTTGGACTTTGTTTTGTACTGCAAACTCGTCCTTTCCAAATATGCCTTATATGCAGTTTCTGTTC
>JAEYYB010000103.1 GCA_023430975.1 Bacillota bacterium | reverse complement strand
AAAATAATGAAAAACAACAATTTACCCGCATAAAAAATCCACCTCTTTTAGAAAAATCACTAAATTTTCTAAAGGGGATGGATTTTAATCTTACAAAGTGGATTTTACTTTTTCATTTAACCTTTTTCAAAAAAACTTTTTACTCTTCACAATTCAAACCAACCCTGAAGCTAATCTTTTAATCCATAGCTTTCATCCTATCCAGCAAAAGCCCGTCAGTATTTGTTCCAGTAATAAAATCCTTCATACTAATAAAGCAAATATTGGCCATAATTACTGTTTGTATTAAGCAACACTATCTGCAAAAAGCACCCTTTGGAATGGAATCCAGAAAGAGGCTTACAACACCTGCATAGATATTACAGGCAACTTGAAAGTATGTAGTAACCCCAAATTGACTGTAAGTATCCTGGTTGCTCAAGACATTATCATATAAGCTTCCTGATCCTTATAAACCACAAGCACTCCTACAAGATTCTCACCTTTAAGAAGTGCTACGGCCAGATCAAGAACTTTATTTGAACTTATAATAGAATAAGTAACACTTTAAATGCAGGTAACATAATATAGGAATGGAGTGATTAATATGCCTGATAGTCTACACAGTCACGATTTCACAGGTGTGACTTCATTTAATAATGACCACATACACAGGTATTGGGGAATGACAAGCCAAGATCCTGATATTCCAAACCATGCACACTTTATGTCGGGTCAAACAACTTTTGAAGATGGTCATATACACCGTTATTCGTTACGCACAAGTCCTGAAATAAAGCTAGCAAGGGGTCATACCCATTATTATCAAGCAGCAACAACACTGAATGACGGCCACATACATTATATTTATGGTTATACTACAGTAAGCTGATTGTAAAAAGGCAGGGTGGAATCCCCTGCTTCATCACAACATTTATGGGAGAAGGACTAATATGATTATCACTAGTGCTACTGTTCAAGATGTTATTGATATGTTATAACTTGATTATAAGTATTTCCCAAAGAGTGGCGTCTTTCTGAAGAATGTGGCAAGGAAGTTATCCAAATAAATTCAAACATATCCCATGTGAAAAATCAAAATGGCAGATCAAATGACAACAAAATATATTATCTATAGAGGTAAGTTGTCTGATTTAATCATTGAGTGGTAAGATGACCTACAATAATATACGTTCAACATCTGAAACAGTACTAGCAATATAAGTAGGTTTATGAATTTCCAGCTCCTCAAGCGAACCATATCCATACAGCACGCCTATAGAATCAATGCCAGCTTTATTTGCCCCAACAACATCATGTTTTCTGTCACCAACCATGATAATGCCATCATCTATTTTTATATCACTCTCTTTAAGTGCAAATTCAATAATTTCATGCTTTTCAATTCTACTTCCATCCAGATTGCTTCCTGTGACCTTTGAAAAATACTTCAATAGATCTAAGTTGCTTAAGACCTTCTCAGCAAAAACTGTCGGTTTCGAGGTTGCTACCATTAATATCTTACCTGCTGTATGAAGATTATTAAGAAACTCTGGAATATAAGGATACACTGCATTTTCAAGTATTCCCTTTACAGAGTAATACTCCCTGTACTTTTCAATAGCCTTCCTGGCATCATCTTCATTAAAACCATAAAACTCCATAAATGAATCTCTGAGCGGCGGGCCTATAAACTTTTCAAGGTTATTTAAGCATGGTTCAGCTATACCAAAATAATTCAATGCATACTTCACTGATTTTGTAATACCTAACTTTGAATCTGTAAGTGTACCGTCCAAGTCAAACAGAATAACATTATACTTTTTATTAATCATTTAATTCCTCAAACAAAACAAAAACATATACTTTTAAACATTATATATGTCTGTTTTGTATCTTTCCAAGTTATCTCTTAGCCATAATATTGTTTCTTTAAGGCCATCTTTTAAAGAATATTTAGGTTTCCAATTTGTTAATTCCATTATTTTTTTGTTTGAACCCAATAGTCTATCCACTTCACTTTTTTCCGGTCTAATTCTTATATCATCATTTGTTACCTTAGCTTCTTTGTTTATCTGAAGCCTTATCTCTTCAAAAATATCTCCAACAGAAGTTTCAACCCCTGTTGCTATATTTATTTCCTCACCTATTGTTCTATCTGACTTAGCAATCTCGATAAAGCCGTTAACCGTATCTTTTATATAATTAAAGTCCCTTGTTGGAGTTAAATTTCCTAGTTTTATTTCTGTTTTTCCTGATAAAAGCTGAGAAATTATTGTCGGTATAACTGCTCTAGCAGATTGCCTTGGCCCATATGTATTAAATGGCCGAACTATTGTGACCGGAAGGTTATAACTTCTATAGAATGACTCGGCAATTCTGTCTGCACCTATCTTTGATGCAGAATACGGTGATTGCCCCTGAAAAGGATGCAGTTCATCAATAGGCACATATTTAGCAGTACCATAAACCTCTGATGTTGATGTTATAAATACTCTATCAACAGAAAAATCTTTCGCTGCTTGTAATATGTTTAGTGTGCCTTTTATATTGGTATCAACATAGCTTTCCGGAGCAATATAGCTATACGGGATAGCAATAAGTGCTGCAAGATGAAAAATACACTCAATATCCTTAACTACTTCTCTTAGACAACTCGAATCACGAATGTCTCCCTGGAAAACATTTATATTGGATAGTTTATCTGTAGGAAAGGTATCCAGCCATCCCCAGCTGTTTAAAGAATTATAAAATACAAATGCTGTAACGCTTGCACCTTCTTCTATGAGTGCTTCAACCAAATGGCTGCCAATAAATCCATCTGCACCTGTAACTAAAACTTTCTTACCCTTAAGCTCCATTTTTCCTCCAGATAATTATTAATATATATTTATTAATAATTTTTATTCAGTAAACTTAGAAAGTAATATTTCAATCATTATTTATGTATTATACTATAAATTGATAAAAACTCATACTTTTCTGTTAATCCCTTCACCGGTTTCAAACCTGACAAACCTTCTTATGACTATATTTTCACCTATAACTGAAATTTTGCTATTTAGCAATTGTTGCACTGAGATATCAGGATCCTTGATAAATGGCTGCTCAAGAAGGCAAACATTTTTATAAAATTTCTCCATTCGCCCTTCTATTATCCTATCAACTATTTTTTCATCTTTACCAGTTTTATTAGCTTGCGCCCTTATTGCTTCCTTCTCATTTTCAACTACTTCCAAAGGTATATCTTCTCTTTTTATATATTTGGGACTAGCTGCCGCAATCTGCATTCCCACATCTTTTACAAACTCCCTGAAATCCTTGCTAAGTGCTGCAAAGTCAGTCTCAATATTTACCTCCAGCAGCACCCCTATTCTTCCATTCCCATGAATATATGAGTCAATAATTCCTTCCGCTGTTGTCCTATTAATTTTTGTCCTTTGATCTGAAATTCCCCTTTCTCTTAAGAAATTCAATGCATTTGCCATATCTCCATCATGCATGAGAAGTGCTTTCTTACAATCCAATATTCCTACTCCGGTTCTTTCTCTAAGCTGTTTAATAATTTCAGCATTGATCATATAGATTCCTCCTAATTTTTATGGTGACGTGTATGGGATTCGAACCCATGAATACAGGAATGAAAGCCCTGTGTCTTAAGCCTCTTGACTAACACGCCATATAAGTTATTTAAAGGTGAAGGTGGGATTTGAACCCACGAGTCAACAGGGTTGCAATCTGTGCCATTAGACCGCTCTGGTACTTCACCATATGTATTTGGCAGGGACGCTGGGAATCGAACCCAAAGTCTTGGTTTTGGAGGCCAATGGTTTACCATTAACCGACATCCCTATGTATATGAAAAGGGTAGCTAAGGTTGTGTGGAAATGGGAATAATAAGGTTCGAACTTATGACCTCCCGGTTATCAGCCGAGTGCTCTAACCAACTGAGCTATATTCCCATATAAAAGTTCTATTAGTGGAGCCAGAGGGATTTGAACCCTCTACCTTCTGCGTGCAAGGCAGACGCTCTCCCAATTGAGCTATGGCCCCAAATATAAGTGCGGGTAAAGAGATTCGAACTCTTAAAACTCGGATTTTAAATCCGATACCTATGCCAATTCGGTTATACCCACATACTAAAAAAGTGGTTAAATCCTTTTTATTGGACTTAACCACTATCATATGCCCCTTGCTTTATTGCACCTCTAGATTAATTTATCCGGGTACAATTGTCTAAAGCATTTATGCAATAGAGGATTAAGCCAATGTATAAGTAAATCTATAATCGGTTTACACGCCCATTCAATCGCTTTATTAATTTGTTCGGCCCAAGCTTCTTTTTGTAAGTACATGGATAATCCTCCCTTCATTTTTATAGATTTCTGATTTCTATTTTAGTCATCATAAAATAACTTCTGCAATAAATTTCATTCATGCCTTAATGTAAGTTATTATATTAAGATTAATCCGAGGAAAAATTGGAAGACATGCCCTCTGTTAGAGGTGATAGATTTTCAGTCTATTGTATTTGGTAATAATACGATGTAGTCTTCCTGTGCACCTCGAATCTTAAAAATAACGAAGTGGTTTTAAAATAATGTCCTGGATTAAAAGTGATAAATCTATTACATTTGTCTGTCGCAAATCCCGTTGAACGGTTCGTTATTTGCTCCGCCAAATGTAAGATTATTAACACTTTTCATATAGAAAATAAATAAAGCGGTTAAGTCTTTGTATTTATGACTTAACCGCCCTTATAAACTGTAGAAGAAATTCAACTAACAATTATAGTTTATTTCCATACTGTTTAAACAGAGGATTAAGACAATGCTTCCAAATATTCCAACATTGATTCTCTGATAATTCCGCCGCAATATTCTTTTGTTCTAATTCATATCCTTTAATGTATAACATTGTAATCCTCCCTTCAATAACTATTAGTCAATGATTTGCCCTGTATTACTCAACAACATTTTTTCGGGCACAATGATTTTATAATACCACAGACAAAGTTATCCTGTCAAGGAATATTTTAAATTTATTTTGAAAAATTTACTTCGGACTTTTTTGCATGCTGAATATTTTCATGCAAAGCATTTATAAAACTGGTAAAACCTTTCGGAATTAGCTTTATCACCCATACCATCATACGCTTTACTTATCAGTAGGTATATTTCAGGGTTGTTCAGATCCATGGAAATAGCTTTTTTTAAAGACTCCATGGCCTTGCCAAAAAGGCCTTTGTCCAGATATATTTTAGCATCATTGATAGCGTTAAACAAAATACTATCATCTGGCTCAGAGTGTAAAGGAACATTATCCAGCTCCTTTAGAACAGTCTTAATTTTTTCAGCAGAAAATGGCTTTTGTATGTATGCAACAGCACCTAAATTCGTGCAGTCTATGGCATTTTTTACTGTTGCATATGCTGTTATTATTATTATAGGAGTCTTGATGCCTATCTCTCTAATTCTTTTGAGCACTTCGGTACCTCGTATTTCCGGAAGCTTAATATCTAAAAATGCCAGATCGATGGTATTCATCGTCAATATCTCTAACGCCTGTTTTCCATCAACTGCAGTTATGACTTCGTATCCCTCCAGTTCAAGACACTTTGTCAGCATCATACGAATGTTTTTGGTATCATCTACTACTAAAACCTTTTTCATTTTTTTATTCCTTTCCAGAGGAAAAGTATTATTAATTATACATTAAGTTTACATTCTTACATTAATCCTTTTTATCAACATCAAAAGAATCTACCTCAAGGGTGAATATGAAACTGCTTCCCACACCGAGCTTACTTTCACACCATATTAATCCATTATGAGCAGCAATTATTTCTTTAACAACAGCAAGTCCCAACCCTGTTCCCCTTACTTCAAAATCGCTGTCCTTCACCTGTACATATTTCTCAAATATTTTTTCCAGATATTCTTCCGGAATTCCTGTCCCTGTATCTTTCACAGTAACATATACCTTATTCGACTCATGAGTAGCACTAATGAATATCTCATCTCCCGAACCGGTGTATTTGATTGCATTTGTGATCAAGTTATTCAAAACCCAGGTTATCTTTTCAAAATCAACATATACCATCGGCAAGCTATTATCTGGTTCATAATGAAGATGCACACTGTTCTGTGCTGCAAGGTTATAAAATGGCTGTATGGCACATTCTATGATACTGTTGATTGAATACTTCTGAAATTTATAAACTGCTTTCCCCGACTCTATACGCGTCAATTCCAACAAATCATTTACAAGCTTGGCTAACCTGTCGCTATCCTCTTTTATTGCATTTACGAATTGCTGCTGTTCTTCATTTAAAATACCGATGCTTTCATCCTTCAACATATCGGCTCCCATCATAATAGACGTCAAAGGGGTCTTGAATTCATGAGATATTGTTGCTATAAAATCAGTCCTAATTTTCTCAAGCTCTTTTAACTGGGTAACATTCTGGAAAACAACAATAGTTCTCGATAGATTGTCATTGCTATCTTTTGCTGTTGCTACTACAACATTATAAAAGTAGTCTTCTTTATTGGAATTGATGGTGAATATTTTTTGCTTGGTGTTGGTATCTGAATCAATAGCACTTGAAATAAAATCGAAAATTTCTTTGTTTCTAACAGCTCCAATAAAATTCTTGTTAATCACATTCTTCTCTATAACTCCAAATACCTTTTCAAAGGCGTGATTGAGCATAACTATTCTGTAATTCATATCAACTACTACGATAGGGTCAGATATATTTTTAACTATTATATTGGACTTATTTTCCTCTGCTTGTATATTTCCTCGAGTGCTCTGTTCATACTGCTGAAGCCTCTTAGTCATATTATTGAATTCCTCGGCCAATTCCCCGATTTCATCCTTGGAAATTATATTGGCCTGTTGATTCATATCCCCTGCTTTAATTAGCCTCATTGTTTTAGTAAGCATAGTAACAGGCTTCAGAAATTTGTTGCTGAAGAACCTGGAAATAGCATAACCGCTAATAATAGCGAATATCGACAATCCTAAAACAATATACATGGAGTTGTTTGAGTTTTTGGTTGCAGAGTATTTACTGTTGAACATGGACTTTTCATTTAAGGCACATAGTTGTTTTAATATATTTTTTGTATTTATAAAATCCGACATCATTCTGTTGTTGTAGAAATCAACCGCTTTTGAAATACCTTCCCTGCTTCTGATTTCCTGTAAATCAAAGAAAAGTTTGACATAGTTATTATAAGATGCCTTAATTGCAAGAACAAGCTCCTTTTCACCATTCTCGGTAATATTGTTTGCTGTCACATTGTACCACTTAAGAAATTCTTCATTTCTATCTGCAAAAAGCTCCTTACCTTTGCTGGAATCTACACTAATATACATCAATACAGCACTGTCCTGACGCTCAATAGCATCTATCATATTATTTGCAGCACTGATGCTTCTGTAATTTGCTATCATCAGGCCATCAATGGCTTTAGACAAATAATAGAGATTAAAAGATGCAGTAATTCCAACAATAGCAATCAACAGCACCAATACTAGATATATTAAGGTAATCTTCCCTTTTAAAGTTTTAATCATAATAATTTGATACCCTATATTATATTTATAGATATTTTTAGTCATTCCTTACCTTTTAGTATAATTTTGAATAGTTTATTTATCAACATTCTTAACTATATTTTAATTCGAAATAATAATGATAAGGCTATGATTTATGGTGATAACCTGCTCAAACAGGTTTAGATCCTATAGGCAAAAGTATCTATTGAAGATTATGAGGCTTTAGTTATCTATCCATATGGAATTATAATCATTAAGAGTTGCCCTATTTATAAAGAGATGGAAGAGGTGAGGTTTAATGGACGGCATATTATCTAAAATTGGTATGATTTCTATTACTTTAGTCTCTTTGTTTTTACTGGGTAAAGCAGCTAACTTAGTTGACAGATGTGAGGTTTCTAAAACATATACATTCGATGAGGAAGATGATGATTAGAAAATAAGTCAGGCCTAAATTTGAAAAAAAAGTGTAGATATGAAGGTGGGTTATATGTTTAAAGATTTAAAAAGAGTTTTAATAGGAAGGCCTTTAAAAAATGAATTAATGGGCGAAGAAAAGTATGGTATTTTATGGGGACTGCCTATTTTGGCAAGTGATGCCATTTCTTCAGTTGCTTATGCAGGACAGGAAATACTGATGGTGCTGATTCCTGCTATTGGATTTCTGGCATACGGTCAACTGACAATTATATCGTGCTTTATAATAGGACTTCTCATACTTCTTACCCTTTCATACAGGCAAACAATTCAATGCTATCCAGGCGGCGGCGGGGCATATATTGTTGCAAAAGAAAACATAGGCATACTTGCAGGGGTAACCGCCGGTGCAGCTTTGTCTGTAGACTATGTAATGACGGTAGCGGTTAGTGTATCATCGGGTATTGCACAAGTCACTTCCGCTTTTTCGCAGTTAAGAAGCTTTACTATTCCGCTCTGCGTAGTAATGGTATTGATACTAATGCTTGGGAATCTTAGAGGTATAAGAGAGTCATCAACAATTTTTGGTATACCTGCATATGCCTTCATTGTTGCATTGATAGCCATGTTTATTGCAGGTTTTTTTAAAATTAAAGGTGGATATGTTCCTCCTGAGCCAACCATAAGATCAGTGGGAGAACCTATTACACTAATTTTGCTGTTAAAGGCATTTTCCAATGGCTGCACAGCATTAACCGGTGTAGAAGCTGTAAGTAATGCAGTTCCCAATTTTAAAGAACCTTCCACCAAATATGCCCGTACAGTGCTTTTGTTGCTATCCATAGTTATTTTCACTCTTTTTGGCGGCACATCCATACTTGCAAACTTCTATCATGTTGTGCCTGATGAGAATAACGCCATGCTTGTTTTAATAGCCGAAGAGGTGTTTGGAAAAGGATTTATGTATTATTACGTTATGGCAACAACCTTTATAATACTTGTTATGGCAGCTAATACAGCATTTTCAGGTTTTCCAATGCTTGTTGCCGTTATGGCAAAAGAAGGCTATGTGCCAAGGCAGTTAAGCATGAAAGGTGACAGGCTTAGTTACTCCAACGGTATAATTGTACTTTCAGCTATTTCTATTCTATTGATTGTGTTATTTAAAGCAAAGGTATCTTCACTGATGGGACTTTATGCAATTGGTGTTTTTATTTCTTTTACGCTGTCACAATCGGGTATGTTTTTAAGATGGAAAAGGGTTCACGGAAAAAATTGGATGCCAAAAGCTGTATTAAACTGCACAGGAGCACTGGTAACTGCAATAGCTGTTATCATTATAGCTATTACAAAGTTTGAGGAAGGTGCATGGGTAGTCGTATTTTTAATACCTGTTCTTATATACCTGATGCTAAAGGTTAAAAAACACTATGTTGCTGTTAAAATGCAATTAAGGATTAAAAATGAGGAACTGGATGAAATAAATATAACTCGTGATATATACACAAACCGGGTAATAGTACCCATTGCAAGCATTAATAAATCAAGCATCAGGGCACTAAGGTTTGCCAGGACAATTTCCGATAATGTTGTTGCATTTTGTGTTGCAATTGACGAGGAAAGCGGTGATGAAGTCAGAGAAAAATATGAAAGACTGAATACGGATATCCCACTGGTTGTAAAATATTCTCCGTTCAGGAGGGTTGTTGAGCCTTTACTTAAGTTTATAGAATCAACGGAATATGATTATAATAAAGGTGACATGATAACCGTAGTGCTTCCGCAGTTTTCCGTCAAACGCGGGTGGCACAGGATCTTACACAATCAGACCCGGATATTTATTGAAAAAGAGCTTTTAAAGCATAAACATATTGTTTTAGCTACAATGCCTTTGCAGTTGAAGGACGATGAGTATGTATTAACCAGTGCCAAGTATAAATAGTAAACCATAATTTGCCATACATCGAAAAAGGCACCTGACATAAATCCAAATAAGTTGGACTATGCCAGGTGCTTTTTTCGGGATTTATCTATTGAGTATGAAGTGATATATGTAAAGTAACCGATGAGTTACATTCATATTGTATCAATCTTTGCACTCAATGTCAACAAAATTCGTAACCCTTTAGCAACATTTCATATATTTTCTTAACATCCTCAATCTTCTGAAAAACCATAAGTACCATCATATCTTTGTATATTTTATTAACAGTATCCATAATTACTTGGGCTAAAAATCACAACACAAACTTCTTATATCACAGCAATAACCTTGGCAATCTCAGCTACTGTTTTCCCTTTTTCAACTGCTTCGTTTAATGCATCCCAGAAGCGGTTTTTAGGATCATGGAATTGCAGGATTGTTACGCTAGAAGCTTTTTGAGCCGTTGATGCGTCCATCTGCTCTTCCCATAAGTCTGTACGTCTTGATTGCTTGCCAGGTACCCATGTTCCGTCAACACCAAAAGTATGCTTGTTGGAACGAAACAGTACATTTCCACTTTCGTCTGCGACCAATAAAAGTACTGTTCCTGTAAAACCTCTCAGTTTCCAAGTGGACCAGGTTGTGGTTTGACCATATATTTTACCATCCGCATTAAGAACTGCTGTAGTTTCCATATGTCCCGCTGTTAGTACTTTTGTATACTTTGTTACTCTAATGGGCAATACACATCCCCCTCCGATAATTTCAATAACAAATGTTTCCCATTCTGCAGCCCTGTCTCTATTGGCAACAACTTCGCGTCCACCGCCATTTTCTGCACATACGAACTGTCCGTTGAAACACCTTAGGTAAACAGAATCTCCGTTTCTAATTTCTCCGCTGCCATTAGCTTTCTGAATACAAAATTTTTCCCAAATTGATGGGTTTTCTCTATTTGCAACTACTTCTCTACCTCCTCCACCTTCAGCACACATAAACTTACCACTACAGGAGGTAAGATAAATCATATCTCCACTTTCAAGTTTTCCGCCGTTCTCATCATGAATTGTAAAGGTCTCCCACTCTGCTGCCCTGCTCCTGTTTGCTACAACTTCACATCCACCGCCGTTTTCTGCACACATGTACTGCCCATTATAAGCCTTAAGATGGATTTTAAACATTTTAATTCCCCCCAGTCCGTTATTTTATTGGATTTCTTATGAATAAAATATATAACGAATAGGAATTAAAATCTTTGATTCAGTGTGAGATGTAGAAAACTTACTATGAAATGTATGTAAATAAATTTGAAATGTTGTTTAAATAAATATATCCTAAACAGCAAAATAATTGATTTTTCCAACTGGAAAAGGGCTCATAAGCTTTTGAATTGTAGATATATCATTATTTGCATCCAGCCATGGATTAACAGATTCATCGTTTAAAATCACTGGCATACGATCATGTATAAATGAAATATCAGAATTAGCCTCTGTAGTGATGATAGCTATTGCAGCATAAGGATTGCCGCTGGCATCAGTGAATATATTGTACAAACCAGCCATATAAAAAATAGATTTATCTTTAACCTTTATGAGATACTTGGTTTTCGTCTTGTTATCATGTGTCAACCATTCGTAATACCCATTAGCCGGCACCAGACATCGCTTTGAAGCAAATGACCTCCTGAACATTGGCTTATCAGCCACCGTTTCTGCCCTAGCATTAATAATAACACCTGAACTTTTAAAGTTGGGAAAACCCCATTTTGCAGTACTCAGTATGTTTCTGCCATTATGGGAATATACAGTCGGTATGTTGGCAGTGGGAAACACCTCACCGTTTACCTCTTCCTTATACCTTTCAGATATTTCACTGACAAAGTTTTTTATTTCTCTAAAGTCATCATCTGTTAGCAGCAAAAACCTTCCGCACATTTAAATCACCACCCTTGATAGAATTATACCACCTATTTATGTACAATGAACTTTAAAATTATTTTCATTTGCTGTTACTTATTTGAAAGTTATAAAGTATAAAGTATGTTATCATGATAACGAAAATATATGGATTGGTGGTGAGAGGAGTTTGGAACATGAAGCCCAGTTAGTTTCGAATATTCTTGATGGAGATATAAAATCATTTGAAGTTCTAATGTCCATGTATAGAAACCGTATTTACAATTTCCTTTTGAAAATGACATTTTCGAGGGAAGACTCCGAGGACATGACCCAGGAGGTTTTTGTAAGGGCCTATAATAACCTCTATCAGTATAACAGTAAATGGTGCTTTTCTACATGGATTTTTAAAATAGCAGTAAATGTGTTTAAAACAGAATATTATAAGAAAAAAAACAGGGAATCAAAAAATTATCAGGACATATTAAACGCTTCAATAAATACATCAGCTACAGACCCGGAAAGAGCTTTCGAAAATATGGAAACCAAGCTGGAAGTACTTAAAATGCTAGACTCTCTGAAGGTTGACCAAAAGATGGCTTTAATCCTTAAGTATGTCCAAGGATTTTCATATAAGGAGATAGGCGAGGTTCTTAAAATGTCCCCGGAAAATGCAAAAGTCAGGGTTATGAGGGCTAAGAAATCCCTTGTAAATAATTATAGCGAACCAAAAGGAGGGATAATTCATGAAATGTAATAATTTTGATGACATAGTGCTCTATGTTGATGGTGCTTTGTCTGATGAAACTGCAAAAGATTTGGCAGATCATATTAAGGTTTGTGAGGATTGCAGAAAAACAGTTGATACTCTCATAAATGCCCGAAATTTTCTCAAAAGCGAAGCCGCTGCTGATAAGAGTATTGATGATAAAGTATTAAACTCAATTTACAAAAGCAGATACATTGATAAAAAGAGTAAATTTAAGCTATTTCGTCAACTTCATGTATTTAAAAGAGTTCTTAAACCTGTTGCAGCAATAATCTTTATATGCATGGCACTTTTATACCTGGGTTATGGCAAATATTTTACTGATAATGTACAATCCGGAACAGGACCTGCTAAAGATGCTTCACACCCGATTAATATTCTTCTCCTAGGTAATGACAGCTACAAAAACACAGATGCAATCATCTTAATCAATTATGACCTTATAAATGCACAAATGAGCTTACTATCTATTCCAAGGGACACAAATGTCAATTTGAATGGATCTCAAACCAAACTTAGTCATGTTTACCATGAAGGTGGTCCTAATGTAGTTTCAAGGGTAGTAGGTGAACTTCTAAAGGTTAATATAAAATATTATATTTGCTTAGATACATCTTCCGCACAAAAATCTATAGATCTATTGGATGGCGTTGATTTTAACAGTCCTTTTGATTTGGATTATGATGATCCTATTCAAAATTTACATATACACATCAAAAAGGGACAAAACCATCTTACAGGTAAACAGGCAATTGAATTCACGAGATTCAGGAAAACGTCACATTTCAAAAGCAACCTATTAAATCATTATGATGGAAGTGACCTAAAGAGGATTGAAGCTCAGCAAAACATGCTTAAAGCATTAATCGAACAAAAGCTTAATGTCAAATATATCGCGAAATTTAATGAAATTTTCAAAATAATATCGTCCGGCACTGAGACCAATATCTCTTTAGGTGATAGTCTGAACTTAATAAAAAATCTTCATAAATTAAACCCTTCTGACGTTAATATGTTTATACTTCCAGGGAAAGTGCAAATAAACAGCAGCACACTTTTTTATACAATAGATAATGAGGCATCACAAAATATTGTTAAAAGCTATTTCCAGTCCGGCAGCAAATAACTTATGTCGCTTCTTGCTAAGGCATGGTTGAAATATTACTTCCCGTTTTGAGCGTGTGTTCATGAGTTAAGTTAACTTAGAAAGCGAAATTATTCGGGAAGTTATATTTGGGGCATGCCTAAACTTCATCACTTTATCGTATACCCCACAAATAGGCCGCATTATTTACTGTCTAGTTGACGGGAACAACCATCAGTGCCGCTGATGAAAACAGTATTGATACATCAGTCGCAAGTATTAGTGCTTATGATTTGACAACTTTATCATATATGTCTCAGATAAACACCCACTCCAAGCAGCTTGTTATAGTTGCTACAAACGAAAGTAAAACTGATGCTGCAAGTTTTACTTTCAATTTTCAAATGTGAACAGTACAGTCGATGTATACAGGACATCTTCTAGCCTGGATCTGGCTAAAAGCTAAAAAATAAGCACACCCTGCAGCCTACTATAGGTAAGCAATAAAGGGTGTGCTATGTTTTTCTATTTCTTTTTAACCCCTGCTTTTTGCGGATTTTTATCCTTCTTTCTTATAAGCATTATCAAATACCCTATAGAACCAACCACCACCAGCAGGGTTACCCATGCAGCTACAAGTGAAATAGGATCATCCGGTGCCAACCATGGGGCATCAGGATTTTTATTCTGTACATAATACACATACCACTCATTTGTCAAACATGCAGCAGTAGTGAGAATCGCTGGAATCCACATACGTTTATCCCAAATTATACACACAATAGCCATTATTATTGCAGGGAGCAGGTATCTTTCATGAACCCTTGAAGCAAACAGGAATATGCCTGCTGTTAGAATAAATGCTGAAAAATACAACGCTAAAGCACTTTTTCTTTTAATTAGCAGCAAGGCTGAAGCTAACAGCCATACAATGCAATAAAGGAATATATATCCCCATGTACCGTAGGTAATACCAAAAAGCGAAGGGGTTCTGTCATCCACCATTTGTTTTCCTAATATTGTCCACAAATTAAACGCATTTGCAGTTGCAAAAGGGTAATCGTCCAGAGATGATGAATAATGATGTACAAGCCAGTAATAGAAATCAACAGCTTTAAATGCAGCTTTTTTTATAGCTCCTGAATTTTCATCAATATTGAATAACCCATATGGAAACGGCCTATTTTCCATTTCAACTTTTACATACCTTGCCTTAACGGAATTGAGAGGTATATTATCATCCTTTCCATCACCATTTGCCGTAGAATATACAGTTGTCCATTTATTTGAGTCATCCGAAACCTGAACATTATATCCCTTGGCATATTCAAAACCCCAATTCAGTATCACACTCCCTACCTCCATGGACGTGCCAAGGTCAAGTGCCAGCCATTGGGGTGAATTTCTTTTGGAAGCCCAGTAAGTATCAAACACACCATACTTCCCATCCATCAGGTTACTTGTGGAAAACTTATCCTCAGCAGTTGAAGAAGCATTTATCTGCTTGCCCTGAGAAATGTTCTTCATATCTTTATCGTAAACATCTAGCTCCCTCATGCTATAAAATGGAGTTTCTTTATATAAAGGCGTTATAAGTGCAGTATAAATAAGCAAACATCCCAGAAAACCAGTTCCAAGCTTTAAGAAACTGCTTTTTAATGCAGGTTTAATGATATTTTTGTCCTTTGTCTTAAAATACTCAGAAAATTTTGCCCATGGAAAATCCTTAAAGTACAATATTGCCACCAAAGGAAACAATGCTATGGCTTGCGGCTTAGTAAGAGCTGCAACAGCGTATACAAATAAAGCAATATTGGATTTTTTAATGTTAAAGAAGTATATTACACCAATAAACAATGCTGCTGTGATTCCATCAAACTGCCCCCATACTGATGAGTTGAAAACTATTGCAGGATTCAGCACATAAAATATGGCAAGTCCCATACCGAGCCTGATTTTATTGTACTTCTTACCTATAAGATAAATAAAAGCGGCTGCAATAAAATCAAATAGCACTGCCCATATTTTAATAATAAATTCCTGTGCCAAATCAGGCAATGTAAAGGCTTTGACGATGGCTCCCGATATCCATAGGAAAAACGCATAAACAGGTCCATATACAAAATGTATATCTGTAGTAAAATTTTTAAGGGGGTTATTCCCTAAATATGAAACCTCCCACTTTAAAAATCCTATATCAATCTTATGACTTGGAAGTAATGTCAGCAAAACCCTGGCAATTAAAAGAGCTATTACTATAAGGATTGTTTTATTCCTTGCTATGGGCTTTTCTTGCAGTCCTACTTTTTGTACATTCTTATTTTTAGATTTATTATTTCCTTTACTGCTGTTCACTGGTGATCCTCCTTTTTTGTTGTAAAACAACAAATCACTTTATTTGCATTTATAGAATGATTAGAATATAATTTTTGAATTTACCAGACAGTAAAAAAGAGAAGCTGGGTTTGGGCCAACTTCCTTCTTTGCTAATTTAAAAGTGCTAATAATTTTACATTTGGCAGAGCAAATACGAAACAGTATACAGAATTTGCAACATACAAATGTAATAGATGAAAAGTGAATAATCTTTTGCATTTGTCTATCGCAAATTCCGTAAAAACCGTTCGTTATTTGCTCTGACAAATGTAAGATCATTAACACTTTTCATATAGACTATCACTTTTAATATAAAATCTAATCTTGAGGAATTCCAAATTGGGCCAGGTAGCCGTTTTTATATTTCTTATCATTTGTTACATCCTTGCCTACCCATGCAGGTGGTGTAAACTTGTTAGCTTCTTCCTCGTTTGGAAACTCTACTTCATAATATGCGAGCCCTGCCAAATCACCTTTAAATATATCGATGGCAAACATTACTCTATTTTCATCCAAACCTTGATATCTGGTCTTATATATTATATTGCCCTCAGTTTTTTTCATAAGGGTATTATATTCCTGCTCTGTAATCCAAAACTCACGTTCTTCCCTGGTCATTGCCATATCATCAACATATGCTTTAACTGTTAGGAAAAACATCCAATCATCTACTTTTCTAATTCTAATCTCAGGTGAAAAGTTTATATATGCCTGTTCAAGTTCGTATTTATCCAGTGTCTTAAGATCATATGGAATTTTGCTTTTATCAATAAGGAACTTTCTTTCAATTTCAAGACTCGATAAGTCCGGTGTTGGTGTTGCCGATACTATTGGTGTAGGAGTGGGAGTTACTACTTGTGTAGGTGTGGGAGTTGTTGAAGACGGAGACGCAGTAACAGGTGTAGGTGTCCAATCTATCGAACTATAGGGTGGATAATCCGCAGAAGTCATATTGAAATATTTAGCTATATAAATGAAATCAGATAAATTGATTGCACCATCCTTATCAATATCTGCATCAGCCGAATATACTTTATCACCTTTTGTGCTGTTAAACATTTTTGCTAAATAAACGCAGTCTGCAATATTTATACAGCTATCTCCGTTCATATCCCCCGGTAAAATGTATATATCATTGTAGTATGTAGTTACATTAATTTGTAATTCTACATCTTTTATTATTCTCTTTAAAAATCCCGGTTTTTCAATAACCATATCCTCTTTAAACTCATTTTGAAAATTACGAAAACTACCATAAAAATTACCGCTTTCATCTGTCGTTGTTTTGAAAGTGCCAAAGCTGATAGTAAAGCCTGTATTAACCATCTTCGCAGCTTCCTGACTGCAATCAACATCTGTTTTAATACTTCCCTGTACATAAAATGTAGGTGGTGGCACTTTTTCCACATCTTGCAATGTTGTTTCAGCATATACCTCTTTTGCTCCTTCAATATTAGTTATCATAGTTGGCTGAAACAAAAACAGACAAACTAAAACCGACATAATGCATCTTTTTAACTTCTTCATCAAAACTCCCCCTTTATTAAGCTTTAAGTAATACATGTATGACAACATTGTATCAAAATTTATACATGTTAACAATAATTAGTTTGTAAATTACCTCTTAACCTCCACTATATTAAACAACAACTTTGACCTTGTACCTTCCACTCCTTTTAGAATCTTTATAGCAATAGTTGTATAGGGGCTTGGTTGTATTTGGAGATCTGTTGGATTCTATTATATCAAAATTTTGGTATTTTCTCAATATAAGGAGGTATTATAAGGAGATATGCTTAATTGTACGAGAAGTTATATTTGTGGCATGCCTAAATATTAAACCCATTATAAAAGGGATGTTGCATTATAAAAGTGATTAATCTTTAATAATATAACATCCCCTATTATATTAAAAGTGATAAATCTATTACATTTGTCTGTCGCAAATCCCGTTGAACCGTTCGTTATTTGCTCCGCCAAATGTAAGATTATTAACACTTTTAATATAGTTTCTGAATATTAACAATATCTGTTTTGCTTACCTGCTGAAAAAAGAAAATTTAAAACCTTCATATACTGCCAATCCGTAGAATAATAAATCCATTACTTGAAATGACTCAGTAAGAATATCAATTGGACCTATCATCATATTGTATGCCTCACCGATTGATACATGAAATTCTTTGGCATACATTCCATACATGGATAGAATATTCCCAAGCATACAGCCAAGCAAAGCAAAAACTGCACCCATTACTCCATAAGCAAGCGTGTTGCCTTTACCTAAAATCCTTACACAGAAGCCTACCAAAAAGCCTACTCCTATTGCCATAAAACCAATCTGATAACCTGTTAAAATAGTTATCCCTGCCCATAATCCTGCTCCAATAATGGAAGAAGCAAGACCACCTATGAAACCTAGAAAAATATTGCTTCTTACCTCCGGTACCATGTTAATGCCTGTGCTGAAGCCATCTGATGAATTTGGTTCAAAGTTTGTGTTAAAATCGCTCATTTTAACCCTCCATAAAAATATATACAATATAATTTTACAGCATAATTTGACAATTTACAACAAATTACTTTAATCATGATCAAAAATAACTTCCGCTACAAATTTCATTTATGCCTTAATAAAAATAAATTTGTTATACCTTAGGGGCTTCAATAATTTTTATAAAGACAAAATAGAAAAATTGAGCTAAAATATTATTAACCTTTCAATAACGCAGGAGATTTTATATGAAAAACCTTGTAAGAATAAGCCTTCTGATCATATCAATAACATTTATTGCTTATGGCATCTCATCAGGCGAGATGAAACAAGTATTTCGCAAAGCTATTTTAATATGTCTGGAGTGTATTGGAATTGGTTAAAATTAAAAGATACTGGATTCAGATTACCTCATTTTTATTAGGTAACTCATATATAAAAGGATTTTTAGAAGGTACAATTTATAATGGCAATCTTAAAAAGCTTTGCTTTCCCGGATTAAACTGTTATTCATGCCCTGGAGCACTAGGCTCTTGCCCAATAGGATCAATGCAGGCTATAGCACTTGACATAAAATATAAATTCTCCATGTATATTGCAGGGATATTGATTCTTATTGGAACACTCATTGGAAGAGCTGTTTGCGGTTGGATTTGTCCCTTTGGCTTTTTCCAGGAACTTCTTTATAAAGTACCTTTCAAAAAAATTGGAATTCCCAAACTATTTGAGAAGCTTAAGTATATAATACTATTTGTAACTGTAATTTTACTTCCAGCACTATATATTAGCTTTGATTTGGGCCTGGATTCTCCATACTTCTGTAAGCTTATTTGTCCGGCGGGTACATTGGAAGCCGGGATTCCTCTTGCCATTGCTAAAGAAGGCATCAGATCAACCCTTGGACTTCTGTTTGGCTGGAAAATGGCAATACTCATAGGAGTTATTGTTTTGTCCATGGCGGCAAAAAGGCCGTTTTGCAGAATTTTATGCCCTTTAGGTGCTATTTATTCAATATTTAATAAAATTAGCTTTTATAGAATAGAGGTATCTCCATCCAAATGCAATCGCTGCGGAAAATGCAAAAGCATATGTCCTATCGATCATACCATATATGAAAAGCCAAATGGACTTGAATGTATACGCTGCGGTGACTGCAAGAAAAACTGCCCTCAGGGTGCCATAAAATCCTATTTTGGAAATCATGAACTTAACCCAAAGCCTGATAATTTAACTCTTCCAAATAAGAAAACTTATAATTTATAAAAAATGCCGTAATACACCGTTTACAACAGCCACGTTTTGTTGTATTATTAAATCATAGTGTTAACCATGTTTTACTCTTTTAATGCTTAATAAGGACAAATCTGTAAACATGGCAGATGTCATGATTATTGCCCGCCATTTTGGAGCAACGATAAATGATTATCCTGAGTATAAAGCATATTAATGAATGATTGAATATTTGAACCCAAGTTTGACGAGTCACTCCACTCATTTACATATATTCCATAACAAAGCGGATACCGACCATCTCACCGGTACCCGCTTTTCTTTTTAATTTTTACCTGTATGTATAGTTAAACTTAACTGTGTCCTTTCACTTGTAATTTTATTTTTGCTTCTTATGACTTTATTATAAACCCAGATATTAAAATTAGTAAATTTTTATTTTGATGTATATTGTTCCTTATGAAGGTAACAATAAAGTATGGAGGTGGATATTGTGAATATGAAAAAGTTATTCCCAGAGAGAAAGTTAACAAGAAAAAAAATACTGAACTTTCTTGATAAAAGATTGTTTTATGTCGTTCTGACTTTATGTATCTGCATTGTAGGAGCCACAGTATACCTTACAATGGGTAAAGATCAGCTAGGAAATTCAAATAATAGTGTTCAAGGTGAAATACCTGACGAAATTAACAACCCTGCTTCCAGCATTCTTGGAAAGAGTCCGGAAAAGCTTGTACCCAATAAAAGTGATGAAGAAAAAAAACCGCAGGCTGCAACACCTACTAAACTAACTCCAAGTGCGACACCTAAGGTAACACCAGCTGTCAGTACAACACCTAAGGACAAGCCAACAACCAAAGGCGGTAAAAGTGCTGCAAAACCTGCTTCAGGAAAAAACATAGCAGAAAGCACAGATATGATGATGCCTGTTTTCGGACAGATATGTGTTGGATATTCAGATGATAAGCCTGCATACTCAAAGACCCTCGAACAGTGGCAAACCCACAAGTACGTAGAGATTGCCTGTGAGAAAGGTTCAGCAGTTAAGGCTGCAGCAGATGGTTATGTGTGTGAAATAAAGGATGATCTGAAATACGGTATCACTGTTGTTCTTGATCATTCCAACGGCCTCAAAACTGTATATGCCAACCTTGCAAGCAGTAATATGGTTGCCACAAACCAAAAGGTCAGTATAGGAGATATTATAGGATGTGTTGGAAATACTGCTGTATTTGAATCAGCAGAACAGCCGCATCTTCACTTTGAAGTACTTAAAAACGATAAACAAGTAGATCCTTCAATCTTCTTACCAAAGGAGTAGACTTGGATTAATATTGATCATGCTTAAGAATGGACTTCCCCTTGCCATATTAAAATGTTAATGATCTTACATTTTAAAGAGCAAATAACGAACGGCTTTAGCGGGTATAGCAAGGGGAAGTAGTTTATTAATAGTCGGTTGCGTTAAGATAAACCTCACTCTTCCTTTGCCATCCATCTTCAATGACAACCTCATCTATATTGGATTTGTCAACACAAGCAGGGTCTATTAAGAATGATGGGACATCACAAAATCCGTTATTAAGTTTTGTATTGGTAGGAGCTTCTTTGCCCTTTGCAAGCATAACTGCAATCTCTGCGGCCTTAGAAGCTAACTTTCTTATCGGCTTATATACCGTCATTGACTGGGTTCCCTCAACAATTCTCTGACATGCTGCTATATCCGCGTCCTGACCTGTAAGGCCAACCTTTCCAGCAAGCTTATGTTCTGACAAAGCCTGGAAGACAGTCCTTGCACAGCCGTCATTGGATGCTAGCACTGCTGTAATATCGTTCCTATTCTCCTTAAGAGCAAAATTTACATTATCATAGGCAACTATAGGATTCCAGTCATCAGTCCATTCTTCCAAAACAACTTTAATGTCTCCCCGTTTTATATAAGGATCTAAGACCTTATGCTGCCCTTCCCATAAAAGTTTAGCATTATCATCCTCCTCAGAGCCTCCCACCAGAACATAATTACCCTTAGGATACTTTTTAACCAAGTACTCAGCTTGAATCTCTCCAACCTTCCTACTATCAAAAGATACATAATAATCCAGCATGCAATCACGGATCATCCTATCATATGCGATGACCTTAACATTCTTTTTATGAGCAAGATCAACTATGGATTTTGCTGATTTACTGCTGCTTGGAACCACCACAAGAACATCAAGTCCTTCCTTGATCATCTCCATGGCCATTTTTATCTGTAAATCGCCTTGACCGCTGGCGGATTTTGTATATACATGAGCACCATAAGCTTTGGCATTTTCAGTAAACAAATCCATATCCCTTTTCCATCTTTCTTCCCATAATGCATCCACCAGAAATCCCAGTTTAATATCCTTTTTATCTTTTCTTCTATTGGAATCACAACCGCTGAAATTTAGAGCAACTGTGCTTATTATAATTAAAGAAGCAATAACTCTCATGTACTTCATAATTCCCATATTATTTTCCCTCACTGCCTGCTGATTTATTCGCCTGTCTGTATTCTAAGGGTGTTTGACCTGTAACTTTTTTAAATACCCTGGTAAAATAATTGGGATCATTATAACCTACTTCATAGCATATTTCCTTTATGCTCATATTGGAATCAGGTATTTTCTTCTTCGCAGCATCCACCCTCAACTCAGTCAGAAAATCAATAAAGTTCTTACTCATCTGACTTTTAAATAGCTTGCTTAGATAATATGGACTTACATTAACGGCTTTTGCTACGTCTTCCAACGTAATTTCATGCATATAGTTGGCTTCAATAAATCTGGCAGCACTTATAATAATATCATCCTCTGTGTTGATAGCTTTAGAGTCCGCTAAACAGTTTATAAGCTGATGTATCTTTGAAATGCACCACTGGCATATCTCCTGTTTTGATTCAAACATCATCAGCTGCTTTCTTTCAACATCATCAAAGAATTTATTAGCTTCACTTTCCATATCAAAATCCAGCAAAATGCGTGCTAAAACCACCATAATCTCACACATTTTATTGATGATATTCCGAGTTTCCCATGGATTTATAGAAAAATACAGTTCTTTAAATGCCTCTATTGAATCGTCCTTATCAAATTGCCTTATTTTTTCACAAAGCTGGCGTTCAAGCTTAAAAGAATATGATACATCGACTTTTGTATATTCTATATCATCAACATAGCTAACAGTCTGTTTTTTTAAGGAGACAGCAAGGTTGGCTTCATTATACGATTCAATAAGGCCATCAATCCCTTTATGAATGCCTCCGATCCCAACAAAAGGACTTATGTCCAACTCTTCCTGCATTTTCTTAGCAAGGCTTTTTGCCAAATCTATGGAAATCTTACCAATCTCGTAAATATCGCCAGCCTTATCTTCAGGAAAAAATAAGGCAACCTTATTTGAAAAGACAGGACTAATAATACAATAGCTAGCTCTGGCATTAAAAAACATGGTAAGAAAGTCTCTAACCTTTGAATTAAGCAGGCCTTTTATAATATCCCGATTCTTGTTATCAGTGGTGTTAAAATCCAAAACCATTGAATATCCCACATCAAATGCTCTGCCTAATAGCTTGGGGTAGTTCATCTGATTTATTCTTTCAGTATCGCTAAAAATCATTGATAGTGCAAACTCACTTTCCATTGCAGGAAGTACATTATTTAGTTTTTCCTTCAACTCCAATTCCTGATTCTTCTTACTTCTTAACTCTTCAATAGTCTTTAGCACTTTACTTACAGCTTCTATGATTTTTTCTTTTCTTGCAGGCTTTAGTAAATATTCATCAACCGAGAGACTCAAAGCCTCTCTGGCATATTTGAAGTGATCGTATGCTGTCAATACTATGAACCTGGTTTCAGGGTTTATTTTCTTAATCTCATATATAGCCTGCAGCCCATTAATACCAGGCATTTTAACGTCCATTATCATAAGGTTGGGATTAAATTCCGAAGCCGTTTCAATGGCTTGTCTTCCGGTTTCAGCTTCTGCTACAACTTTAACTTGTGGAAAATGTTTATTTATCACCATCTTAAAAGCATCTCTCACAAAAGACTCGTCATCTGCGATTATCATTTTATACATATTATACATATCGCATCACTCCATTTCAGCAGGAAGATAAAGAATAACGCTTGTACTTTCTCCTACCTTGCTTTTAATTTCAATTACATCTGATCTCTGATAAAATAGTTTCAATCGCTTTATTACATTTTTTAAGCCCAGACTGGTATGTCCCACCAATGTGCTGAGCTCAGGAATAGGATCATCCGAAATAATTTCCTGAATCCTTTCCTCACTTATACCTACACCAGTGTCCCATATCTCTACAATAATATCTTTTTCGGCTTTAAATATACTGATTTTAATGATTCCAGGCCCTTCTTTCTTTTCTATACCGTGCAGGAAAGAGTTTTCGACAATAGGCTGAATACTTAAACATGGTATTGTAATATCTAAAAGACTGTCGTCCACAACATGGATTTCAAATTTAAACTTGTCTTTAAACCTTGCCTTTTGAATATTTATATATTCTTTTATATTATTAATCTCATCCCTTAATGTGCCATACTTATGGGATCTTGAGAGATTGTAACGAAACAAGTCAGCTACCGACATTATAAGATCATAAGTCTTATCTGCTTCTTCCTTTAATGCTGTATGTGCAACGCACCCAAGAGTGTTAAATAGAAAGTGGGGGTTAATCTGGGATTGCAACGCCCTTAGTTCAGCTTCCTTAAGAAGATTACTGATTTCCAGATTTTCAACTTCCTTTTGTTTAAGCTTTTTTTCCACCTCAGCTTTTTCCTGTATTTCAGAAATCAGCTTTTTTATATTGGAAATCATCGTATTGAAGGCCGATGTAAGAATACTTATTTCGTCTGTTCCAGTTATAGGAATTTCTTCAATATCAAATTTACCCTTTGATACAATTTGAGCAACCTTTGTAAGATTCTTTATATGCCTGGTTATCCTTCCGGAAAAAGCTATAGAAAAAACTAAACTTATAAATGCAGTAGCAAATAATGTTATAACTATAATATACTGGTTTTGCATCTTTTGTACAAGTCCTACCCTGTATGAAGAAACAAGGTAATTAATCCGCTCTCTCATATAACCTGCAATTTTTTCAGAGTTTTTGAAATGTATAAGGGATTTTTCCGGATCCCTGCCTGATTTTGCATAAACTGCTTTCGTTGCCTCATCCGTATATGACTTGACCATTTCCTGGATGCCTCTATAGGCAGCATATTCCGATGGATCCATAAGATTAAGATATATAGCATTGTCTATATCATTTATAAGCTTGTTTGAACTAACCTGTGAATCAAAACTTCTAGGCACAAATTGTGTTAGCACTATGTCATTTGCCAGATCAGACTGTGTTTTGTTGATATCCTCCATAATATTATCCAATGACTTCAGGTTATGCACAAAGGAAGAGTACTGAAGGTATACCAAATAATTAACCACACTCATCGTTAAAATCAGAGTTACAAAAAAAACTACCAATTTAGTTCTTATTCTGCTGAACATTTCTTACCCCTCATTATTCCGACTCATTATTCCTACTCTTTATTCCGAGAACTTTGTAAAAACAAAATCATACCCTGCCTCCAACGGAGCATCCTTGTTCCCTATTTTATAGTTAATCATTTTAATCATCGCATTTCTTCCTATGTAATAGGGATTTTGGACTATACTGGCAAATATAGTGCCTGTATATATATACGTTTGCATCTCAGAATCAATATCATCCTTTAATATACATTCAAAACCTATTATTTTAATCTTCTCTGATTTATTCAGATCCACAATCTCTCTGGCAACCCCAATTGTATCGTTGTAATCCGTACAGAAAACATAATTAACATCAGGGTATTGCCTTAATACCCTTTTTATTGTTCCTCTAGCACCTAATATATTTGAATCCGTCTTTTCAATTGTATCTATGACATGCCCATCTGAATGCACTATTTCTTGGAAGGCTTTTATTCTAGCATCGTTTCCTGTATTGGGTGTCAAAACAGCAATATGAGCTTTTCCTTTCAAGCTTTTCATAAGTGCTTCTCCTGCCCTTTTGCCTGCATAATCATAGTCTATTCCTATATAAGCACTTCTGTTGCTAAAGGGCGAATCCGAATCAATAGTAATAACAGGTATACCGGCACTCTCGGCTTTATTAATAACTTCAGTAAACTGGGGCTTGTCATAAGAATGTGCAATTATTCCATCAACCTTTGACAAAATAGCTATATTGAAAAAATCCAGTTCAGCTTTCTCATTTACCCAATCACTCTCCATAACCTGAAGTGAAATATTTTCTTTCCTTGCTACCTCTTCAACACCCTTCTTTACTTCCTTCCAATAAGGATCATACTTCTGGTGGGGAATAAACGCAAAGGTATATTTGAAATTCAAGAGTTGAACTTTTCTTTCAGCTTTTATTGAATACAGTATTACTCCAGAAATAGTAATTGCAGCTACTATCACCATTATCATTAAAACTTTATACCTTTTTGCCATAATGTTTCTCCCATAAATTACTAATCAACCCATCGCTTTAATATATATTTAACTACTATATTAAAATAAAATCAATACTCATGTGTGTAATTTCCAGTTTGCAGCAAAAATATTGACTACAAGCTTGAAGATTGTATCGTATAAAACTTTGCGGTAATGTATAATAGATATTAAGGCATGAATGAAAAATTACTTCCGCTTTTTACGCGGGTGTTGACGAGTTAAGTCAACACATGAGCGAAATTTATAGCGGAAGTTATTTTTAATCATGACTAAATTAGATGAATATTTACACGGAGAATCATGATGAAGAAATTTAACAATTTAAAATTTATAGATCTGTTTGCAGGCATTGGAGGTTTCAGGCTGGCTATGGAGCATTATGGAGGCGAATGTGTGTTTTCATCAGAAATAGATGAACAAGCCTGCATAACATATGAAGCAAATTATGGAGAAAAACCTTCTGGTGATATTACCAAAATACAGAGTCACGAGATACCTTCCCATGATATATTGTGTGGAGGTTTTCCTTGCCAGGCTTTCAGTATAAGCGGCAAGCAGAAGGGGTTTGAAGATACACGAGGTACCCTGTTTTTTGAAATTGCCCGTATAACAGAGTTTCACAAACCCTTATTTCTATTTCTTGAAAATGTAAAAAACCTGGTTCGGCATGATGGGGGAAGAACTTTCAGTCATATGCTTGGCATACTTGACAACCTGGGCTACAATGTCTTTTATAAGATCCTCAATGCTGGAAATTACGGGGTTCCACAATTCAGAGAAAGAGTTTATATGTTATGCTTCAGAAAGGATCTGGGGATAAATAAATACCAGTTTCCAGACCCCCTTAACAACCATAGATATTTGCAGGAAATACTTCTACCCGATGACCAAACAGACAAATACGTTATCAACAGAGATGATATAATTTTGGCAGATAATCTATCTCATGATAATCAAGCGAAGCCAATCCGTATAGGCACTATAAACAAAGGCGGACAGGGCGAAAGAATTTACAGCCCATGTGGCCATGCCATAACCTTATCTGCCCATGGTGGAGGCGCTGCTGCGAAAACCGGAGCATATCTGGTTAACGGTAGGGTTCGCAAACTTGCACCACGTGAGTGCTGCCTTGCCCAAGGTTTTCCCACCGACTTCAAAATACCTGTTTCAGACGGACAAGCTTATAAACAGTTTGGAAACAGTGTTGCAGTGCCAGTTCTCAAGTCTATATTAAAAAATGTTCTTGAGCTGGATGAATTACAAAGCCTAATAATAAATACACACACTTCTATTTAATAAGGAACTACTAAATTCCTTCAATTTTTCTGGAAACTTTTCATATCTCACCTTTTCATAGCATAAATATACCATAGGATTTATCACCAATAATTCCATATGTGATTTACTGCTATATTAAAAGTGATCAATAACACTTTTAATGAACATATTTCTTACCAACAAAAGGTGTGACAGGGGGGGGGAATTCTGAATTGAAGGAGTACATAGAAGAACGTGCTGTAGATCTGGCTAATTTTATTATTGAAAACAAAGCAACTGTAAGGGCAGCTGCCAAAAAGTTTGGCATTAGCAAAAGTACTGTACATAAGGATGTGACTGAGAGACTTGTATTAGTAAATCATAACCTTGCAAATGATGTCCGAATCATACTGGAGGAAAATAAGGCTGAAAGGCATATAAGAGGCGGTCAGGCAACGAAATGTAAATACAGGCAGGAAGATAAAAAAGATGATTAAAAGCCTGGTTTCAGGCTTTTTATTTTAATATAAACATTTTTCTATGGTCACAACTTTTTTTCCTAATTATTCGATCATTCCTTAAAAAATATTGCAATATTAAAATAGTGTGATAATATTAATATGAAATTATTTTGAAAGGGAGATGCATTTTGTTTGGTTTCGGACAAGATATAGGTATTGACCTGGGAACTGCAACCGTATTGGTTTACATAAAAGGTAAAGGTATTGTACTGAGAGAACCTTCCGTTGTTGCGATAGATAAAAACACAAACAGGCTTCTAGCAGTTGGTGAAGAGGCTAGAAAAATGCTCGGTAGAACACCGGGTAATATTGTTGCCATAAGACCCTTAAGAGAGGGTGTAATCTCTGATTATGATATTACTGAGAGAATGCTGAAATATTTTATAAATAAAGTATGCGGTAACAAGGCTTTTAAACTGTTTAAGCCAAGAATTATGGTTTGCGTTCCCAGCGGGGTAACAGAAGTTGAAAAAAGGGCTGTAATTGATGCAGCTATGCAAGCAGGTGCCCGAAAAACATATCTGATAGAAGAGCCCATTGCAGCAGCAATCGGAGCAGGTATAGACATAGCAAAGGCATGCGGAAGCATGGTGGTAGATATAGGCGGTGGTACCACAGATATCGCAGTAATATCCCTTGGTGGAACTGTTGTAAGCACATCCATCAAAATTGCCGGTGATAAGTTTGATGAGGCAATAGTGAGATATATGCGTAAAAAACATAATATTATGATTGGAGAACGTACCGCAGAAGAGCTTAAGATCAATGTAGGTACTGTTTATCCAAGAGTCCAGGAAGTAACAATGGATATCAGAGGCCGTAACCTCATATCAGGATTGCCTAAGACTATAACCATCACTTCAACCGAGATAATGGAAGCACTTGAAGAACCTATTTCAAGCGTCGTTGAAGCTGTTCACTCAGTTCTTGAAAGAACACCACCTGAGTTAGCATCAGATATCAGTGACAGGGGAATAGTAATGACAGGTGGAGGTAGCCTTATTTATGGATTGGACAAGCTTTTACAGGAAAAAACAGGCATCAATGTTCTCATAGCCGATGAAGCAATTTCATGCGTTGCATTAGGTACAGGAAAGGCTTTGGACAATTTTGAAGCAATTGAAGAAAGTGCCAATGCAGAAAACAAGGCATTAAGGAGGTAAATTCTAATAATATAGTTTTATTAGAATTTAGGAAAATAATGCTTGCACAAGTTCTATTTTTGTGTTAAAATGTTTTTTGTCTCTTTGAGTTCAATAGACCAATGATGATTACAATAAATATTATCATATAAAGATATATGCGAAAGAAGGTGAATATAATGAAAGAAGGAATTCATCCAAAATATGAGCAGGTTTCAGTAAAATGTGCGTGCGGAGAAACTTTCACAACAGGTTCAACTAAGAGCAGTCTTCATGTTGAAATTTGTTCAAAATGCCATCCTTTTTTTACTGGTAAACAAAAGCTCATCGATACTGGTGGACGTGTTGACAAGTTTAAGAAAAAATTTGGTATTGTTGATAAAGCTTAATTTGTATTTGAAAAAATTTTATAAACGTGTTAAACTAAGGCTGAGATATAATTTCAGCCTTTAATTTTTTTGTGGGTAAAATTAACTTTAGAAATATACAGATATATATTTATTACCGGAGGTCAGAATGAAAAAAACCAACATAGGCGGAGAAGCCCTCATTGAAGGCGTTATGATGAGGGGTCCTAATGATATAGCAATAGCTATCAGGAAATCAGACGGAGAAATAATTATCGATAAGAAACCTCTAAAAACACTTGCCAAAAAGCATAGTTTTTTTAAGCTCCCAATTATCCGCGGAGCTGTCGGGATGTTCGAATCCATGGTCATAGGCATGAGAGCACTTTTATACTCGGCAGAGTTTGTGGAGATTGAAGAGGAAAACGAGAAAGAGGCTAAACCGTCCAAGATTGATACTTTTTTTGAGAAGATATTTAAAGACAAGTTTCTTGATGCCGTTATATACTTTTCAGTATTCTTGTCAATGATTTTTGTAATTGGACTTTTTATGCTCCTGCCCAGTTTTTTAGCAGGATTATTGCACTTTGACAAAGAAACTACCTCAGGTCTTATAAGCCTTCATGTTTTTGAGGGCATCATAAGAATAACCCTGTTTGTAGGGTATTTAGCACTGATATCCAACATGAAGGATATTAAAAGGGTTTTCCAGTATCACGGTGCTGAGCATAAAACCATTCACTGCTATGAAAGTGAAGAGGAGCTGACTGTAGAGAATGTAAAAAAATTCACTACCAGGCACCCTCGCTGCGGAACAGCTTTCATGTTTGTTGTAATGATAGTAAGTATTATAGTATTCTCATTTACAGGCTGGGGTTCTCTTTTATGGAGAGTATTATCAAGAATTATACTGATTCCTTTGGTTGCAGGCCTGTCATATGAGGTTATTAAGTTTGCAGGAAGAAGCGAATCAAAGTTTATGTCTATCGTTAGCCTTCCTGGCTTGGCACTTCAAAGGCTAACTACAAAAGAGCCTGATGATCAGCAGATTGAAGTAGCCATAACAGCACTTAAAAATGTTTTGGTAGAGGATGCAAATGCAGATAGATGGTAATATTACGTTAAAAGATTTATTTGATATAGGAATATCAAGCCTAAAGAAAGCTCAAATAGAAGCCCCGGTTCTTGAAGCCGGGGTTATACTTTGCAATTTGTTGAATATGAACAGGGCCTTTTTATATGCAAAAAGTGATGAGATACTAAGTCCTGAAGTATCGGCCAAATATATTGATTGCATCAAAAGAAGGGCTGATGGAACACCTCTTCAATACATAACAGGCCACCAGGAGTTTATGTCATTAGACTTTAAAGTTACGCCTGATGTTCTAATCCCGCGACAGGACACTGAGGTACTTGTGGAAACGGTTATCGAACATGCAAAAAAAACGATGGTCAGACCATTAAGAATCCTTGATATAGGTACAGGCTCAGGGTGCATAGCAATAAGTCTTGCACATTATATAAAAGACTGCACAGTTACAGCAATCGATATATCAAAAAATGCACTTCAAGTTGCTGAGTTAAATGCAGCAGCTATAGGAGTCAAGGAAAAAATTTCTTTTATTGAGCTGGACATTCTAGATAATAACATATTTGATAATACAGGCACTGCTGATAACCCCTTGGCAGTCAAAGCTTTTGGGGGCTTTCATATAATAGTTTCCAATCCCCCATACATCCCTTCTCATGAAATACCTGTGCTGCAAAAGGAGGTGCGGGATCATGAGCCCCTGGGTGCTCTGGATGGCGGTAAAGACGGCCTTAATTTTTATAGGGAGATTATATTAAATAGTCAAACAATTCTTGCTGAAGGAGGGCTATTAGCCTTTGAAACAGGCTATAATCAAGCCCAGGATGTTAAAGAGCTCATGTCTCTGAAATCCTTTGATGTATCAATCCATAATGATCTGTCAGGCATTGCCAGAGTTGTTGCTGGCATTTCGGCCTTTACTCATTCCAAAACCTGATAGCACCTGAATCCTGAAGCTTTTTAAGTATTATTATTGAAACAGGTCCTACAAACATTCCAATAATTCCGAAAAACTCCAACCCGACATACATAGCTGTTAGCGTAACCAGCGGATGCAATCCTATCTGATCACCTATAATCTTTGGTTCAAGGATCTGCCTGATCAATACACCAAGGACATATATTATAGAAAGGCCTAGGGCCATTCTGTAATCACCGATTATAACATTCCAGCCTATCCACGGAACCATTACAACGCCTGTTCCTAGAATCGGAATAGCATCGGAAAGCCCTACTATAAAGCCCATCAACAGAGCATATTCGGCACCTAAAATTGTGAGACCTATACTGACCTCCGCAAATGTGATAAACATCAACATAAGCAAAGCCTTGGCATAGCCAAAAAGTGCAGAAAAGGTTCCTGATTTCACATCAAGGAAATTATTTCTCCATTTTTCCGGAAATTGCTTTCCGAAAAACTCATATATTTTCTCCCTGTCACTGCTTATAAAATAAGCCGATAAAATAGATACAATCAAAAATACCGTCAATTTTGGAATAGAAGAAATTGTGTTTATAAGGTACGTAACTATTGAAGTTATTATTTCCTGTACTTTCGGCCCCAAGCTGTTTATATTGCTGTTTATGGCACTTGAAATACCTGATGGAAGCTTGTTGTAATAAGATTCGAGCTTGCTAAAATAATCATTCATCTGGCTGGAAGTACTATTTACATAATTGGTTACATTATCCTTAAATATAAGAAGTTCATTATAAATTTTTATAAGGCCAACTGTTAGTAACACTCCAAAAACTGATATGGTAAAAAGCAAGGATATAAGTGCCAGGACCTTCCTTGAAAGCTTGATCTTCTTTTCCATAAGCTTTATTAGCGGCTCATTAATCACCGCCAGGAGGATACCGATAACAAATGGTGCAAAAAAAGGTATAAGGTAAGTAACGGATATATAAACCATCCCTAAAAATGCCACTATAAATAAAAGCTTAAATGCACTTTTATAGTACTTTTGTGCAAAGTTATGCATATTTTATATTACCCTTCGAAATAGAAATATCGTTTTAGATGTTGGTGACTATAACTTTATATACTATTATAATACAGCATATAATAAAAGACACTATCATTTTTATTATTGACATAAATTTTTAATATATTTATTCCTAAAAGCAACATTGACTTGAATCAATCAAAAAAATATAATTCTATTTGTATTCTATATGAAAAGTGTTAATAATCTTACATTTGACAGAGCAAATAACGAACGCTTTTACGGGATTTGCGACAGACAAATGTAAAAGGTTATTCCCTTTTCATATAAAAACACAGTATAAATGAACTTTAAAACAGGAAGGCAGGAGTGATGCCCTTATGAATTTTATAGATATTATGGATATCGCCGGAACAGCCGCTTTTGCTATATCCGGCATATTAATGGGAATTAAAAACAAGCTTGATTTTTTCGGGTTATTCGTTCTCGGGGTTTTTACAGCTTGCGGTGGTGGTCTGATAAGGGATGTCATACTAAACAGAGGAATGCCTGTGCTCTTTACAGATACAACATATATGACAACCATTGTTATATCCACTATATTGACCTGCCTGCTGTATAAGTTTATAACCAGAATCACCGTATTTATACAGATATTTGACGCACTTGGCCTAGGAACATTTACTGTGCTGACGGCATACCAATGCATACTTCTAAATGTTCCCTTTACAGGCATAATATTCATCTCAGTTTTAACAGGAGTAGGTGGAGGTATAATAAGAGATATGCTGGTAAATGAAGTTCCCTTGATATTTAGAGGAGAAATATATGCATTAGCTTCCATAATAGGTGCTTTTTCATTTTACATCCTGTATAATAGACTGGATAGTGTAATAAATATATATTTATGCATCCTTATTGTTTTTGCAGTAAGAAGCATATCAATGTATTTTAACATCAATTTGCCTGTGCTGAAGACTGACAGCAACAGTATTCAGAACGGCAAATAGTGAAGAAATGGAGGCGGGCCTATGGAAATAAAAGTATTAAAAAATATAATGCATGCCAATCAGCAAATAGCGGAAGACAACAGAAAAGCATTTGATGAAAAAGGAATCACAGTTTTAAACATTATGGCATCACCGGGTGCAGGAAAAACCAGTACAATTCTAAAGGTTATTGATGCACTTAAAGGCAAGGTTGGTATGGGGGTTATTGAGGGTGATATAGCATCAAGCATTGATGCTGAAAAGGTTGATGCCATAGGAATTCCGGTAGTTCAGATAAACACCGGCGGGGGATGCCATCTTGATGCAAACATGATAAAAACAGTTATGCCGGATCTTAATATTGATAACAATTCAATTGTATTCATAGAAAATGTGGGCAACCTTGTGTGCCCTTCAACCTTCGATCTCGGAGAAAGCATTAAGATGGTCATAGCAAGTGTTCCCGAAGGTCATGACAAGCCTTTTAAATATACATCCATGTTTGAAGCTGCAGATGTAATCGTACTTAATAAGACTGATCTCATGCCATATATCGATTTTGACAAGGAAATGTTCTATAAGGGTGTACAAGCCTTGAGCCAAAAGGCCGTTATTATAGAGGTTTCCTGCAGAACAGGCGAAGGTATCGATTCATTGATCGAGTGGTTAATGAAAAAACATAATAGAGTTTTTTAGTACATCTTTAAATAGAAATATGGATAATGAAATAAAATCCCATTATCCATATTTTTATATTAATATTTATTTACATTTCTAGGAATATCCTACACCTCATCAATTTTAACATTGCATCCTGAATTTTTAGTTTTCGGAAGCCAAATTTCTTACCAATACTTTGTTGTGCATCTTTTTACCCAGGTTGATAATTGACCTTATGATTAACCCGCCGCACAAACATGCAACCATAATTATCAGTAATGTTCTGATATCATTGCCCAGTATGGCTGAATTTACTCCCGATATTACCATCCTTAATGCATCTACTGTATAAGTCATTGGTAATACTTCTCCAATTACCCCAAAGAATTTTGGTGCAGTTTCTATGGGGAATGTACCTCCCGATGATGCCAACTGGAATATTAATACCAAGAACATTATCGGAGCCCCTAAAACTCCCAATCCATGCGACACCCCATACATAATACCAAAGAATACAATCGCAATAAATATATTGGTCAAATAGAGCCATGGTACACTCACAGGGCCAATCCCCATCCATCTTACAAGTACAAAGCTTAAGATCAAAGCTTCTATCACTGCTAACAAAGCACCTGCGAGGAACTTACCGCTAAAGCTGTTCATAAACTTGCTTCTAAACAATTTCAGGGTTTTGCCGAGGGTGAGTACCAAATTCATCAGCATAACACCTATCCACAAGGACAGTGATATAAAATACGGTGCCAAACCTTCTCCATAACGTTCAACATGATTAATGGATTCATCTTTAACATTTACAGGCTCCGAGACAAACGTCGACATATTCTCAGAGTCGAACTTAAGATTGTCGTTTAACTTGTTATAACCGCTGTTCAAGCCATCTTTAAGTTTTACTACTCCTTCATCAGCATCCTGTAAACCATTCTTCAAAGATACTACACCACTTGCCAGCTTCCCTAATCCATCTGACAGCTCACCTGTCTTGCCGGCAGCAGTATTTAATCCTTCTTTCAAGCTTATATTTCCATTATTTACGGTTTCCAAACCATCCCTTAGCGATGCTGCCCCGCTGCTAAGAGATTTAAGACCGCCTGAAAGTTCGCCTAACTTTGTCGCTGTAGTATTTAATCCGTCTTTCAGAGCAATATTTCCATTATTTACAGTTTCCAAACCATCTTTCAATGACGTAATTCCAGCACTGAGTGTTATCATGCCGGTTGAAAGCTCACCTGTCTTTGTGGCTGCAGTGTTTAATCCGTCTTTTAAGCTTATATTACCGTCATTAACAGTTTTCAAGCCATCCTTCAACGATACCGCTCCGCCACTCAGCTTCTCCAATCCGTTTGCGAGATCTCCTGTCTTTTGGGCGGCAGTATTTAATCCATTTAGTAGACCGCTGTTTCCGGACTGGATTTCATTTAATCCATTTATTAATTTATCAACCCCGGCAGCTGCTTTAGTTTGGGTTTCGGCTAACCCAACCGCCAGCTTCCCGGTACCTTCTGAAATTTGCTGTGTGCCTTGCTGCAGTTGTTTTAGGTTAACTGCCAGCGGATGTGCTGCAGATGCTGTTGATCTAATCTGTGGTTCAATATTAGTACTTATTTGATTATTAATATTTTCTATAGCCGTAATAGTCGCTGCCATAATTGCCGCTGACTGCTTATCCTTTTCTTCCTGGCTTAAACCGGAATTATTAATGCTTTCAAGTTGAGCATTCATTATTGAAATTGCCTGGCTAATGCCTCCTGAGGATTGTTTCAGACCATCTGCCAATGCAGTAAGTCCGCTATTAAGACCAGTGTCAATCTTTTCCGCCCCCTGCAAAATAAGTCCAGCATTGCTGTTTAGGTCTGAAGCCCCTTTTACCAGCAGAGAAACCTGATCATTAGATGCAGTTAAACTGCTTTTAAAAGTGTTAAGTCCTTCACCTAGAGAACTGGCACCACCCATAATTTTTATTTGTCCGTCAGTAATTTTTTTCAAACCATCTGCAAGCTGTTTTGAACCTTCTGCTGCACTACCGATGCCATTTGCTAATTCAGTGCTTCCATCAACAAGTTTTACCGTTCCTCCCTGTAATTTTGCTACAGATTCAGCTGCACTTTTCAATCCATTTTCAAGCTGAGCCGACCCTTTAGATGCCTTTTCTGCCCCAGCCGCCAATTCCTTGCTTCCGTCTAAAAGCTTTCCTGTGCCTTCCTGGAGTTTCGCTGTTGAATCTGCTGCAGTCCTAAGACCGCTTTCAAGCTGGGCTGAACCTTTAAATGCCTTTTCAGTACCTGCTGCCAATTCCTTACTTCCATCCAAAAGCTTCCCTGTACCATCCTGGAGTTTTGCTGTTGAGTCAGCAGCCTTCCTCAAGCCTTCTTCAAGCTGTTTTGATCCGCTTACAGCCTTTCCAAGTCCATTAGCCAACTCCCAGCTTCCGTCCGCAAGCTTCTGAGTGCCTGATTGAAGAGTTCCTACCCCATCACCGGCATCTTTTATAGAAACTTTAATATCGTATAGACTATTTACCAAAGATTTGGAAATTTCCTTTTGAATGCTGGAATTTACCTCAGCTTTAATGCTTTCTGCGACCCTTGAAGTAACTTGGGATATAACAAAATTTTTACCTTGATTGCCCTTATATATTATTTCTGGGTTATTAAAGCTACCATCTTGTGCCTGAGCTATTTTTTGAGAAAAATCCTCAGGTATTTCTATTATTGCAAAATACTCTTTCCCTTCCAAGCCCTTCACAGCCTCTTCCAGGTTTACGAACTTCCAGCCCACTTTTTTGTTGTCTTTAAGACTGTTCTCTACCTCATTACCTAATGCGTATTCTTTCCCATCCTTTGTAACTGATTTATCCAGATTTACAAAAGCCACAGGTACCTTATCAAGCTTACCGTATACATCCCAAACACTGCTAAGATAAATGGCACAATAAATCATTGGAACCAACAGTACACCGATAATCACAGCAACTAAGGCAATCATTACCTTCTTTCTATTTTTCCCTTCTTTAATACTCATTTTATTTACCCTCCTTGCTACCAACATTTTATGTAAATGCCCTTAAAGATTACAATACATAAAATAACGCTTGTATTTTATTCGACATGTGTATATTATAGAATGTGTATAGTGTAACTTCAATCATTAATGTGGTATGGTTTCGCTGATTATTCAACACATAATCAACATCTGTCGATTATTTTTAAGGAAATTATTGTATTAAAAATTATTGGGAGGAAATTTTTATGCAGGAACAAAACGTTGATAGACGCATACGCAGAACTAAAAAAATGCTGATGCAGAGTTTAACAAAGCTTATGTCTGAAAAAAAGATCAGTAATATTACAGTAAAGGAACTCACTGATTTAGCTGACGTTAACAGATCAACCTTTTACCTTTACTACAAGGATATATTTGACATGGTTGAACAGATTGAAACTGAAATGCTTACTGACTTCATTTCCACCGCAGAGAAGTTTTTTAAAGAGCCTACAATCCATAATAATCTTATATCCTTTTTTACTTATCTCTTTGAATTTGTGCAGCATAACGCTGAACTATGCAAGATATTGCTTGGTCCAGATGGTGATTATACCTTTATTGAAAAACTTAAACACACTATAAAACAATCCCTGCTCCCAGTTGATGATACCTTATCAAAGCTCCATTATCAAAGGCCCTATATGTTATCAGGGTGCATAGGTGTGATCCAGCAATGGCTGGAAGATGATATGAAGGTATCTCCAAAGGATTTGGCGGTCATTGTAACAGAAATGATTCCCAAAAGAAGAGAGTGATTAGTACCAATACTATTATGTCAACCTTTCCTAAAACATAACAAAACCGCCTACCATTCCGGTAAGCGGTTTTCGTGGTGTGCCCAAGAGGATTCGAACCTCCGGCCTGCGGTTTAGGAAACCGACGCTCTATCCTGCTGAGCTATGGGCACAAGCGATAAATATTAGGACTTATATATTATACAAGATTAATTTGAATTTTTCAAGCATAATTTAATGTTATTTTTATCCAAATATTACATTTCACTATCTTCATCGCCTTTGCTTCTACTTCCAGCTAGGGCCTTAAGTACCAAACCGGCCCCTGCAAACGGTAAACCGAACATTATTAACCCTTGATATAAAGTAACCGCACCAAAGTGCATACGAAGTGTCATAATTAATCCAAGCACAATTGACACAATGCCGAAGATTGTAATAATCCATCCCAGTATAGATTTACTATTGAAGAACAGCATAGCAACACCGATTAAAAGTGGTAAGATAATAACACCTGTTGGTGGTGTATATCCAAAGA
This sequence comes from Bacillota bacterium, assembly GCA_023430975.1. Taxonomy (GTDB): domain Bacteria; phylum Bacillota; class Clostridia; order Acetivibrionales; family DSM-2933; genus Pseudobacteroides. The sequence goes on along the minus strand of JAEYYB010000103.1, from coordinate 1,322 downwards.
AATTCATCAGTGTAAAATTAGTTGTGATTATTGTATTTTGAAAAACCAAATACAGTCCACCAGCAATGAGGGCCATCCCAACAATAAAATAAATAAAGCTTCTGCCTGCACTTCTAAAGTCTTCCTGATCTCGCCTAAGCTGCCTTAATAAACGCCTTTTTTCTCCATCATTATTCCTCAAATGCCGACCCCTCCAAATTAATTCTCTTTCCATATTTATTATATCATACCAGGGCCATGCAGAAAAGCCAAGTATTAAACCAGAAAGCACCTCTGCCACGCAGCAGATATGCATTGGTACCTCGATGGGCTATTTAGATTTTATATAGATTAAAACTAAAAAATACACGATAATTAAACCGTGTATTTTATTTTTCATTTAATATTAATAAGCTTATTCTATCTTTCTCTTTTCAGAGGTTTCATCAAGATCTTCTTCAAAGTCTACTTCTTTGCAACCATTCCATTCAGGTGAACATACCATCATGTGAAACGCCTCCTTTTTACATAATTAATTGCTTATTGATATATACCCTAAGTCAAATTCTTTAAACAAAAATTTTAATCTATATGAAAAGTGAATGATCTTTTACATTTGTCTATCGCAAATCCCGTAAAAGCGTTCGTTATTTGCTCTGACAAATTGAAGATTATTAACACTTTTCATAATATGAATACACTAAATTTAATTGTCTTTGAAGCTATTTAAAATCATAACTAAACTACTAAGGAACATATAGAATATTATTACCTTACCTAATCAAACTTTGTCAACCCGCAAACAAATCGAGTAGGAGGCGGTGGCTAACCGCCGTCCTCTCACACCACCGTGCGTCCCGTTGGGTACACGGCGGTTCGGCAAGTATCAAATGGAACTAGTTAAATAGCCAGTTCTTTTTTTCTTTTAGCGTATGACCGTTGCTCCACCCTTCCGTTGTTACCTCGGGATTCCATCTCTACTTCATTACGGATAGTCCATAATTCATATGGTTGTCTGTGTTCATTACAAGGTCAGCACCTCCCAAACTCATTATCCTCCTACCGTCAAGCCCTTCCCTAACCTATCCTTTCGGTAGACTCAATCAGTACTACGGCTTGAACTGACTTCTGGATGTTCAGTTGTATATCCCTATACAGGTTACCTCTGTAGGAAATTTATCCTTCTTGTCGCAGGCTTATCATCCAGACCTCCCCAATTAAGAACAGTATCCTTCATCTCATGTCACCGCTGCATTTACACCATGGAATTCGTGTAGTGTTGGACTTTGTTTTGTACTGCAAACTCGTCCTTTCCAAATATGCCTTATATGCAGTTTCTGTTC
>JAEYYB010000045.1 GCA_023430975.1 Bacillota bacterium | reverse complement strand
GCTTGATCATTTGTTTTGCCCCCTGGTTTTTTATTTCTTCGCAAATCTAATCTACCACGGGCAAGCTATTGCATCAAGCTTATTACATATGTAAGTTATGGTAAGAACTTTTAACTCTCAAGTAATTATAATAGCCAAAGTATTTAGCTTAACATCTTCACATGCATTGTATAATGCTGCTGCCGACTTTAATAATGACGGAATAATCAATATGTCCGATATTATAATGCTTGCTAAGAACTTTGGTAAAACTTATTTAGATGAAAAGTGAATGATCTTTTACAAAACAACATGAGCTACTTGTTAATCCCATATGCGTAATAATACATAATGTTATTTAAATATCCTAATATGCCGATATACATATTATAAGAACAATCAATACTTGGATTTATAGGCAAACTATCAATGAAAGATTCAGGTGAATTTTATGAATATAATGAACCTAACCAAAATCGCAAGAAACAGTTCTTATGAGTTATCGGTAAATGTATCAAGTAATTTACTTATCATCACTTTTTTGGGTATATGGGATAAGACATCGCAATTAGAATATTATCTGGAAGATATCATGATTGCTTTAGATAAATTAACCCCAGGCTTTAATATTATTGTAGATTTAACCCTCTATAAAGGCAGCACATCTGAGTTCATTCCCTTGCATGTGGAAGCACAAACCCTTGCTTTAACAGCTGGATTGAATAAAACTGCAGTTGTATTAAGAAATAACCCAATGTTGAAAGTCACAATTGATTTTACTTTTAAACAATCCGGTGTACAAGCTACTTACTTTAATAATTTCCAGTCAGCAGAACACTGGTTGTCACTATTATGCAGCCAACAATCTTTAAACAATAAGAAATAAGATTAAATTTATAAAGATGCCCCATTAATCTAAATAGTTTAATGGGGTATCTTTATGGACTTTTGCTTTTTGGCAAAGGCTGATATACTGATAGATTATCCTTTCACTGGAAGCTTTACGGTAGCTTTAAATAAATCTCCATCTATATCTATTGTAAGTTTTCCACCCTGGAGCTCTGTAAGGCTTCTGGCAATTGCCAGACCCAATCCTGATCCTTCGCTGTTTCTTGACTCATCTCCTCGCTTAAACCGCTCCATCAGCTCTTCGGCAGGAATATTTAGCGGGAATGCAGAGATATTTTTTATAACAATTCCAGAGTACTCACTCTCTTTATAAACAGATACATATACCCTTGAAGAAGGCATTGCATATTTGAATACATTGGACAGGAGGTTATCGACAACACGCCATAGGAGTTTTCCATCTGCCTTTATCATTATCTTTTCACCAGGGAAGCTTGTTATAAAGTCAAGCCCTGATGCCTCCACCTTATCTCCTAATTCTCCAAAGCCTTGCTTAATCAGGGATACGAGATCCAATTGTTCCATGTTGACAGCTATATTACCGCTTGATGCCTTTGCAGCGTCAAACAGGTCCTCAGTCAGGTTTTTTAGCCTTAGAGACTTTATATCCAGTATTTCAAGATATTTAGGTGCATTTTCAGAGTCCAGGCCTTCCTTTTTAAGTAAGTCTACATATGTTATTATTGATGTGAGCGGAGTTTTCAAATCATGTGAAACATTTGTTATAAGCTCAGCCTTCATTCTTTCCGCCTTTAATTCATTCTCAACCGATGCACCAAGGCCTTGTGCAATATTGTTTATATCCTCTGAAAGCTCTGTCATTACTAGATTAGGCCCCTCCGGAATCCTCCAAGCAAGCTGACCGCCCTTTATCTTCTTTACACCTTCTGCAATTACCTTGAAGTAAGAAATCCTTTTTATTATATACATGAGCATCAGAAAGTTTACTGCACCATATATTAAAAGTGCAAAAAGAACTGCAGCACCACGGGACCATCTTAAACTGTAATAGAACATACAAAGTGCTACTGCTGTTACAAAATTATAAGCAATAAAAAATGCTGTTATATAGAACGCAGTCTGTCCTGAAAGTGCAAGCTTACCGTATTGATCGCCATACCCCTTTATTAAGCGTTTGATATAGCATAGAGCAGCATATACCAATGTATTTTTGAGTACAGTTCCTCGCTTTAGATGTTTAATGAATATGGAAGAGTATAAAAGGCTTAACACAACTCCGGCTATTACAGCAGGTGATGCCACAAGCATAAATGTCATTGTGTCGGTAACCATAATTCTGCTTGGGACAAAACCGACAAATATAATCATTGCTATAACCGGTAATAGTAAAATAAAAGCACCCACATCCAGATATAGTTTATCCACAAAAGTTAAATGAATTTCTTCAGAATACTTCCTGCGGCCTGCTGAAATTAAAAACAATATATATCCAAGGATGGAAACTAACATGCCCAAAATAGCAATGTAAAGATAATTAAGCCCATGATTCCTGTTAGATTCATATATTTTCTTACCTTCCACATAATCCGATTCGGACACACCTACGTAAATAGTAATGCCTGCAAGTGAGTTATCACTTCTTCCATAAAATTGACCATCATATCCATAATAGGAGCCATTCTGAGACTTGATATGGTAAGGAAGACTCTTATAGAAACCTTCCACATCTGCTTTATTTCCAGCATTGTCAGCTATTTTTCCGTCAGTGGCCGATATTATACTATAATAAAGTTTGGTAACTGATAAATTTAAGATTATATCTCTATATCTAGATAAATCCTCATTTATTATATCTTCATTAATGTGAGCTACTTTTTTATCATAATTTTCATTTTCCTTTGATATCTGATTATCCCGTTCTTTGATCAACAGAGCTTGATCACTGTCATTATTTGCTTTTGCCTGCTCAATATATGAGTCATATTGATTTTTAATAACTCCTATAGCATTAAATTTCTCCTGTAAAATATTATTTTTTTGATTCCTCAATCTTTCTTCATTAACAGTTTTTCCTGATTTTATATAATCCTCACTTCTAAGTATTGCCAACTCAGCCAAATCATAATATATTTTGTCTATCTTATTTTTTAATTCGGTGCTTTTACTATAGTCTCTAGGCTCTCTTACATACCTCATGTCATTGAAACCCGTAATGCTGTATAATACCAGGAGCATTCCAGCAATACAAAGTAAACATGTTATTAGTTTAAACCATATCGTGCTACTGATATTTCTCAATTTTGTATCCAATTCCCCACACCACCTTTAAATATTTTGGCTCTTTAGGATTAAGCTCTATCTTCTCCCTGATCCTTCTGATATGGACAGTCACAGTGTTTTCCGGGTTGAAGGACGGCTCATTCCAAACCTGCTCATATATCTGATCCATTGAATAAACTCTTCCTGCGTTTTCACAAAGGAGCTTTAATATTTTGTATTCAACAGGCGTCAGCTTAACAGCTTCACCATCTACTGTTACCTCCTTGCGGCTGTCATCCACAACAAGACCTCCACTCCTCCACACATCGCTTTTTACTTCCATACTTCCAAGCATTGTATACCTTCTAAGTTGTGACTTTACTCTGGCCATAAGCTCAAGTGCATTAAAAGGCTTTGTGACATAGTCGTCTGCACCTATATTAAGTCCAAGAATTTTATCCGTATCTTCAGATTTTGCAGACAACATGATGACAGGAATATTTTTCTTCTCCCTTATTTTCATGGTAGCCCTTATGCCATTCATCTTCGGCATCATTATATCCATTATTATGAGATGAATTTCTGTATTTTCAATTATTGACAGTGCCTCAAGTCCGTTTGATGCCTTAAACACCTCATAACCCTCATGCTTTAAGTAAATTTCAATTGCTTCCACTATTTCCTTTTCATCATCGCAGACTAATATGTTCATGTTTTCCCCTCTTTATTCCAGTTTTCATCCCATCACCCTTTCACTTTTTTGGCTATGTGCCAAGCTTGGTATTACTGCTTCGAAGCAATACTAACTCTTGATATATAAAAAGTATAAAACTCAAATCTTACAAAAGGGCGAATGAAATTATTAAGAATTTCTTAAGGAACGATTAAATCTTTCCTTAACTGCTTTTCATATTACCACACCACTATTAATTTTACATCACCATATTATGAAGATTAGTATTATACAAAAACATCCAAGTCATAAAAAAAGATGACTCCCGTTTTTCAGGAATCATCTAGAGGCATGATTGAATGTAGTGCTTAATTCGTTTTAATAATTATTTTTCAGAAATTTGAATATCATCAAAGTAAAGATCATATGGCACTTCACCGGCTAATTTACCACCAATATGGAAAGCTACCAATTGATCAGCTGAATCATATGTCGGAGTAAAATTGCTTGATACTGTAATATTTTGATCAGCTGTTAATGTATATTCATTAAATGAATTATTCCATATTTCTCTGAATGGCTCACCAATATCTCCAACTTTTACAAATACTTTGGCATCTTTTGAAGCTCTCATCTTAAACGTTATATCATATACTTTACCAATTTTAAAAGCAGGTAATTTGTGATAAAGAGCTACATCCCATTTATATTCACCGGCTGCATTAACTTGAACTTTCATTTCTCCGTTATCTACTGCATAAGTGGCTGCAGCACCGTTGGCTGTATCAAGTATCCACTCTCCCTTGGAGCCATCATTAAAATTGTAATTTATAACTCCTGCAGGAGCTGTTGGAGTTGGCGTAGGAGTAGGAGTACTTGTTGCGATTACCTTTGATATTTTTATATCATCCAGTACAATATCATTTGTCTCTGCGTTTGCATTCCTTCCGCCGAAGAAGAATGCTAAATGCTCATCAGGACATGTAACACTTGGCATAAAAGTTTGTACGATTGATACAGTCTGACTTGCAGGTAGGTTTATCTGAATCCAATTATTATTCCACACTTCCCTGTATGGTTCAGAAACATCACCAATCTTGGCATATACCTTTGAATCCTTTAAAGCTTTGATCTTGAATTCAACTTTATAAGTTGTTCCTGCAATCAACGAAGGTATTTTATGAGTCAGAGCTACATCCCATTGCTCTACGCCGGGAGCCTTAACATTAACCTGCAATGCCCCGCCTACTATCGAGTAATCTGCTTCTCCTCCATTATTTGTGTCAATATTCCATCCAGTTATGTCACCATTATCAAAATTACAATTCAAAATATCGGTTGATTGAGTTGGTGTGTTTGTTGGAGTAGGAGTAGGTGTTGGTGGGGTAGTTGATGTTGGTGTAGGTATAATCCTTGGGATTTTTGTGATGGATATATCATCAAAGCTTATTTCACAAATTTTAGAAAGGCATAAATCACCGCCCAAGTGGAACGCAATCTCTTCCTGATCTGAACGGCCTGTTACAACAAAAGTCTGTGAAATTGACACTGGTTTATTTGCAGTTAACTTAATAGGGCTCCAATTGTTATTCCAGTATTCCTTGTATGGTTCTGCCGTATCACCTATCTTGGCATAAACGCTTGTGTCTTTCTTAGCACTTAACTTAAAGTCAACCTTATATGTTGCATCTATTTCCAAAGGAGTTATTGCATGCTTTAACGCTATGTCCCATCTGTTAGTTCCTTTTGAAAACACCTGTGTCTTTAACTGCCCGTTTCTTACAAAGGTAAACGCTTTAGCATCACCCGCCAAATCCAGCTTCCAGCTTCCTATTTTATTATCATTAAAGTTATATTTTAATACATCATTTTTAGAAGATAATTTTGTTATTTTTATATCATCAAAGTAAATTCTACATGGTACTATTCCCTTTAATTCTCCACCGAGATGAAATGCCATTTCTTCTGCATCAGATGAGTTTGTAACTGTAAAGGTCTGAGATATAGTTTTCTTATACCTATTTATTTCTATTGGACTCCAATTGTTGTTCCAGTATTCTCTGAACGGATCATTACAGTCGCCTATCTTTGCATAAATGCTTTCCTGCTTGTCGGAATATACTTCAAACTCGACTTTGTAAGTTCCTCCAATTTCCAGAGGTGTTATTGAATGCTTTAAAGCTACGTCCCATTTATTAACACCCTTATTTTCCAGACTTACCATTAACTCTTTGTTCTTAACCTTTATGCTGCCTTTGGATTTTCCAGAAACATCCAACCGCCAGCCACTTATCTTGTTGTCGTTGAAGTTTGTGTCAAGGATTGCATCTGAAGAAGCTGCTATGGCACAATTAGGAATCAAAGTAGTCATAAAGGCTGCTGCTAAAAATAAACTCTTGACCTTTTTAAGCATATACGTACCCCCAAGTTAATTTAATTTATATCAATAGAATATTATAAAAGAATTTTATTTCTACGGAAGATAAACATAGGTTTTGAATATTATTAAACTACTGCCCCCTTTATACAAGAATCTACCATATAACAATGGTACTTTTGGATAACCTATGCAGTATTACAATATTCTATAAATACCCCGCATGTAATATATACTATACAAGCACATGAGTTAAACATCGTTTACATTTCTATTATAGTACAAGAATACATAATATATCCATCTTGACACAATTATTTTTTATTCGACGTGTTTTTCACTTTAATTCCAAATACATTCAATTTTCAGTAGATTATTTCTACATTTTTTAGCTTTATGTTGGTTAATATATTTTATATAATAAGCTATATGGGTGTATTTATGAACAATTGCTTCGATAACAACATTAAATCAGTTGATCAATATGTTTACCACTATACGACACTTGAAATAGGTCTGGAGTATATACTAAAGGATATGAAATTAAGACTGTCTCCTCTTTCTGAAGTAAATGATCCTAGAGAATATCAAATTCTGCACCCATACTTTCCTGGTTTTGATAATCACACAGCAGATGTAAACTCCGAACCTTTAAAAAAGATACTTGAAATTCGCAATTATTTTGATAAGTTTAGGAGCAATCATAAAGTAATATGTTTCTCCCGGGATTCAGAGAAGATATTTAATGTTCCTGACCATTACAAAGGGATATACAGGGGGTTTAACAAGCCCACATTATGGTCACATTATGCAGATAATCATAAAGGCCTATGCCTTATATTTGATAAAGCTAAACTCATTGAATCTTTGAATATTAATTTTGGTGGAAAAGAAAAGTATAAAGTTTATAATGATAACCTTGTTAACTATGTGGCTTTGGAAAACCATATTGAAAAGCTCGGTATAAATTATGAAGACATTGAAACTTATGGGCTTACAAAAGTTTTGGATGAGTTTACAAATCGAAATATTAAAGACCTTTTGTTCACAAAAACAATTGACTGGGAAGTTGAAAATGAGTTTAGAATAATGGTGTGTGATTATTCAAATAAAGAGTATTTGTATTTACCGGTTAACGAATCATTATGTGCAATAGTAATGGGAGCAAAGTTACCTTCGGTATATTGGGGTTCAATAGGACAATTCGGCATACCTTATGCACAGCTTGAATGGAAAAACGGTCTTCCCTTTCTCAAAAATGTATTTCCATAAGAATTGGTAATGTTGTATACGCAGGAAAATTCATGTTATAATACTGTGGTGGAACTACTTATTTAATATGAAAGGATCGATATAAATGAAATTAGGAATTGTGGGTTTACCAAATGTGGGTAAGAGCACTTTATTCAACGCAATTACAAAGGCAGGCGCCGAGTGTGCTAATTATCCCTTTTGTACAATAGAGCCAAATGTAGGAATTGTTCCAGTGCCTGATGAAAGACTGCAAAAACTGGCCGAAATGTATAATCCAGAAAAAGTAACCCCTACAACAATAGAATTCGTTGATATTGCAGGTCTCGTGAGGGGTGCCAGCAAAGGTGAAGGTCTTGGTAACAAATTCCTTTCCCATATACGCGAAGTAGATGCAATAGTTCATGTAGTACGCTGTTTTGAAGATGGCAATATTGTCCATGTTGACGGTTCAATCGGACCAAAGAGGGACATCGAAACCATTAACCTTGAATTAATTTTTGCTGATTTGGAAGTTATAGAAAGAAGAATTGACAGAACCAAAAAGATGCTAAAGTCAGGAGACAAAAAATACCTTTTGGAAATAGAACTTTATGAAAAAATAAAAACAAACCTCGAAAGTGGCATGTCCGTGAGATCTATGAGTTTCGCACCTGAAGAATTGCAAATGATGGATGATGTATTTCTGTTAACATCAAAGCCTGTGCTTTATGCTGCAAATGTAGCAGAAGACAGTCTTTCGTCCATTGACACAAACCCATTGGTTAATGAACTCAAAGAATTTGCTCAAAAAGACGGTGCTGAAGTAATTGTCATTAGTGCAAAGGTGGAAGAAGAAATTGCCCAGCTGGAAGATGATGAAAAAGCAGAGTTTTTAAACGAACTCGGCATAGCGGAATCAGGCTTGGACAAGCTGATAAAAGCCAGTTACAAGCTTTTAGGCCTTATTTCATATTTGACCGCAGGCCAGCCCGAAGTAAGGGCATGGACCATTGTTAAGGGCACTAAGGCTCCCCAGGCAGCAGGGAAAATACACAGTGACTTTGAAAGAGGATTTATACGTGCAGAAGTTGTTGCATACAAAGATCTGATGGAATGCGGTTCTTATGCCGCTGCCCGCGAAAAGGGACTTGTCCGTTCCGAAGGCAAGGAATATGTTATGAATGACGGTGATATTACACTTTTCAGGTTTAATGTATAGTTTCTCATAAGCTTCCTGGACATAAAAAAAATTCCTTACAGACAGCAAGTAAGGAATTTTTTATTTTTTTACACTTTATACCGTTACCAAGGTGCTGCCATTAACCATTTCCAACTCATTGTCGCTCAAAATAGCGGCAAGATCAAGAATTATTGTTATCTTCTCTTCTTTTATTCCAACACATTTAATGTAGGTATTGTTTATCTTTCTTAATATCTCTGATGGCTGTTCTAAGTCCTTACCTGGAAATTTAGCTATTTCTGAAACTTCATTAACCAAATATCCAATAAAAGACTCATTAATTTTAGTAATAATTATTTTTGTTTTCTTAGTTATTGGTGTTTCGCCTAATTCAAAACGTCTATTCAGATTGACTATTGGAACGACTTTGCCTCTTAAGTTGATTATTCCTTCTACAAATCTTGGCATATTGGGAACCCTACTAATTTCCTGAAACTTGACAATCTCGTGAACCTGCGAAGAATCCGTCCCGCAAGCAATTTCATTTAGGTTAAACAGTACTACTTGCATTTCATCCATTTATATTTCCTCCCAATACACTGTATTTTGCTAAATTATAGTTATTTTTCATTCATTCCTAGGTTCATTACCCCAATCTAAAATACCGTCTAAATATCCAGTAATATTGCTGTTTATAACATACTCTTCCAAATTTCTATTAGCTGACCAATCATTATCCATTTTATTTTTTACACTTCCACTGTTGCTAATTACAAACTTAATTTCTGTGTAATAGCCTGATTCAATAACGCTTGATTTATCATTGAACATTATTTCAACATAAGTATCGGCATTTTCCGACTTATCTTTAATATTTTCAATCATACCCTTCACATTAGCCTCTCCAATGCTGGAATACTCACATTTAAATGTTTGTTTTGCATTACCTTCATGGGTAAAATAATATCTTAATTTTAAATCGGATAGTTTAATAGGTTCCTTTGTAGTGTTAAAAACTACAATATTTGCTATAATATCATTTTCACTATACTCATTAAATGAATGTACCAGTATATTACTTTTAACAACACTTATCTGATAATCACCTATTTCATCCTCTGTGTAACTATAAACACATACATAATATGTTTTATTTGCTTCAAGGTTTGAAATTATACAGAAGTTGGATGTTCCTGAATCCCCCTCGTCATTCATTTTAATCTCTTTAAAATTCCGGTCATAAAGAACACCAACAGTATCCATTCCACCTGAAGTTCTTATAATATAGCTTCCTGCAGCTTTTGTTGTAAATGTGTAATAATCTTTTTCACCGACTTTACTTAATTGTGCACCTATATTTTCTCCAATTTTAATTGCTTTTGCTGTTTTAAAAACACTAGTTGAATCTTCTGCATACACATTAACCGTTATACTGGAGATAAAAAACAAAAATAGCAATGAAAATGTACCAATACTTTTTAAATTTCTTGTAAACATTTGCGATTCCTCCTCATGACAAAATAGCTTCCCAAAATTTAATTATAGGCAGCAAAAGCTGAATGTTTTTCAGGCATTATGAAATAATTACGAGCATAAATACTATGTGTACAAAAAGTAATTCAATAATGTGATTAATACAGAATATTTAATCCAGACCTTAATGAAATTAAGAAGTGAAAGATAAACTGATTTTTTGATTAGAAAAGAATTCCTATATAAACATTATACTATAGTTAATTAAATATTTCAAGACATTGAATTATGACACATTAAATACTATTTTTTTCCATCAATCAATAAAAAAATAGCTTGCAGCATTATGCTGAAAGCTATTTTTTATATTTATGAAATTATGGTATATTCTATACCACAATTTCTTACGACTACATCAAGGTTTCAAAATCACTTGGTGATTTTGTTCCTAAACTTAAATATTACATGGGATAATCGCTTGTAACCTTGTTAAAATATTTTGCAATAATTATAACGTCCTTAAGGTTTATTGCATTATCCAGATTTATATCTAATGCTTCCTTGTACTTGGTGTCTTGAGGTGTTGAATTGAACACCTTTGAAATTTCTATTATATCACTGATATTTATGGCACCATCCTGTATATTGTTTTTAGCAATATCACCTGGCCACATTACTAAAGCTGATTCTTCCGAACCTATCACTATATCATCATTCAAAGAAGCAATAGTTTTATTTCTTGTAAGGTAATTCAGCTTACTAATCGCTAATGTAAACCCACCATCATTGGCTTCAACACCGGTTATTTCAAAATACCCGTTGCTGTCTGTAATTGCATATTTGTCAGAATCCAGTATTTCTACCTTAAAGCCTGCTTTCAGCTTATCTGCTGCATCACCGGAATAATCAAAACCTGGGTTGATATAGCCGGATATCTTATGCCCTGGAGGTGCTGAAGGTTTAATCTTAACAGGCTCAGTACCATATTTCAAAGCACCGTTAACATAACCGGATATTTTTGTGTTATCTCCTAATCCGGTTGCCATATTGGCATTATATGAATAATCGTTTGTCTGCGTAAAGGTACCGCCTGACTCTATCCTAAACGGAATAATGTTGGTTGTACCTCCTGGAGCAAGAATGCCTGCTTCCTTTGTAAACGATATTTCATAGTATGAGTCTGCATTGCTTACAGGATTATCAATCTTGTTGAAAGTACCTTTTACATTTTGCTCCCCAATCTGAGCCCATTCACAAACGAATGTCCCTTGTGCATTATCAGATGTCATCCAGTAACGAACCTTAATATCTGATAAGTTTATTGGAGTTTTACCGGTGTTATCAATCTTTAAAGACGCTCTTATGGTAGTAGTACTGTCCTTTGCCTCACTGCATTTGTAAGATATTTTTATGCTTGCATCACTTGCAGGAGTGGCATTTGGATTTTTTGTCGGTGTTGGAGTCGCCTTAAGTTTGGGAGGCTCTTCTCCATATACCAATTTACCATCAAGATAAACCGGAACATATTTGGTAAGCTTAAACTCATCTTTTACTGCATCTTTCCTGCTCCAGTCATTTGTTGGATCCCAATAGTTCTGGTAATTTGCATCCTGCTTTTCGATAATAGCAAACTGGTAATCTCTGTCTCCATAAATATCAGAACCTGACCAGTCAAATTCATAATAATAAGTACCTGCATCATCCCATTTAATAGGCCCTGATGCTTTTACAGGATTATCCTGCAGAGACATCTGCTCATCATATGAAAGCTCAAATTTTACAGAATCAATTGACTGACCGCTTTCAATAAGCTCACTTATATTGAAGAAATACCTTGCCATCATGCCTCTTTCAAAGTGTGGAGGTTGGCTTGACTCGTTGTGCAACTTTATTGTAACCTGAGTTCTTTCTTTATTTTCCTGCATCAATTGAATATCGCAATAATATGGATCAAATGACGGCTCCTTCGGAGGGAAATTCGGTATCGGTTTCTGTCCCTTACCATAAAGCTTATACAAACCGGCAGCAGCTCCTACGAAAGCTGCATTATAGTCTACTGCAACTTCATTATACACATAGTCTGTAGTCGCATCCAAGTGATAATCGTTTTTATCAGGCCCTCCTGCAAGTGCCCCCCACAATATATGTCTGTGCTGAGGAGGATCATCCATATTAAGTGTCTTTGATCCGTGAGCAGCTCTGTGATGAGGATGTTGAACGCATGGAAGCCCCTTCTCATTCCCATAACCTACTATATAAGAATAACCCATAGGGTTTCTTCCCATAATATATTCCATTTGGCTCTTTGCCCAGGCACCAAAATCTGTTCTTTCAGGGTGATATTTTTGATATACAAGTGCACATAACTGCATCGCTGTATTATAACGGGCTGATCCCCAACCATTTAACATAGTATATCCGGCAGGTGATGTTTCAATATATGTACCGTCTTTAGGATCCTCGTGCTTTATCACGCCGCCTGACATATATTCGGTATTCCATCTTGCAAAGTAATCAAATCTTTCATGATCAGGGAATAAAGACGAAAGTTTCACGAAAGTCCCGCCCCAAACAACATCCCAACTATGGGTCCATATATTCTGCCAAGTGTTGTTATTGTTATCACGAACAATCTTTTTCAGGTATCCTGTATAGAGTCCATCAGCTGATGCTGCCTCAATATCTTTTATGTAATTCATATCATTGGTACATTCATAAAGCCATGTAGCCGCCCATGAAAGTTCATCTTCATCATAAGCCGATCCGTAATATCCACCGCTGTCTGCCAATCCTCTGTTTTCTTTTGCAAACTTATACATAGCTTTGGCATATTTAAGACACTCCTCAGCATACTCAGGCTCGGTATCCTTAAAATTCAGGTATGAAGTTGCCAACGCCGCTGCCGTTCCGGCACACACATCACTTCCAGGTTTTTCAGCAGTAGCAAATCTTGCCGGTCTTGTGGCAATAAGATTCTTCGGATACAGTTCAGGCGGTCCCCAATAAGTATGGTCTTCATCACCGTCTCCTACTTGGAAACAAAAAGCTATCATATTCCCTTGTTCATCCAGAAAGGAAGATCTCAAAAATGTGTCTGTAAATAATTTTATTAAATCTATTATATGATCTTCTTCTCCCAGCTCCTTGTAAACATCCTTGTATTCATAATAGCTCCATCCAATAGTAGAAGCTGTGTACGCCTGAGGAAGCCCAAATCTTACATGGTCCCCGGCATCATGGTAACCCCCATGTACATCAATAGTCCCATCTCCATCAGGATCAATAATATCTCCATACTTTTCCAAAAACGCTTTGCTCAATGTGGTATTTTTAAGAGGAATTTTTTTATCTTCCAAATGGCAGTCGCCTCTCCATTCAATCTTTCCCCCAGTAATGCCAGGCCCACATTTTTCTGCATCATAAAAATAAAGTGATTTTTGTGTTGCTTCCGCAAAATTGAAATAGTCCCATTTTTCCCATCCAACAGCCGACGGCAAAGGTACCGGTGATGCACCAGCTGCTGATGCAGCCAACCCGCTCAAAGCCTGTCCAAAAACAAGGCAAGCAGATAAAGCCCACAGAACTACTCGGTTTTTACTGAACATAACCTTTCGTCCAATTTCTTTTCTCATAAGTTATAACCCCCCTAATCTAAATAATCTATATTAAAAGCATAAAATATGTGCTTTTAACTTCTCTGTATATATATATATCATAATATAAAATTCGTATATTTCATATAATTTCTGTGTACAAAAATTAAATTTTTCAATATATTAGTATTAAAATATAATAATAAAAATTAAGGTAATAAAAATTTATTAATTTTTATTATAAATTCTCATTGACATAGGATTATATTTTATGATAATATGTTAAAAATCATTTACTTTATTAAAAGTGTTAATAATCTAACATTTAGCGGAGCAAATAACGAACGGTTCAACGGGATTTGCGACAGACAAATGTAATAGATTTATCACTTTTAAATATATTATAGCTTTATAAATTAATTGTGTTAAATACTGTGATGAGGATGAGTAAATTATAAATGGCATTAGCAGCGATCCGGAACTGGTGAAAGCCCGGAAATGCATAATAATTGAAGTTCCCCTCTGAGTTATCGGCTGAAGGTATTTGTTTACTTGTAGGCTGGATCGGTGATTCCTCCGTTATAGGGAAAAGTGTATCGGATAGTATATATTGTTTATCCCGTACATATTAAGTGGGCATATTTGCCAATTAAGGTGGTACCGCGAAGTTACTCTTCGTCCTTTCAAGGACGGAGAGTTTTTTATTGTTCAGAAATTTTTTATTTTACTGGAAATTATAATAAACAGGAGGTATGAAATATGATTATAATTATGAATTCAAATGCGACCAAGGATCAAATTGATGAAGTGGAAAAAAGGCTTATAGATCTTGGTTTTCAAACTCACCCTATATTTGGGGAAATCAAAACAGTTATTGGTGCAATCGGTGACAAGAGATTACTAAATACCCAGGATATCTCCAATATGCCCGGAGTTGAGAGCCTGGTGCCTATTATGAAGCCTTATAAACTTGCAGGTAAAGAGCTTAAGAAGGAGCCAACTGTTGTAAAGGTTGGAAACGTTGAAATAGGCGGTAAGGAAGTAGTTATAATGGCTGGACCTTGTGCCATAGAAAATGAAGAAACATATATTGGAACTGCAATAAAGGTAAAGGAATCAGGTGCTAAAATTCTAAGAGGCGGTGCCTTCAAGCCGCGTACATCACCTTATGCATTCCAAGGCCTTGAAGAGGACGGCCTTAAGATAATGGCTAAAGCAAGGGACATTACAGGACTTGTACTTGTAACCGAAGTGGTTGATACCCGTGATGTGGATCTTATAGCGTCATATGCCGACATAATTCAAATCGGTGCACGAAATATGCAAAACTTCAAGCTTCTTCATGAAGTAGGCCTAACAAATAAACCTATTTTATTAAAAAGAGGTTTGGCTGCTACAATTGAGGAATGGTTAATGGCTGCCGAATATATCATGGCTGCAGGTAATTCCGATATTATACTATGCGAAAGAGGCATTCGTACTTATGAAACTGCAACAAGAAATACAATTGATATAAGTGCTATTCCCGTTGCCAAAGAATTGTCCCATCTGCCTATAGTTGTGGATCCAAGCCATGCAACAGGCTCATGGAAGTATGTAAATGCTCTGTCAAAGGGAGCTATAGCAACCGGTGCGGATGGACTGATCATCGAGGTTCATTCAGACCCCAGCAATGCGTTATGCGATGGTCCTCAATCATTAAGGCCTTCAAAGTTCGACCAACTGGTTAATGAATTAAGACCGGTAGCCCAAGCTGTTGGAAGGTCATTATAAAGATTAGGTCTGAGAAATTATGGTGTCTGGAATAATTTTTATTTCCATTGTACTTAAATACACAAAGGCACCATAATTTCCAGGCATCTTAAAGTTTATTTCTGTTATTCAAACCCATAGGCTTTACCTGCGATTACCATCACAAGTTTTTCATACTATATATTATTTAAGCATAATCAAAAAAATAACTTTACTATCAATTTCGCTCATGTGCTGAGTTAATTCGTCAACACTGGCGTAGAAAGAAGAAGTAATTTTTCATTCATGCCTTAGTCATGACCAAAATATCACTTGTGTGCAAGCTTTTCAGAATTCAATACAAGCACTATTGATACCAGGATTAATAGCGTACCTGCAGCCAGAAATACTGAAGGCTGCTCCTTCAAAAACACTATTGCAATGATACTTGCAAGTACAGGCTTTATAAAAAATACCATTGAGCCCTTCCCTGCACCTATAATTGACAATCCTTTAAAATATGTAAGATAAGCAATACCTGTAACAAAAACAGAAAGGTAAATTATCTGCAATGTACCCGAATAGTCAAATTGAAAAGCGTTAGGTCCATTTATGAACAACATTACAGGCAACAGCAGCAAGCTTCCTGCTATAAATGAATATGCGTTCATCTTGAGGCTGCCGATTTTTACAGCCTGTTTACGTCCAAAAACTGTGTATAGTGCATAAAAAACAGCTGATAGCAAAGCTAATATGGGACTTCTAAAATCCATTGAGTCAATGTTTAACTTCTCATAGAAAATAACCACGATACCTAAGATACCTAGGATCAGCCCCGCTGCTTTAACCCGGTTGAACTTCTCCTTGTCCCAAAAATAAGCGAATATAGAGACAAATATGGGGTTACTGCTGAATATCACAGCGGATAAAGATGCTTGTGCCCCTTTCATATAAAGGCTTAACTGCATAAGACTCATGCTTATTACTACGTTTATAAATCCTACTGCTGTAACTGCCAGCAGTTCCTTTCTTCCAAGCCTTAAATCACCCTTGTAAAGCAGAAATAAGAACAAAATTATTCCGCCTAATAAAAAGCGGATAAAGTTTACCTGAAAAGGATCCATTATGCCAACCAGAGTTTTACTTACAACTTCATAAGTGCTAAAGAGCAAAACCGTATTTATTACATACAAATAACCGTTTCTTAATGACATTCCCAATTCTTCCCTCATTTCAAAAATACATCATAATCTATATGAAAAGTGTTAATAATCTTACATTTGTCAGAGCAAATAACGAATGGTTCAACGGGATTTGCGACAGACAAATGTAATAGATTATTCGCTTTTCATATAGATTAAAGTGTTAATAATCTTACATTTGGCGGAGCAAATAACGAACGCTTTTACGGGATTTGCGATAGACAAATGTAAGAGATTTATCACTTTTAAAATAGATATCATTAACTCAACTTTCCCACTTGAAAAAGTGAACTGAACCTTGAAAAATTAACACAGAAAGCACAAAAAAATATAAAGAACCGTGCCTTTTTTGATATAATAAATCTGCGAAAAAAACCATATCGAAAGG
>JAEYYB010000012.1 GCA_023430975.1 Bacillota bacterium | reverse complement strand
TAATTCACGGGCTTTATAGCTCCAGTAAAACTCGTTCTCTTGCTTTTGCCTTATAATATATTTACCAACTTTTTCAGCTATGTTTCATCCATTGTTGGTGCCATTATTGGCATGTAGGTCTAATTTATAAAAACAGACTAGCCGTTACCCTAAACACCTATGCATAAATAAACTTACTTATCAATTATCTGTAATACATTCATTCCTTAACCTGGTATTTCTACAAAAAACAACGCAAAAACATTATATTATATGGCTGTATTCAATTCAAGGACTAATTTGGCTTAATCTGTTAAATATAAATTACACTATTCAAATAAAAAACAGCAGAGCTACTTAAATCACTCTGCTGTTCACATATCTTTTCACACCCTAATAACCACTCAGTGTAATCCCATTCTTCCCAAGGGGTATTTGATGATCCAACCCCACAAACTTCCCGTTCTTCTGCCATAAAACATCCTTCACAAACTTATACTTCTCTTCATCCCATGTAACGAAGTCGCCAAGCACTAGACCTCCGGTATCACCTGAATTGGAATTGAAGCACCAGAAGGTATGATTAAGCTTGTTGGTTTTAATTAACTTTCTTAAGTGTGTCATCCAGGTTAGATTGGGTTCTTTCATGAATCCTCCCCACTCTCCAATTAAAAGAGGTGCTGTATTTTTTTCATGAATATACATCCAGTTGTCCTTCCAGCAATCCTTATATAAGCTGTCGAATGTATAACCGCTTTTGAACCATGGCTGTTCATAAACCGAAGGTCCATAATCATGAGGTGAATATACCAGCTGATCCTGGTTTTTACCCAAGTCGATTGGGTAATCCTTAACACCCCTTAAATTGCCGCCCCACCAGTTAAAATAGTAGTCCGCTTTATTTGTAGATTTATAATCGGAATTTTTCTTAATATCAATTGGATAAATCTCTATTCCTTCCACCATTATTAAAGCATTGGGATTCTTTGCAAGAACTGCATTCGCAGCCTTCTCTGCTATGTACTTCCAGTTGTTCGGGTCCTTTGAATCATTCCAAATTGCACGAGGTTTTTCATCGGGTTTTCCATGAGGTTCATTTTTTAAATCAAATGCTATGATGGTGTCATCCGACTTATAACGTTCTGCCATCCAGGATAATGAATCCAGGTAATCCCTCTCGGTTATATTACCATCATACCAAACCGGTTTCATATGCCCCATGGCATCGGTTTTAGCCGAGTGAATGTCTATCATAATCTTTATTCCGTTAGCCCTACATTGTCCCACTACATAATCAAATATTTCCAAACTATTCATTCCAACAAGATATGAATTTGTTGCTTTATTAAAATTAGCTTCCGGAGCCTTTCCTGTTGCCCAATTTAATATCAATTCAGATGATATGGGTATTCTCAAAAGGTTAAATCCTCTGTCTGCAATTGCTGTAAGCGATTTATTAAGATCAGCAGCCCAGAGCCCGTCAAATACATTAGTTCCGGTGTTGTATCCAAACCAGTTAACACCTGTAAGCCATACCTCTTTACCATTCTTGTCCACTATTTTGTTGCCTTTGGTATGAAGCCAGTCGTCTGTTGAAGGAGGAGGAACGCCCTTAGCGTTTACTTTTGAGGGTTGCACATATTGAGCAGCATTACCGGATGCATTGTTCTGACTGTTGTTCTGATTACTATCATTCTGACCACTGTTATTCTCTGAATTTCCATTGCCCTGCCCGGTTGTTGATGCCACCAAATCATCCACTTTGCATTCAAGCCTAGCCAACGTAGTATCAATGCTGCCTGCATCTATCAATATACAGCCAAAACTTATATTACCGTTAGCCGGTATCTTTTCATTATGTTGAGCAGGCTTAAATATAATTTTTCCATTCTCAAGATTATATACAGCATTCCAGACCTGATCTACCTTAGCATTGCTTGCTACAGGAATATCAATACTCCAGTTTGATGCTTCACTTGCATTATTATTTTTTACAACAACATCTATTTGAGAATATTTTTTGCCCCCATTTTCCCAGCTGTTTCCCAACTCTATCTCCAGATCCAACTTTGATTTATTCTCTTTTAAATCTGATTTATTATCTTGTGAAATCGCACCTTGAGATTTATCTGTTTCTTCAGCCACAACAGCCGAAGTTGCCATACTTGCCGGATTTACATCAGTACCTCTTTCAGCAACATCCTGCTTATCTCCTTTAATAAGTTTGTCATATGCAACAATTGAGATAAGAACAAGCATGACAGATAAAATTATAATTATATATACCTTTGCCAATTTATTTTTTAGCATATTAACCGATACATAAATACTGTAGCGGTTTTCACCCACCTTCCTATTAAGGCATGCTTGAAATATTACTTCCCCTTTTGAGGGTGTGTTCATAAGTTAAGTAATGGCTAAGAAATAACATCCAATTCTCATCGTCCAAAACCCCGTTAAATCGTGGGGATTTTGTCCTTGAGAATATGAAGTTATTTCTAAGGCATTCCTAAATTAACGCGAAAACAAAATTATACGGGAAGCTATATATTCAACTTGCCTAAGTTTATTCGAATATTCAAATTATCTCATATTTTATGACATAACTCCATTAATTTCTTTACATTATTGGAATTTGCAGCAGACAAAATAAGGCCGTTACAAATCAATATATAATCACATCATATTGTGCATACTTTACAAGGATTAATCACAATTTGGAGTGGTTAAAATGCATTTTGCAACAGCCACATTTGGTAAAGTGTATTGTATTTTCATAGAACTAATTTCTTTATACTACAACCAGCCGATAAGGCAACATGCCTTGCAGCCACCTTTGAAATTAATACTTGCCAAATTCCTTATCACTTAGAAGTATCTTCGATTTTATAGAATCTAACTCTCCTTTTGTATTACCCGTTCCCATACGCCCATTCTTTTTTGAAGTTGAATTCTCAAACATTCTCATTACTTCAGGACTTGGATCACTGTGGTTATTAGCTGCATAATTACTTTTCTTTAGTGTAAACCTGCCAACCATCTCCTTAAGGACTTCTGCCTGGCTGGAAAGTTCTTCGCTCGCTGCAGCACCCTCTTGGGATGTAGCAGAATTTGTCTGCGTTACCTCAGACACCTGTATGATTCCCTGGTTAACTTGAGCAATACCTGTTGCCTGTTCATTAGAAGCTACTGCAATATCACCAACAAGTTCAGCAGCCTTTGCAACTCCTTCAACAATCTTGTTAAGGGCTTCAGCCGTATTATTAGCTATCTTTGTACCGCCTTCTGCCTTCTTAATGGAACCTTCAATTAGCATTGTGGTTTCTTTAGCAGCATTGGCTGATCTTGCAGCGAGGTTTCTCACTTCCTCCGCTACAACTGCGAAGCCTTTGCCATGTTGTCCCGCTCTAGCAGCTTCCACAGCAGCATTGAGAGCCAGAATGTTAGTTTGAAATGCTATTTCATCAATAACCTTAATAATCTTGGATATATTTGCAGAAGATTCATTAATATCGGCCATAGCCTTTAACATCTCATTCATTTCTCTATTACCCTTAATTGCATCATCTTTTGCCAATAGTGCCAACTCATTTGCCTCGTTTGCATTGACAGCATTTTGCTTCGTCTGTGCAGAAATTTCCTCCATGGAAGCAGTTAATTGTTGGATTGAACTTGCCTGTTCCGTAGAGCCCTGCGAGAGAATCTGTGCAGACTGGGACATCTGCCTTGACCCTAACGCCACCTGTGAAGCAGCATTGTTAATATCATTGAGTACATCATTAAACGACTTAATTATGTTATTTAATGAGTTTTTGATTTCTATAAAATCCCCTCTATAATCGCCATTTAAAGCAACTACAAGATTACCATTCGCCATTTCAGTTAAGGTATTGGATATTTCAGACACATATGAAGAAAGAGTTTGTATACTGTCTTCAAAACTTTTGTTGATCTTTTCAAACAATTCTCCAATGGCTTTGGTGTCTTCATCGGTTGCAGCAACAGATATTTCGCACTCAAGCTTACCCTGTGCTAATTTTTCTATATTTACCAAAAGCTTTTCAACCTCATTTTCCTGATATTGTGCTTGCTTTTTCGCTACTCTGGATGCTGTTTTGACTGCTGTCTGGTCCATAATTAGTTCGAATGCACCGATTATATTTTTATTCTCGTCCTTAAGAGGGAATGCAGAATATGCAATATCCATATGCAATCCCATTGGATGTGCATCCGTCTCCCGGGTGCATTGACGGGACTGCTGCATAGCTATTGCACAAGCACAATTAGATGTATTGCAATCTGATGTTCTAAAGCAGTCATAGCACTTCCTTCCAATTAATTGACTTTGGCTTGATGCAAGCAATTCAGCACCTTTATTATTTATGTACTGGATGCCAAAATCCTTATCAATAATCATAACAGGTGTAGGTATGGAATCTATATGCCCCACAATAGTGCTGAGCATACTGTTTAACCCGCTGATCATTGTCACCCACTCCCCACTAAACCCCTCAATATCTGCACGTTTATCCAATCTTCCAACTACAGATGCACCAACTAGTGCGTTTATTTCACCCCTAAGAGATCTAAGGGTTTCAACAACTTGCAGCATGCTCTTTGAAAGTATGTCTTTATTGGATTTAACCTGAACTTCAACATCAAGATCGCCGGCAGCAATTCTGTTTGCTTCCTCTGCTTGTTCACGGATATTAGATATCATTTTCGAAAAAGAACTTGTCAGTTGCCCGATTTCATCTTTACTTTTCACCTCAACATTAACATCAACTTCGCCCAAAACAAGTTTCTCAGATACTTCAACCAATTCATTAATTGGTTTTCCGATTAACCGTGCTACATAAAAGCCTCCTCCAATCGCTAATGCAAGTGTTATAAGTATAATTACCAATATAACTGTTGTTTGTGCCTTAAAACCTGAAGCATTGCTAATATTTGCTTCATCTGCAAAAGTCCTTTTTAATGCACTCAACTTTTCAATATCTTCTGCCATAGTTGCTCTGGCAGCCTCCATTTCCGGATACTTATCTTTTGCAGACTTTAACTCCCCTTCTTTTATGTGTTTTAATACCTCATCTCTTTTATCTCCATATTTTGTACGATTTTCTTTAAATACTTTGTAGACATCACTTTCTCTCTTATCAGCTATCAATTTTTCATATTCTGCATATATTTCATTATTATCTGAAACTGCTTTGTCTACTATCTTTTGCCTCTCCACATTTTTGACGCTATCGCTGTCATAAAGCATTAAAATTATGGCAGCACGAGCATTTTGGGTATTGGTTATTACCTGTGAAAGCATCCCAATTGGAGTTAGATTGTCCTGGTACATACTTTCAGCCTTATTATTTAATGCATTCATATTGATTATTCCGATTGTTCCAACAATTGCTGTATACATTGCTACAGTAATAAAACAAACTAAAAGTTTAGACTTAATCCTCAGATTATTAAACCATTTCATTTGACATCCTCCCAAATTAGTTTTGTATCAGTATTGCTATATTAAAAGTGTTAATAATCTTACATTTGGCGGAGCAAATAATGAACGGTTCAATGGGATTTGCGACAGACAAATGTAATAGATTTATCACTTTTAATATAGAAAATTCTTTCAACATATGATCTTTCATTGTCACGCGACATTATGTTAACTTTCGACACTTTTCACAGTACTGTTAACAAAAACCTTCGTACAAATTAATTGGAATACTAAGTTAAACTTACTTCATGCAATTGTTTCAGTAACTTTATAATTATTTTTGGGTGCCTATAAAATTTTTTTTATAAATAAAGGATATTGAGGAACAAACATCGAATTAAAATAATAAGAATTAAACTCTTCTATTATTAAAATTCTTCTTAAGTTATCAAACATAATTACACAAATTTATATTAGTTATCATTATTTACTTTTCATTCTGCTATGCAATCTTTTTAATTTTAAGAAAACATCAAACCAGACAAATATGGCTTTAACAGCACTACTTTATTATGACTTCAATAATGACAAACTTATTGGAAGGAGGGCTATTCCTCTAATGGGATAGTGTTATTTTTATGCTGGAAGTAAAGGAACTTGAAATTAAGGATATAAGTGATAGTGAATATATCGAAAAGCTTTTCAAAAAGTTTTCAAAAGAGAAAAAGCTGGATATTATGGCAACCCTGGAAAATGGAAATACAATAGATACAACCATGAAGTTCACAGACAATGAAGTCTTTGTTGCAGATACGGTATTCAGAAATCAACGCATTAAAGTAACCTTTATTTATAACGATTATGCCTTTTATTTCTTCACACACATTGATAGCCTGTTAAAAATCAATATTCCCAAAACTATATACCAGCTTACGAAAAGACAACTTGAGCGTTACATAATACAAGAAGATGAGAATGCTTATGCTATCATGAACAATCAGAAATATCAAATTGTTAACATCCACACAAAAGGATTGTCCTTCCAGGCAGCTAAAAACGATCTGGAGGTTGGGGATCTATTGCGGAACTTTACAATAAGTTTGGATGAAGAAGTAATTCTTGTTGATGCAGAAATCAGGCATATTCAAAAGCGTGAGAATATGTTCATTTATGGCGTGGCTTATAAAGATATATACTGGCTGGATAAAATGCAAATTATAAAGTATGTTCTTAAAAACAGTCATACAAATTTAAAAAATATGTGCGACTACTCGCAGGATGAGATTTATGATCTTTTTGAAAAATCAGGATATCTTGAACTTTCAAATAAAGGTATTGAAATCAATTTCTCAGATATGATCAATGCTTTAAAAAAAATTGACAGTATGCCAAATATATCAAAAAGCTTTGTATACGTAGGCAAGAACAATAACATTCTTTCAGGCGGAAGTATTTTAAAGCTTTATAATTACACTTTCCTAGCTCATCACCTGGCAGTAAAGAAAGAAGCAAATCTAAACATGACTTGCAGGATGGATATTTATAAAGCAATACAAAACTACATTTTAAACCATGAATATTTTAAATATTACTTGGCTTATTTAAATTGGGATTTAGATTGGCACAAGGGATTATTTCAAAGAATAAGCGAGAATATCAACAACCCTGAAAAATTCTTATTTGAGCAATTGATTTGGTATGTTGCATGGATAAATGACAACAATTCCTCTGAAGCAAACACCCAATATATAGTTGAAGAGTTATATGATATGAATGAGTTTATTAATTATGCAAACAGAAATCTAAAAGATATAGAAAAAGGCTGTTACTGTTATAATGAGGATATACATCTCGACAAAATCAAAAATCTTTATTGGGTTAAAGATCTTTTTGCTGAAAGAAAGGTATTTAGGGTTATTGAAAAAGGTGATATAGCTGCATACGTGGTTGCAGAAGCTTACACTTCCGGCTTAAACCTATATAATTGCTTGGATTCGGCAAAAGTCTATTTTGTTCATACTAATATTGACCAAAATGGTTTTCTTAAAGCTATTTATAGTAAGCTAAGCAGTTTTTATCGAGAATATAATAAAAACTTTTTTCACATTTTCACCAATTCAGACTGTGGTATAAATTTCGATAATATAAACATTGAAAACTTTGAGCGGATCGTTGCTGCACGTGTTATTGCCAATAACGATGGTGTAAGAGAATACAAAAACTACTTTAAAACCATGATGGGGTAAACTCCCTTTTGTCATTATATCAAACATAAGGAACTATTTATAATAGGCAGGAATGGGCTGTTAGCATGCATAACAGCCCATTTCATATTGCCCTTAAAATCCGTTACTTTTTTACATCATATCCAACCACAGTCCATATTCCTGTATTGTCTTTCCTTATGAGCTTCTTAAGAAACACCTTACTGATAGATGTTTTTGTATCATTCACCTCTATAATGGCCTCAATGGCGGTATTTTGCACAATTTTTAACTCTTCATATTTGATTGGGTAGTCACCCATCTTAAGGCTCTTTATAAATTCAATCATTACCTCAAGAGAATCATTACCTATAATGGCGTATTCCATGCCCTCATTCTGCCAGCGGATAGATTTTAGATCAGTGATCCCGGCATATGGACCCAAGCCTCCAAGTACACCCCAATCTACCTGTATCGGTGACTGAACTTCAGCGGTGTTGTTCCCAATCTTGCCTAGAACTGCCGTACTCACAGGTACAAATTCTTTATTTACCTTATTTTCTAAGATTAAAATATTCTTCGCATTATCTTTTGCAGTATAATTGAACTTAACCGTCTTTGTTTCTGTATCAACAGCAGTATTATAATTACTATATCCCAAGGGTAATATCTCCGGCATCCTTGGTGTGAAACCAACTATTTCCTCAGCTCTCCGGCTATACTTTGTGCCAACTTTTCAGTGTAGCCATTATCCGGCATAACCGGATCCTTCAGACTACGTACCCGCCTTACAGTTTCATAAATATCGTCCATCCCCCGATTGTTATCAGTAAGCCCGTGCTCCTTAGGTTTTTTTCCCTCATTCAAGCTGTCAATATACCTGGAAAGATCTCTTTCATTATCGCTCATTACTTTATCCTCCTTCAGCTAATCATTGTTTTTAAGGATATCAGCAAGGTTTTGAAGTGACCGGTACTGAAGAATCCGCACAGTCCCTTCTTTTTTATTCATGATTTTAGCAGTATCTGCAACCGAGTATCCCTCAAGAATTCTTAATTCAATCACCCTTCGCTGCTCTTCATTCAACCTGCCTAAAGCATCCTTTATCACTTCCCGCTGTGCATTAACCTCTGTTGAATCTTCTAACGAAATCACCTCAGGATTAACATCGTCAAGGTTAATACTCTTTCCCTGATATTGCCTTTTTCTCCACTTATCCTTTATGACATTAAGAGATACAGCTTTTAAAAAGCTTTTTCCGATCGGAATGAATACAATAATAAAGACGTAGGATAGGTATAAAACGTTACATGATAATATATCCAATTCAGTTATATAGCTTTTATCTTATATTTTAAATTTTCCATAATATCATTCTTCATTATTTTATTTATTTGCTATAAAATTATAGTATCAGCGAAAGGAGCAATAAAACACATATGAGTCAAGAAGAAATTTACTACTTAACAATAGATGACATTCTAAACCCACATCTAATGTATTCAGGTATATACACAAACACACAATTTCATCTATACTGGACCGATGATTGGTCTGAAGATTTCTATATAGAAAGTGCATATGCAGGCTTCATAAGTACATGTCTTAATGTATCAGGTTCAGAAATACTGTTACCTGAAATTCAAACCCATTATGCCGTACTCGACTGGAATAATTTAATCATTAACAAAAAAGTGAAGAAAATTATAGAAAGCGAAGCCTTCTTAAATAATGATTATTATATTCGGATCAATGGAAGTCTTGAAAAAACAATTGATAAGATATCCAAATATCATAAGGATAACTGGTTAAGTGACAAATATGCCGATCTATTGCATAGATTGACTGCCTGCAGTGATAAAAAGAGAGACTTTAAAATCATAACTGTTGAGCTTTGTAACTTAGCTGATGATGAAATTATTGCCGGCGAAATAGGATATGCAATAGGAGCTACCTACACCAGTTTAACCGGTTTTTGTGACAAGAATAATAAAAAGCATAATAATTTTGGCAAACTTCAATTGGTATTGCTGGCTAAAACTTTGCAATACCATGGCTATCATCTCTGGAATTTGGGCCATCCATATATGGATTATAAAGTTGAATTAGGTGCTATAATTACACCACGGCTGGAGTTCCTCAAAAAATGGCTCAGTTCAAGAGATCAACAGCCTTCTCAAAAACTGATTTCAGAATGCAAGTTTGATTGTCGGTTTTACAGGGAGCTATTATAGTTCCATAATTTCCCAGACATTAAAAAAACAAAAAGCTGCAAGGTAACTTTCTTATCCTGCAGCTTAAAATATAAAACCGTAATTTTTATTCGGCTATTAATTATACATCAGCCTTCCACAACCCATGAAGATTGCAATATGCATATACTTCAGCATTTTCTTTGTCACAAAAAACAGCTTTTGGCTCATCTGTAGGAGATAAAGAAATTCTTTCAGTTCCACTGTCGCTTACCAATGCGATCCATTCAATGTAATGCTCCGGAGTCATTGGGTGCAGAGCCGAACCAACTTGTACTGTGATTTTTCCATTACTTCTTGTAGCAACTGGAACATGCTTTTCCAATGAAGCATCTGTTGTATTTGCTTTCAGTTCTGTCATTGGCTTACCGCAACATACAATATTTCCACCACCATTTTTAATCAAACCGACCATATTACCACATACTTCACATTTCAAAAACGCTACCGGTGCTTTCATTTAATTATTGCCCCCTTTAATTTATTAATACGCTCCTGCATACACTTCAAACCACTAAACATATGCATTCAGTAAAATACTATCAAAACTCAAATCATTTTTCAATTAAAATTGATTAAGCTGTTGCTTTGTGGGTATCAATAAAAACATAAAAATAACTGAACAGGGATATAATGGTTCCACCTTGTACGAAACAACAAATATAGCTATGCCATTACTTATTAAGTAACTTACCAATAATCATAATAACTGCAAAGGTAATTAGATACCATAGAACTTCAATCTTATGGGAGAAACATGCTGCGATAATCATAAACACGCAGCTTGTTATGGCAAGAATAGGAGCAATATAACGCTTGAATGCCCCCAAATCCTTCTCCTTTCTAATGAGCATAAGGAAAATAGGAATATATGCAGCATAGATTGTAATGATAGGCAATTCCGTTATATCAAAATTGTAAAACCCGAACCATGACTTGGTAAGCTGTGAACCATAAAAGTAAAGCAGCCATACCCCGCAGAAAAATAAGCCTAGAATTGCAGAGTTAGTTGGCATATTGGTTGCTTTGTCCACCTGCTTAAACACATCGGGGGCAGGCCCCATATCACGAGCGGAAAGAGAGTAAATTCCACGGGTACAACCTAACATTAAGCCATTTAGAGTTCCCAGGCAAGATATTACAACAAATACAAGTAACGCTGTTCCGCCAACTTTTGAGAAGACCGTCTCAAAAGCTAACTTTGCACCTTTCTCACCACTTTCCATCAAAGCTTTATTACTCACCGCACCCGAAAGTCCGATATAATAAAGTATGTAAGCGACAACTACAATAAACGTTCCAATAACAAGAGCTTTTGGCAGATTCACTTTAGAGTTCTTTAATTCAGCATTGATGGAAGTTGCAATAATCCATCCCTCATACGCAAAAGCAGTAGCTACAACAGCAGTAAACAAGGCATTGCCTGTACTTACCTGTTTCGTTACCGTTGTAAAGTTTTCAACAGTCATACCGCTTGTCAAACCCACTATTGTACCTATAACAGCCATTAGAAAAAGTGGAACGAGTTTAATAACGGTAGTAGTGACCTGGAATTTACCAGCAAGCACAGGAGATAATGAATTGAGTGCATAGCTTAGCACCAGGTAGAAACATGTGATAGCCAACGCTTCAGGCCCTACAATAGAAAACCCAAACAAAACGCAGGTATACCGGGCCGAAACCCATGCCAGTGCTGCTGTAAGGGTGGGATAGTATGTGGTAGACATAAACCACCCCAGATAATAGCCATACTTCTTGCCCATAGAAACCTCAGCGTAGTCTACAATACCATTAACATATTCATATCGCGTTGCCATTATGGAGAATGTATAAGCACACACAACCATGATTGCTCCACCTATAATCCATGCCATAATTCCTAATGGTAGGTTGCCTCCGGTTGCAGTAAGTACCTTCTCTGCCTTAAAAAATACACCACTTCCGATAACAATACCCACTACCATAGCGATAGCTGTAATTAAGCCATATTTCTTGTTAAGATTCGAATCCATTTTTCTTACCTTCTTTCCTGCAACGCTACCACCACTTGCAAAATAAATCCTCCATTATGTCACAACAAAATTGCTTGCGATTTTGCCACCTTGATTGCTGTTATGAAAAATTGCAGTGAAGCATACACTATTATTTCCTGGATGTTAAAAAGCTAATATACCATTTAATGCTCAAGTAATTCTGTTAAACTCCAATTTATGTATATATCGTTTGCCCATTAGTTGAAGATATATTTCATAAATTATAATTCCAATAATGTCGCTAATGCTCTCAATTGAGACTGAAAGCGGCATTGCCATTAAATGCATAGGCACATCCCATATTGAGTAATTTATATTGGGAATCAAATAAAACCCTGCTTTTTCATAAAATTCAATTCGCTTTTTACGATAATCTCTTTCCTCTTTGCTTGAAGATTCCTCAGGTTTTTCAACTTCCACAATAATACCTGACTTATGGGAATACCTGTTTCTCAATTCGCTAAGGAAGGTAGACCCAATACCTTGACCTCTCAATTGCTCGTAAACAGCCAGTAAACTGATAAGAACGAATCCATTTGGATTACTTCCTGCACAGATAGCATATGCAACATCCTGCTCATCCTTGTATAAAGTCATTCCTTCCTGTGCACCCTTTTGAATCTGCTGATATAAAACTTCGTAAGGGGGGTATTCATCCGGTGCGAAATCCTTCTTAATATGTTTATATATCTCTATCAGTTCATTATCTTTAATTCTTCGAATACCATATCCAGTCATGATATTAATCCCTTTTTTATTTTTTAATTACCCCATTGCTCCGATTCTAAACATTGACCATAGGTATACGTTAATACTTTAAAAACAAAACTATAATAGGCACAACGGTACCTATAACCGCAAGCAAAATAGTCCCTATAGCAGCAAGCATGTTTTTCTCTTTTTTTAGTATGAATACTCCATAGGTACAAGTGTGATAACCTATGGCAATAAAAAGAATAATCAACAAGTATATCATTCTGTCCTATCTTCCCTCCCTTTAATTGAAAATATCGGTTCAGAATTGAAGATTAAACCTGTTCTTCTCACATTAACATGCAACTCCAAATTAATTTCAGCATCTTTATAATGTGAAAGCCAATTGTAGTTTTCCCACTCATCAATAGTAAAAAAATTACCAGCCATCCATCCACCAAAACCAAAAATATCCACACCATATTGCTTCTGTGTCTTCTTTATGGTATCATTCATCCCTCTTAACAAAAATTCTCTAATCTGGGATTCAATATCCTTTTGCATTGAGAGCTTTTCGTAATCCATGCGGCTTTGTATTGCATATATTTCTGACTCCATAACAATTTTCAAGTCTATAATCGGCTTTCCATCCTTAAAGTAAGCTTTAACCTTTGGTTTCCTGCTATTATGAAGATTAAATACAATTGCATTCCCAGGACTATATTTGTCCGGAATAGACACTCTACCATTCTTGAAATTACCTGTCAGCATCATGTAGTATGTCGTTTCATAGGAATCAAGTACCCCAACCATCTTCCCGCCGTCAAATATAGAAAGACCTGCCAACTCTTTTTTCGATACTCCCCTTCTTGGCAGCTGTCCCGGTAAAAACCCCTTACCTGCCACTAAAGGCGGATTCTCAACATCTTTCTCCTCAAGGTTCTTAAAATCATTGACTCCACCATATAAAGCTATGGACCCCTTATAGGTGGATAAAAGATTCTTGTAAAATTCTGAAAACTTTACTAGCGGAAAGAAACCTGATGTTTGCGATTGTGCCAATAAAAGCTCTATTGATTTCGAAAGGCTGCTGCCAATATTGGATTTGCTTTCTTTAATGAAATCCTCAGCCTTTCCTTTTGTTACAAGGATAGACATAGTTGTCCTTGTCTCCCTGAACCGCTCAAACCCTCCAATATACCCACCCACACCAAGCTTTGCAAAATCCTCCGAAAATATGAGCCATTTTGTATGGATTAATGAGACCCTGCGTGAAATCGCCATGCTCAACATGTCAATACCTTCAAGGACAGTAGGGGCTTCAATAGTATTTATATTGCTTCCCTCCTGTACATTCCCGCTTTGTGTTCCGCTTTGACCCTGTCCCCCTTCGCTACCCCCTTTATATATCGGATACTGGACGGTTAGTCTGAGTTTATTGTTAACACCTTTGTCCACACCAATGCTGATGGCATAAACCTCGTCGTCAATCTCCCTCGCATCATAGCATCCCGATAAGCAGCTAAAAAATATAGCAACAACAAGAACTAAAGCATAAAACTTTTTATACACCCGCCTTCTGCCCCCTCTTCTTAAAAATCCATGATATTATGAGAACAATAATTGATGGAATATACACCACAAACATACTGTATTGACGCAGGAACACCACATTGACCTGTGCAATTTCCTGCATGCTTCGAGGCAATATGGCAACAATAAATACCAATACTGCAAAAGGCAAAATCAAAGGCCTGTGATTTTTTATTTTAAATATTTTGCAATATATAAGTATGCTTATATAAAAAGTTACAGTAGTTGTTATTACAGAAGAAATGACCCAGATAAATAAAAAAATCGACTCCACTCTCTGAAAAAATCTGTTAAAATAAATTGATCTCGATAGTTCAAATATGCCCGATATATTTTCACTTCCTAATGAGTATCCAAATGTGAGCAGAAAACAAAAGATTGAAGTTGAAAAAATCACTCCTGTGAGCAATATACTGATTACACTAATTTTCTTAAAATTTCCATAGCCCCCGATTGCACCGATTACTATGGCTAAAATCGTAAACTCCATATAGGCCGAGCTCCTTAAAAAACCGCTCATTAAAGTCACATCAGTTCCATAACCTCCGAAAGGTTTGAGTAGATTGAAACTATAGGAAGGTGAAGCAAGCAGTAAAATCAACAGCAAGCCTGCCATTGTGGGTATGAAGCAGATAGCACATACCCGTGCCATGCATTCAAAACCGAAGTATGATACTATAACTGCAACCAGCAAAAAACTGATCATAATGATGCTTGTGGGAGTTTGGGGCAGATTATATACTTTGATCATTTCCACGAATTCTCTTAATGTAGAACCTGAATAGTAAACTGCAAATACGCAAAACATAAAAACCAGTAATTTACCAACTACTTTACCAAAAACAGTTTCATATATTTGAGGTATGTCTTTTCCTGGAAATCTTTTTAGCAGCAAGTATAAAAAATAAAAGAAAATCAGACTAACGGCACAGGATACTAAAGTTGTGTACCATGCCGCTGTACCCGTCATTTGCACAATAAATGCAATGCTTGTGAAAAATACCTTGTTTGTCATTATAAGCGTTGTAAGACACACAGCCTCAAAAACCCCTATTTTACCTTCACTATTCATGGTCCCCACCTCCCTTTTCCGATTTTTTCTTATTGTAGGCTGCTTTCTCTTTTGTCCAAAGCCTGGATATTTTGGGCTGCCTTCTGGTATCAAGTGTATTTAGGTAGTCAGGCCTTTTTTCCTGCATCCACAACGGCCATCTCAAAACGAAATCTTTACTCCCTACGGTCTTTGGTGCAATTGTACTCATCATAGGAACTCCAAATGATTTCATGCTTACCAGTATGGCCAGAGAAATCAGAATCCCTAAAGAAATTCCATAAAAACCCAACATAGCACCCAGGAAAATATGAAAAACTCTCATAAATCTTACTCCGAATGCAAGACTAAAGTCAGGTATAGCAAAGTTTCCCAAACCTGTAAAAGCTATTACTATAATTAATACGGGGCTTACAAGATTAGCCTGTACTGCGGCCTGTCCCAATATCAATGCACCAATAATTCCGATGGTGTTCCCGATAATACCGGGTATACGTATACCAGCCTCACGAATTAACTCAAAGGAGATCTCCATAAGCAATACTTCAACAATGGTTGGAAAAGGGACATTCTCTCTTGCTTTGGCAATGGCTATGAGTAAATCGGTTGGGATCATTTCCCGGTGAAATGTGGTCAAAGCAACATATAGTCCAGGAAGAAGGGCTGCGATGAACAATGCAAAAATCCTTATTAAACGCAGCAAAGTTCCATATTGCCATCTTAGGGTAGAGTCTTCCGGCGTATGCAGCATGTCAACTATGGTAACCGGAGCAATCAATGCAAAAGGTGTTCCTTCCGCCAGGATTGCCACCTTGCCTTCAACTATATGCGATGCTGTCCTATCAGGTCTTTCGGTAGATAATATGGAAGGAATAATGGACCATGGATTATCTTCAATAAACTGTGCGAGAATTCCATCACCAATAATAAAGTCAGTACTGATACCTGTAATTCTTCTTTTAACTTCATTAACAATTGCAGGGTTTATCAGCCCATCCAGGTAAACAACAGCACATTTTCCTTTATTCCGTTTGCCAACATCGATAAACTCTGTAGTCAAGTTTTTATTTTTTAAAATTCTGCGAAGCAAAGTTATATTTGTCCTCAAATTTTCATTAAAAGCTTCTTGTGCCCCTTTAACCACGCCCTCGACCTGCGGCTTTTCAACACTGCGTTTTTCATAACCTTTTGTCTCACAAGTGATATAATAACAGTGCCCCTGAATATAGACACCTGTATTCCCAGAAAGCACCTCCCTTATTGCTTCAGCTTGCGTCATAACCTTTTTAATCTGATTGGTCTCTATGACGCTTTCAATAATATAATCCGTCAATTCCTCAAAAGTGGCATCAGTAAACTTGCTGGAATCCATCAGCGGTTTAACAATAGAATTATTAATGGTAAAACGGTCTACCATTCCATCCACATAAAAAATAAACGCCTTATAATTTCCCGCAACTCGTAGTCTTCTTATGATAATGTCACTGTTTTGTGGATAATTAAAGCATTTTTCAATATACTTGATATTAAGTTCAATATCGTTTGAAATATTCTCTTCGGAAGCCGGTATGACAGTTTCAGTTTCACATTTACCGAGTTGTTCAACTGGAATCGGCCTTTTAATTTCACGCTTAGCCTTCTCATGAAAAATCGCCTTGCCCTTATCATTTTTCTGCTTATTTCCTGTTTTAAACTCACTTGCATCTGGAATGTAAAAGCTGTCGTCCTCTTTTTCTTTATATGATATAAATGATAATATTTTTTTTAATATATCCTTATACAAAAACATCCCTCTCATCAGTGTTATTTTATAAAAGTATTTCCAATAACACGGAAGTCTAAACATTTTTGCATGTACAGTCTTGAGAAAATCAAGCTTCATTGATACAATTTTTTAAAGGGAGTGCAATCATTATAAGTTGCATATTTTATTGCGTAAGACATAATAGAA
This sequence comes from Bacillota bacterium, assembly GCA_023430975.1. GTDB lineage: Bacteria > Bacillota > Clostridia > Acetivibrionales > DSM-2933 > Pseudobacteroides. Next base: position 6,687 of record JAEYYB010000012.1, on the reverse strand, counting down.
GGAGCAGACATATTAAATGCGTCTACTCCTTTAGCTTAATATGGGAAATGGTCACAAACTTATGAGCGTACCTGAGATCAAGGTTTACCATTGATGTGCACTTGTCATTTGATATGATAAATTTCTCCTTAATTTTGGCTTTGAATTAGCCACAGACTGCACGTGAGTCAAATTAATAGTTTTCTTTTCTTACCTCAAAGAAGCTTTTTGGATGTGCACAAACAGGACAGATTTCGGGAGGTTTCTTGCCCATAACAAGATGTCCGCAGTTACGGCATTCCCACATGCATTCTTCTGCTTTTTCGAACACCTTTTGCATTTCTAAATTCTTAAGCAGTGCACGATATCTTTCTTCATGAGCTTTCTCAATTTTCCCAACCATTCTGAATTGTGCTGCTAAAGCAGTGAATCCTTCTTCCTCTGCATCCTTTGCAAAACCTTCATACATATCAGTCCACTCGTAGTTTTCACCTTCAGCAGCATGAAGCAAATTAGCCGCAGTGTCGCCAATTTCACCTAATGCCTTAAACCAAAGTTTAGCATGTTCTTTTTCATTATTTGCAGTTTCTTCAAAAATTGCAGCTATTTGTTCATATCCCTCTTTTTTCGCTACAGATGCGAAGTAGGTATATTTATTCCTCGCCTGGGATTCGCCAGCAAATGCTGCTGCCAAGTTTTTCTCGGTCTTTGTTCCTTTAATGTTCATTTTAGATTCTCCTTCTTCATTTAATATTTCTATAAAATCAGTTGCTCCATGCTTACATATTGGACATATATAATCATCAGGCAGGTTTTCACCCTCATATTCATACCCACAAATACTACATCTCCAACCTCTTTTATTGGTTGGCTGTGGTTTTGGCTTGATATACTTTTGATAATAAGTATAAGTTACCGTCTCATCTTCTGCCAATACATTAGCATCCATTACTTCAGCTTTAAAAACTGTATGAGTGCCAAAATCAATTATTTCTATAACTTTGCAGAAAAAACTGGAGTTAATATGCTTACGCAAATAAACAAGCCCATTTTCACTTCTAGATACTGGTGAATATTTTTCAAATTTATCAACATTCCTACCTGATTGATATCCGAAATGCTCAAACACCTCAAAAGGCGTATCTTTGGTCAAAACAGAAATGTTAAATTGCTTCGTTTTATAAATTATATCATGAGTTAAATTTTGCTTATTGACTCCTATTGCAATTAAAATCGGATTGCTTGAAACCTGCATAACAGTATTAATAATACACCCGTTATCTTTATCTCCATCCTTTGCAGTCAAAACATAAAGTCCATAGCCAATGTTGAAAAGTGCTTTATTATCCATATTCTACCCCCTTTGTTCAGACTTTAAACTTCAAGTAACATAACATACAACATTTTATCATAATACTAAATAAAAATTAAGAGAAATATGAGGGGTTATCAAAACCATAGATATACAGCAATTTGATTTTATATAGGCAAATAATTGACATATTCATAGAATCCCGGAATAACAGATGAACAGATGGAAGAATTAAGAAAAAACAATTGAAGAACCTGACATTACATTAAAAGAATTAAAGGAGCAACTACAATTGCCAATAAGTATATCTGCTTTATGTAGGATAATTAACAATAAGCTAAAACTCAGGCATAAAAACTCTTACAGGATTTCTATATACTTTTCTGTTCCATGCACGCAAATTCATTGCCCATCTTTTGTCAGTTTGGCAGTGCCTTCCACTGAAGGTACTTTTATTTCATCAGTTTTAGGCGGAATAGGAGTAGGATGCACTCTTATTTCATCTTCTTTAGGCGGAATAGGAGTAGGATGTACTTTTATTTCATCTTCTTTAGGCGGAATGGGAGTAGGATATACTTTTATTTCGTCAGCTTTAGGCGGAATAGGGGTAGGATATACTTTTATTTCATCTGCTTTAGGCGGAATAGGGGTAGGATGTACTTTTATTTCATCTTCTTTAGGCGGAATAGGAGTAGAATGCACTTTTATTTCATCTACTTTAGGCGGAATAGGAGTAGAATGCACTTTTATTTCATCTGCTTTAGGTGGAATAGGAGTAGGATGTACTTTTTTTGTATGAGCATCTTTTGTATCAATAACTTCATGTAAATTCTTATTATCAGGTATACTTGTATTGATTTGAGAAGGCACTATTTCTTTACTAATAGCAGGCAGAGGGGTAGCATATTGCTTAGAATTTTCATCTTTAGTTTCCGTCTTTTTCCCATCATTAGTAATCGATAAATATGGTATATTGATTTTTTTAATAAGTTCTCCAACCTTCATGTCTTTGGCTTGTTCAATGCTTATATTTATTCCCTGTTCTTGTGCTCTTTCAAAAATATAATATCTTCCCATTGAAATATTATTTTTCACTGCTAATCTTCTGGCGTCATTGTCTATTCCAACAAACCTGCAATTTACATTATCTAACTCATCAACAGAATTTTTGCACGCTAGTAAAACCTTTTCTATATTTTTGTTTACATAATTTTGATCATCATTTTTGTTTTTTGTATATGCTGAAATAATTATACAATCATCACTTGAATAACCATCCTGTATAATAATATTATTATTCAATACAGCAGATAAAGCAATTTTTAGTGATTTTGATTTTAAGTTTATTTTCATGAGATTTTCCTGTGATTTTTTATCAATACTAGTTGCGTTTACTACATTCATATCATTATCAACAGTAAACTCAATGCTCGATTTACCATCAATACAGATATATGTGTAACTATCGCTTTTATGGAAAAAGTGGAGATTCAAAAACACAAATATAAAGATTGCTGCTATAGATGAAACAATCTTTATGGTCAAATTTAACCTGTCTTTATTAGAGATTATTTCATTTGCTCCAAATCGTATCTCCAGTCCTAAATACATACCAGGCTGTTTTTTTATATATAGGATTTCACAGTCTTTAGTCATTATGGCAGCTTTACCATCAATAATTTTTATAACAGTTCCTGTTATTCTTCTCATTTATAATTCCTCCCCTACATAAGCAAATCTTCAATATATTTTTTCAGGACATCAAGATTGCTTTTTAATATCAATACCATTGCTATAATAAATTTTCTATTTTTTTCCAGTGTCCTTTGTGATTGATTAACTTTTTGTTTTAATTCAGCAAAAGGTAGTGTTTTTTTAAAGCAAAATTTTTGATATAAATCTTCATTCTCAGCAATTAATCTTGCAATTTTAATGCAATTAGCTCTGGTGTCCTTATGTTTTGGAGAGGAATTAATTAATTGCTCAATTGTTATTCCAAAGCTATTAATAGACTTTTCTAAATATACAAATTCTTCCTTTAATTCAAATTCATAAACGTGATTAGAACGGTTATCAATAAGAAATTTTTCTTCAAAGTTAGTAGTATCATCAAAAGAAGAAAAAGGGTAAACATTGGCATTCCTTTGTGAAATTCGTATATAGTCAATTACTCGTCTTTTAATAACTTGTTTTGAAAAATCCATAAATGAATATTTTTTTTCTTCGTTATAACATTCAATCGATTCGTTAAATGCCATAAGACCTATGCTAAATTCTTCACTTGATTCAATATCTATATTTTTATTTATAGTTTGAGATACAGACTTGATAATAAACGGCCTATAGGTGTTTATGAACTCATTTCTTAGTAAATCATCACCTTTTTTTATTTTCCTAACAATATCTATAAAGGATTCTTTTTCTCGTTTAAATTTACTTAAAAACATAATTTCTGCCACACTATAACACCGTCCCTCATATAGTATATTCGAAATATTTACTTTTTTTTGTTCGGCCTCGAGAAAAAAACTTTTTTGGCTTACCGAATAAAAAAAAACTCAAAATTCGAATAACTTAAGTAGACGGTTAACCATCTAAATTATTTAATATATTTTTAAAGGAGAAGATATTATGTCTATTAAAAGGTATGTAAGTGCTGCATTAACAACAACATTATTAGTATCAGTAACTTTTTGTTCATTTGCAACAGATTCAACTTCAACAACAGCTCCATCTACTAAGCCTTCACCAACTCCGGCTCCAGTTATTAAAGTTGAATCAGAAGTTGACAGGCTGACTAAGGAATTTGGTTCCGAAGCTGCTTTGATAATTATTGCTTCACAAAATGAGATTAAAACAATACATACAAGCTTAGATTCCCTTAGAAAAGATATTAAAGCTGCCAAAGAAGCTGAAGAAGTTGATGAAACAGCTTTAGCTACACTTCTTGATAAAGAGAAGGCTTTGCAAGGGGATTTAAAAGCTAAAGAAGATGCTTTAAGAATTTTTAAAGACACTCTTAAGTTAAATGCAGAGTTTGGTGAAGAAGCAGCAGCTAAAATCATAGCATCCAGAGATGAAATATCAACTGTTCGTTCCAGCCTGGATTCACTAAGAAAAGATATTAAGGCTGCTAAAGAAGCTGAAGAAGTTGATGAAACAGCTCTAGCTTCACTTCTTGAAAAGGAAAAAACCTTAGCCAGTGATTTAGCTGCTAAGGAAAAAGCTCTCGATGAATATGTGAAAAGCTTAAGGCCTACACCACCTACACCGCCTACACCACCTACACCACCTACACCGCCTACACCGCCTACACCACCTACACCACCTACACCACCTACACCACCTGCACCACCTGCTACACCTGCTACACCTACACCAACAACATCAGCTAACTAAAGAATATTATATAAAAACAAAGATTGGCTTAAATATTAGTCAATCTTTGTTTTTTGGCATGATTAAACCCGGTTTGATGAAGGAGAAGAAATAAAGTTATATTATGATACCATGTAATTTGTACAAGCACCTCTTGCACAAATTCAATTTTATATTCCTCATAAATGACAAAAGCCGCACTATGTGCGACTTACAGCTTATATATGAATTATATCTCTATCTTCAAATAATGCCTGTATTTTAACATTTGTTTTATTTTCAATTGTGGTTTCTAGTTTCTTTAATCTATTATTTGTATCATCTTGTTTGTCACTTACTTCATGCAATTTGTTTGACATCACATGCATTTGTGAAAAAATTTCCTTTAAAATTTCTTCCATTTTTATCCCTCCACAAAAATATTATATCATAAAGCTAAAATATTTAAACTAACTTCCAAAAACATCAGCAATTTTACTTATAGCTTTTTTATGTGTCTTATCAAACATATGTGTATATACTTGACTTTTAGTTCCTACTTGGCTACGACCTAATGCTTTACTGATATCATACAGATTTGTTCCTAATTCATTATCATCAATTATTTTTTTGAACAAATCAGATTATATTTCTTAGGCATCCTGTCAGTTTTCATTTTTCATGAGCAGCTCTTTTTCCATGAAATAAATAATACAACCCAATGCATACAAGTGCAATAATTCCCACAACTGCATACATACCTCTATAACCAAGATAAGGAATAACAAAACCTACCACCATAGGACCAATTCCCATACCAATGTCCGAAAACATGTAATAGGTTGAATTTGCCAATCCTACACGTTCTGGAGAGGTCACTTTTATAGCAATCGTCTGAGTACTGGAACCTATCGCTCCAAATCCAAGACCAATTAAGGTTGCAGAAAATATAAGTGTAAAGCCATAATAACTGTGACTAAACAACAGCATCCCAATTCCAAATATCAGAATTGCTGGATACATAATCGTATTTTCACCTTTCAAATCAAACATACGTCCTATCATAGGTCTCGAAATTAATACCACAATTGCATATACAATAAAAAAGAAGCTGGCAGCATCCACTAAATTAATTTCTTTGGCATAAACAGTAAGGAAAGATACAATACTTGAATAACACATATAAATAAGCAAGCAAACAATTGAAATTGGAATGGCTCTTGGTTCAACAAAGCTACTTAGCATGAAACCCTGTGTTTCCTTCTTCTGTTCTTCTTTGGCTCCCTTTTTACGCAAAGATAACAATGGCAACATGATTAAGCTTATTAGCAAAGCAACGGTGCAAGCAGTAAAAATCGTGATGTAACTACCATTCTTACTAAGGAACATGCCTAAAAACGGACCGATGGCTGTTGCAAGTATTTGGCTCAATGAGTAATAACCTATACCCTCTCCTCTTCTTTCCTTTGGTATAATATCCGCAACTATTGTTGCTGTTGCCGTAGAGGTAATCCCAAATGTCATACCATGTAAGAAACGGACAACAAGAAGTACGACAATGCTGTTAGCACCGAAATAAACCAAAGTCATAACTAAGCCCGCAATTACACCAACGCATAGTATTTTTTTACAACCAAACCGCATCATCCATTTTCCAACAAACACACGTGCTACAAGTGCACCAATAACGAATATACTGGCAACAAATCCCGCTTCGCCTGGAGCTGAGCCAAATTTGTTCATTGCGTATTCAGAAATAACTATCATTAATAAGTAAAAATTCATAGCGACTAAGAAATTTATAAAAGCAGTAAATATAAACTCTTTAGTCCATAATTTTGATTTATCCATTTCTATCACCTTTATTCAAAATTTTTTTGGATCCTCAATTATTATTTATGTAATTATGTAATATATTACTTGAGAGTTAAAAGTTCTTACCAAAAGATACATATGTAATAAGCTTGATACAAATGTTAACCCGTGGTAAATTAGATTTGCGAAAAATAAAAACCATAGGGGGGTCAACAACAATGCTC
>JAEYYB010000125.1 GCA_023430975.1 Bacillota bacterium | reverse complement strand
GTATTATTACATCATCAAGATAACCAATGACAGGAATGAAATCAGGTATCAAATCAATTGGTGATAGAGCATATCCTATTGTTAAAATTGCCAATACCTTCGCATACCACGGAGTCTCTTTCTTCTTAAGAGCCAGAAAAACCGTAGGAATATCTTTCTTTAGTTGTTTCGCTCTTTCTTTTAATTTCATATACAACACTCTCAAAATTATATATTTCTATATTACATCCAATTATATAAATGATGCGAAGTAATAGTTATTCTTTTCACACCATAATTGTTTTTATAATACGTATAGTAGTGCAAATAAAATAAATTGCCACCAATATTTGGATCGCAATCGTTGTCCAATAATATAAAGGGTGAGTATCTCTTACAAATACATCGCTTCTAGTTATAGCATTCCCGGTTATTAATCCCTTACATATCATAAATAGAAATATTAAACTCATAATGCTTAAGAATATAATTATACCTATTTGCATATAGTGTTACTCTCCAAACAAGTTAGTCCTTTCTTAAAAGATACCTGGTAGTTCGTATTTAATAACTTATATGTACATAGCAAAAATATAGAGTTAATTTTATTCTTCATACTACCTGTTTGAAAAAGTTAATCCATTCTCATTCAAGGTTTGCTTGATAATAGTTATGGCATTCTTCCCGATTCCATGAAGTTCTGATACTTCTTTTTCACTATATTTTGAAAGTTGCTCAATTGTTGATATACCTGCATTAAGGATGGCTCTCTGCTGGTGTTGCAAGTTTATTAAGTAATACTTCTATATGCATTTATTTACACTCCTAAGCCTTTTATAGTTGTGATTAAAACAAATTCTTTCTATGATAATCTCGGTTCTCTCTAAACTGCAAATGCAACTATTTGCTTTCTCTCCATGATTCACAACTCATATCATACTCGCCCCAAAAGCCATCATTAGCCTTATAAACATCACTTGTATGTTTTTAGACATTTGAAATAATTCTTTTCCCATAATAAACTCCTAAATTAGTTTTGTTTCACTGGGAGTTAAATCTATAGCTTTATTATAATGGTAATCTCATGTAAATGATGCGAACTAATTTGACTTCTTATTATGTTAATTGGTTTGCATAAACATAGTGTCCACTTTGTGTTATCTCTTTTTCTTCCTGCTGAGATAGATGACATAAGGTATCAATCCGAAAAGAAAAATGAACTCTTTCGCCATATAGGATTTAGTTCCATCTGAATGAAACTGCCTCGGAATCTGGTTTGGTAGGAACGGGTATAGAACCGCACAGATAACAAGCGGAATAATGAGAATGCACAAACTTTTTAAACTTTTTTTCATGATTTACTCCTCTGTTCTTTTATATTATTTCGCCAAACATAACTTGTTCGTACTTTGTAAATAATGCGTATAATTGATATTTCAGTTTTTTAAGTTTTTACTTACCATTTATGGTCCTAATCAACTCTTTGCAAAAGAACTCCATTCAATTTAAAATTCACAGGCAGTTTATCTTTATGTACCCTTATCAAACAAGTCGGGAAAGTACTTATTTTTCTATTTCCTATTTCAGCAGTTTTCTTCTTTTCTCTTACGCTAATTTCTATTACTCCCTTATCCATCTTATCTCCGCTAAATTTTACAACTAAATGCTCAATATCAAATTCATAATCTTGTGTCGGCTGACAACCTATGCCTAAACCAATTAAATAATTTGAGTTGTCTTCACTGATTATACTAAAACCATTGATACTTCTACATTTTTCAAACTCATCTATTATTCTTTTAGGAATATTGTCTTCTGAAGTAAACTTCCAATAAAAATCAACTGAACTTTTTGCGATAATTAGTAAATCGTAATCTAAAGTGCAATCCACTAAGTTAGTGCTTAATGTGTTTACATCATTAGTGATACTTTTTTCTGAAAATTTAAAATTGGCACTCTTCTTTACATAACCTGGTATTTCGTGTTTAATAACTAACCTGTTATTAGAAATATCCAAAATGTAGTTTTCACTTCCATCAGAAGATGTCAAAATCAATTTATTTTTATCTATTTTGTAATTACCTTCAATAGACTTGCTAATTCCTAATTCAAATTTAAATTTATTGCTATTTTCGAGGGTTAAAATAGGTATAAATGAAGAATATACATTATAAGATTCCCCAAAGTATTTTCCTATCTTAACTGTGATTATATCTGTAGCTTCTGCGTTTTTATTATTTTGTTTGCTATTACTACATCCAACCAACAAAAGAAAGACTGATAAAATTACTGAAAATGATATTAATATTTGCTTTTTCATTTAATCCCCCCAATTTAGTAAGTTCGCTACATTTAACTTGTAAGTACTTTACAAATATTACATACGATCTTGTATACGATTATAACTATTTTTTTAGTGTAAATTCCTTAACGTTCTTCCTATTTCTATGTGCGAAACCATATCCCTGTAAGTGAGTCAGATTATAAACAACCGACCATTGTAATTTGTCTTCTCCTGAGGGCCCATAGACACCGACTTGTGCAAGTATGTCTATCGTTTGTTCCTGTGTCAAATTTCCATAATTTTCTTCAATGGCTTTTTTAACAGCACTATATCGGTCAAATTCAGTGTATCCTTCACCAATATTTAATCCATTATATGCTATAAAATTTGAGGCAACCTGATAAGATTTATCTGATTTTACAACCTGTAATTCCCCATTCCAATATTCAACAATAACTGATTTACCGCTTGCATCTGCAATTAAATAATGGCACTTAATATCCCCCGAAAAATAGATGTTATATTTTCTCAATATTTCAACAGCTTCATCTACAGTCGCTGCCTTATCCAATACAAGTCTAATTGCTGTTGTTGTATTTAGAGTTATTTTATTTTTATCTGTGCTCAAATGAGCTTCAGGGACCGCTAAAAGTGCTATAGAGACACCCTTTTCATTCATGCCGTCGAATGGCAGGTATGGAGCAGCTAGGGCCAAAAAGCTTTTCATTCTTATTGGAGTTGGCAAGTTGTCTTTAGAATATCCTGCAAAGGATAAATTTACAGTTGATATAGAAGAATAGCCGTTTTTAGGGTTAGTCCATAACTGCAATGATGGTGCATACGTAAAATCGAAATTTCTTGCAAAAATCGTATCTCCCTTATCATTTTTTGTAACAAATGCCGTACAACCAGCTCCTGTAACATTTATGTTTATGGGTAGCCCTTTTAGCAATCTCTTCGTGACAAACTTTTCAATATCACGGTCACTCTTAGCTCCAACCTTTAAAAATTCATCAAATCCATAATCCCCATAGTAGGTCATTCGATACATCGGATAATCATCAACAACTTTTAGTGAAGCAAGACTTCTCAACTCATTTAAAAATAATATTATTGCCATAACCATGACAAATAAAATAACACACATTATAACGATTACTATTTTTTTATACTTATTTCCCTTTACCATTTAATCTCCCTCTTACTTACAATTATATAAATATCCCTTGCACCGCATATTAAAACTAATACAAACTAATAATAAATCATTAATCTTTGTGATAAAAACAATTTACTCTGTTTTTATTCTTTTACCGCCGAATACGTGAATCGACCTTGTTCCAGCTATGCATCTACCCCACTGGACTGTTCCTGATGGAATATACAACTCATCACCTGGATTTAAGACAATCTCTCTATCTTCTAAGCAGGCCGTGTACTGTCCTGACACTATGATTATGTACTCGTCAAAATCGTGCTTGTGCTTTTTTGACTCCCTGTCGGAATAGCAAGTCCAGAAAGCCATCTATCCGCCTCCTGGTCCCTCATAATAATACCCTTCAATATCCTCTGTGTTCTGTGCACTAGCAGGTATTCTGTTCTTTTTATTTTTCATAAAATCGGGGAACTCTTTCATTATCGCTTGCCCTCCAATCTTTAAATTGACAATATATTATTTTGAGGCATTTCTTAAATTTTCTGTTGGGTTTTCACCATTTCCTTCATCTTTGCTTCTTCAATTTATTGTCTTTTTGACACAGCCCATGCTGCAATCATTCTATCCCAGTAAACTCCTTACACCATTGTCTGAAAACATCTATATCTGTTATCCCTCTAAGCCATCTCAAGTCAACCACATTGCCTGTTTCACTATGCTTAATAAATTCCATATCCCATAATGGGCATTCTACAAATCCCTGCCTCCAATCATGTTTACATGATACAAACTCACTCCAATTGGCAGTAAAGAACTTAATCTTCACATAGCATAAACTATTCATGTAAAATATCGTCTGAATCATATCCCACTTTTTTAATAAGAAATGTTTACAAATAAGCATTTGAGGATAATTGCCTTTCGGCACTTCCCAAACAAGGTCTTCATTACATTTTAGCCCACATTTATTTATAAACATTATTTTATCTTCGTTCAATTCCGACTTTAAAATTCTATCTCTATCATCCTGACTCATGAGCCTTATCTTATCATAATCCATTTTAAACTCCTGCCTATCTATCAATATTTCTTGTTCTTACAATTTGTCTTTCACAAATAATTCCTTAATCTTATCACATACCCATTAGGTATTTTATATAAGCCAAAACAGACTAAATCCCCACATTTTAAGCACCAGTTAAGTCCAAGGTCTGGCAGATTTAAATTAAATATGCTATCTCCAAGGATAGTAATGAGATTTTGCCCATCGATGAGAGCAGCGTTTTTATGTACAGAGTTTTACCACCTCCACCTGCCATTAAGATTGCTCTCCTGTACTTTCTTATCCCTGAGTACTATTACAGCACGCTTTGAAGAAAGAGAATCTTCATCCAAATTATTAGAAAAGTAATCAAAATCATATTTATATATATTGCCAACGAAATCCCTTGAATACATTTCATCATTGAAGGGTTCCACCTGGGATGATCCAAATTCATAAATCAGTACCATAACTGCAACCTCAATTAAATTATTTCAGAGCAAATACTTATTTTGACGGTTTCCAAACCCAATTTCCATTTATGTTTATATAGCCATACTTACCATCTATTTCGACTACTGTAAGGTCATCCTCACCTGTAAAACAATTGGCAGAATCAAATATTGGTTCAAAAACAAATTTACCTGCTTTATCTATAAAGCCAAATTTCCCTCCTAATTTTACTCGTGCAAGTTTGTCCCAGAATTCAGATACTCGCTCAAAAACAGGCTTAATAACAGTAATCCCAGAGCAATCTATGTAGCCCCATTTCCCATCTTGGAATTCTACACCTGCTAATCCATTAACAAAACTGTCTGCTTTGTTATATATAGGATTAATTACTACTTCTTCATTTTTATTTATAAATCCCCATTTGCCATCAACTAAAAATGCAGCAAGACCTTCTTTAGAGAATAATTTCAAATCATCATACAGAGCCTTGATAATAATATTTCCCGTTCTATCAATGCAGCCTAATTTGTTATTAGAAATATAAAAGGTGTAATCCTCATCATAACAAAACTCACATGCACCTTCATATTTTGGCTCAATAATAATTTGCCCCGTTCCATTTATAAATCCAGTTTTTCCATCAACTCTGAAAGAATATAATCTTTCTTCAATAGTTTCACTCATTACCCTTAACTCCTATCTTACTTATTCATCCTGCAAATGATCAAATAAAATTTCATTCACATGACTCCCCCATTATCTACCTGCTATATTGCAACATTAAATACTCTTTTCTCTTCATACCTGTATTCCGAATCGTCTAAACAAATTACATTCCATGTGTTTTCAAAGTCACAATTAATCCACCTCTTGCAGAAAGGCTTAGTTTTGAATTTCATAAAATTTAAGCCTTAACTTGTACTGGTTATACCTCTTTTATCAGTATTTATAGAATTTCTATAAACAACCTTTTCTATTGAATCTACAGGCAAAACTAGGTTTCTTCCGCTTTAATTGCACCTTTTTCTATCGCTGTCATATATTCCACATTAAGACCTCTCTTCTTTAATTATACAGTAGAATTTGGTCCTTAGTAATATTAAAAGATGTTTTTATGCATTAACCGCTATATGCTTACATGATAATTGAACTGGTATCTGTTTAATAGTAAAATAATCTTATAATTAATAACATAAACAAGAAGTAGGAGTGCTTATGGGGAAAATCTTAGAATATTTTCAGAAATTTAAAGATAGATATAATGATTTTAGACCAATCATTAGCGATATCAAGGTGTTCGAGTACACTGATGGAGAAAAATACAATATTCTACCATGTTATTTTGAAAGAGGTTTTTTGAGTAAAGGTAAAAATGTCGCCAGTAAAGATGCAATTTATACTTATGGATTCAATAGTAACAGTAAGTTAATATATGTAAAATTCGGCAACAATCAAGAATCTTTTTTACAGTATTTTGATGATAGTATTAACCTATACTGCTTTGAAGATGATAATGATAACAAAGACAACAAAACATTAAGATATATTCAAATAACTGAACTTAATGAAAATGGCTTACCCTATGGAACCATTGAAGTTGACAAACATAACAATGTATATGTAGAAAAATATCATTACGATAACAGTAATAAAATAAAACGTATTGAAAACCCCATTCATTTTGAATTCGAAACTTATAATGATGCTTTGGATATTGAATATGACTCAAACGGAGAAGTTATGCTTATAACAGATAAGGAAACCTGGCTGGCAAATGGAGTAGTATATAAAAAAATACTCCCTGAAGAAGCGGAAAATCTAAGGACTACAATTATAAGTAAGATTTCTCAGAATGTAATAAACGGAGTAATAAATAAATATAAAGAAAAAAAAGATAAGGTTTGTTATATTTCACTTGAAATTCACGAGGAACCACATACAGTGCTGAGTGTAATGTACTCCAGAGTAGCATTTGAAAGTGAAAGAAATAAATATGTTTTAGAGAACGGCCCTGAATTTGAAAGGTTCATATGTTATTATTCCAACAACCCTATAGGCATTTACGACAAGCAACTTGAGATGGAATGCAATATTCTGGTTCAGTATTATATCAGGTACAGTGACTGTTATACACAATGCAGAGAAATTGTAAAAAGCATAAGAAATACACTTAAAGGCTATGACTGGGAAAAACATATTGAAATATCAGATAAATTCGATATTCTTGAGCCTTTAACATATGATTAGATGAGCGTTTGCTTAACGTTTTGATTTTTTCCACAAAACACAAGCAAGAAAAATGCAAGTTAAGATTCCAAAAACATATAATAAAGAACATTTTTACACCATTGCCGTTCATTGCATCTAAAAAGTCCATCTTTATTTAAACTTAGGCATTTGTCATTAGATATAGAATTTATTATTTATTAAACTAATAAACCAAAAATGACGATAATAACAATACCTAAGAAAAAAAACACATGTGGAATGCAGTGCTATATATTTCCATATCTTTCATATTTTGATAAGGAGATTAATTGAAAGATGCAAAATTTATGTCTTAGCAAGACTCTTAAATCTCCAAAATTGATTATTGGGTTTATATTATTAACTTGTTTATGTATAATAACTAGGATATATAAGGTACCATTGTCTTATGGTGTATACATAAGTTTTGCTTCCTTTTTTCTATTTGTTATACTAAGACTATATGGAACTGCTTTTGCCCTAATATCAAGTCTGATTGTAAATGTTTTTGCAATAACTTTATTAAATCCTGATAGAATTTCTTTATTTATCTCTTTGGAAATACTCTTTGTGGGAATGATTTATAAATATAAAATACGTAATCTATTTTTATCAGAAATGATTTACTGGATGATATTAGGTTGTCCTGCAACTTCTCTGTATTTTTTTATCAATGGTGAGGAATTTGGTATTGTAGGTATCGTTGCAATCTTAAATCAATTCATTTTAGGACTTATAAATGCTTTGCTGGCTGATATGGTAGTATCATACATAAATCCAAATAGATTATTAAGATCTAACTCCAGCAATACAATTGATTTTAGTTTAATGATTTTCCACTGTACATTAATCTCTGTTTTAATCCCATTTACAATATATGTTTTTGTAGATGGTTTAAATATGAATAAAAATACAAACACAGATATAATTCAGACTATGGAAAATAAAAATTATGAGATTTTTGAACAACAACTGAAAAGTATAAATATTATTGATCTGCGTAAAGTTAAAATTAACTCCCCCATACAGATAAACAAGATAAGAAAAATTATAGACACAGAGCCTGAAGGCAGTGTTATTGGGTTAATGATTCAAGATGACAACGGAAAAATCTATGTATCAAATAAACAAGCAAATAACTATCATAACAACACAAATTGGAGACATGAAGGAAAAGTGATCCCGTATGGTGATGGTTTATATATATGGCATCCTGAGTTGACCGATTATTACACTGATGAAACAGCTTGGAAAAGTGCTTTCTATATTAAAGAGACAAAATTTGAAGATATTGACTTAAAGCTCGTTATCCAAATACCTCTTTCAAAATACTCGGAAGATATATGGAGACGTTATTTGAATAAATTTTATATAATCATAATTGCATGTATCATTGCTACTATTTTGTCCATCATAATTAGCAGAATTTTGTCAGGAACACTGTTAAAACTGGCCGAATCAACTACTGACATCCCTAATAAATTAAGCAACCAGGAAAAAATAAATTGGCCAAATACTGCCATAAGTCAAATAAAGTCATTAGTCCTTAACTTTACTGAAATGTCAAATAAGCTTGAACAGTTGTTTTCTAAAGAGAAAGAAATGAACAGTCAACTTCTGATTCAAACAGCTGAACTGGAAAAATCTAAAGAAAAGCTTAAGCATTTAGCTTATTATGATGTACTTACCGATCTGCCCAACAGGCTCTATTTTATGGAATACCTAAAAGAGATTGTAGAATCAAATAAAGAAAAATATTTGATTCTTGCTATTATGTTTATTGATCTAAACCGTTTTAAACAAATAAACGACACGCTCGGACATGAAGTAGGAGATATGCTTTTAAAAGAGGTAGCAAAAAGATTTAAATCAATTAGTAATGATTACACTTTCATTGCCCGTCTTGGAGGCGATGAATTCGTTGTTATATTTAAAAATTCAGATAAGTTAAAAGCAGCTGAAACAGCTAGTTTTATTAATAAGATTTTGGCTGATAGAATACATATTTCTTACAATGGTAAGGAGATGGATTTATTTACATCCGGAAGTATTGGTATATCAATGTATCCTACGGACTCAAATGATATTAATAATGTTTTAAAAAATGCTGATATTTCAATGTATGCTGCAAAAAAAGAAGGTGGAAATACATATCGTTTTTATGAAGAAATTAACAGGAATTACAAAGAAGAACAAATACATCTTGAGATGAAGCTGAAAAATGCGTTGAAGCAGAGAGAACTTGTTCTTTATTATCAACCCCAGTTTAATATTAAAAGCGGCGATATTACTGCAATTGAAGCTCTCCTCCGTTGGAATAATCCTGAATTAGGTTTGATCCTACCGTCAAAGTTCATTCCTATTGCCAATGATATGGGTTTGATGCAGGAAATTGGTTCCTGGGTATTAAAGGAAGCTTGTGCCCAAATTAAATTATGGAGAGATATGGGGATTATAGACACACGTGTTACAGTAAATATATCCGGTGATAACTTTCAAAGTCAATATATTATCGACACCATTCAAAAAACATTGAATGAAACAGGCGTAAATCCTGAACTTCTTGCGTTGGATATAACTGAATCCTATTTATTGAGTAATTTTATCAGTCTAGAAAAGACAGTAAGTGATTTAAAGCAACTAGGCGTATATATTTCAATTGATGATTTTGGAGAAGGCGGATCTTCTTTTTCTTTGTTAAAGGATGTGCAAGTAGATTGTGTAAAGATTGACAAAATATTTATTGAAAAGTTATCAACTGATAAGAAATCTCAACTGATAGTTAATGCGTTGATTGACTTGGTTCATTCTATAGGTTTAAAAGTAGTTGCAGAAGGTGTTGAGACTCCAGAAACTGTAGAAATTCTTAAAAATATGAACTGTGATGATATACACGGGTTTTTGCTAAGTGCTCCGATGGATAAAAATAATTTTGAAAAATGGGTTATAAATTATAACAGCCGAAAAGCATTATTTAAATTATAGTTAGCTTAGTGCCAGCCACTTCTTTGCTGTTTATTTAAATTAGGTTTGTAAATATAACAATGAGTATTTAAAAGATATAATAAGGAGGCCAAAAAATGAAAGTGTTAAACTTTTTTCGTTTTTCTTTGTTACTCTGTGCTTTCATAATTTTTTGTAGTTGCGGGCAATCTTCATATAAACCACCTTCTATTACAAATTCAGTGACACAAACTCCTGTTCCTCAAGAATCTCCCATAAATACCGAAATAAACGTTTGGGCAGCCAATAGCGGATTAGATGGTATAAAGCTAGATTTCGAGATATATTATCCGAATATTAAGATTAACATTACAAAGTTTGATTCTATAGAAAAGTTTAATAGCGAATGTCTTTCTGCATTGTCATCGGGAACAGGACCGGATATTTTATTTTTTGACAGCTCATTCTTTGGTCAATATACTGTAAATGGCGTTCTTGAAAATTTGCTAAAGGAACCATATTTAGCTGGCAGGTATGAAAAAGATTTTCCGGAGGATGTTTGGGAAAGCAACAAATCCATCGATGGTAAAAGCCTTTTGGCTATGACATTTTTGACATCACCATATGTTACTTTTTATCGTGAGGACGTTATGAAGGAAAATGGATTTCCATCGGAGCCGGAAGAGTTTGGTAAGTTTATAGAAAAGCCGGAAAACCTTCTTGCCATAGCAAATAAATTAAGACCTAAGGGTCAATATATTTTTCAGTGGCCTACAGATCTTCCAAACTTGTTGGGATCATCCGTAGGAATATTTGACAAAAATTTAAAATTTTTAAGAAATACAGATGACTTTGTGAAATTGCTCGATATTGCGAAAGAATCACATAAAGCTGGTTTTGAACTTGAAAACAGTTTTTGGGACGCACCAGGAGCAAAAGCTATACAGGATAGCAAGCTGGTTATGGTGTTTAATTTGGGCTCTTGGGGTGCCGGATCCCTTCAGAATTATGCACCGGATCAAGCTGGCAAATGGAAAGCAACCAAACCTCCCCTTGGAATATACGCCTGGCATTCAGATACAAAAATAGCAATAAATGCACAAAGCAACAACAAGAATAATGCCTGGAAGTTTGTTGAATTTGCTTTTACCCATCAAAATGGGGGAGTAAATTATGATATGGTAAATGGATATAAACCAGCAAGAAGAAACAATAGGCAAATGGAAGCAAGGAATTCATTTTTGGAGCAAGACGTTCAGCCGCTATATGAAGAATTGGCAGAAAAAATGAAACAATACAAATTAACACCATTGGACGATACAGCATTATCAATATTTGAGAAAGATATTTCTGAGGCAACTGTCAAAAATCCCGACTCAAAAACAGCAATTAGAAATATAACAGATAAAATTGAAAGTACACTTAGCGAAGAGCGCAAAGCACTGTTGGAAAATTAACTTGCTTCTATATCTCATCTCACAGCCTGATTGAAAAGATGTAGAAATTAACACAGTGTAGAAGTGCTGACGAAGCTATACTTTAAGAATATTGGCAAGTAGCTTGAATAGGCTTTTAATGTGGATTTGAAGTAACTTGCAGAACTAGCACAGGAAGGAAATACAATATACGTTATTGCATTTCCTTCCTGTTTGCAAGTTAATATCAGAGTATTTGAAGATCAATAAAGTCCTTCCAATCATATTCATTAGCCGTTTATAGAGATTGGCTCAAGTTCTAGACTTTTACCTCGGATAGAAACAATATTTCTAATATGTATAGTTAAATTTTGAAGCAATCATTACAATATCACTCATATTAATAACACCATCATTATTTAAATCACAGTTCTTGTTATAATTACTTTCTGAAGCAGTTGTGTTGAAATGAGAAGCCATTAATATAACATCTGCCATATTTACAGCCCTGTCTCCATTAATATCCTCAGGTACCTGTTTAACATTATTGGTTGGAGTAGGGGTATTGGTATGTGTTGCTGTAGGTGTACTTGCAGGCGTATTTGTTGGAGTATTCGTAGGTGTATTTGTAGGTGTATTTGTAGGTGAGTAAAAGTTGGGGAAATTACCTGACATATACATTAAGGTCAACATTCTCAAAGTATTTCCATAGTAATCGTAAGGTTCTCCATCCTTTAGAATTACAGCCTCATTAAACATGCTTTGCCCGAAATTCAAATCCGAACCGGTTAGGTAGCCCGCTGCAGCTGTAGCTACAAAAGAAGGATTATGGTATGATCCAATTTTTTCTCCTGTCAATGAATAGCCATCTACAATATTTGTGACACCTACTGTTTTGAAAAATGCATTAGTCTTATCACAGTACTCCTTAGCCTTTTTAGTACCGTACCACGAGTAATCCAATGCAATTCTCCATGGCATTCGTGCTGCATCATAGCTATATTCATACTTTGCACTACCATTCCAAACCGTAAGATTCTGAGCCGTTCCGTCAACCTTACACCAGTCTGGAACCAATCCTGTTCCGTTATTATATTTTCCAATTTTATCAATTATTATCTCGTAGCACTTGTCCACAACTTTCAGCCAATCTTGATTACCTGTAAAATCTGCATAAATTCTGTACCAAGCAGGAGCAAAATAGCATGGATTCAAAGCATCAGAGCCTCCCCATTCACCAGGTTTCAAAACATAAGTTCCAGGCTCTACACAATATCTATAAAGATTATTTATATAATTTTTTGCTTCCTGTTCGTAGTTAATTATACCGTTTGATCCCCATCTTTTATGGGCAAACACCAAGGCAGTTGCCATATCTTCATCACCATCTGTGGCAGGTCCTGTTCCTGCAACGGAACCGTTTTTATCAATAGACCAATTCATAAGACCATGCCCATTAAAGTATTTCTTGGCATATCGATAAAGGTCATCAAATAAAGTCTTCTCATTAAAATATACAGAGAGAAGCATACCATATCCCATACCTTCAGAGCATGTTGTGAACTCCTGGTTCTCGGAGGTCTGTACTCTTTTGTAACCACCCGCTCCACTTGAGGTTATACGTTTGCTTTTCCACTCTTCCCAATCTCTTAATAGCATGGCATTGGTACTTGCCTGATCAGACGCCAAAGAACTAATACCATAAGGATAAGGATTCGTAGAAGGTAAAGATGCTACTTCAGCTGAGTATATGTTAGCTTGCACCAGACATACAAGTAAAATGCTTGTGATTATGTACTGCAAAAATCTTTTCATATATGTTAATCCCCCTTTAAACTTTGATTTAATTTTCTATATGAAAAGTGAATAATCTTTTACATTTGTCTATCGCAAATTCCGTAAAAACCGTTCGTTATTTGCTCTAACAAATGTAAGATCATTAACACTTTTCATATATATAAAATATAATAACTGTAAAAAATGAAAAATTTTTATTAAATAAGCATTATTTTTTTAATACTTAATCGAATTTTAATTGGACTCTATTATTTAGTATTATCGTATCCTACAGTACCTCCCATCTAAAACTTAAAGTTACAATAACTGTATTTTAAATCTTCACCTCCTGCAAAAGCATATTAATTCTAATTTCATTCAGCTTTTAACACTATAATTATACTTTTTCTCAAATATTCAAAACAATTGCATATATTATTTTTTATTGCACTATATTATTTTCTCTTATAATATTTTATAATAAATTATAAGGAGGGTATCTGATGAAAGTAGAAAGTCAAAACCTCATAAATCCATATATTATTGACTGCAATAACATTAATGAAGAAACCCATTCGTGGCCTGTAGGGATACTTTATAACCGCAGGATAGTAATGCTTTATGAGCTTGAACTGATCACAGGAGGATCGGGCAAAATATTTACCGATGGAAAATGGCTTGAAGCGGTTAAAGGAGACATTTTTTTCAGAAAGCCGGGTTTGGAAGTTCAGGGAATCTCAGGCTACTATTTTTGTACTATTATATTTGATCCTGTTTATTCCGAATCCCGTAAAGATATTTACAATTCCAAAGTAGCCTATTGGCTGGCAGGCGAAAATGAAATGCTTCCTTATGTGGATTTTTTCGATAACATTCCTCATAAATTCAATACCCCTAATTTTAATGAGTATATGCAGCTTTTTTTAAACATATTCAATACCTGTTCCCAAAAGAATATTAACAATCAGCTTTCTATGAAGACCGATTTATTGAAAATATTTACTATGCTAATCAAAGAATTGAATAATCAATCAATTGTTTTTAAAAGCCAGTCGGTAAAGAACAATTATAAAAAAATAATGCTCTGCAAAAACTATATTGATAACAATTTATATAGTTCTTTTTCCCTTGACACCCTTGCTGATATGTGCGGACTAAGCCGAACATTTTTTTGCAGGATATTTGGAGAAATTATTGGTCAGCCGCCTTTTGAATATATAATTAATCAGAAACTTGGCATAGCAAAAATGCTCCTATCTACAACCAATATGAGTATAAAAGAAATATCATCTTCCTGCGGATTTGGTGATATTACATATTTTTACAGACTATTTAAGAGAAACTTCAATATGACTCCAAAATCTTACCGTGAAAAGTTACAACTTTTTGATAATGTTAATTAAACTGTAATTATATGCTGAAAAAACAGCATATAAGCTAAAAGCACCCGCCTTGAAAGCTCCGTCTTTAACATTAAATAGTACCCCTGAGTTTTGTTCCAGGAAATAATCAGGAGTTGATGAACTGAATAGGGGTAAATGCTTTACCTTTTCAATTTTGTAAGTTCCATATTTTAATCCCGTTTTTGTACTCTCTGTTGTATTGCATCCAGCCGCAATAGAACAAAAAAGAATTATACTTATCATCAGGCATGTAAACCTTTTCATTCGTTATCACCTCAAAATACTTTCTTTGATTCTCTTTACAATTCTCAATTTAACACTGTTGCCCTATGCCCGTCATAATTTCCATATCCCAGTATAATACCAATAGAACTATCTATACCTGGAATTTCATGCTGGCAAAGTTAATATTCCAAAAGGCTACGTATGTTTAATATAACAATCCCATTTATTGTCACGCTTGTCCCAAACATATGAGACAGGACCATCAGCACCGATAATCTCTTTATTTATATAAGCAATTCTATTTGATGTATCTTTTCAATACTTTTGCTAGTAAAACATTAATAATTTGTATACAATTACTATATAATGATTTAAAATAGAAAGCAACTCATAAAGATACTGAATTAAATTATGTTTATTGGAACAGTTATTCATAGTGTTCCTTTGAGTAATCTTTGTCTAAAAAGATATATCTTCTGTCATATATATCAATCAGTTTCATACCTGCATCTCTATATATCTCCGCTCTTATTTGACTTAAAAAACTGCGTGTTCCGTTTCCAGATAAATTTCTATCATGACTGTCAGGAGGTTTCTTATAGTTGTCCATCAAGTCGGTATAAATAACAGTATATGCTGAATCAATTAATTGCTCGACACTATTCTTATAAGCAATCAGATTATCTTTATCCTTTTGATATTTGCACTTTTTATACATCCACTTCATAATGTTCACAAACTCAGATTCCCACACTCCTCTGTATGTATCTTGATATCCCCTTAGTTCAGCTTCGCATGAAGGATTATTAATATGCGGAACAAAGTATTCATCAATTGGATTATTATAAGCATTAGAGAAGGTGCTATTATTTTTTTGAGCACCTTTCCCAATACTTGTATTTTGTGGTGTATCTTTTGAATTAGTTGGGGTAACTGATAACGCTTCATCTTGGGTTATTTTTTGACTTTTTTCAAGAACAAACTGTTTGCCATCCCATTTATAAACGTCATGGAATGTAGCCGGCACTGAATTATCATAATATTCTGTTTCAAAAGCATTCCCATTGATTTTATTTAGTTTTGTAGAATAGTATCCTGTAGATTTGCTGATAAATAATTCTGAGCTGTCTTTTATCTGAAGTTCCTCAATCTTACCGTCTTTTTTTAATGTAAATATCCTATATACATTGCCATTGCTTGATGCATACTGACCTATTGTAAAATCCAAATCTCCGTCATTGTTATAATCATCAAATTCAATTTTAAATGATGATGTGAATATTAATGGGCAAGAATACATTTTGCTTATATCGGTTGTGGAAATGGTTTTTCCATATTCATCTGACAGTTCAATCAGAAAACTACCCTCCCATATCGTTCCCATATACGGACCAGGATTCCAGTCCTCATAGTACCTTCCCTCAACCATCTTAAGTCTTAAATTTGCAAGTTGTCCATTAAAGTTACACTCGCTGTTTGATAGTGTCACAAGCGATTGTACCTCTATTTCAGCCATTGGAGCAGGCACCGTCGTACTCTTTGTAACTATCTTATTCCTGTCAACTTCAGAAGCATTGTTACTTGTTTTCTGAACCGAACATGAAATCAACAATAGTATTATTATAAGTGTAATAATAATTGACAGTATTCTTTTCCCTAATATTCTCATCCTTAAAATCCTTTCAAATAAAGTAAATGTACGTGCTATTTTTACCAGAAGTTCCTTCGATGAAGAACTTAATTGGAATATATAACTTTCATTAGAGAAAAATACAAAATAATAATCATCACCTTTTATCCTGTAAATTTTATGCTCTCCATTATTTATAGAAAATCAACATTATCATTATCAATATCGGTCAATGTTACTGTATTTTCCGCATAATCGTTTTCTTTTAGAATTTTCTGTAAGTACTCTTTTTCTTCTGAACTAATTTGCATTCTGGACAAGGAACTACTATCTAACTTTTTACCTACAGAGAATAATTTAAAGATTTCATCTTCCTTGCCCTTAGACATATAATCTTTTACCAAATCAATTATGTCTTCTGATGCATACTTAGGGTGAATCAAGGGTTTAGACTCAGAATGGTCATTAATATCATCATCATTTGAATTTTTATCCTTTTGTAGTTGAATGGAAGTAGTGATAGGTGTTGGTGTAGGCATTGGAGTAAAACAGACCTTTAAAACCTTACTGTTTTCAGTTTGCCCACATGAAGGTAATATACATAAAATAAAAACCATTGATAAAATTATCTTAACCTCTTTTTGTTTAATGATAGAACTGTACATTTTTACTTTTTACTCCCTATAGTAGGTTTTGTAATACAAGTTTATCATCAAAGTTAATATCAAAAGTTACAAATAGGTTAAGAATCTTAATTTATATTCATACATACTTAAAAATTAACGTTATCTTGACTATTAATCAGATATATCTATATATTCTGAAACTCTAGATTTTAAAATTCCAATTAATTCTTCGTCCATATACATATAATCATCAGAAATATCCAGGTTAATCACTTTCTTTCCGTCTATACCTGTCCTTCTTTTTAAGCTTTTGTGGGTCACAGAAATAGAACCATGGCAATCCTTGACTCTCAAGTTCAGGCTCACAAGGCTCATACCAATCCTTTTCACCTTTTTTATTTTCATCTCTGATACAAACTCCAAAAGAACAGCCACAGCCTGCTTCTGTTACTGGCTCAGCATGTTGCAATGCCTCATCAATGTCATCGTAAAACCTGGTGCAAATGAGTTCCCTGCTTCTCTCCAGAAGAAGCAAAATTCTTTCGGACATATATGTATAGGTGGTTTTTCATACGGTTTCCATTTCATATTACCAACCCTCTTCTAATTTTTTACTTCTATTTAAAATCTCTAAAGCCTTCTCTTGTGAAATATTCAATTTACTTTCCTCTTTTATGCTTTATGTTTCTTATATAATTCTCTTGCATAGTGTTGAATGCATCCTTAGCTACAAAACTCGTCTTTCAATGAATTCTTTAGCTATTACATATGAATTTTTAAAAACTATTACTTTAAATCTCTCTTTTTTTCCCAATTCCTGATAGTAGAAATTATTTTTTATTAGACTTGGATTCATATTATATTTTTTTAATACTTTTGCATATGTTTTCATAAATGGCTCAGGTCCAGAAGCAAACAACCCTTTACCACACATAATTTCATCAATGTTAATATTGAATTCATAACTATATTTTGAATAATCATTTTCTATGTACTTACCAAATGGAACCGTACCTTTAACCAACTCATTATGCGATAAATATAAATCCCCCAAAAAGCTCTCTAGATTGTAAGGTTTAGCGTCAAAGAACAAATCATATCTATCTTTATTTATATCCCAAAGAAAAATATTTAAAAATAATCAGTAGTTCGCATTTAATAACTTATTCGTTCTGTAATAATGCGAATTTACTTGTTCCCTTGATTTACCACTTCATTAATTCTTTCAACAGGAAACTCGTCTGGAATATCTATAATTTCAAGCCTCCTGCTATCTATGCTTTTTTGTCCAGTAATGGTTAAATATTCATCAATGATTTTCTTATCAATCATTACTTTCCCGCCACCTGCCCAAAGTCTATCTTCGCCGTTTTTCTTAACTCCAGAAATCCAATACTCTTCACCTGTTTCAGCATCAATGTAATTACCAGATATTCCAGCGTGTTTTTGAAACCCTTTATTATTAAAATAGACTGTTTGCCCATCGACTGCTCTCATGTTAACTCTCCTTTCATTGAATATCAACCTTCATTAAAAGTTCCTGATATAAACGAATAAGTAAGAAAATTGCCACACCTTATATGTTAGAACATCCATTTTCGTATAATTCAGTAATATCATTGTTTATAAGAACTGCATCTTTAATCAGATATATTAACTTTGTTTTGAATTCTGCGGCATTATTAAGCATCTTCCTAGGAATAGTGATTGTAGCCATTCCGTCGCTAAATCCGTTAATATTATAACCTTTTGAGTCTAGTATTTCCCTTGCTTTATCCTCAAGTTTATGAAGTATTTCTGCATCTCTGTTTTCATAATTATATATTTCTTGAATCAGGAAATCGAAATAAACATATTCCTCAGAATACGTGTACTCATTATAATACTCATAAATCCCTGCAATAAAATCTCCATTATAATCTATTTTGAAATTGAGAAATGGATGGACAGTTCCAATTATATATGAATCTCTCTTAGTTGTTTCGTATAACTTTTTTGCTGTAGTAACACTATTAATTCCACATTCTTCAACAGCCTCCTGCACATATTCAAAAATTTCCCGTACCCAATCTTCTCTATCCTCAAGTGTTCTATT
This sequence comes from Bacillota bacterium, assembly GCA_023430975.1. GTDB lineage: Bacteria > Bacillota > Clostridia > Acetivibrionales > DSM-2933 > Pseudobacteroides. The sequence continues at coordinate 25,141 of JAEYYB010000125.1, read as the reverse complement.
GCCAGATTTCCTAAAATTGTTCCACTCATTTAACTTTCTATCTATCTTCTCTAAACTTTCTAAATCTATCAATTTGCCTTCATCTATTTCAAATGTTCGAACCTCAATACCCGCAATATTTGCACTAATTTTTATTTCATCTGTTACAGATGAACCTATAAGAATAAGTTTTGGGCAATAGTAGTTCCTCCCAAACTCATTTTCCCATTCACTCTTAACCTCTTCATCAGCAGATATCATTAATGCTCTATACTCCAGAGTTTGAGCAATATCTTCCCTTCTTAATTCTCCCTTTTTAAGTTCAATAATTACAGGCCTGTCATCTCTTGTATCCTTAAACAACAGGTCTATATATCTATTCTTATTTCTTCCTACATTAACCTGTCTCCCTGGAACCAATTTTCCTCTTATTGAAGGAATTACATAGCGTTCATCCAATAGCCAAGGTGAGTTATAAATTATATCTTCTATATGTTTTTCTTGTATTGTCATATTCTATATCCCCTTACCCAAAAACAATTTATTTAGTCATCTCATCACTCGCTGCTTTCATTACTCTTTTTGCTGTGTCTTTTAACTCTTCAGCCAGTTCTATATCCATAAGTTCAATTTCACCAAGTAACCCCTCACTTCCTTAAAAATCATGTAAAATTCTTTATTTGTAAACACTAGTATTTTCTTCTTTGCTCCTGTTAAATTCAGAAAATAACAGTCTGAATAAGTGTTCTTTATTTTGCCAGTGGGCAACTTCCCTTCCGAAGTATACCCACCGTGGTTTATTACCTTTAGGACTATATTTCCGTCATCCGATACTCCATCAAACTTTTTTAACTTACCTTTCCCAACCAGAACATTTTTTGTTTTTAAATCAATCCCCAGTCTCTCTCCTGCTTTTTTACCTCATATTTAGTAATTCTCTCTAATTCCTTTGTATTAGCCATTTTGCTTCCCTCTATAATCCCAATCTATTACTACTTTAATTATAGATTATAGTCCCTTGGTTTTCCACAATTAATAAAAATTGAATTTACAATATACAAAAAAGAAAAAATGCTGTATTTTTCCTCATCTTTCTGTTTTTTGCCCTATATTATTAATATGAACAAAAGAATATAAGCCAAAAACACCCGCCTTAAAAGCGAGTGTTCCTGATATTTATAATGAGTAAGTCTATAAGCCGGGTTCTGTATTTGATGATCATCTATCTAGGCCATACATTTCTATATAGCTCAAGCCACCTACCCGGGACTAGCGGGCAACCTTAACGTCCCTCTGCGGTGTTGCTCCAGATGGGGTTTACATAGACCGACAAGTCGCCATGCCGCTGGTGAGCTCTTACCTCACCTTTCCACCCTTACCTCATAAATGAGGCGGTATATCTCTGTTGCACTTTCCTTGAAGTCACCTTCACCGGGAGTTACCCGGCACCCTGCCCTATGGAGCCCGGACTTTCCTCGTATAAGACCTTTCGGCACTTTACACGCGATCATCTGGCTTACTCATATTAAGTTTTAATTTATAAATACTTGCTAATCAAAATTAAAATCTACTTATCTTTTAGTTTTGTCTAAATAAGCAACATATTATATACTAATATCCAAAGTCAAAAAAGTCAAGTAACTTTTATTGGGTCCTTTTCTACTTTGCTTGGCACTATTGTTAAACTTGAGAATTTGCCGCTTAGCAAACGGCTTAATTCATTTACAATAATTCTTTCGGTTCCGAAATGCCCTGCATCAATGACACACAAACCCATTTCTGCAATATCAAGTGCTGTGTGGTACTTTATATCTCCTGTCACCAATATATCCAGTTTACCCAATGATGGGATCACATCACCATCAAAGCTTCCGCAGAAGACTCCCACCTTTTTTATAGCCTCACTTCTGTCGCCTATAACTCTCAAACTTTTTATATTTAAGTTGTTTTTTATACTTGCTATGAATTCATCAAGGCTTAATGCCTTATCAAGCTCCCCTGTTTTACCATATCCGTACTCTTTTCCACCCTGCACTAAAGAATATATGTCATATGCAGGTTCCTCGTATGGATGAGCCTCAATCATGGATTCCACAACCCTATTTAGCAACTCTTCCCTTACAATAGTCTCAACCCTGTATTCATTGACTTTTTCCAATTTACCTGTATCTCCAATAAAGGGGTTGCTGCCTTCTAAAGGTCTGAAAGTACCTGTTCCCTCCAATGCAAAGGAACAATCGCTGTAATTTCCTAACCATCCGGCACCTGCAGCAGTCATGGCACTTGTTACTTTCTCTCCATATTCACAAGGTACAAAAACCACAATCTTAAACAGTTTTTCTTTTGTATATGTCTTAAGGTTTTTTATGTTCTTTAGTCCTAGTGTTTTAGCCAGTGTATAGTTTAGACCGTTTTCTGCAAAATCAAGATTGGTATGAGCACAATAAACACATATATCTTCCCTGATAAGGTTGTAAATCAATTCTCCCTTTGGGTCCTCAGGAATAATTCTTTTTATCCCTTTAAACAAAAAAGGATGGTGAGATATGATCATGTCTGCTTTTTGTTCAATGGCCTCTTTTACAACATTTCTTGTTATATCAAGACATGTAAGTATCTTCTCAACTTTTTTGTTTTTACTTCCTATCAATAGACCTATATTGTCCCACTCCTCACATAAATGGGGTGGTGCCAGTTCTTCCATAAAGCTTACTATATCCTTACAAATAATGCTCATAACTATCTTACCTCCATTTTATGTTTGACTCTGCAAATTTAGTAACTCTGCTGCAAAATAACGGAATTTACTTGAGTCCTGCTGCCAGCTTTTCAAAGCTTTCAATCAAAGTTACGTAATGCTTCCTTAATTCGTCCTTATTTTGATCTATATTTTCCATTTCAATTACAATTTTTTTATATGTTTTTATTTTCTTTTCAATAAAAGCTTTAAGAAGCGGATCATTCCTTTCAAAAAGCTTTTCTCCAAAATGATAATGAACCTCATCCTTTAAAGAAGGTTTTCCAGTCCATTTTGCCACAATGACATTATATATCTTTTCACCTTCATTTGTAAGCTCTTCATCCACAATATCAAACCCGGTTTCATAAAGCCATTTCCGTAAACATTCTATCTCATTCATAGGCTGTAAGACTATATTCTCACAATTGGTAACCTTGCTTAAACCATCGCTGATAATCCTGCTTATAAGATACCCGCCCATTCCTGCAATAATAACCACATTTGCCTCATTTTCACCTAATGGATCGAGACCATCACCCAAACGGGCTTCTATGTACTTTGAAAGCCCAGAGCATCCAATATGTTTTTTTGCATACAAAATAGGGCCTTTCTTCACATCACAAGCTATTGCTCTTTTGCAAATGTTGTTTTTCACAAGATATATTGGAATGTATGCATGGTCAGTCCCAATATCACATACCGTATCACTCTTGACGACTTTTGAGGCAATAAGCTTTAATCTACCTTTTAACTCCATAACACTCCACCGATTAATAACAAAATCATGAAATGATTTTGTTATCCTTGATTTTTGCCGTGAGAAATTGTGGTGTTGCAAACACCATAATCCCTAGACACAAAATAATTTCCAGACAAAATAAAATAAGAAGCTTTTGTAAGCTTCCTATTTTTAAGTGGGCCTTCAGGGACTCGAACCCCGGACCAACCGGTTATGAGCCGGTTGCTCTAACCAACTGAGCTAAAGGCCCTTATAGCTCCTCAAGTAGGACTCGAACCTACGACCCTGCGGTTAACAGCCGCATGCTCTACCAACTGAGCTATTGAGGAATGTCGTTATCATGTCTCAGACACGTATTATATTATACTGACGGATAGGCTTTCGGTCAAGGTATTTTTTACCCATAATAGCCAATTATTAAGTTTTACATATTTATTACTATGATTTTCACCTATTATCTACTTTTTCCTTAATATTTCACTTTTTAATTTGAACTATTTTCGGATAAATATTTATGGAAGCTATATTAAAAGTGATAAATCTATTACATTTGTCTTAAGATTATTAACACTTTTAATATAGTTATGGCTCAATTCCCCATTTTAAGGCACCTTTGATATATCCCGTCACATACTTCCAATCATACAATTCCTCAATACTGGATGAATTATAAGAATGATCATCATCCTGCTCATAATTTGACCAATTGTCTTTATTGAACCATGTTATAACCATAGTACTTTTCCCCGGTTCCAGCAAGCCGCTTTTAAATCCTATTTCATGGTAGTAGTCCGCTTTACCGGAAGGCTTATCCATTTTAATAAACCTGTGAATAATATTGGATTTATCCGTTTCAGCCCAACAATCTGCCGACTGGGGCCTCTCTCCATTAATTGTGTAATAATATCTTAAAGTCAGGTCTTTTAAATCAATTGCCTCACTGCCTGTATTAATAACATTTATAACTGTGTTTATCTGAATGACTTTACTTACTTTCTTTGAAATATTATAATACTGAATCTTAATTGTACCTGCTGATGAATCAGGCTTTTTGCTTTCAACTGGTTTTTTACTCTCAGAAATATTCTTAGGTGTTGGTGTATTTAATTTTGGCGTATTTAATTTTGATGTATATAATTTTTGTGGTGTATTTAATTTTGGTGGCGTATTTAATTGAGTCGGTATATTATTTAATTGCGTTGGTATATCTATTTTTGCTGATGTTTCCTTATCATTTTTTAGATTTCTAGGATCATATGAATTTTTCGGGGTAGAACCCACTAATTCAGCTCCTTTTGTAATAGTTGGTTTAGCTTCAGGTGTGGTATTCTTTATTGATTTAATGCTCGGTGTACTTAAAATCGGTGTACTAAAAGTCTCTTTATCAGCACTTTGTTTATACAAATCCACCTTTTTCATAAGTACTGCCAGATTGCCTGTTTTTGCCTCATTTAGCGTCATATCAACACCATTATTCTGAGCTTCTTTCAAAATAAGCTGCCTTCCGGTAGACAAACCATTTTCCACCGCCTGCTTCTTAACCTCCGGTTCAACCTTGACCACTTTTACAGTATATTCCATATCCATTTCAGTACCATCAATAGATTTTAATAAAGCAATTAGCTTGTTTAGCTTAAGCTCCGCATTATCTTTATTTTCCTTATAACTTTTTATTTCCGGGTTTAATGATGCTGAAATCATAACAATATTGTTTTTAGTATTCTTTACACCCTCTTTTTGAAATTTGCCGATAACTTTTTCAACAGCTTCTTTTATTGGTATTTCTTTTAACAAAAGATCAGATACCGCCTTTTTACCGTCATTGTTTAATGGAATAACCTTTTTGACAATATCGTTATCATTTATTAAAAACTCAATGCTTGGGTTGATATCTAAATCAACATAAGCATAAAAGTTATTGTCATTCTTAAAATTTCCATTTCTAAAATTTCCATTTTGTAAAACAACATAAATTATTATAATAGCAAACATCATTATTGCTGCCATTGCTGAAGCAATAAAAAAACTACTTTTTCTTTGAGCTTTAATAACCTCACTATCACCAAAATAAACCTGCTGACCTAAATACATCTCCGGCTTTCTTTTCACACGTACCAGCTCAAAATCAACTGTCATAACCAAAACTTCATTTTTATAAACCTCCATAATAGTCCCCATGTTAATCACCTTTCACACCCCCTTCCTCAGTGAACTGCAGATAGCTCTTTATGACATCAAGACCGCTGTTTATAACAAGACTTACTGCAATTATAAACTTGCGGTTTCTTTCTACAGTTGCATGGTGCACATCAACTAATTTCATCAAGTCCGTCATTGGAATATTTTTTGATTTATTTAATTTGTAATTAAGCTCCCTGTCGTTTGCTATAATCCTTGCTATTTTAATGCACATTAATTTCGAGTCTTTATGTTTTGGTATACTTTTTGCCAAGTTTTCAAGAGTTATGCCAAATGTGGCCAGCTTTTCCTTAAATAATATAATTTCTTCCTTTATCTCAATATTATCAAGCCTTGTAACAGAGTATTCAAGCAAATACTTTTCTTTAAGTTCCTCATATGTATCACAATCAAAGTATGTAAAAGGAAATACATTATTATCTCTTCTGTTCTTCCTTATGTGGTCTATAAGTCTTCTGTTTATAACAAGGTCGCTAAATGCCAAAAAGCTCTTGTTTTTGTCTATATTAAAGCAATTTATAGCTTCATCAAATGCCATCAGTGCAATACTAAATTCTTCGCTGTTTTGAACCTCAACATATTTATTGGTTATTCTGGCAACTGTCTTTAAAATAAAAGGAGTATAATCACTTATAAATCTTTCTTTTAAAAGCTTGTCTCCATCTTGAATTTTAACTACTATGTCATTAGTGTAATCAGTATCAGGTTTTAGCTTCTTAAAAATACTCAATTTCGCCAATTTGATTTCCTCCCCTCTTATATATTTCGATAAAACTCAAAATTTTCAGTATAGGCTTGATATAAAATCTCAAACCATTTTATTCCTCCCCTACTCAAAGAAATTTATTTTTTCGAATTAATATAATAGATTAAAAGTGTAACACTTTTAATTATAGATATAAATATCTACTAATTTATTTTTTGGGAGGTTGGTATAATGAGTAAAATTTTTTCGGTTAGGGGAAAAGCTTTATTATTAGCTGTTATTTTTCTCCTTGTCACATTTCTTGGCAGCATGAATGTTACGGCATCTACTGCCAACACGGGTATGCGGGATATTACAGCTATTGATCTTGTAAAGGATATAAGACTTGGCTGGAATTTGGGTAATACGCTTGACGCACCCACTGAAACAGGCTGGGGAAACCCCAGGACAACCAAGGCAATGATAGACAAGGTAAAGGAAATGGGCTTTAACGCAGTGAGATTACCTGTAACATGGGACACTCATATGGGAGCTGCACCCGATTATACTATTGATCAAACATGGCTTAACAGGGTTGAGGATGTAGTCAATTATGCACTTGATAACGATATGTATGTTATTTTAAATCTTCACCATGAAAACAAATGGCTCGTTCCTACATATGCAAAGGAAGCAGCAAGCAAAGCACAACTTACCAAGCTTTGGGAGCAAATTGCAAACCGTTTTAAAAACTACAGTGACTATCTTATATTTGAAACAATGAATGAACCAAGAGTAGAAGGCTCAGCTGCCGAATGGACAGGTGGAACAGCTGAAAACCGTGATGTAATAAACAATTTGAATTTGGCAGCTGTAAATACCATAAGAGCATCAGGCGGAAATAATGCAAAGAGATTCATCATGGTTCCTCCCCATGCTGCTGCAGCTTTGGATGTTACACTAAATGACTTTAAAATTCCAAACAACGACAATAAAGTCATTGTATCAATACATGCTTACTCCCCATATTTTTTTGCTATGGATATAAACGGAACTTCAACTTGGGGAACTTCTTCCGACAAATCTTCACTTACAGCAGAATTTAATGCACTCTATAATAGATTCATAAGCAAAGGACGAGCTGTAGTTATCGGCGAATTTGGTACTATTGACAAAAACAATCTTTCTTCCAGAACAGCACATGCAGAATACTATGCACAGGAAGCAAAAGCAAAGGGAATTGCTTTATTCTGGTGGGATAACGGCTATTACGCACCCGGTAAAGCAGAAACATACGCTTTGTTAAACAGGTCCGCACTTACATGGTATTACCCTGATATAGCCAATGCACTTGTAAAAGGTTCCGGCGGAACTCAAAACACGCCTGTTGCAACTGCCACACCCACACCCACAAACACACCAACAAACACACCTACTCCTACCAAAGTAACAACAACAAATTCAACCGTTCCATCTTCATTCCCTGAGGATATCAATGGTGACAAAGTAGTTAATATGGCGGATGTGGTATTGATAGCTTCCCATTTTAATGCAACCATCGGCTCAAGTAATTATGACAAGAGATGCGATATAAACAATGATGGTGCCATAAACATGAATGATGTTATCTTAATTGCTTTAGTCTTTAATAAAGTAATAGAAGTCACATCACCGACGCCTGTACCATCATCAACTCCCGGGATATTATATAACGGAAGATTCGATTTTTCAGATCCCAATGGACCAAAATGTGCATGGTCGGGCAGTAATGTAGAATTAAACTTCTCCGGAACACAGGTAAGTGTAACAATAAAATCCACTGGAGAAAACTGGTTCCAGGCTTTCGTTGACGGCAATGCTCTTACACCATTTTCTGTTAACGGCAAAACGTCTACTGTAACTTTAGCAAGCGGTCTTACAAATGGAGACCACCATCTTGTATTATGGAAAAGAACAGAAGCATCCCAGGGTGAGGTTCAGTTCCTGGGCTTTGATTTCGGTCAGGGTAAGCTCCTTGCTCCTCCGGCACCATTAGAAAGAAAGATAGAATTCATCGGTGATTCTATCACATGTGCATATGGAAACGAAGGAAAATCAAAAGAAGAGAACTTTACACCAAAAAATGAAAACAGTTATTTGTCCTATGCAGCTATTACAGCACGTTCATTGAACGCCAGTGCCAATATTATTGCCTGGTCCGGAATAGGTCTTACAATGAACTATGGAGGTCAGGCAGGTCCGATTATATCAGACCGTTATCCTCTTACACTTCCAAACAGCGGAGTTAAGTGGGATTTTAAAAACTATATACCTCAGGTTGTTGTTATAAATCTTGGTACAAATGATTTTTCAACAACTCCCGCAGAAAAGACAAAATTTATAACTGCATATAACAATCTTTTAACCACGGTCCGCACCAATTATCCAAATGCACATATATTCTGCACAATGGGGCCAATGCTCTGGGGAACAGGCTTAGAATCATGTTATAATTATATGAATGAAGTTGTTTCCGGTTTCAATAAAAAAGGAGACAATAAGATATATTTCCTTGAGTATCCTCAGCAATCTGAAAGTAACGGATACGGTGAAGACTGGCATCCAAGCATTAAAACTCATCAATTGATGGCAGATCAGCTCACTAAAGAAATAAAAAACAAGCTTGGCTGGTAAAAATGAATTTAATTATTTAGGGCTTGCTTAACGGTTAAGGTAAGCCCTATTTATTTAATTTACCTCAGGGTATTTGGTGTGATATAATAATAGTTACAAACCTTATGTAAATTTATTTTTCATTTAATTTTTTAAAAGGGGATATTATAATTATGAAAAAGACCATTTCTCTCATTCTCACTTTATTGCTAATTTTTAATATTCTTCCGTTGAATTTCATCATTGAGGCTTTTGCAGAAGATGGTGGACAGCTTATTGTCTATCCCGAATATGATGAAAGAATTCCACGCTGCTATGATTATGGTGTAACAATAAATCAAGGCAATCAATCTAAAACTCTTTCAGTATATAATCGAAACGCAAATGGTGAACAGATGTCTTACAGATGCTTATCACCTGACTTTGATAGAAGATTCTGCGAATTTGCTTTCACAGGAGAGGTTCGGATTGATATTGCCGTTTATCGTGATTTTGAAACATACAGCGTTTTGCCAAGCTCAAAGGGATATCGAAACGAATTTCATGATGGTGTTATCTCTGTGTGGCTTGATAAGAATGATACAAACTTTATGATTCGTCTTGATGACGATGATACTACCATTCTTTCGATTTTTGCTGATGCTCCTGAAGATTATGACATAGACAAAAATGACGAATCTGTTTTATATGTGGATGAGCCATGGTTTGACCCTGATGAAAACAGTTCATATTATACCCTTGATAAAAAGATAAAAACGATATATATTGCACCGGGATCCGTGTTTTACAGTCGTCTGAATATTAATTCGAATGATGTTACCATTTGCGGACATGGAATATTACTTGACCCATTTAGCGACGTGTCCGACACTTCCGTGACAGAGAATAGAACGAACATCTATATGGACGTGGATGGTAACAATATTACAATTAAAGATGTAAAAATCGTAGATTCTCAAGGATACCACATGTATCTTATTGGTACTACCCATCTCATCAAAAATGTTAAGTGTCTAACTGCAAGAATCCGTACTGACGGTGTTGCAGTCGGTGCTGGAAATGTAACCATTACAAATTGTTTTTGGTATGTCAGCGACAATGGAATTACATATAGTGGTGGTTATGGGTATCATCGCATCAGCAACTGTATCATAGGAACAACATGTGCCGCATTATTCCCACAGCATCAGCTTCCCTATGATGTAGAATTTACAGATATATATGTATTCCGTGCTAATGAGGGAATTATAAATAACTGGTATAACGGAGCAAAGATACAATCTGTTGTAAAGGGCGTTACCTTCAACAACTTAGACTGTGTTGATGTTATCAACACACCATGGATTTTCAATGGCCTGAATATGGGCGATGCAATCAAGAATTTTTATTTTAACAATTGTCGTTTCAACACAATCAGAGGTTCATCGATTGTTACTTCATGGAATACTACAGCAGGACAAGCTATTCATGTAATCAATAATGACACACTTATACATACATCAAATTACAAATTAAATTTTCATAACAGCTATATTGATGGTAAATTGATTACATCAGCAAGCGACTTCAAGCCTCAGTATAAGGATAATAATGAACTTGCCATTTCCATAAACAATGACAGTACGAAATCAGAACATCCCCTTGCCTGTGTGCGAAACAAAGTGAACTATACATACAACAAAAAGGTATATATCAACCAAAATTTGCAGAAATTACCACATCAACCCATTGGAGATGGCAGTGAAATATTATTACCTGAAAAAGAAATCTGTAATTTGCTGGATATCAAAACAAATGAAAACACAAAAGGAACAACGCAAAGCGATATCAAATATATTTCTCTTGATGAAGTAAATCGTTATTATACAAAAGCAGTATATGACAGCGAAAAATCAGCTGTGGTTCTCTCTCCTGTACTGAATAGCAGTAAAAATCTATTGAAAGACTATTCATTTGCAAGCCGATATAATCCTTATAGCAATCCGGGTACAACACTCAGATCATGTGTTGATAATGGTGAAGTTGTAATGCGTAGTGTCGTTACTAGTAATATTTACAATCAAGGATTATACACTGTTGTAACAAATGAATTAGAAAAAAATGGCGCAGGGAAATATACCATCAGCTTTGAAGCAAAAAGTTATAACGGAAACAAAACTACGGTAGAGGTACGACCAAACTATGTAAGATATGAAGGGTTTTCTCTCATCGAAAAAGCCCCCAAAAAATCCGTAACAGTGAATGGACAATGGCAGCGATATGAAGTAACCTTTGATATCAGCGACTGGGATTTCAGTGTCGATGCTTCAGCTATTATCCGTATTTGTAGCGACAATACCCCAGGATATGACGTTTTATTCAAGAACATTGAAATGACAAAGAATATCTCCGAATCTACGCCTACGAATACACCGTCAAACACTCCGACGCCATCAACATTGCCCGAAGATATAAACGGAGATCATGCAATCAATATGTCAGACATTATATTGGTAGCCAAATGCTTTAATACCGTTCTTGGTGACAGCAAATATAATGCTAAATGTGATATAGACAAGGACGGCACAGTAAATATGAGGGATGTTATATTCATAGCTAAAAAATTCAATACTATATATTAAAACAACCCATATTTTTTAGCAAAAAAGCTGTTACACTATTTTCTTAGTGTAACAGCCCATTCATCTGCATCATACTACTACTGATTATCACCTTCACTTTTATAATTCAATATAATCTCTCTTAGCTTTGTAGCATGCATTCCTTCATCTTCAGCAAACTGCTTGAAAACATTTTTGATCTCATCATCTTCAATCCTCTTTGAGTACATCTCAAAGTCTCTAACCAATTCCTTTGAGTTTTCCCATGCTCTTAAAAGTCTATCATAGGTGGTCATTTCCACTTCATTTTTATTTTCGCTGTTAAATCCCATCATTAATCTCCCTCTTCTGTTTATTTTCCTTTATTTTTTCCTGGAGATTATTTTGATATACTATATATTTATAAGTTGTATTTTATTTCAAGTACAATTAGGGATTTAAAATGCCTCACAAAGTTTTTTCAAACAAGCTTTGTGAGACATTTTATTATATTACATTACTTTATATTACATTACTTTATATTACATTACTTTACATCACTTTACTTTTGGGAAGTTGCGGCCATTATGTCTCCAAATGCCCAGTGTTTCTTTTCGACATCTATGAAACTTGATTCTGAGTTTTTTAATGGTGCAATTCCTAAAATCCTGTTAATAATAGAGACACATTCTGAACGTTTAACATTGTTTGCAGGTTTGAATGTACCATCGGGATACCCTTTAATATACCCCTCTGAAACAAGTCCCATTATATAACCTTTTGCCCAGTGTTTATCAATATCATTAAATTTTGCATCACCTTTATCGGTAGCTTTAATGCTTACGTATTTTGACAATACAACCGAAAGCTCTGCTCTTGTTATGAAATTATCCGGTCTATATGTCTTGTCACTATAGCCGTTGAAAATTCCCTTTTCGGTCACATAACTGATAGCCCAAGCTGCCCAATGATTATTCTTGACATCCTTAAATACTGAACTTACTGTTTGCTTCTGTGACACACCATCCAGGTTAGCAAGAATAACAGCCATTTCAGCTCTTGTAAGCCCTTTGTCCGGCCTGAATGTTTTATCAGCAAAACCTTTCATGTAAGGAACGTTCTTCTTGTTTTCATCTCCAGTTGAAGGCACATCCGGAGTCGGTACAACAATTACAGGCTTATCTGATGGTTTTGTACCGTTATCCTTATCTTTTGGTTCATCCGTTGAATTGTCCTTATCTGTCTGATTATTTCCGTTATCGCCATTACCTTTATCAGTTGTATCAGGAGTTTGAACCGGTATATTTGTATTATTCTGATTCTGGCCTGGAGTTGGTGTTGGCGTCGGTGTTGGCGTTGGTGAAGGACCATCCTCTATAATTCCTGTTCCATCTGAATCCTCCATTGGCCTTATAACCGTAAAATCGCTGTTATTTGAATAATCATACTCACTGTGATGGACTTCAACCTTTGCATACACCTTAACTCTGTTTTCTATCTGTTCATCAGTTGGTTTGAATTGGAATGCAACATGTTTATCCATAAGAGGGTCAATATCTTTAATTTCTTTTTCTGCAATAATGTTTTTAAATTCCTTGTCGGTTGATATGTAAACTTTAGCTACATCCAAACTGCTGTAACCTGAATTTTTTACATCAACGAAAATTGTACCGCTATTTTTAGAGTATAATTCATTATAAACGCTTGTTATTTCAGCATCGGTATATGATTTCTCCAGTGTCGCAGCATTATTTAGAGGCTCAATGTCATCGGCCGTTTCTACAACCGCCCTCAATTTAATGCCTGCTGCGTTTTGCTGTACCTTCCATGGAAAACTTGCCAAAACTGAATTTCCAGGGCTTAATACCGCTTCCGGCATATCTTTTACAGCAACCAGTTTATCACCTTCATACAGAGAAACTTTTATGCCTTTTACAGTAATATCCCCTACATTTTTAACAGCAGCTATAACAGTTGTATCTTCTCCCGGAAGAGGTTTGCCGTTTTCAAAATACACCCCATTTTCCAGAATAGCCAGATCGGCTTTTCTGATATAGTTGGTAGAAGTAAGTTTTGTATTATCCCTGTAGTAAACCTTTTTTTCCTCATCAAACTTATATTGGGATTTATTGTATACAGCCATCGCCGAATCTCCAAGGCCAGCCAGGGTTATACCCTTTGGTATTTCCATTGAATCAAACTTAATCATTGTTCCTTCTGTCCATGAAGAGCTTTCTTCGTCAAAAGTACTTATATAAAGTTTTTTCTCTCCTGCCGATGCACTTGTCCATGCCAAAGCGACTCCTTTTTCCGTATTGGCTGCACTAAGCTCCAAAATACCTTCTGCCTGGTCTGAATTGATTATTATCTGAGCACCGTAAGGTCTTTCAAGAGAAATCTTATATATAGCTCCGTCATTTTGCCAGAATGCAGTAGGTTCTTCATTATAAAGAGCTATGGCAAGATGACTGTCCTCATTGCTGTTATCAATAAGTTCTGTAGGCTTGGACCAGCTCTTGCCGTCAAAACGTGCAACATATGCCTTGTTTATTCCTTCATCCGAATAGGCATTTGTAACAAAAACATAATACGCCTTACCATTATGCATATACAATTTGCCTTCCGTAACGTTAGCCGCACCTATAACAAAAGCCTTTGGCTCACTCCATCCGCTTCCATCGTTATATACATAGTATATATCATCCGGCTGTTCCAAATTGCCTTTTAAATTACTCTTCGAGTTATTTACCCACACTGCCATGACTTTGCCGTCATTTGCCGCAATTTCAGGAAGCTTATTTATGCCTTGTGTTTTTTTACTGATTTGTTCCTTCCATGAATTTGTGCCCAAATCAAACTTTGCAATGGATATTCCCATTTTTCCAAGCACATTCTTTGTTATATAATCCTCTGTCATGGAAGATGAATCACCCATTTCCTCCTCCATGTCCATCCATGATGCATATATATTCTCACCGTCTGCTGCAAGACTAGGATATGCATCTCCTGTCCCATCAATATCAATTTGTACAGGCTGCGACCATGTCCCGTCCTTATACACAGAGGAGTATACGGAAGTTCTGTTATTATCAGTTCTTTGACTGTCATCACCTATATAAACCATTAACATGTCGCCGATTTTTTTGTCTACAGCTGATATTCTAGCACTCGAATCAGGGTATGCATCCTTTATTATTTCTTCTTTACCAATCCATTTTTGATTTTGCAAATAACCTCTTGGAGCACTCTTGTATACAATTCCTTCATTAACAATATTCGGCGGTGCCGCAAGCATTCCTGACATTCTTCTATTTTGATTTCCTTCATATAAAGTCCATGTTTTTTCACCAAGGGTATTTTCATTTGAGAAAAACCAGAGGTAACCATAGTCTACACCATAAGATAATGTAAGCTCTGTCCTCCAGCTAGGAAGATTTACATCAACCCTTCCTCTTACGAAAATATCTCCCGATAAAAGTCCATATCCTACCTCTGCTCCTACAGCCCCTTTTATCGCTAGATTCAGGTTTGCCTGCACTTCAGTTACCAGGTCGCTTATACTGTTGATTCTTGATAAATTGGGAATTGAGGTGTTAACAATAATCTGAACTCCTCCCTCCAGTTCAACAACTGCATAACCGGATAATAGTACACCCCCAAAAATTACATCCGCAGGAACATTATATTTGAACTCTACTCTAAAGCTAGCTCCTCCAACGATATTAACATCCATTTTTTCAAATTCCCATCTCAAAGAGGAATCATTATATGTAAGCACTGTAACAAAGGTTGCACTTAATTCTCCTCCAAGACTAAATCTTCCGCTACCTTCACGACCAGATCCATGATCCCATTCTGCAAGTCCTCCCAAAAAGTCTCCTGAAACTCCTCCCTTATTGGTAATTGTTACTTTGGCATTTAGAAAATCATATTCAACATCCAGATCAATAGAAGCATCCAAGGGTATAAGCTTAGTAGAGTTGAATATGCCGCTGTCGCCAGGAAACGGCACACTTGAATTGCTGTTATTTATACTATTAAAAAATCTATTTGCATCATTAATACCCTCAATTTCAGGATTGAATAGTGGTATTTCATTTTGAATTATCCCCCTGTCAAAAAGCCAATCAACAGTATTTAATAACGGCAATTCCTGTGCCATAACCAGCTTGGCATCCACATAATCCGATGTAAAATTACCATATGGTCCACTTGTTTTGATTGCAAATTTCAATCTATCTCCAATGGCCATCTTATTCTTTATATCCCATATAGTTACTATTTTGTCCGTTTCAGAACCGCTATACTTTTCATTGCCATTTTTATCCACTATTTTGTATAAATATTCCGTAACTTCTCCGTTACCCTTCAAATCTGTATCAATCCTAAAGTCAACAGAACTTCCGATAAGATTCAAAGGAACAATTGAACTTCTAGAGTTTGTACTGTCTGAACACCATGAGACAACCTTGGTTATTTCAGGTACCTTGCTTAAATAAACAGTAACGTAACTTCCATCTCTAAGATCCCTGTCTATATTCTTCTCGGGAAAACCCGCTGCCTTTACTTTAATTGTATCACCGTCAAACATAATATCATTAAAGCTGAAATTACCGTTTGCATCAGTAGTACGTGTATTTGAACCAATAATGACTGTTGCTCCTGATACAGGTTTACTTTCATCCTTGTTCCAAACCCTACCTGAAACACTTCCAAACTCCGTTTTTGATAGAAGGTTCTGATCTAAAACCCTTATCCCTAAGGTATCGGAGATTTTGGTATCGGATGTAACCTTTATGCTGAAATAACCTTTACCTGAATCATTTATCTCTACAGCATCGATACTTCCGCCTTTATATATGTATTCCCCGTTTTTATCGGTGGTTATTTCCTGGGTTACATCAAAAAGGCCATCATCTATGGTAAGTTTACAAACTTCCTTCACCACTACATTTTCTGAAATTCCTCTGCCAGTCTTAATCTTTAAATCAGGCATCACATCATTTGTCCTGGATTTGTATTTAACAAGGTCTATAGAATCCAACTCTGTTTCTCTTCCTGTATGAGGGTCAATAACATATATCTTGGGTTTCACCCTTCCAAAGGTTCCATATTCCACAGGCCTTATCTCAATTGGTATTTTCATTCCTCCCAAAGCTGTGGATGCATACTCGGTAAGCTTAAGTCCTACATTGTTGTTACCTTCAAATTTTGCAGGATCAATAGAGTACTCGGACCATAATATCTCACCTGGTTTTAAAACCTCATGGGAAGTGTTTATAAGAGCCATGCTGGTGCTTGTCTTATAGCTTCTTATATATTCAGAGTCCTGCATGCTTATTTTAGGTCTGTACAAATCAGTGTTTCTTTCGTTTTTAAAACCCACCCTGTAAAGAAGCTTATCATTTGGATATTTTACTTCCTCAACCTCAATTAACAGCTTTAGCCTTGAACTATCTTCCACTTTAATTGGCTCAGAAGGAGCAAACCTAGCTGATATTGTCTCGTTAAACGACTCTAAAATCCCGCTGAAATCTGCAGATATGTTATAACTGCCCGGTTTATCTCCACGTATTATCCAGTTTAAAACTTTGCTGCCGTTGGCAGGCAGAGTGCCTATTTCATTAGTTTTTGCACTGCCTCCTGCTACGGAAAGCCCTGATGGTATATTTAAGCTAACAACACAGTTTTCTATATCATACGCTCCCTGGGTATTAACCAGATGGAGCTTAACATCAAAGAAATCCTTAAGCCAGGAAGTTCCTCCCGGAACATCAAGGAGCACTGTTACCGGTGCACTTCCGGAACTGCTGCCGCTCCTTGGTACTGTGCTGACATATAAAGTCCTGTCACCAATTGTAGAAGAGCTCACATATGATTTATTTGAAGTGTTTGCTATATGCGTTATTGTATAAGGCTTGTTTTGATATACCAGGTTTATCTGGTACCTAAATACATTCTGATTTCCAGGTGCAGTTACATCTATGCCTGCCTTTTTAATCTCATCGAGAGTCATCTTTGTTGCTGTCATACTTCCAATAACCACTTCCGACTTTCTAAGAACCAGCATTAAAGCATTGGATTTTCCAGCTATAACAAGTACTTCCTGCTGCGATGGAGCATATCCGGATTTATATGCACCTATTTTGTAGCTGCCCGGCTCCATATTTAGCGACAAACTTCCTGTAGAATCAGATGTGCTCTTATATTGATCAGCTTCACCCAAGTTTACAAAAACATCGGTAAAGGGAAGTTTATTCCCCTGATCGTCTATTACCGAAACCTCAATTGTACCTGCAACTCCCTTTTTTATAATTGTAACCAATCTTGATGCCAGGTTTTGGTTGCCTGAGGAATCAGTTACTTTAAGCACTACACTGTAAGTCCCAACATTGCTGAACTGGTGCTTTACAGTACTGCCTACCATTGTTTTCCCGTCGCCGAAATCCCATTCATATTTTGCAATCTTTACATTATCATATGATGAAGTTCCGTCAAAATCCACAACTGTATCCGTTTCAGCAGATGAGATACAATTTATAACAGCTTGAGGCATTATATCGTCCACATCTAATGGTGAAATAGCCCTGCTCTCTATAAAAGATGTGTTACCCAGCCCATCTATTGCTATAACCTTGTATACATACTGGTATGAAGGATCGAGGCTTGTATCCAAAACATTATTTGTTGATTTGGAGTATTCCCCTATAAGTGTATAGAAACTTGAGCCTGATATTCTGCGGTAAACCTTGTAAACCGCTATATCTTCATCTTCACACGACCATGATACATAAATTCCCATATTACGTGCAACCACATCTACTACAGGTGTCTTTGGAGGCACATTATCAACAGTGTAGTCAGCATATTCAAAGCTGCTTTTATTTCCTTTTGCGTCTACAGCATATGCTCTAACCTTTATAACAGTTCCTGCAGGGTACTTTGAAGTATCCAATTCGGATGAAAATCCATCAGAGGAATATGCCGTGTCAAAAACCGTTATATCTGTCCAATCATTTTCTCCTGTCTTAAATTGTGCCGCTATCTTTGAAAGCCTTATATTGTCCATAGCAGTTACAGCCAAATTCAGCTTATTACCTATGACAGCATTGTTATTCGGGTATATGCTTGTAATCTGTGGAGGCAAATCGTCAGTTATATCGTCTATACTAAGTCTTACTGCCTTTACAGGCTCACTATTTTCACCTGTATTTCCAGCTATATCGGTGCAGGACACCTTGTAATAATAAATAACTCCTGTCTTGGCACTTTGGTCTATAAAATTCAATGTATTGGTATTGTCAGCTAATGTTATATATTCACCATCAATACTTTCGGATCTTAGCACATTAAATCCTTTTACGTAGGGCTCAGAGTTCATACCCCATTTAAGTTCAATATAGTCAACAGTACTTGATACCGATACATCAGCTACCTTTTGTGGAGCAGTCCTGTCTATTATATACTGGTTATAGGAAGCAGACCCTGTACTGTTGCTGTTATTGCCGCTTGTATCTGTAGCTATCGCTCTAATATAGTAGGGTCCTTCTCTGGTATCTGAAACATCGACAGTATAGTTTACAGCACTTACTTTACTGATATAACTTATTGATATGGAGGTTACATCTTCCCAAACTGCCCCGTCCATAGATTCCTGTATTGTTATGCTTTTTACTCCTACATTATCCTCAGCTGTAATTGTAAGTGGTATGGAATTGGCATAACATGAGGGATACGGCCTTATAGATTTAATAGTAGGGCTTATAAAGTCATCTGTTTTTTGTATGGTTATGGGTTTTGAGACGTCCTGATTGGTAAAGCCGTCACTGTCAGTTACAGTATATCTAATAACATATTCACCGCTGTCGTACCCTTCAATTCTCCATATTGTATTGAACAACAAACCGTCAGAAGTTGTAGTGTATTGTGAAACTGTTGATATTGGTGCCCATGTTGCTCCATTATCCTTTGAATATTCAAATAACACTCTTATATTGGTGTTATTTAAAATATCACTGGTTAAGGCTTTCAATACCAAAGTATTGTTTGTTGAAGCTACTACGTTATAGCTGCCGTCATAGGCATCCTTTACTTTTACGGTTTGAATTGAATGAACAACAGGCTCACTTAACCCGGAATAGTTCATTGATGGATCAAAAGCCTTTACTCTGTAGCTGTATTCTACACCTTTTGTAAGATTAGTATCTGTATAGCTGGTATTATAAGAAGTCCCGATTTTTTCATCATTCCTGTATATCTCATACCCAGTTACATAACTGTTATCTGTTGATGGATCCCAAGTGAGGGTGATGCTTTTTCCTGCATTAGAGCCAATACGAAGGTTCTTTGGTGTACCAGGGGCCACGGTATCTCCGACTGTTACAATTATTTGGACAGCTTCCGACTGGTTTCCTGCCATGTCTGTTGCCATAACTTTATAGATATAAGTTTGGCCTTTTGTAAGCCCTGTTGCCAAATAAAACTTATCCGAATATTGATTTTCAATAATCTTATCGTCTCTCCACAATGTGTAATTACAGGTGCTGCGGTCATTAACATCCCATGAGATTTTTACACTGTTGATCCCCTGTGCTATTGTGGTATAGTTTCTTAACACAGGTACTATTGTATCAACCCAAGTTCGGTGATAGTTATAACTTGTTCTTCCCATGTTATCGGCTATGTAGATCCTATAATAGCCATCCTTTGGAATATTCAACGTTCCTTCAAATTTACCGTCCTCATTTGCAATTACGGTGATCCTGTAAGGAGATCCTCCTGTAGAAGTTCCATTATCATTGAGGGGATATGCATAAATGGTAACATTGCTACCGGCAGTTGCATCGCTTCCCCAAATAGTTATGTTTTGCTTTTTATACGCCGGAGCCAGATTGGAAATTTGAATTGTTTTTACCGGCTCAGGATCTACAACGTCCCTCAAATCTACCGTTTCGGAATCTGTTATATTTCCAAATTCATCTGCTGCATAAATCTCAAACTTTATAAGATTACCTGCTGAATCTTGCGGTATTTCATAAGAATAAAAATCGGTTGCTTCTTCCTTTGACAGTTTCACATATTGAATGTCGTTTGAAGAGTATAGTGAATTAACTGTGGCTTTCGCAATAGTTGCAACAGCACCTTGCCAGTACAACACAAGCCATACGGAGTGTGGATTATTTGGGATACTGGCTTTAATAGGCAACCCATTCTCATATGTTTTATCCTTCTCTGGAGAAATTACTTTTATCTCGTTATTAACCGATGCCAAGTACGCTTTAAAAGTTACTATTTCACTTTCCTTTCCAGCATCATCAGCAAACTGGAAATAAAGCAGCTTAATCTTTCCTGCACTTTCAAACTTGTAATTAATGCTGTTTGTTACAGGTTGATAGCTCATTTCTTTTAGCTTTTCCAAGTTTTCAGCAAAGCGAACCTTGTTATAATACATGGTCTTTATAATTAATTCTACATTATCACTTGTTATTAATGGACTTTTTTCAGGTGAATCTATCCATTCCTTTGCTGATATTAAGGGCTTTAACATCATGGGGCCTGAGTAATAAAAATAAGCAACCCCTATAGCACTACCATTGAGTTTTACTGCAACATTATAGGTTCCGATTGGCAAATCTTGAAGACTACTTTCATCCAGCTCTAAAACATTTTCTCCCTGTTTCTTTGTGAGTGTAATGCCCTCTTTAACCCTGATTACATTATTAAAATCACTAATATCTGCAGTATAAACCCCTTCATCACTAAGCCCGTTACCATAAATAAGGTATGGCACCCCATTTTGAATATTCTCTACAACCGGAGTGTTGCTTTTTTGGGAAACTGTATATGGCACAGTATATTTAATTGTATTTTCTGCACTATACATGCGGAATTTATATACCCCATAACTTAAAGGGATATCTGTTTTCACATCCATGTAAGTTGCGTCTGAATCTCTTTTCAAACTACCGGGAACCACACTTAAGTCATAAACTATATCAAAAGAATCTTTTACATCAAAAGATAGAGAGTCAATATCATAACATGAAGGCAATGACAATGTAACCCTATCACTTCCGTATACAGCCTCGTGCACACTAAAGTAATGTGCCTCATAGGGTTTATACACTTTGATGAATTTATTAAAACTGTAATAATTTTCGCCTGCTTTTAAGCACAATTCAAATACTCTACCTTGTGTAACTTGTGACAAATCAGCATCTATGGAGATATCTTTATATTCCCCATCAAAGTAAGTTTTTTCAGTTTTCCATGTGCCTAGTTCAATTTCCTGTTCATTTTCTACATCTTTTAACACTAGCTTGTAATCTTCAGGTACATTCTTTATAAAACCATAATTTAACACTAACGGTTCCTTGAAGGACAAATCATACAGCAGACAATCGGCTCCTGAAGAATTTTTATATGTAGAATAGGAACAATAATGCTGTATGTTTAATGAATTTTCGTCAATATATGGTTTTGATGATTTGTAAAAATACTTATAGTCATTGCCATTAATTCTTATAAAGTATTGGGTATCATTTTCCAATGCTTTCTGTATCTGCAGCTTTCCTGTTATCATTATCTGACTCATACTGTAATTGGAATTAACATCATATAGGGATGCACTCTTTTTTATGGTGTCTTTAATTACCGATCCATAGATCTCATTATTTGCAACAAGCTCAATATTTATTTTGCTGTTATCGGTTCCCATTATTCCGTTTTCTATTTCGTAGCCGCTTATAGTAAATTCTGTCTCCCCTTGTGTAGGTAATGCAGGAGGATAAAATGCAATGTCTTTAGATACATTTGAAACAGTTGACTGCGGCATGCTAAAACCAATGCTCGAGGTAAACACTTCATTGTTATATGAAGGCCTTTTGTATTTAAACTCAATATGGTATGATGCACCTGGAATCAAAATAGGCAGACCATTATCCTGAGGAAAATCTATCACAAAGGTACCGTTGTTATCAGGTTTAACCCCTGTAACCTGTGAAATCGGCACACTTAACGATTGGTTTTCTCTATAAAGAATTGCATCATAATCTATCTTGTTATTACAATCATATGTAGGAATACTTATTTTTAATTTTTCAGCATCTAAAACAGTAGGAGATTTTAAGTTCAAGTAATCCCCATTCGAATAAGCTCCTATGTAAGTGCCTGCAGTATTGGAATATAGTTTCCCCGGGTAATTGATTCTTACACTATACTTATTATCAGTTTCAAGGGGTTTATTAATGCGTAAATTATAATTAATATATGTAATATTCTCCGTCCCCGAGTAATAGGAATCATATGAGTAATCAACTTGTGAAGCTACAACTTCCCCTTTTAAATTTATAAGTTCTATTGAAATATCATTGGGTTTAATGCTGCCAAAGTTATAAAACTGGGTATAAACAGTAAACTTTAAGCTGCTGTTATACAGTGAACCATAAGAAATACTATTAAGCACAAGTCCTTTTGTTGGAATAATTTTGGCATCGGCGTTAAACTCACCTACACCTGCAACCATTTTCAATTTATAACCCTTGCCCTCTTGTAAAGGTTCTACAAAGGCCAAATCTGGAATATCTGCATAGTATAAATTTTTAGCAAATTTCGATGTATCGTATTCATACTTGGTCATTGAATAAATTGAAAACATTTCTTCATGTTGCACATATGTACTTCCTATACCGGTATTGGCACTTGTACCGATTATTCTATCACCGTCAAATACAATAAACTTGCCTTTATCAGTATTTATTCCTTTGAAATATACCCTTTGCTTTCCACTATAAGAATTAGACTTAAACGATATGCTTTGCGAAGGAACATACAATAAAGTGGAGCCTCCAACTTCAATTGTGCTTTCACATGTATCTATTACTATATTCCCTTCATCATCATAGCAGGTAATTTTTATTGTATATTCATCATCCTCCACAACCTTACCAAATTCACAAACAAACTGTAGTATGTTATCATCAGGTGTTCCCATTGCTCCTCTTATGGATTGTGCAGGAATTTCAGATATTTTATCTATCAGTTCTTCACCCTTAAACAGCTCTGCCCTTATAAGTATATCCCTGTCCAAAACTCCATAAAGCTTATCAGCAGGAATGTTAGGAATGGTAACAACAACTGATGCATTTTCATCGGATGTATATGTATTATCAACAAATGTATATGTAAGAGAATTTGCAGCTGATCTATACTTTGTAACGGAAAACTCCGTTGTATCGTCTGAGCTAACCGAAGAGAGATTAATCAAATACTGCTGTCCCTTATACATCTTACACGCTATGGAATCACTCATCTGGGGATAAGTCCGGCTCCATCCTATAGTGTTATTCTGGCTATCGTTTACGTATATGTATGGGATCTTTAAACTTGATGCAGTTATTTTATAATAATCTGTGGTTTCAGGGGTGAATACAAACATAAAGTAAGATTTATACTCACTGCTGTTTTCATTTAGAATTTTCACTTCATTCTCATTAACATTGATGGCGTCATCAGGTATATACGTTGAAGAAAGTGACTTTAGTGTTTTGCTTTTTGATAAAACACTACCAGTCTTTACCTCTTTGGGTAATACCTGCTTTATTATGTCTGCCTTAGCGGTAGTGGACTTTTTAAGGCTGGCGTCACTATCCGTTCCCTCTTTTTTATCAATGAGAGGCAGCACAATATCGTTTTGTTGAGCCAAAGATTCATAATGTATATTGGTATTGGTCTCGATGTTGTCTATTATAGGCTCAGATGCTTCTCCTAGTGCTTTTTCAGAATTTGTTTCAAGAGTTGTTTTAGGAGTTGTTTCAGGTGCATTTTCATCTGTATTTTCTGTAGCAGTGGTAGTCGTCGCTACGTTTTGCAGATAATCACTGCTGTTTGCAGACACAATTCCACCGGTTACTAACATATTGGCCAATAAAGGCACAATAATCAATAACGCGATCCTATTGATTAACCTTTTATTCAATTTTTTCATCCCCCTATAAATTAATTTATTAAAAGTTACTATTAGTTACTTTTAAATAGCTCCATTATGTTCAAGAGCTGGTGTTATATATATTTAAAGCCTCTCTAAAAACTTTGCCTTTCTTTTTTACTCTTATAGTTTTATTGTAATAATGGAAATCAATAGAAGTAAAGCATCAGGTACATAAAGATAAATTCTGCTTGGTAAGCGACATGACTTTAATCGACGCCGAACAACCCCACTATAAAACTATATACAGCAATTTAGTTTAAAGATTAACCACTTTAATTTATTAAAAGCAATTGATAAAAATTCTTATGTTAGCTACATGGTACTATATTTTAGATATTTATTCAAGTCAGTTTAAGTCATTCAATATTTCAAAATTAAACGCAACTAAAGTACTTAAACTGACGTAATGCACAAAATATGGTAGAATAATACAAGAAAGATTTAATTGATTTATATATTAACGTGAGTTCGATATAACAAGTGCCATAATTAACCATATCTGTAGATTATAATTAAGTAAGACTTTAGTATTTTGAATTCTAAAGCCTTTTTTTATTATGAAAAGCAGCCTTAAAGTGTG
>JAEYYB010000093.1 GCA_023430975.1 Bacillota bacterium | reverse complement strand
TTAATCTTACATTTGGCAGAGCAAAATAACGAACGTTTTAACGTTATTTTGTGATAGACAAATAGCAAGATTAACTGATTTTAATAGATTTGCGACAGACAAATGTAATAGATTTATCACTTTTAATGTAGAAGCTATATGTTTTGCAATAATCATTATTAATAATCTTGTATTTTAATATAAATGATGCGGAATGGAGATTTACAAATGGACATAAACTTTGTAACAATTGCATTTGTATTAATGTTCTTTTTGCCTATTATATCAGGTGCTTTAAGGCCGTTTACAAGGGAGAGAATATATTATTCACTTGAATCCCTGTTCGAAAATATAGAACTTATTCTTTTATTGGTTGTATCGGTATATTTAACTAGAAATATATACTTTGAACATGGAAACGGAATCTTTTATAAAATATATGAAATGATACCGCTGAACCTTAAAAACATTTTTGCCGGAAGGGATATTCTTGTGTACGTTTTTAATGTTCCGATCATACTGGCAATTCTTCTTATTTTAATGTGGCCAATTAAGGAATTGATTTATAGGTTTATAATTGCTCCTGTATCTGAAGCAGCATATGAAATGCTCAATCCTTTAGGCAAGGGGATTAAAATATTTATTGGTGGTATGGTGCAGATTCCGAGATCATTGTTGATAATTCTCATAATAGGACTGGGATTGAATTTCTTTAATTATTATTATCAGCATCCCCAGTTATCTAAACTAATGAAGGAATCCACAGCCTATAGCTTAATATATGACAAAGGCCTTACTCCTATTTTGGATTCAAGTATTGCCAAGAAAATTCCCGTGCTCCTAAATGACTCTTTTAGCAATACAGGAAGTGTAGGGAACTATATACCTGTTCCAAACGGTAATCAGGGGGACATGGCAGACCTGGTTAAAAAAATAGCCGGACAGAATGTTAGGGTAATAGAGTACTTCAATGGAGTTACATTGGACCAGGCAATTAAATCAAATAGTGAAATTGATGATACTGCAAAGAGTATTACAAAAGGTGCTAAAAGTGATTATGAGAAGGCACAAAAGATATATAAATGGATTACAAAAAATCTCACATACGATTATGATAAGGCTGAAAGAGTAAGCATTAATCCAAGAGGAACAGAATCGGGTTCCATAATAGCATTTAAAACAAGAAAAGGAATATGCTTTGATTATTCCTGTCTATATATTTCCATGTGCAGGGCATCAGGGCTAAAGGTACGGCTGGTTACAGGGCTTGGTTACAGTGGTGTGGCTTGGGGAGATCATGCATGGAATCAGGTATATTCAGTTGATAAGGAAAAGTGGATCAATGTAGATACCACTTTTGGAACTATGGCAAACTATTTTGATAGGTCTAATTTTGATACAGACCATAGAAACGCAGAAGTTCAGGGAGAGTGGTAACATAAATAGATGCAATTCTATATGAAAGCTCCTTTTAATCTTGGCCTGTTTATATAGGCTATATCCTCAAAGGTATAACCTGACAATAAATGTTCATGCATATTGTTTATTTCCAAGATATCATCAATCTTATGAACATGACCATTGGCGGTTTTTATTGGGAACCCTGTGAACCCGGAAAAGTAGTGTGTATGGTTGCTGTATGAAGATACACCATAAAAGAAGTGTATGTGGAATGAGTTTATTCCAAGCATACTGTCAGTATATCCTTTTACTTTGTGTTTATGCCCCTTTGAAGTTTTGGAATCTATTTTGTATTCATGTATATGAGGATTCATAAGTACCTCCATATTAATACTGGTTTATCTACAGATATCGAGCTGTAAAATTAGCTATATCTATTTTATCTTTATGAAAAGTGTTAATAATCTTACATTTGTCAGAGCAAATAACGAACGCTTTTACGGGATTTGCGATAGACGAATGTAAGATTATTCACTTCTCATCTATATTAAAGTGTGCATTTTATTGAAATTTATTATTAATATTTTCTGCCATTTGAAAGTATGTTTTTATGCACCTTGTCTCATTTAAAATAATATGGTATAATTTCTTGCACGTAATTTATAGTATATAAATTACACTGGGTAACAATTGTATGCCATATCTTAGATTAATTATTTTAATCTATTGTGAATATAATTGAAATTTTTTATGATAGAAAGGGATTTTTGTGAATAGTATTAGACAAAATTTAAGAAATATTGCAATTATTGCACACGTTGATCACGGTAAAACTACGCTTGTTGATGTTATGCTGAGGCAAAGCGGTATATTCAGAGAAAATGAGCAGGTTCAGGAAAGGGTTATGGACTCGAATGACCTTGAAAGGGAGAGAGGAATAACAATTCTTGCAAAAAATACAGCTGTATGCTACAAGGATACAAAGATAAATATAGTAGATACACCTGGACATGCGGACTTTGGCGGTGAAGTGGAACGTATATTAAAGATGGTTGATGGTGTATTGCTTCTGGTCGATGCTTTTGATGGGCCGATGCCTCAGACTAGATTTGTGCTTAGAAAAGCACTGCAGTTAAACCTAAAGCCAATTGTTGTTATCAATAAGATTGATAGGCCCGAAGCAAGACCAACAGAAGTTATTGATGAGGTTTTGGAATTGTTTATAGAACTCGGTGCTGATGATGATCAATTGGAGTTTCCGGTTGTATATGCATCTGGAAGAGATGGTTATGCAAGTTTGGAAGTGAATGATGTTGGCACAAATTTGGAGCCATTATTTGAGACCATACTAAAAAATGTTCCTGCACCTAAGGGATCTTCAGAGGAGCCATTACAGCTTTTAGTTTCCAGCATAGACTATGATGAGTATGTTGGAAGGATTGCCATAGGAAGGGTTGAGAGGGGAACAATCAAGGTTGGACAGCAGGCTGTTACATGCAGGATAGACGGATCTCTTTTCAATATGAGAATAAGCAGATTATATATGTTTGAAGGGTTAAAAAGGGTTGAGGCAAGCGAGGCGATGTTTGGTGACATTGTTGCGGTTTCAGGGGTTGGAGATATAACAATCGGTGAGACAATTTGCGATGTGGATCGCCCTGAAGCACTTCCGTTTATTGAGATAGACGAACCAACCATAAATATGACATTCAGTGTTAACAACAGTCCTTTTGCAGGACGTGAAGGTACATTCGTAACATCCAGGCATTTGAGGGACAGGCTTTTTAAGGAACTTGAGACAAATTTAAGTTTAAGGGTTGAAGAAACAGAATCAGCAGATTCATTTAAGGTGTCTGGAAGAGGAGAACTGCATCTTTCAATACTTATTGAAACTATGAGAAGACAGGGGTATGAGTTCCAGGTATCCACGCCAAAAGTTATTTTCAAGGAGATTGATGGTGTTGAGCATGAGCCTATTGAGCATTTGACAATAGATGTACCTGAAGATTTTATGGGTGTTGTTATGGAGAAGCTTGGTACAAGAAGAGCTGAGATGACAAATATGCACTCATCCAACCAGGGGTATATGAGACTTGAATTCAAAATTCCTGCCAGAGGTCTTATTGGATATAGATCGGAGTTTATGACAGACACAAAAGGAAATGGAATTATGAACCACATTTTCCACGGATATGAGCCTTTTAAGGGAGAGATATTTGGAAGGCAAAGGGGCTCCATCATAGCCTGGGAAGATGGGGAAGCTGTAACTTATGGCCTTTACAATGCTCAGGACAGGGGAACATTATTTATTGAACCCGGTCTTAAGGTATATGAGGGTATGGTTGTTGGAGAAAATGCCAGAGCCGAGGATATAGTAATTAATGTTTGCAAGAAGAAACATGTAACAAACATGAGAGCATCCGGTTCAGATGAGGCATTAAGACTTACGCCGCCGCGCCAGATGAGCCTTGAGCAAAGCCTTGAGTTCATAGCTGATGATGAACTTGTTGAGATAACACCAAAGAATATCAGAATCAGAAAGAGAATTTTAGATACAGAAATGAGAGCGAAATACAAAAGTAAGCTAGGTTAGATTAAAAGCTTTTAAAAATGATTATTATGTAAAGTGGTGGTTGATTTGGGAAATTCTAAAAAAGCAGCTAAAAAGAAAAAGTTCATGATAAGATTTGTAATAATTTTATCTCTTATTTGTGTGTTTTTTACTGGTGCTGCGTTTTCATACAACTATGTATTGAGAAACCAGGATGATAGTCTTGATAAACCATTACCCGTCATTCCTGAAAGTAAGAGGATACAATTTGAGGTTCCTAGGGGGGCTACATCAGCTCAGATCACTGATAAGCTTGCTGAAGAGGGGATAATCAAAAATACCTTTATGTTTAAGATGATATCAAAGATAAACGGATTTGATGGAACATATAAGTCCGGGACCCATATACTAAGCAAAGACTTGGATTATGATTCTTTGATGAGAATTTTATCCAGCGATCCTGTTACTTCAAAGGTATTAATACCTGAAGGATATACCTTAAACCAGATTACTGACAAACTTTACAAGGATAAGCTCATTGATAAGGCTAAATTTGCAAACGTAGCATTAAATGAGAAGTTCGACTATAAGTTTTTAAAGGACGTACCTCAAAGAGAAAAAAGGTTGGAAGGTTATTTATTCCCTGATACTTACAATTTTGATGTGAAAGCTGGAGAGAAAGCAATAATAGACCGGATGCTTGCGAGATTTGATGAAGTTTTTAAACCTGAGTATTATGAAAAGGCAAAAGCATTAGGTTTAACAGTTCATGAAGTGATAACTCTAGCATCAATAATTGAGAGGGAAGCTAAAGAATATGAGGAAAGAAGGCTTATATCTGGAGTTTTCTATAACAGGCTTAAAAGCAAGAATCCGATACATAAAAAGCTTCAATCCTGTGCAACAATACAATATATAATATTAAACAAGACCGGTGAGGTCAAACCAAAATTGACAGAAGCCGATACAAAGATAAACGACCCCTATAACACATATTTGCATGAAGGATTGCCGCCTGGTCCCATATGCTGTCCCGGTAAGGAATCCATTGAAGCGGCTCTGGAACCTGAAACAACAGATTATTACTACTTTGTGTCTAAAGGGGACGGTACACATGAATTTTCCACAACTTTAAGCCAGCATCAAGCGGCTGTGAAAAAGTACGGGTTGTTCAACTAATTGCTTATTTGCTGGAATAAGATTAGAGTTATATGCCTAAATATAACGAAATTATTGTGAGGCCAGGTGCCTCACAATTTTTATAGAATTAAAGCCGGAGACATATGTTATTATGATTATTTATGACTATATCAATGATTATATCAGGAATACTATTAAGGAAAATGACGTCATATTAAAAGAGCTTGAGATGTTTGCAAAGGAAAATCATGTTCCCATTATCCAGCCTGAGGTTGCAAAGCTGCTTTTGGTTACAGGCAAGCTTCTTAAGCCCAAGAGAATACTGGAAGTTGGAACTGCTATAGGTTATTCGGCCATTATTCTATCCAAGGTTTTGGATGAAGGTGGAAAAATCGATACAGTGGACAGGTATGAGCTCATGATAGACCGTGCCAGGGTAAATATAAAAAGAGCAGGTCTTGAGGATACGGTAAATATCATAGTAGGTGATGCTGTTGATGTTCTTAAGTGCCTTGATAAAAAATACGATATGATATTTTTAGACGCCGCAAAGGGGCAGTATCCCGAGTTTTTGCCTGAATGTATGAGAATGCTCAACAAAGGCGGGCTTTTGTTTTCTGATAATGTTCTTTACAAGGGTATGGTAGCCAATGATGATCTTGTTGTAAGGAGAAAGAAAACAATTGTAAAAAGGCTAAGGGATTTTTTAAGCACAATATGTGAAAGCGAAGAGCTTGATACCAGCATATTACCTGTAGGCGACGGAGTTGCTTTAAGTTATAAAAAGTAAGCATGGGAGATGTAACTATGAAAAAAGTAGAATTGCTGGCACCGGCAGGCAGCCTTGAAAAGCTCAAAATGGCTGTTCTTTATGGGGCAGATGCTGTTTATATAGGAGGGGAGGAATTTGGCCTTAGAGCTTCAGCTGAGAATTTCAGCAGGGAAGAAATGATGGAGGGCATTAAATTTGCCCATGAGAGAGGTAAGAAGGTTTACCTGACCATGAACATATTTCCCCATAATGAAGATCTGGCTAATATGCCTCAGTTTGTCAAAGAAGCTAATGATATGGGTGTTGATGCAGTTATACTATCCGATCCTGGGACATTCTCCATTGTGAAGGAAAATGCACCTGACATGGAAGTTCACTTGAGTACCCAGGCAAACAACACCAACTGGATGAGTGCAAAGTTTTGGTATGATCAAGGTGTAAGAAGAATTATTTTAGCAAGGGAGCTTTCTCTTTCTGAAATACAGGAAATCCGCCATAAACTGCCGGAGGACCTAGAGCTGGAGATATTTGTACATGGGGCTATGTGCATATCCTACTCAGGAAGGTGTCTATTAAGCAATTATATGACAGGGCGTGATTCCAACAAAGGATATTGTGCACATCCATGCAGGTGGAAGTATCACCTTGTTGAAGAAAAACGACCTGGTGAGTATATGCCGGTTTTCGAGAATGAAAGAGGAACGTTTATATACAATTCTAAGGACCTGTGTATGATAGAATATATTCCGGATATTATAAGGACAGGTGTCACAAGCTTAAAGATAGAAGGCCGTATGAAAAGCTCGTACTATGTTGCAACTATTGTAAAAGCATACAGAGATGCCATTGATGCATATTATGAGGATCCTTCAAATTACAGTTTTGATCCCCATTGGATGGAGGAGCTTTCAAAAGCAAGCCATAGGGAATATTCAACAGGTTTTTATCTTGGCAAACCTACAGGCAAGGGACAGATATACCACACCAGTTCATATATAAGGGAGTATGAATTTATTGGAATTGTGCTTGAATATGACAAAAGTACCGGTATAGCTAAAATAGAACAGAGAAACAGAATGTTTGTGGGAGACGAAATAGAAGTAGTAAGGCCATTGGGAAAATATTTTACACAGGAAATCAAAGGTATGAAGGATGAGGAAGCCAATAGCATAGATGTAGCACCACATCCGCAGATGATTCTATACATGCACATGGAGGAGCCTGTTGAAGAATTTACCATGCTCAGGAAAAAAGCCTGATATATTAAAGTGATAAAACAAAAAAGTACACTTTTAATACAATACAGTATGAATACACATCCTCTTTCCAGGTAAAAATAAGAGAAATTACCTGGAGAGAGGATTTTTATGCCTTTAAATAAAAGATTCAGCTTAATTATTAATTTTTTTATAGTTATATTCGTATTACTTGTATCAAGAATATTTTATATACAGTTTTTCCAAGGAGAAAAGCTGGATTCTGATGCATCTGCACAAAGAATTTCTTCTGCAACTATCGAAAAGCCAAGGGGAAGTATTGTTGACAAAAACCTTATTCCTTTTACAAACAGAGCGGTGGAGAGCTCTCTTATTCTTGAACCTCTACTTTTAAGGGGGAAGAATGAATATATTCAAAAACTGTCTGAAGCTTTAGGTGTAAATGTTGAAAAGTTAAAAGGAGAGATTGCTTGTAAAAAGGTGCCCATAATCATGGAAATTCAGACGGAAAAAATAAATGAAGCTCATAGCCTTACAGGAAGGGGAGTTTCTGTCTTAAATAAATTAAAAAGGTATGGAGAATTTTCATTGTTAGCCCATGTTCTGGGGTACCTGAATATGACAGATCATGTTGGGGCGGCTGGATTGGAAAAATTCTACGATAATGACTTGAAAGCTTCAAATGAAAACTCTATAAGGATTGTAACCAACGCCAATGACGATATTTTACAGGGTGTTGGATGCAGGATAAAAAGGGCCGGGACTGATAGTGGTATGCATGGGGTTAAGCTTACTGTTGATTACCATATACAGAAAATCACAGAAGATATAATGGCTAAGTATAGCATGACTGGTGCTGTAGTAGTGGAAGATGTAAATACAGGGGATATAGTTGCTATGGCAAGCAGCCCTGAGTTTAATCAGAACGATGTGGGAAGTTATCTTAGAAGTCCTCAGAATGAACTTTTTAACAGGGCGGTTGCATCCTATAATATTGGGTCTGTCTTCAAAGTGGTTAGTACTGCAGCGGCTCTAGAGTCTAATATCTCTTTGAATGATGACTATACTTGTAATGGAATTATAAAGCTTGGAGACAGGGAATTTAGATGTTCCTCATATGAAAAGGGAGGGCATGGGAAAATTGGCTTTAATGAAGCGTTTGCAAATTCATGCAACACATATTTTATTGACCTTGGAATAAAGCTAGGCTCAAAGAGGCTTATAACAATGGCAGAAAAGTTTGGATTCGGCAAGGTTACAGGAATTGGATCTCAGGGTGTTGATGAGGCAGGCGGCAATATCCCATCTGTTCAAGGCAACTATACAGACGGAGATATAGCCAATATGTCCATAGGGCAGGGAGGTATAATGGCAACCCCTGTCCAGGTTGCGGATATGATTGCGACAGTAGCAAATGGGGGCATTAAGAATCAGGTTAATATTGTTGATTCAATAATTGATGCAGATGGAAAAGAGATAAGAAAGGTCCGAAAATCAGGCTGGGATAGGGTTATATCCAAAAATACGGCGGAAAAGCTAAGTGAAATGATGGCAGCTGCGGTTGATCATGGAACCGGTACAAAAGCAAAACCTGAAGAGAATTTTATCGCATGCGGAAAGACGGGCAGTGCTGAAACCGGCGTATATATAAATGGTGAAAAGGTTGTGCACGGATGGTTTGCGGGATATTTTCCGGGAAATAATCCTAAATATTCGGTTGCTGTTTTCGTAGAAAACGGGAAAAGCGGAGGACAAGCGGCAGCACCGATATTCAAGGAAATAGCAGAAGGAATTTTCCGAAAGCAATAGATACCTATATTAAAAGTGTTAATAATCTTACATTTGGTGGAGCAAATAACGAACGGTTCAACGGGATTTGCGACAGACAAATGTAATAGATTTATCACTTCTAATATAACTGAAAAATTTATTAAAAAATTTATTAAAAAAATCATGATAAGAATATGCACACATTCAATACCCGAAATCATATATTTATAGAGTAACCTATTTTTAGGAGGTGCCCAGCTTGTTATCTGTCTTATTTCCAATGGTTGCTAATACCCTAAATAGTGTGATTTTTTTGATAGGCTATGTCTCAAATGGGAACTCTTTTCCACAACCATTATCTCATGAAGAGGAACTTGAATATCTGGGTAAATTTAAGAATGGAAGCGAAGAAGCCAGAAATATTCTAATAGAGAGGAACTTAAGGCTTGTTGCCCATATTGTAAAAAAATACAATTCTTCAGGTTATGACAGCGATGACCTTATTTCAATAGGAACCATAGGGCTTATCAAGGCAATTTCCACCTTTGATCAGACTAAAGGAGCACGTCTTGCAACATATGCTGTACGTTGTATAGAAAATGCTATGCATGTGGAGAGGAAACATTGCATTGTTAAAATATAACTTCCCTTTACCAGTGTGTAGGGGAAGTTATATTTTATTCATACCTTATTTCATATTGACTGTTTTAACGTTTACTCCCTTAAGTGATTCCAATTCTTTTGAGAGACTTTCAATTTTTTCTTCTCTGTCGCGTATGTTTAATGTTATAAGACCATGGTTTTCTTCACCAGGATCGTGGATACCTACCCTGGATAAAATACTATCTCCAAATTTGGTTAGTATCTCCTGGACCTTTGGAGCAGATTCGGTTCTTCTATCAACCAAAATTCCCATAATAGTAAGGCTCATATAAACATCTCCATTCTTAAAAGGTATCTTTTATGTCTTAAAAATTATAGTGCCTTTAAAATTTAATTTTGTTATTCTTAAAATGTACAAGTTAGGTTGTAATTATACTTTTTTAAGGCAAATGAGTGTTACGAATAATAAAAGCATCAATACAAATAATAAGAAAAAACTAAAACTTACTGATAATCAGTTGGTTATCTATAAGTATCTTAATACGGAGGTGTTTCCTTGAAGAAAATTAGATTAGGTGTTATCGGGACTGGTTATGCGTGGGAACGACTTCACTACCCGGCACTTAGTGAATTAAATGATAAATATGAAATTGCGGCACTTGTAAATCGCACAAGGAGCGATGCAGAGCAATTTGCCCAAAAGATAAATCTCGACACAAAAAATGTTTATGATGATTATAACGAAATGTTAAAGCGGGATGACATTGATGCCGTGGACATTTTAGTTCCCATAGAGGAAAACTATATTGTATCGGAGGCGGTTGCAAAAGCTGGGAAAGACTTTATTTGCGAAAAGCCTCAAGCCCCCAACATGGACCAGGCAAAGAAATATCTGGATCTTTCAAAAAAGTACAAAGTTAAAATTATGATAGCCGAGAATTTCAGATACAACGAAGAAAATAATAAAATCAGGGATATGGTTGTTAACGGAAAAATTGGAGAAGTGGTATATTTCATAAGAAATAACATAAGCTGTTTTCCCTGTGAGATGACAAAAGATACTTTTGCAGCTACAGAATGGAGGCAGCACCCCAAGTATTACGGTGGTTCCTTCCTAGATGCAGCAATTCATGATCTTGCCGGATTACGGCATATCTTTGGTGCAGTAGAATGTGTTCAGGCATTTGGAAAACCTCAGAGAGAGGATTTTAATCCTTTTGTTTCTGTGAATGCCAACATTTTGTTTAAAAATGGAGTAATCGGACATTACACATATTTTCCGTCAGGACAGGAACCCCAAAGGCCTCTTGTAGGCTTCAGAATTTTCGGTACCAAAGGTGAAATATATCTTGAGGAGAAAAGCTGCGGAGTTATCAATGTCTCATATAATGACAATACATCAGAGCAAATCCAATATACACCTGAGAGAGGTTTTTACAACGAGCTGTTGAACTTCTACAATGCTTTAAATGGTACTGAAGCGATATCGGTAACACCTGAAATAGAGTATGGCGATGTTAAGATGGTGTTTGATATTTTAGAGTCTATAAATAATAGAAATATTGTTTTTGTTGATGGTGCCATAAAGGAAATGGAGTTTTTACACCAAAAGACAATGAGTAACCAAACACCAAAGTTTATTCAATAAATAATAGGGCTGCTAAGATCAACTTTAGCAGCTCTTCTACTATAAATTTCGCTCTCAAAACCGGAAGTAATATTTTAGTCATTCCTTATCAAATGCCGCATATACATTTGATAGATAGGTCAGTATCAGGGGGAGTCTAATGGCCAGGCCAAAAGATTCTTACATAATGGAAGTACATTATCCCAAAGACCAGGAAGGGCTCTGTGAATTAAGAAGGAGAATGGGGAAGGCCTATATTGAGTTCATAAAGAGCTATATCATGGAATTGCCCATATGCAGTGAAGAAAAAAACAAATTGTATATAAAAATCATAGAGGGATTAAGGCTAAATGGTGAGAATAGGTAGTTATTTCTCTAAGGCATTACTTATATTAAAAGTGTTAATAATCTTACATTTGGCGGAGCAAATAACGAACGGTTCAACGGGATTTGCGACAGAAAAATGTAATAGATTTTTCACTTTTAATATAGTAAAAGTTGAATAAAGGAATGTTTAGCATGAAGGCAGCCATATATTCAAGGAAAAGCAAGTTTACCGGAAAAGGTGAAAGCGTTGAAAATCAGGTTCAGCTTTGTAAGGAATACGCTATAAAGCACCTTAACTTTGATGAAAGTAGCTTCCTTATATATGAAGATGAGGGCTTTTCAGGGGGGAATACTAAAAGACCGGAGTTTCAGAGACTTTTAAAGGATGCCAAAACAAATAAATTTCAGATTTTAATATGCTACAGGCTTGACCGTATAAGCAGAAATGTTTCTGATTTTTCACAACTGATAAATGACTTGAATAAGTATAATGTAAACTTTATATCCATTAGGGAACAATTTGATACAACTACACCTATGGGGCGTGCCATGATGTATATTGCGTCTGTTTTCGCACAGCTTGAGCGGGAAACCATAGCTGAAAGAATCAGGGACAATATGATCCAATTGGCCAAAACGGGACGCTGGCTTGGAGGGATAGCACCTACAGGGTATAAATCTGAGCCGGTTATTACCGTTGACCAAAGCGGAAAGCAGCACAAGATGTACAGGCTTGCACCGGTTATGGAAGAGATAGGCATAATTAAGCTTATTTATGATAAGTACATAGGCTTAAAATCTATTGCAGGAGTTGAAAAGTATCTGATGGAATATAATTTTTCAACTAAAAACGGTGCAGACTTCCATACAGGTTCCATAAGGCCTATATTATCAAATCCTGTTTATGCTGTTGCGGATAAAGCGTTGTACGAATATATGCTAAAGAAAAATTACGATGTGTATTCCCAAATTGATGAGTTTAATGGTGTTAATGGACTAATAGCATACAATAAAACCAGGCAGCAGGGTAAAGATTGCAAGGACAGATATAGAGACACCTGTGACTGGATAGTAGCAGTGGGACTTCACGAAGGAATAATTCCAAGTGAGAAGTGGATAAAAGCTCAAGAACTGCTTAGCGAGAACAAACAAAAGTGCTATCGCAAAGTAAAAAGCACTCGATCATTGCTATCAGGCATTTTGGTGTGCTCAAACTGCGGCTCTTTCATGAGGCCTAAAACTGTACAGCGAGAAAATGAAATAGGGCAGCAGGTTTTTTATTATATATGTGAGATGAAGGAAAAGAGTAAGAAAACTCGTTGTGCTGTGAACAATATTAGTGGTAACACACTGGATAATCTGGTGTTAAATGAGCTTATAAAAATTACACGGAAAAACCCACCTTTTATCGAGGATTTACATGGAAGCAAAAATTTGTTTTCGACAGGTCTATTGTCACTTGAACTGGAAAAAGAAACACTTCAAAAAAGAATAGCTGAAGTTGATCATGGTATTGAAAACCTGGTTTTAGCTATATCAAAGGGCCAAAAAGGTGAGGTAGTGGAAGTGCTCACAAAAAACATGGAGGGTTTAGCCAGGAAAAAGGAGAAATTGCAAAGGAAATTATTAGATCTTCAGAAAAGAGAAAAGGAAGAAGATGATGGTGATCATAATTTAGAGCTGGAAGCAGAGAGCTTAGGAAGCTTCAGTGACAAAGCATGGGACCTCATGAAGGTTGAGGATAAAAGAAGGATGATCAGAAGTATTGTTGACAGGATATCGTGGGATGGTGAAAAACTTGATATGATTTTATACTAAGAAATGGTTATTATCTATATTAAAAGTGTTAATAATCTTACATTTGGCGGAGCAAATAACGAACGGTTCAACGGGATTTGCCACAGATAAATGTAATAGATTTATCACTTTTAATCTATATAAATTTGTTTCCGCAATAAAAGTATTGCAAATGAAATACTTATGCATATAAGATCAACCAAGAAGAATCAGAGTGAGGTTTCTCTCCAGGATCCTATTGGTGTGGACCGGGAGGGGAATGAATTGCCACCTACAGGAGTGATGTAAAGTATAAGATTACTTGATTTTATCAATGGATAAATTAACTCTGTAATTACCATATTTAAGTATACTGTCCAAAAATGTAGTAAGCTCCTTCTGGCTTGTAGTGTTTACTTGAAGTAAGTAACATCCCTCACCGCTTATCCTATATGCCTCAGTAATTAAATCTGACTGTATCAGGTATTTTTTAAAAGCAGCATGATCTGTCGTTTTCATAAAAACAGTTACAAAGGCTTTTATTTCCAGCCCTAATTTATCCTGATTTAACTTCACGGTATACCCATCGATAACGCCAAGCTTTTCTAACCGATCCACCCTGTTTTTTACTGCCTGACCTGTGAGATGAACTTTTTCACCAATATCCTGCCACTGCATTCTGGAGTTTTGAGTAAGAAGTTTTAAAATTTCCATATCTGTTTGATCAATCATGCTTAAAAAAATCCTTTCATCATTCAAGTAAAATGGGGAGTTATCTTTCTCTTTTCAATAACTTAAAGGGGTATAATAAATATATCACAAATTGTGGGAGTGAAAAACAATGAGAATTCATTTTATACGTCATGCAACTATGATATTATATTTTAGCAATAAAAAGATATTGGTTGATCCAATGCTAAGCCCTAGGAATACTATGTCGGCTGTAAAAAATGTTCCAAATGAAAATGATAATCCTCTATACGATCTGCCGGTTAGTTTAGAATCACTTTTGGATTGTGATGCTGTATTAGTTACCCATACCCATAGAGACCACTTTGATGATATGGCTGCAAAATTAATTCCCAAAACCCTGCCGGTTTTATGCCAGCCAGAAGATGAGGCGAAATTTATAGAGCTTGGCTTTACCTGTGTTATACCAGTAAAAGATTATTTTGAATGGGAAAATATCAAAATTAACAGAACAAAGGGTAGACATGGACATGGTGTGATAGCTGCTAAAATGGCACCGGTGTCAGGTTTTGTGATTTCAGCATCTGACGAGCCGGTTGTTTATTTAACGGGAGACACTGTGTGGTGTTCTTGTACTAAAAAGGCTATGGAAAAATATCAGCCTGAAATTGTGATAAGTTTCTGCGGTGAGGCAAGATTCGCTTATGGAAAAGCCATTACAATGAATGCACAGGATATTTTAACCATTTGTAAAAAATCTCCCAAAACTAAAGTTGTTGCTGTACACATGGATGCCTGGAACCACTGTAGATTGACAAGAAGCAATCTTCGCGATTTTTTGGAGAATCATAATATTTCAGATCATGTATTTGTGCCTGAAGACGGTGAATCATTATCTTTTTAGATTAAAAGTGATAAATCAATTACATTTGTCTGTCGCAAATCCCGTTGAACCGTTCGTTATTTGCTCCACCAAATGTAAGATTATTAACACTTTTAATATAGTTACGATAAAAATCTTCATTCATGCCTTAACAAATAATCAAGGGATCTTAGGGTAGACAATCAATGTAAACTTATCATTTCTTTGGTCCTTTGATTTTATATATTCCACCTTTTCAATGACATTTTTTAAAAGCTTGTTTTTTGAGGTGTTATCATCAGTATTCCTGTATATATCCAGTAGGTGATTAAGCTTAGGAGGCGATTGCTGAATGCCGATGCTTTTTTCTTCGTCCTGAGCCTTGGACTTGACATAACGTATGCTTTGGTTTAGCTCATCAAGGCTCTTTGCAAGGCTCTCTGATCTATTGATAAAAGTGTCTATATTATAAATACCTTGTTCAAATAAGTCATGTATTTTGACTTTTTGATTATTTAAGGCAGTTAATTGAGATTCAAGGGAAATGAGGTTCTTTTTAAGTATGTTTAATCTACCACTTCCATATGATGCATTTTCCTTTGTGAATAATTGATATTTATTTAAATAGTCATCCAAAGCCATTAGAAGTGATTCCTCGAGATACTTGAATTTACTGCTTTTACAGCCGCATTTTTTTGTGCAGGTTATATGGGGGGCTTTATTGCCATAAGGGCGCATTTTCATCTTTGAGCCGCATAGTTTGCATATTACCAGGCTTGCTAATGGGTTACTGAGTCCACTTGTGACATGATATGGGGCGTGATATTTTCCTTTTAGTATATTCTGGGCAGCATTAAAAATATCCTCACTTACTAGTGCAGAATGTTTTCCATTTGAGATAATCCATTCTTTCTGAGGACGTGTGTATGTTTCCTTTGATTTATCTGGAGATTCAGATTTTCTGATACATTTTTTTTTCCATACTATTTTTCCAATATATACAGGATTTTTGAGAATGCCGGATATGACTGAGCGATCCCATCTGACACCTGTATATGTCTTGTAGCCGCGTTTAGTCAATTCTTCGGCAATTCTTGTTGTGCCTAAATTGTCATTTACATATAAATCAAATATTAGCTTTACGGCTTCAGATTGATGGGGATGAGGGATAAGAGTGCGTGTATGTTTTTCTTCATGAATCAGATAACCATATGGAGGGTAGGTACCTAAATAATTTCCTTCTTCAGCAGAGCGGATTCGTCCCCCCTGAAGTCTTCTGTTTATCATTTTAAACTCTTTACGGGACATAAAAGCCTCAAATTCCGAATATTCTTCATCAAAGTCATTAGTTAAATCATAGGTCTTTCTTAAAGTAATTATCTTGGTTTTAGACTTTTTAAAGGTATCCAGTATAAGTCCCTGTTCCTGCATGTTGCCTCGACCCAGTCGCTCCATATCCATAACCAGCACAGCATCATAATCGCCTTGGCCTACTTCCTTAAGGAGCTGAAGCATTTGAGGCCTGTGTATAAGGCTTTCACCTGAGACTATCTCTTCTCTGATTTTAACTATATTGAGGTTTTTCTCACTGGCAAACTTTAATAGTGCCTTCCTGTGTTTAGAAAGGGTTTCACCTTCTCCAAGCTCATTTTCAAGCTCCTCATCAGCCCTGGATTTTCTAAGATAAATGCAGACTTGATTCATAAATATCACTCTATATAAATATCACTCTATATATAAGTTATATTGATAACTTACAAAATAGTACTAATTATAACTATATGAAAAGTGAATAATCTTTTACATTTGTCTATCGCAAATCCCGTAAAAGCGTTCGTTATTTGCTCTGGCAAATGTAAGATTATTAACACTTTTCATATATATTAAAAGTATTGATAACCTTCACTTTTAATTTCATTAGTAATATTTTAAATATTTTGAAAGGGGGCGATTTTGTGGGAGATAACAATTTTTATGACAAGGATTTAAATTTGTATTATGAAAGTGAGACTAGGATTGGGGGGATAAGGATACTTATTGTCAAACCGGAGATAACAAAAGAGGAGACTTTGAAGCGATTAGAGCAGCTAGGCGATGCAATCTCATCAATCGTAGGGTACAGGATAGGCATAGATTCTAAGGAATAAAGAAAAAAGGAGTTTGCAGCACTGATGTAAACAAGCGTATTGCTGAAATAGTCAATATGTAGGATGTCACTCATGTGAGTGGTAATGAAATAACACTGATTGATGTAATTGGTGACAATTCCGAGTCTGTAGTTGATGAAGTGGATTTAAAGATGCAGGTTGTTAGATTGTATAATAAGATGAAAGCAGTGCTGAAAAACAGAGAAAAAATAGTGCTTGAGCTTCGATACGGGCTTTTAAGCGGAGTAGGAAAAACACAGAGGGAGGTAGCTTCCATGTTAGGCATCTCTAGGTCATATGTATCAGAACTCGGTTATGATAAATAACAAAAATAAGGATAAAAGCGGCCATTCACAGCTTTTTTAATTTGGAATTGGACAAGTTTTAGAGTATTTTTAAATTCAGGTCTTTTTATTAAAAACAAAAATTATCTATGAAATATATTGAAACAATCCTATTTGAAGAAATTTCTTGTAAACATAAAGATTTTTGTTATAATTATTGATATATGAAAAACATATGTTCGGAAATTAAAAAGAGGGAAACCTTTTGATTAAATAGATTCGGGAGGAAAATGTATGACTAAGAAGATAAATGTTATAGGTACTGATATAACAGTGACTATAATTAATGATAATGATTATATTTCTATAACTGATATGTTAAAAGCAAAGGATGGAGATTTTTTTATATCTGATTGGCTTCGTAATAGGAATACAGTTGAGTTTTTAGGCATATGGGAACAAATTTATAATCCTGCTTTTAATTATGGCGAATTCGCCATAATTAAAAGTCAAGCTGGATTGAACAGTTATAAAATTAGTGTAAAAGAATGGGTACAAAAAACAAATGCGATTGGGTTAAAGGCTACTGCGGGAAGATATGGTGGGACATATGCACATAAAGATATAGCTTTTGAATTTGGTATGTGGATAAGCCCAGAATTTAAGATTTATTTAATCAAAGAATTTCAGAGGCTCAAAGATGATGAACAAAAACAATTAGGTTGGGATATTAAGCGAAATCTGACTAAAATTAATTACAAGATACATACTGATGCTATAAAGGAAAATCTTATTCCACCTACATTAAATAAATATCAAATAACACAGGTATATGCAAATGAAGCCGATGTATTAAATGTTGCATTGTTTGGAATGACAGCAAAGCAATGGCGTGATAAGAATCCTGAATTAAAAGGTAATATTCGTGATTATGCTAACGTCTCACAATTGGTATGTCTTGCCAATCTAGAGAATTTAAATGCATTGTTTATTAACGAAGCGATTTCACAATCACAGCGTCTGGAAAAGCTAAATTTAATTGCAATTAATCAGATGAAACTTTTAACAAGAGATCATAGGGTACTTTCATTAGAAGACAAAACTAATGATGATGATTAAGTTTGTGAGATTCAAGTGTGTAAGCATTAGTGACACTCTATAAGTAACATGTTTGATTATTCTAATTACTTGCAATGAGAAAACAGAGCATTATCCGGTATTGTATTCTATCGAAAAAAATGATAATATGTAAAAAATAACAAATTAGATACTGGACTGTTATTATTTATTTTTTATATGGGGATCGGTGAACAATATGGCTCACGGAGATGGAGCAAAATCTGCGAAAAAGAGTTTGCTTTTTATAGAAATACAGAAACTTTACCCCACTGTACCTTTAAAAGAAATTAAAAAAATGGCGGAAGCAGTAAAAGAGAATGTTTCTGGAATGGACAGAGGAGAAATTAAAGCGGAATTACTAGATCTTTTGCCGAAAACACCAAAAGAAGTTATAAAAGATATTGCTGATTCAATATTGGAGGAATCAGGATCAGAAGTGACTAAAATACCATCTGTAAGAGGTGGAAAATTTAGTGAATGGTTTAACTCACTAACCCCAGAAGAATTTGATAAAATATGGGAGAATTCTGAGTTAAGAGATACCATTGAGGATAGATTACGTTCTCCTGGTGGTTTACATGAATGGCATATGGTTTCGAGAGCACCTGTTTTTAAAAAATGGGGGCTGACTGCTGAGGATATTGCTGAGATGCGTACACCCATAAAAGATGTAAAATTTAAAAATCCACCTGGTGAGCATGGTGGAGAGGGTTCAACAACTGCACATAATGAAATACTTAAGATTATTGATGGCTCTCCAAATTATGAGAGTTTTGTAAAAGGTTTACGTGGGTGGGCAGATAAAAGGCTGATTGGCGGTGCAGCTGCATTACCAGGCAGACTTAAAGGATAAATACAGGAGGAGTGATAAAATGAAGAAACAGGGTTCTGTATCTTTATGGGTTGGAAATACAAAATCTGTTGATGATTTAAATGAATTTCTGAAAATTACTTATGATGAAGATGGGGATTTAATACCTTCACGTTTTGCACGTGCATTCAAGACAGGGCGCTATGATGATTTTTGCAGAGAAGCGAAGTTTTTTGAGCAACCTTTATCTGGATTAAATGAACTATCAAAGGGTTTTTCATATTATGACATCATAATGCCTAAATTTGAAG
The DNA here is from genome assembly GCA_023430975.1 of Bacillota bacterium. GTDB lineage: Bacteria > Bacillota > Clostridia > Acetivibrionales > DSM-2933 > Pseudobacteroides. The sequence goes on along the minus strand of JAEYYB010000093.1, from coordinate 53,010 downwards.
AGTTTGCTATAAAAATTAAAGATCCATTTAATTCAGTTATATTTCTGTATAACTTTGAGTATGATGAAAAGCTTAAACATTATGATAATGGTACTTTTAGCTTTGATTACATTGGCTCAGTTGAATATGAATAAACTTTAGTTAAGTATAGATGTTGAATGACTTTAATACTTAAAATATTTACTTATAAAAATTCAAGGATGATTTTCGTATAGACGATATCATCCTTTATTAATTTATAAATTCAGGTAATTATGATTAGATTCAAAACCTTATTATAAATCAAAGGTGATTATTATGGATTTCAAGTATATTACTGCAGATGATAGAGAAGCACTATATAATGAAGTTTGGACAGATCCTGTAGTTACTGTAGCAAAGAGGTATGGTATGTCTGATAATGGACTTCGTAAGCATTGTAAAAGGCTGGGGATTCCTTTGCCCCCAAGTGGGTATTGGGCAAGAGTTAAAGCAGGCTATAAAGTCCCAAAACCATCATTGCCAAAAGTAACAGGAGAATTAAGGAGATATGTCCGGAATTATGCAATAAAGTATAGGACTGATATTGAACAATTATCGGATGCAGAAATAAAATCTGATGGTGAGCTACACTTATTACGTGATGAAACAAAGACTCTTATAAAACAAATATGTTCAATGGCTGAGGTTAAGGATAAGTTAACAAAACCACACAAAGTAATTGTTAAGCATAAGGAAGATATTAAGAGGAAACTAAAGAAAAATAAGGAATCAAAGAATTCTAGTAGCAATTATTCAAGAAATATCTATTATACTAACCAAGAGAGCTTTTGTATTTTGCCAATTAGTTCTTCAGAGCCTAACACTAGCAGAGCATTAAGGATACTGGATGTAATAATGAAAGCTATTGAAGAACTGGAAGGGTATACTCAAGTGGGTTCTAATTCAGATGGTGCATATGCTTATTTTGTTATTCTACGTTCGGAAGTTGGCTTTGAATTGAAAGAGGAAGTAAAGAAAAAACGCACTTCAAAAGATGATGCCGAAATTCAGCACTGTTTAGTTATGCAATTGAATGCAAAAAGTTGGTTTTATAATAAGGGGAATAATTATAGGTTTGAATTTAAGGATAATGATGATGAAAATTTAGAAAAACAAGTTGGCAATATTATTTATAATATGTTTGTCATTGCAAATAGAATTCGAGCTCAAGATATTTTGGAAGAGAGAGAAGAGAAGAGACGGGAAGAAGAACGCAAAAGACAACGAATATTGGAACAGATGAGAAAGGGAGAGCTTGCAGAAATAAATGTTTTACAGCAAGCTGCTTCGGATTGGGATATAGCAGAAAAGATTAGGAGGTTTGCTAATTGTTTTGAACTAAAATTACGTGAAGTAAATGATATAGACAAAAGGGAAAAACTTTCAGAATGGCTAAAATGGGCTCGAGAAAAAGCAGATTGGCTTGATCCATTAACAAGTAAAGATGATAAGGTTCTAGGCAAGAATAAGCATATTTTCGATATTATAGAAGAATTAAAGTAATAAAAAAATGGCTGCGTGTAAATTTATACCAAGATATACTTATTTAAGCAAAACAGAGTGGTTTTACGCCAAAATAAAGTAGTTTTATGCCAAATATATTTAATTCTTATTTCAAATATATTATAATACAATTTAGTGTAATATGAGAAAATGTATACATTTAGTAAGTTTTAATGTTTATTCGGTATATTTTTGTTGTTCTTGGTAATTTCCTGAATTTAGTGAGTAAGTTTATAGTTTAATATTGTAAGATCCATAAATGAGGTATCAATATACTATTAATTTTTCATGGGGGGGATTTGTTATGAAGGTTTATAACTGTGAAGTATGTGGTAATCCGCACAAAATTTGGCATTTACAGTGTTCTAAATGTGGAATTGAATTTGTGCATATATTTTATTCTGAAAATGATAGAATAAAATACGAAAAGCTACTTAAGGAAAAAAAGAAGACTTGGAAACCATAACAATAATTAAATTCACAATGTATTAATCAATCTTTGTTGTTTCCATCCTATTAAAAGCTAAAAGTTTATATGTCATATTTTTGCTATTTTGAAAGGTGAGTGTTTATGTTAGACAAATCCATAAGTAGTTTCAAAAATAGTTGGAAAGATATTCGAGACAATTGGAATGATCAAAAATATGTTGAATTTGAACAGAAATATATAATTACTTTACAAACGTTAATTTCCAACTTACATGGTAGAAACCAAGATACATTAGGAAAATTGAGTGATATAGAGAAAAAACTTAATAATTTTTAGGGGGATTTTTTGATGAAACCATTCCAAGCCAATATTGATGATCAAGAGAAAGAATTTAAAAGGCTAATACTTGAGATGAAAGAATTTGATTTACAAATTCGAAATAAATATGACGATAAGAGTAGAGAACTAAAAGTAATGCATGCAGAGGAAGAGAAAAAGTGGCAAGTATTCCAAGATATATATGCAAATCTATCGATAGAGAAAAAAGTAATGTATAATGAAGTGGCAAGCAGTGGTGCTAAAGAACTTGAAAAATTTGATGCTAATGATGGTCACACTTATGAGGAATTAAAAAAAAGTGTTGCTTTGCTTGCTAATAAAATTGAAGGATTAAAAGGAATAAGATTTGGCTTTTTAAAGCCAACTTATAAATGGTTTTTATCTTTAGGCTGTTTTATTGCTATGTTTATTAGTGCTGAAATAATTCCAGGCTTCGTGTCTATATTTTTTTTAGCTGGTGCAATTGGTTCCTTATTTATAAGGAAGGATGATCCAATGGCCTTTTTAAATGATCCAAATGCGAAAGAATTATATTTTGATTTAATGAAAGATATGAAACGAGCAAGTGTTCTAAAAGACAAAAGCTTGAAGTACATTTCTGATATATGCAAAGGAGAACTTAGAAATTCGTATAATGATTTTTATAAAAAAGTACGACTTGAGTTTAGGGAAGAAATTATAAATAAAATTAATACTTTTTATAATGATAATTCAAAGTTTATGATTCCTTATTGCGGAAGAAACAAATCATTTAATAACATTGATGCAAAAGATATAGATATAACCAAAGAAGTATTTGATGAATTTATTTTTGGTTTTGAGAGAGTAAATAAGCCTGAGTGCTTTCGGGAACTTGAAGGAATATTAAATTCTTCAGAAGATAATGAATTAAAAAAATATTTTGATAAGTATCTAGTAAATCAATGCTTTCCTATTATTCAAACCAATCGAGATAATTACTCTACTATTATCAAAATTCAAAACTCAGAACAAAGGGAAAAAGCATTAAAAGGGATTAAATCAATTTTAATAAGCCTTTTAGCTGCTATGCCGTTAGGAAAGTTATATTTTACTTTTGTTGATCCAATCAACCTAGGTCAGTCTTTTGCTGATTTTTTACACTTAGGAGATTATGATAAAAGATTTATAAGTGATAAAGTATGGGTAGAACAAATACATATAGAGAATCAACTGTTTGATTATAGTAAAAACATTGAAAATATAATACAGGAATATCTAAGGAACGACTATCAAAGTATTGAAGATTATAACAAAGAAGCAGGTGAAATTGCTGAGCCATATAGGGTATTAGTTATTATAGATTTTCCAAATAGGTTTACTTCTGAAATGATAGCTAGATTGCAGAGTATATGCTTAAATGGTCATAGGTGCGGAATACATGTAATTATTTTAAAGGACGATACAATAAATTTGCCATACGATGTTACCGATATCTCTTTAGAAGCAAACATGAATGTAATTAAATTTATCAGTAATGATTCAATTATACTAAACGATTCTGAGAATTTATTTGATTTTGAGGAGCTACCCAAAGAAATAGTAATAAAAGACATTATTGAAAAAATTGGAGAGTCTTCTAAAAATGCTAAATCTGTTAAAGTACAATTTGATTCAATTATTCCAGAAAAAAATGATATATGGAATAGTAATTGTCTTGAGTTTTTAAGTGTGCCAATAGGCAGATTTGGTGCACGTAAAAAACAGGAAATTATATTAGGCAAAGGTATAAATATCCATGCACTAATAACAGGTGCAACGGGTTCTGGTAAATCAGTACTTTTAAATGCTTTTATAACTAACATTGCATTAATGTATAGTCCTGATGAAGTAGAATTATATTTAATAGATTTTAAAGAAGGTATAGAGTTTAAAATATATGCTGATAATAAATTACCTCATGCAAGAGTGATTGCTATAGAGAGTGAAAGAGAATTTGCCTTAAGTGTTTTGCAAGGGCTGTCTAAGGAGTTAGAATTGAGAGGACAGAAATTTAAAAACTGTGGCGAAACAATAAGTAATATAACAGAATATAGACAAAAGACGGGTAAATCTTTGCCAAGAATATTATTGATAGTTGATGAATATCAGAAATTTTTTGAAAATGAAGATAAGATTGCTTCAGATTGTGCTGTTATATTACAAGATTTAATAAATAGAGGAAGAGCTTTTGGTATTCATATAATATTATGCTCACAAGCTATAAGGGGAGAATGGATATTGACAAGATCAGTTCTTGATCAAATATCAGTTCGTATTGCATTAAAAGGTAAAGATCAAGGACAAAGTGGTTTATCAGATAATAATTCAGCATTAAGGACTTTATCAAGCAATCCTGGGCATGCGGTTTACAATGATAATGGTGGAGAAGAAGGTAGTAATAGTATTTTTCAGGTTGCTTATTTATCTAAAGACGAGCACCAGCATTACATAGATATTGTTGATAAAATTAAAAAACAAAAAAATTACAAGCCTGATTTGGAGCAAAAAATCTTTGATGGTAGGCAGGATGTTTGCTTATATAAAGACTCAAATCATCCTTTAAATAAAGATCTATCAGAGGGTAAATCATTTGATAGTAAACAAAATATGTCGACTATATCTCAATTATGGATAGGAGAGCCAGTAGCAATATGTGATCCAACAAGCGTAAAGTTAGAAAGACAAAATGGAAATAATTTATTAGTTATTGGACAAAGGTTAAATGAAGTTAACAATATATTTAGTTTAATTTTGATTAGCATTTTATCAAATGTTAAGTATACTAATCCTTCAATATATATTCTAGATTACGGTACGTATCAAAATGAAAGCGAAAATCAATTTTTAACCTTTTCTAAGAGATACAGCAATAGAGTTTTCTGGGGCAAAAGGAAAAGTATTACTGAATTTATGAGGGAAATTAATAAAGAAGTAAATAATCGTAATGAGAATGAGGAGTATTTTAAATCACCAGTATTTTTAATTGTTTTTGGAGTTCAGAGGGCTAAAGATTTAAAAGACTCAGATGAATTTGAAATAGGAAATAACGATTTTTATGATTTTGACAATATAAATATAGATAATATTGATGTTGATAGCATTAATATAGATAGCATTGATAGTATTTCAACAAAAGTTAAAGAGTCTACTTCCAAAAAAGAATCTGTATATAAAATGTTTACAAACATTATAAAAAATGGGCCAGATGTAGGTGTTCATTCAATATTATGGAGTGACTCAAAAGTTGGCTTTGAAAGAAACATAGAGAACTCTTTATTGCGTGAGTTTGACAAAAAGATTCTATTCAAGACTAATACAGATGACTCTATAGCTTTGATAGATACTCAAGAAGCAGCAAAACTGAAGGATAATATGGCATTTTTATATGATGAAACATTAGGAAGATTAGAGAAATTTAGAGCTTATAATTTGAGTAAATCGGACTGGATCGATTGGGCTATAAATATGTTAGATAAAAATAAATGAGAAAGGTGATTACATATGTCAGGTGGAGTATATGCTAATCCTCAAGAGATTAGGAAGTTTGCAAGTTCATTAAGAAAATTCAATCAGAATTTAGAGAACAATATTTCTTATATAAAGAATGACTTTGCACGTTTAGGAGAAACTTGGAAAGATAAAAAGCACCAGAAGTTTGCAGCTGAATTTTTACAAATAATTAAAGCTATAAGGAAATTTGAAAAAATTTCAGAGCAACAGATTCCGGAATTATTAAAATCGGCTGAATTGCTAGAAAAATTTTTAGAAACAAAGTAAATGTTTAATAAAAGTGACCTTTTTAAATTTGTATAGGTCCTTTGAATAAATAATGCAAAAATAAACATAAGTTTAATGGAAATGTAATTAAATTGAAATATCTCTTTGATAAAATATTAAGAAATATACCAAATACTATTAGCTGATTTGTTTCTAGCTAATTGGATTAATTATGGCAGATTGATTGATGATGATAAAAACAATACATAAGGCTATAGGAGCTTTTATGAGTGATGTTAGATTAAAGGATGTAGGTGTATTAGTAAAAGTTAAAGAAAAAATAAGTATAATTACTCAAGAGTCTGAAAAATCAAGAGAGAGTATACTTGGAAGTATAAAGAAGACTAGTGCTAGAGCTGAAATTAAACTTGTAAAGTGGTTGAAAATTATGAAATTAAGATATAACGAATATTTACAAGCTAAAGCAGCATATAATGCCTGCACTAGAAGACAACATTTAGCTGAGAATGGGAGGCTAGTACCTTGTTGTGATGCTGAGCTAATTAGTTACAATAAAGCTCTTCATAAATATAAGGAAGCTTGTGAAAATGTAAAAAAAATTCAAAATATAAAGAGTAGTATTAATGCATTATATGAAAGTTATGTCAAGACAACAGGATCAATAGTGGGTGAGATGAAGGCAATTTCAGATAGAAGCAGTCTATATATTAATAAGCAAAAAGATATCTTAAATCTATATTTAGATAGCAGTGAAAGAAGTGAAAGTATGAGTAATTTAAAAAAGGATGTGAATGCCAGACAAGTAAGAGGTATGATAAGAGAGCAAAAGGTCGCTGATATGACGGGAGGTAAAGTTAGCAACAAAAATATTAAGTCAACCGCTGGGGGGACTGATATTGATGTTATTGGGCCTAATGGTGAATTAATAATGGTTGGTGGTCCTGCAAAAGCAAAGGATTTAGCAAAATTAGGTACGGTTATAAAGGTTTACCAAGATGAAGCAGCTGAGAGGGGAGTACAGGTAAAGGCTTATTTTTCAGAGGAAACTCCTCAAAAGGTAATTGACTTTGCTATTAAAAAACTAGGAAAAGATTCTGTAGTTATTTTTGAAGATTAAAGGAGGGTTTATAATGCCAAGAGGGGTTGCATATTTATATACAACAGCTAGTGAAGAGGAAATTTTCATTAATATTGAAAGAATCTTCAGGTTAAATGGTATATCATTAGAGTATCCTGACACTAACAAGGTTCAATTGTGGGATGAAGAGGGAGAAATGATTCAAATAGAAAAAGAAGAGCTAGTTAAAATATTACCGAAAATAAGTGATTACCTTATTCAATTTTGGTGGGCTGATAAGCAAGAAATCTCAATGAAGATTCATTCAGAAGACCATTTAAGTGAGGTTTGCTTATATCTAGATGGATTGGAAGATTTGCATTTGAAGGATGTATTATATTCACTTGTTAATATGATATTTGAAAGTAATATAGGCAGTAAAGTTCAAGGTTTTGTTGTTGATAGAGAAGAACAGACAATAGATTATGATTGGCACTTATTTTTTACAGATGAAAAAATATTGATAGACTCTTTGGAAAATTCACTTGATTTAGAAGTTTATGAGCGTAAAATATTATCAAAAAGTTTAGAGTTTACCAGTGAAGGATTTAGTAAGGATGTTGTTTTTGTAGCTAAAAGGAAAGAGGAAAGCGACGAGTTTACTATATGTTTATTGAATTGAATGAATAACCTTAAATAAATTATTATTACAATACAAAAACTAAAATCAAGAGTTAACAATCGTAAAAACAGCATTTTGAAAAAATATAAGAATGATTTATTGCATAATACAATTTCAACTCAGAAATAGAATATTTTAAATTTTATCCCCATCATCAAAAATAAAATAACCTTCAAACATACATCCAAGGGCTTCAGCAATCTTACGGAGTTCCTGCTCTGAAAAATTATCTCTTGATAATTTGTTACTCAAATTTTGGTTAGTAGTACCAATTAAAGTAGCCAATTCAGTTATGGTTACTTTTTTTCGTTTTGTTAAAATTCTTATTTTCTCTCCCATAGTTAAAGGCATATAATCACCATCCTTAAATGAAATATACACGATAAGGTGAATATTTTCAATAAAATATCATAAAAATTCATTAAAAAATTTAAAAATCTGTTGACTGATAAATTATAAAGTGTATAATCACATTATATAGTGTGTGATACTGGAACACTAAAAAAATCTTTGAAAGAGGTGATCTTTATGAAACAAGCAAGAATTATATCAATTGCAAATCAAAAAGGTGGGGTTGGTAAGACAACAACTGCTTTTAACATGGCATATGCCTTGTCAAATGAAGGGAATAAGGTGTTGCTTCTGGATTTCGATCCACAGGGGAGTTTAACTTTATGTGTAGGTATTGATAATCCCGATGGTCTTAAAACCACAATACTACATCTTATGAATTCATCCATGGAGGATGAGAAACTGCCGGACAGAAGTGAGTATATTATTTCAAAAGGGAATCTTGATATCATTCCATGTAACATTGAACTTTCAGTTGTTGAAGTAAATCTCAGGGATGAAATGGGAGGTGAGAAAACTTTATCAAATATACTTGAGACTTATAGAAATGACTATGACTACATAATCATTGATACTTCACCATCTCTTGGGTTACTTACGATTAATGCCCTTGCTGCAAGTGATAGTGTTCTTATAACAGTTAATCCACAGTTTTTATCAGCCATAGGTTTAAAGCTATTAATTAAAACTATTATTAAGGTAAAAAAGAGAATCAACCCAAGGCTTGAGGTTGAAGGAATCTTGATGACAATGTGTGATAACCGCACAAAGCTTTATAAGGATGTTTATGCCATGATAGATGAAGCATACAAGGATAATGTCAGAATATTTAAAACTGAGATACCGACTTCTGTAAAGGTAGGTGAGGCAAATCTATATGGGCAGAGTATTATAGAATACCAACCAAAGAGCAAAGTAGCAATAGCTTACCAAAATTTTGCTAAGGAGTTGATTGGAAATGAGTGAGACAAGGAAACTGGTTCCAAGAAAGGTTGAAAATCTGGATGACTTATTTCTTCTGAATACTCCAATGCCTGAAGAGGGAGAAGTAAGCAGTAAGGCTACTGCTACCCTGAAGATATCACAGTTGGTACCTTTTGATAATCATCCATTTAAGTTATATGAAGGTGAAAGGCTGAATGACCTAGTTGAGAGTATTAAAGACATCGGTGTTATACTACCAGTGATTGTAAGGCCAAAAGGTAATGATATTTATCAGTTGCTCTCCGGGCATAACAGGGCTAATGCTGCAAAGCTTGCAGGACTTACAGAAGTCCCGGCTATAATAAAAGAAGACTTATCTGATGATGATGCATTATTAATCGTTACTGAAACAAACCTTATTCAAAGGTCATTTGCTGATTTAACACATTCGGAAAGAGCAAAGGCATTATCTGAACATCATAAAGCATTAGCAAGTCAAGGCAAAAGAACAGACATGTTGAATGAAATAAGACAGCTGTCAAACAGTGATGAAATAAGGGAAAACCCAACTTTTTCGCCAGTGGCGAAAAAGTTAAGAACTCATGAGGATATTGGTCAAAAGTATAAGCTATCAAAAGATACTATAGCTAGATACCTAAGAATAAACAAGCTCATCCATCCTTTCAAAGATAAACTTGATTTGGATTTTATATCAATTCGTACTGCCTATGATTTATCTTTTTTTGATGAGGAAACTCAAGCTATTGTTTATAAGGTATGGACAGAACATAATTTTAAACTAGATATGAAAGCTTCAGAAATGCTCAGGAATTTTTATAATAGTGATAAGCTTACAGAGGAGACTGTTTATCAAATATTATCAGGTGAGCTGAGTAAAAGGACAAGGGCCAAGGCACCACCACCTTATAAACTAAAGAATAGAGTGTATTCCAAGTATTTTAATCCACTTTATAAAGCATTGGAGATAGAAGAAATTATTGATTTAGCTTTGGCTGATTTTTTTGATAAGTATCCTGAACGCAGAAAGGGGGAATCGAATGAGGAAAGATGAGCGGCTTAAAACTATATATGAAACAGTAGCACCAATGATTACAAGAAGTAGAGCGGCATGGAAGGAGTATCTTCCCTTTGCCGCTCAATTCTATAAGTACAGCTTTGACAATACACTTCTTGTTTATGCTCAAGATCCTAATGTAACTATGCTTGCAACTACTCGTATCTGGAATAGATTTAATAGGTATGTAAACAAAGGAGAAACAGGGATAGCTGTTTGTGAGTATGATAATGCAAAGCTCTCGATTAAACATCTTTTTGATATTTCTCAGACGAATGGAAAAGGAAGTATTCCGTTACCGTGGAAGATGAATGAGGAGATAAAAAAGCTTGTGGCTGAAAGGATTTCATTTAGTTATGGTATGCATAATCAGAGTTTTGACGGTTGTATTATTAATATTGTAAATCAAGGTGTGGAACAAAGTTTTGAACATTATATGCAGGATTTTCAGATTGATATTAGAGGGCATATGTTTGAAAAGTTACCACAGCTAGGGCTTGAGGATGAAATAAAAGAGATCATAGAAGACAGCGTTCGTTATATAGTATTTAAAAGATGTGGAATCATGGATAAAGATGAAAATCCTAATAGCTTTATGACAATTGAACATTTTAATACAGTTCCGCTTGTTGCAAGACTTGGATTTATAGTTACTGATATATCAAAAAATATACTGCTCGAAGTTGAGAGAACAGTAAAAATAATTGAAAAGGAAAGGAGTATGATGCAAAATGAACAAACTGAACTTGAGTACAACAGAGATAGAAGGGCTGAAGTATCTGAGTATTCAGATATCAAACAATCCGAAAAACGACATAGAGCCTCTAGGCAAGTATGGGAGAATGGCCATGAGATTCCTAAAGGAGAATTATCCTCAGAGATTCTCGCTACTAATGATGCAAGGGACTTTAATGGAGAAGATGCATCAGGCGGATATGGAAGCTGGGGAGAAGCTTCAAATGGTGATGGAACAGATGATAATAAAAGATCCAGTTCCAGAGACCGAGGATACAATGGAGAAGACGAGGCACCTAAACAGTATCAAGCTAGCAGCGGAGGAGATAGTTATAAACGAGATAGTGATGAAGGCCAGATAGATTTATTGGGTGTTGACGGTACTTATATGAAGGAGCAAAATATCCAGATCGATTTTATGGAGTCACAAGACAGTGGCTCTATTTTTATGGGTGAAAAAGCTGAGCCCGAGTTTTACAAGTTTAGGCCTGCCAAAAGACAACCTGTATTTTCAGCGGATAAAGAATTACCAATATCATTTGTTCAGATAGATGATATACCTCATTATATAGATGATTCAGCAGATGAAGCAAAGGGGACTGAGAGATTTGATAATACAAATGGTACTGAAGAAGAAGGTATTTATCATAATGGTGTTCCTTCCCAAATGGAAAATATAAGTATTGTTTCTCGTCGTACCAGTCAGGAGAAGATAAATTATCAATATAGAGAAGAAGACAATCTATATTCAGGTGGTCAAAAGACCAAATACCGAAATAATGTTGAGGCAATAAAGTTACTCAAAAGGATTGAAGGTGAAAACAGGTTAGCAACACATGATGAACAAATAATTCTTGCCAGATATGTAGGCTGGGGAGGTCTTGCAAATGCTTTTAACCCTAATGCTAATGGTTGGGAAAATGAATACCAGGAACTGAAATATCTGCTTCATGATAATGAGTATGAAGCTGCGAGAAATTCTACAATTACAGCTTATTATACGGAGCCGGTGTTAATTAAGCATATTTATGATACATTAGGCAGATTTGGGTTTTCAGGAGGAAAAATTCTTGATCCTGCTATGGGTACAGGTAACTTCTTTTCAGTAATACCGGAGGAGTTTACAAACTCTAAGCTTTATGGGGTAGAGGTAGATAGCATAACCGGACGGATTGCAAAGCAGCTTTATCAAAAGGCTAATATAAAAGTAACTGGCTATGAAACCGTGGATTTTTCAGATAATTCATTTGATTTGGCTATTGGAAATATACCATTTAACAATATTAAACTGTATGACAAAAGGTATGAGGTTTATGATTTCCTGATTCATGATTATTTTATTGCAAAAACAATAGATAAGGTTAAACCAGGCGGTATTATTGCATTTATTACTTCAAAGGGGACACTTGATAAGAGATATCCGGAGGTAAGAGAATATATAGCAAAAAGAGCAGATTTGATTGGTGCAGTGAGATTACCAAATACAGCATTTAAGTCAATTGCAGGAACAGAAGTTACAGCAGATATATTGTTTTTGCAAAAGCGATTTGAAGAAACAAATGAGATGCCATACTGGGTTTATATAGGCCAAAATAGCAATCATATAACGATGAATAAATATTTTATCGAACATCCTGAGATGATGCTTGGGATTATGAAGTATGACCGAAGTATGTATGGAAATGAAAGTACGACAACTCTGGAACCTTTTGAAAATCAAAACTTATATGATGATTTAAAGCAAGCCTTATCTAAACTTAATGCGGTTTTTATGGCAGAGGCTGATAATGAACAAATAATGGAATCTGATGATGAGATAGAAGCTGAAACTGTAAAATTTATAGAAGCAGATGAAGGGACCAAAAACTTTACTTATGTAATCCGAGATAATGAAATTTACTATTGTGAAAATAGCAGGTTGTATCCTCAAGACATTAAAGGTAAAAAGGCAGAAAGAATTAAAGGATTAAATGAAGTAAGGCATGCTTTGCTTGAAGTAATAGGAGTCCAGACAAGGGAGTACCATCCATATGAATTAAAAGAGGCACAGGATAAGCTAAATAATGTTTATGACAGGTTTGTAAAAAAGAATGGATATATTAATGACAAAGCAAATGTAGTGGCTTTTATTGATGATGACCAAATGCCATTACTTCGTTCCATTGAAGATGTTTTAGATGATAAATTGTCCTATAAGAAGTCTCCTATATTTTATAAAGCTACAATTAAATCCTATACAATGCCAGAGAAAGCAGGTAGTGCACTTGAAGCATTGGAGATTTCATTGAATCTTAGGATGAAGGTAGATATAAAATATATGGCACAGCTATATCCGAAAGAGCCAGATGACATTATTAGAGAGTTAGGGGATAAGATATTTTTAAATCCAAGTAAGTATTATGGTAATTATTATGAAGGATGGGAGCTTGATGAGGAGTATTTATCAGGGAATGTGAAAGACAAGCTTGCATATGCCAAACTGAAAGCTGAAGATAATCCAGAATTATTTTCAAGGAATGTTGAAGCATTAGCGGCGGTCGAGCCAACTCCATTGCTTCCAAGTGAAATTGATTTCAGGGTAGGAAGTCCATGGATACCAATCGAATTTTATGAAGGATTTATGTATGAAACTTTTGGAACGGCAGAGTATAGACAAGGAAATAATGGTATAGAGCTAAAATATCTTGAGTTTTCATCGACTTGGAGAATTACTAATAAAAATTATGAATCGGAGTCTGTGAAAGTAAATCAGACATATGGTACCCATCGAGTAAATGCCTATGAAATATATGAGGATACCTTAAACCTTCAAAGTACAACGGTTCGTGATCCTCAGTTGTATTATGATGCAAGTGGCAATGAACAAATCCGGTATGTAGTGAATGCAAAAGAAACAATGATTGCAAGGTCAAAGCAACAGCAGATTAAAGAAGCATTTTCTTCTTGGTTATTTAAAGACAAAGAACGTACTGATACACTTCTTAAAATTTACAATGATAAATTTAATAATATTAGACCCAGAGAGTATGATGGGAGCCATCTTGTTTTTAGAGGTATGAGTGAAGAACTTGAACTAAGAAAACATCAGAAGGATGTGTCTGCAAGGATTATATACTCAGGGACTGCACTCATGGCACATGAGGTAGGTGCCGGGAAGACGGCAGCTATGATTGCATCGGGGATGTATTTAAAAAACATTGGTGCAATAAAGAAGCCTATATATGTTGTACCAAACCACTTGACAGAACAATGGGCAAATGAATTTCTAAGGTTTTTCCCTTCTGCAAACGTACTTGTGACAACAAAAAAGGATTTTGAAAAGAAGAGTCGGCAAAGGTTTGTGTCAAAAATTGCGACAGGTGAATATGATGCCATTATCATTGGACATAGTCAACTTGAAAAAATACCCATTTCCAAAGAAAGACAGGAAAAACTCCTGCTTGATGAGATTAACACGATATCTTTCATGATTGATGAAATGAAAAGGGAGAAGGGAGATAAGTGGAGCATCAAACAAATGGTTATATTTCAAAATAATCTTAAGTCAAGGCTTGATAAGCTTGTAAATGTTTCTAAGAAGGATGATTTGTTGAACTTTGAACAGCTAGGTGTTGACTATATGTTTGTTGATGAAGCTCATGCCTATAAAAATTGTTTTGTATTTACCAAGATGAGAAATATATCGGGGATTGGTCGTTCAAGTTCTCAAAGGGCTATGGACATGCTTCTTAAATGCCAGTACCTACAGGAAGTTAATCAGGGTAAGGGGGTAGTTTTTGCAACGGGAACACCTATATCAAATTCGATGAGTGAAATGTTTATTATGCAAAGGTACTTACAACCACAAGTTCTTAAGAAGCTAGGGCTTGATCTGTTTGATAATTGGGCTGCAACCTTTGGTGAGGTAGTGTCTTCTCTTGAAATAAATCCAGAGGGTAGTGGGTATAGGATGAAAAATAGATTTTCAAAATTTCATAATCTACCGGAACTTATGAACATTTTTAGACAGATTGCTGATATACAAACCGCTGATATGTTAAAATTACCGGTCCCAGAGATTGAAGGTGGAAAAGCAAATATTATTGTAACAGAATGTTCAGGTTTTCAGAAAGAAATTATGGATAGCTTTGTTGAAAGAGCTGAGAAGATCAGAAATAAGGAGATTGATTCATCAATTGATAATATGCTGAAACTTACTCATGAAGCAAAACTCATGTCAATTGACCCAAGATTATTATATGAAAATGCTCCTAATGATCCTGATTCAAAACTAAACCAATGTATTAATACTGTTTTTGAAATATGGAATAGTACTAAAGAGCAAAAACTGACACAGATAATTTTTTGTGATAGTGGCACTCCAAAGCCTGGGCAGTTTAATGTTTATGATGAAACAAAAGAGCAATTAGTTTTAAAAGGTGTGCCGGAAAACGAAGTAGCTTTTATCCATGATGCTAAAACGGACATTGAACGTGAAGAAATGTTTGAAAAGGTAAGGAAAGGGGAGATAAGAGTTCTTATTGGCAGCACCCAGAAGATGGGCACCGGAACTAATGTGCAGGACCTGTTAATTGCAGTACACCATCTTGACTGTCCATGGCGGCCTGCTGATATTACACAGCGTGATGGAAGGATAATTAGGCAAGGTAATAAAAATGCTGTAGTAATGGTAAACAGGTATGTAACAAAAGGGACTTTCGATGGTTACCTTTGGCAGATTCAAGAACAAAAGCTACGGTATATTTCACAAGTAATGACAGGTAAATCTATTTCAAGAAGTTGTGAAGATGCAGACGAAACTGTTCTAAATGCAGCAGAGGTAAAAGCTATTGCTACTGCTAATCCTTTGGTTGCAGAAAAAATGGAAGTAGATAATGAGGTTTTAAGACTAAAACTCCTAAAAGCAAACTGGAGTAATGAAAAGCACACTCTTCAGAGAAATATAGAAGACAACTATCCAAAAACAATTGCTTACTGTGAAGAAAAAATAAAAAATATTAAGAAAGATATTGAGCTTGTATCTATGAGTGCTGGGACTGATTTTAATATTATCATCAATGGAAAAATGTATGATGAAAGATCAAAAGCTGGTGATGCATTACAGGTTTTGGCAAAGATAAGTAATTTGACAAGGAATGAACAGTTTAAAGTTGGTGCATATAAAGGCTTTGATGTTTTACTTGTAAGATCATCATTTGACCAGATTGACATTGTACTTAAAGGTAAAAGCGTTTACAGTACAATGCTTGGAGACTCAGGGTTAGGAAGTATTATGAGACTTGAAAATTTGGTGGAAAGAATACCTGGAGTTCTCAAAAGTACTGAGCAAAGGTTATCTGATACCCTTGTTCAATTTGATGAAGCAAAAAGAGAAGCAGATAAGCCTTTTGAGTTTGATGAGAAATTAAACCAATATCTTGCAAGACAGGCTGAAATTAATGCGAAGCTTGAGTTCGAGGAATTGAAGAATCAGGATGAGATTTTGGATGAATCAGGTGCTGAAGAAGTGGAAGAAGAAACTTTGGTTGTTGCTGAGGAAGAATTAAGTTATATGGGAGGAGAAAGGTAGGTGGGACGAAATGACTCCATTTACAAAAGAGCAGATAAAACAAGCAAACAGTGTAAACCTCATAGATTTTGCAAAGCAAAACGGATATACACTAGAAAGCGGAGGAAATAAAGCCTATCATGCTAAAAACAGCGGAGGGCTTTATTTTTTTATTGATAGAAATAAATATTATCACTTTGGCAGTAATAAAGGAGGTGGTGCAATAGATTTTGTAATGCAGTTCTTCAACAAAAACTTTACTGAAGCAGTTGAAATGCTATGTGGGACTTCATATGAAAGGATATCTCCAGTAAAGGAAAAATCAAAGATTGAGGAAAGGAGGGAGTTAATATTACCGGAAAAGGCAGCTGATTTTAAAAGAGTTTATTGGTATTTAGTAAGCGTAAGGGGAATTGACTATGAGATAGTATCAAAACTAATGAATGAAAAGAAAATTTACCAGCAAGCTGAATATGGAAATTGTGTTTTTGTTGGATATGATTCAACTGGAAATGCTCGCTATTGTTCTCTCAGGGGAACAAGCCCAAGTAAAGCATTTAAGATGGATAGAGAGAATTCAGATAAGAGTTATCCGTTTCATATTGTTGGCAGCAGTGAAAAGGTTTATGTATGTGAGAGCCCGATTGATGCAATGAGTCATGCCACACTCACAAAATTACATAATGAAGATTGGAAAAAGGATCACAGAATATCGCTTGGATGCATTTCAGATGGTTCGCTTGTCAGATTCCTTGATAAACATACGGAAATTAAAAAAATTACATTTTGCCTTGATAATGATGTTTGTGGCAAGCTACCTGATGGTACTCCATGTAACTTCGGT
Organism: Bacillota bacterium; assembly: GCA_023430975.1. Taxonomy (GTDB): domain Bacteria; phylum Bacillota; class Clostridia; order Acetivibrionales; family DSM-2933; genus Pseudobacteroides. Next base: position 35,763 of record JAEYYB010000093.1, on the reverse strand, counting down.
CAGAATGCTGCATGCAATTATGCTGCAAAATATAAAGATCTTGGTTATAAAGTTGCAATACAAAAACCAAATCATAAGGATTTTAATGAGGAATTAATAGCTTTTCGTAATAGGGAAGTGCAAGCTGAAAGTGTTTTTTGCGAATGTGAAAGATGATTAATAAGTATTTCATTTTTCATAAGTTAAATCCGGAAGCCCCGAAAAGAAGGAAGGAAACTGACTGGTTTTGGGATGAAGGCTGGAAGAGCAAAATGTCATTTTGCGTTAAACAGCTTGAACGCAGAGCGTTCAACGGGACATTTTCTATAAATTATTTCCGACTTTTGAATGTCGGTTATTATGGGAAAAAAGGAGGGACTGATGGAGAAGGAAAAAACTGTCCAGATTACTGTAAAGGTCAAAAAAACAACTTATGATACTTTGAAGATGCTTTCAACTAAGCAGCATGTAACTGTTGCAGACATTGTAAGAAGATTTATTGATAAAGGTATAACCATCGATGCATACAAAGATGATCTGGACTTGATTGCCCAAGTTGTTCGTCAAGAAGTTAAAGCACAAATGGCACCACAGATAGAAAGGCTTGTAAAAATACTAATGAAGATTGGAAAAATTTCGGCAGGACTTTACTATACAACTATTAAAACACTAATGAGAATGGTAGGGGCGAGTAAAGCACAGACATTCAAAGAGCTTGCGACAGAATCAAGAAAGCTTGGCATAAAGTATATGAAGTATAAGGATAATGAAATTGATCAGTACTTAGAAGATGATGAGATGATATTTACTGATATTGACAAGTTGTAGAGGAGGGATACCATACCAGTACTATTTTATAAACAACGATTTCGGCAGCCGAATTACCCTGAAACACCAGTATGTAATTATGCTCATATCAAGTATATTGCAACACGATCTGGAGTATTAAAAAATAAGGAAATGATGCATGGACTTTTTGGAAAACTGGCTCCAGGAGAAATGAATGAATTTAATTCATGGAAAGATGTTGCAAGTCAAGTTTATAAATTATCAAAACAGAAAACCAATATTTATAGAGGTATTATATCTTTCACAAGGGAAACAGCAAACGAATTAGGACTTATCAATCAAGAAGATTGGCAGAGATACATAGAAACTCATATGTTAACAATTGCAAACCTAAATGATATAAAGGTACAAAATTTATGCTATGCATGTGCAGTTCATGATGAACGACATCACCCTCATATTCATATTGTTTTCTGGGACAAAGAACAAGCTATTATGAAAAACTATATTCATAAAGAAATTCCTAATAAAATTAGGAAGCAGCTTATCAAAGATACATTTGAAGAAAAAATAAAAAAATACTGCGAAGGAAAAGATTCAGGAAAGGTAAAGATTGGTGAAATCACAGATGAAATGGTCAAAGATTTTGAGCATTACATAAAAGAGTTACACCCAAAGGAATATATGGAGTATAAAAAGCTATTTGAAACCTTTGATGAAGAATCGATTATTTCAAATCCCATTTATGCAAGGTTTAATAAAAAAAGCATGAATTCTTTGGCAGAAAGATTATTTAAGCTAAAGAATTCAATGCCAAAGGCTGGACGTCTTGCATATCAGCTTTTGCCAAAAGAAATAAAAGAAGAAGTAGACAAGTTTGTTGCAGAACTGATCAACAAAAACTCAGCACTAAATCAATCTGTAAAACTTTATGTAAACAGCAAAATGAATATGGCAAAGCTTTATTCAAGTAATAACGAATACTTGGAAAGCCAAAAGGTGAAGTTTCAAAAAGAAGCAGAAAAGATTATTGCAAACAAGGTTTTGGGGACAATTAAGCTGTTAATTAAAAAGGAAGGTGAGTTTGAAAAATTTCAGTTCACCCAAGAACAAAAAATGTATTATGCTGAGCAAATGTTGCGAGAAATGTTGAGCTTGTTTGGAAGGAAAATTATAGCAAGTGATATGATGACGGAGGATTTCAGCCATAAGGCATTAAGTACTGAATTATCAAAGAAAGCGAAGAAAGAATATTATTTAAAAAATAAGGATAAGGGTATAGAGTTGTAGATTACAGCCTATATCCTTTTTTATTTGAAAGGATGATGATTAAATAAATGAATGAAATCTATAAATATCCTAAGGGTCATCCATGTTATGGGTGTGTTCATACATTTCATATAAGTACACCAAGCTGTAGCATTGGTAACGATATGAATAATTGTGGCCTCAGAAAACATGAGAAAATGCTTAGGAAACTGAATAAGAAGCCCATAGAGGTTGATGATGACAGTTACATTGCTATTGATAAAATAAATAGGTTTATAAAAGTACTTGAAAAAGTAAAAAAACGTAAGTGATTTGAGGAATGAAAAGGGGGAGGTTTTTAATTGAAAATGGTTTATATTTGTTCACCAGCGGATAATGGATTAAACGACAATACTAATAAAGAGGTAGCATATTGTACATATGCGTCAAGCTGTAACACAATACCAATTGCAGCAAGATCAATTATTGACAGCTTAAAAAAGGACCAATTGCTTATGGAGGATGCAAAGAAAATTGATTATGAACTTCTTAAACGATGTGATGAGTTTTGGGTATTTGGAAATGAAATTACTCAAGAAATGCAAGACAGAATTGGAGTTGCAGGGGCACTCAATATCCCAACTATGTATATACTTGATGAGTTTATCGAAAAAAATTATAAAATACAACAAAATGATAGACTCCTAGACTTAACTGATTGTGTGCCCGATAGCTCAAAAGAAGATTATACAGATAAAATCCTTGTGCTAAATCCTGATACACTGATTGAAAGTGCAAGAAGACCAGAAAAACAGCTTCACCTTGCATATAATGGATTTGGATGTAGCCCAAGTGCAAGAGGGCGAGCGGTATATACAAAAAATCTATATACTGGGCAAAGGAACAGATGGAATCGTGAAGATTTTCTGGGCATTGCAAAAGAGGAAACGATAAAAGATTGGATGCAAACCTTTCCAGTTAAATCGGATGATATAGAGAAATACTTAGAGCAAAATTTCGCAGATGAGGAATATGAAATATGAAAAAATTAAAGGGGAAAATTATTATAAGTTCACTCATATTTGTAATTGGTATGTGGGTGAACTTTTTCTTTACAGCAGCAATTCATAAGGTATTGACCAATCAGAGCAAAACAATAGACATAATAAATATAACTGAAATCCTAAATAGCTTAGCTACAGATGAACAACACCTGCTGCTTTTTTTATGCTTTCAGGGGTTCATTGGTATACTTTCAGTTTTATTCATATTGCAAAACTTGAGACCGTATCAAAGTGAGTTAAAAGAGATAACCCCAGAAATTAAAACACCAATAGCAGTAGGGCAATATCAACATGGTTCAGCACGATGGTTAAATGATGAGGAGAAGGATACAGCGTTTAAATGTTATATCTTAAATCCCAACGATAAATTAATTAAGGCTTATATTGAAACTGGTTATGATGATTTAAAGTTTATAAAGCCGGAGGGTAAATAAAATGCAAAGTTTATCGAATTTTAAAAGAATAATGAAACGAGATACCAGAAAGGTGTGTGATGTAAATAATTTTGCTTTGGAAAAAGGCGGGATCGTTCTAGGAGTAAAGAAAGAAGGCGACAAAGAAAGGATTTATATGATTGAGGATGATACTCATTTGTTATGTATTGGATCAACACGTTCTGGTAAATCAAGAACACTTGTAATTCAATCCATATGCACATTAGGTCTTGCTAGTGAATCAATGGTAATATCTGACCCAAAGGCAGAGCTATATCATTATACAGGTGAATTCCTTAGAAAACTTGGTTATGAGGTAATAACCTTGGACTTTAAAAATACTGAAAAAAGTAACCATTACAATTTGCTTCAGCCAATTATTAATGCGGTTTCTGAAAGAAACCTTGAACGTGCTGAAAGTCTTGCGTGGGACATGACTAATAACCTTGTAGGCAAACAGGAAGGCGAGAAGATCTGGCATAACGGTGAGATGTCCATTATTGCAGCAGCAATTTTATGTGTTGTCTGTGATAATGAAAAAAGACCAGAGTATCAAAATCTAACCAATGTATATTGGTTTGTAGCTGAGATGTGTAAACAGATCGGAAATAAAATGCCAATCATTGAATATATAAAAAGATTAAGCTCAACTCATCCTGCAAAAGCTTTGCTATCAATATCAGATGTTGCACCAGCCAGGACCAGAGGAAGTTTCTATACCTCAGCTTTGACGACATTAAAGTTATTCACATCAAAATCTATATATTCAATCACTCATAAAAGTGATTTTAACCTTAATGATATCGGTCAAAAAAAGCAGGCATTATTTATAATACTGCCAGATGAAAAAACTACATTCTATCCAATAGCATCCTTAATCGTTTCACAGCAGTATGAATTACTGACGAATATGGCAGATAAACGTGGAGGCAGGCTAAAAAACAGGGTCAACTTTATTTTGGACGAGTTTGGGGTGCGTCCGTACGGGCTTATTAGAAATCTGTCAGTAGCGTGACAGTAGGTTAGATATGGAAAGACCTATTATTATCCGACTTATCCGAATGGGAAACCAAAAGGGGAGTGCAGCATGTCGGAAAAGGTGCTATTCAGCCAATCATCAGGCTGTGAACGGGCACCAAGATAAAATGTTTGTATGAGGATAAAGGTTTGATTATCTTAACGATAGCCAGAGGGGTTTTATCGTCAACCTTGACGGAATTGATGATTACTTACGTCAAGCGATAGTGAGTACATGCAGAGTTGGCCGAAGTGCATGTACACCATATCTCACTATTAACCAGCCGTGATAAACGGAAAATGGCAAAAGTCGTATCCGACAACAAAACAAGCTTGTTCTAATGAGTCTAAACGGAGATAACCTAAGCCGAAATGCTTGAATTTTCATGCTATGACAATTGTGTCTGAATATTCGGTATGGTTACGGAGTCCTCATAGTAGTTTGAGGACGGTAACGCCGTCCACAATGCGGTAGGAATACCGCTATGCGAAGGAGGACAGTTTATCCTTCAAAATATTTTAGGAAAGGTGCGTGAGGCACTATGAGAAGTCCGGAAATTATTTTGGAAAATCTACAGAAACATGCCAAAGCAGAGAATTATAAATACGAAAGGTTGTACAGAAATCTGTATAATCCTGAATTCTATCTGCAAGCATACCAAAACATCTACGCCAATAAAGGGGCTATGACACCCGGCATAGACGGTATGACACTTGATGGTTTCGGTGACACAAGAGCCAATCAATTAATTGAGAGCATAAAAGACCATAGCTATCAGCCCACACCCGTTAAGAGAGTGTATATACCTAAGAAAAACGGTAAAAAACGTCCTCTTGGGATTGCATCATCTGACGATAAGCTGGTACAAGAGATAGTCAGAATGATATTGGAAAGCATTTATGAGCCAACATTTTCAAATCTATCTCATGGCTTTCGAGCAAAGCGAAGTTGTCACACAGCATTATTGCAAATACAGCACAATTTCACAGGTGTTAAATGGTTTGTTGAAGGCGACATAAAGGCATACTTTGACACAATAGACCACCATGTTCTAGTAAATATTTTACGCAGACGAATAAAAGATGAAGCGTTCCTTGGATTAATATGGAAATTCTTGAGAGCAGGCTATCTTGAAAAATGGGAGCACAATGCAACCTATTCAGGAGTAGCCCAAGGCTCAGGATTTAGTCCAATACTTGCAAATATCTATCTGAATGAACTTGATAAATATGTAGAGGGATATATGCAAGAATTTATGCAGGGGAATTGCAGAAAAAGCGGTAAAGAATACGGCAAACTCCACTCAAGACATCAGCGTTACAATGAAGCACAGCGTAAGATATGGTATACCCTATCTGAGGAAGAAAAGAAAGTAGCCTTGAAAGAGATTAAACGGCTACGTAAGGATTTTCTAAGTGTCCCGAGCAAAGAGCCTATGGACAGTAGCTATAAGCGTATGCAATACACACGCTATGCAGATGATTTTCTGATTGGAGTTATCGGAAATAAAGAAGACGCTGTGAAAATCAAATCCGATATTAGATCTTTTCTTAAGGCTAAATTAAAACTTGAATTGTCGGACGAGAAAACTCTTATAACAAGCGGAAAGGACAAAGCCCGCTTTCTAAGCTATGACATAACCGTCTGTAAGGACATGAGTACAAAGAAAACAAAACGTGGTCAGAGCAAGAGCTATTACGACAAAATTAAGCTTTATGTTCCCAAAGAAAAATGGGCTGGAAAACTGTTACAATACGATGTGCTTAAAATCATAAATAAACAAGGCGAACAGGAAAAATGGATGCCATTGCAACGCGATGGATACATTTACCTCAATCCCAATGAAATGGTTTTGAAGTACAACGAACAGATACGAGGACTTTACAATTATTATCGAATTGCAAACAATGTTTCTGTATTGAACAAGTTTTATTATGTAATGGAATATAGCCTTTATAAAACCATTGCTGCAAAATATCGTATCACCATGACAAAAGCAAAATTAAAATACACAAAGGATAGAATGTTCTCAGTTCCATACGAAACAAAAACAGGAATGAAGTCTGTTGTTTTCTATAACAAGGGCTTCACGCGAGTAAAAACTCCTTTGTATGATAATTTTGATGTTATGCCTGAATACAGCCAGTTATATAAACCAAGGGAACTGTTTCGGCGATATAAGACTGGAAAATGCGAACTATGCGGCAATAAATGTGATGATGTTGCAATCCATCAAGTTAAAAGTCTTTTGGATTTGAAAGGCAACACTGAATGGGAAAAATTAATGAAAAAGAAACATAGGAAAACCCTCATTGTTTGTGAGGAGTGTCATAGGCTCATTCACAACAAACTGTAGATTATGGATAAACGGAGAGCCGTATACATTGAGAGGTGTACGTACGGTTCGGGGGCGAGTATTCGGAAACCTGCTGTAGAAATATAGTAAGGCACCGAATGCTTAGCCTACAATTTTACCACAATCAATGACTTTTCGAACAAGCTCACAGTTGGCGGTGGTCGAGGAGTGAGATTTAATTTATTCTTACAAAGCTTATCGCAACTGAAAGACAAGTATGATGATAATATAGCAGACACTATAAAATCTAACTGCCAAACATGGATTTATCTTCAGGCAGATGACCTCGATACTTTGAGAGAAATAAGCGAAAAGCTTGGAACATATACTACTTCAACTTATCAACTATCGGCATCTCATTCAAAATTTAGTTCTCCAAGCATTTCTCATAACATGAGCTTGGTTGAAAGAAAGCTCTTAACTGTTGATGAGGTAAGGCGAGTATCAAGACCATATCAAATTGTAATGTCAAGAAATCATCCAGCGATGATGTATTCTCCAGATTTAAGCAAATGGCATTTTAATAAGATGTTGGGCCTTGGTGATGAAGAACACAATAGAAAACTAAGAGAAGAAAGAGAAAACAAAAGACCTATTATGACTGATGTAAATAAACAAATCGCCCTCTGGAATATATGGGTTTTCTATCAAAGAGATATTATAAGGCAGATTGAGGAGCAAAAGGCAAAATCCAAAGAAGAAAAAGAATTCTTAAGTACTGAGAGTGATTTTGAATAAAAAGGAAGGAGGCAAAATGCTCATGATGAAAAGAGGATCATCGATGGTTAGGAAGGCACTTGGTGCCTTAATAGCAACAGCACTAATGGTTTTAAATTATATGAATACAGTCTATGCAAAGGAAAGCATTAAAGACAGCAAAATAATCAAAGGAACTGAAGAATTGATTAAGGATGTCACAACATGGCTTATGATAACGGCACCTGTTATTGCTGGATTATTTATTATCTATTTTTGTGTAAGACGATCTGCAGCTGATGAGATGGATATTAAAAAGTGGGATACTCGAATTGTTGTTGCGATTGTTTCATGTATTGGTGCTGTGCTTGGAGCGGCAACGCTAAATGTAATAATAAGCTATTACAAATAATGAGTGAGCCTTTTTGGTTTGCTTTTTAAATAAATAAACCAATGAATTTAACAATTGTGGGAGGTTATTATGAGATATTCAGTAAACTATGTGAGATCAAAGGCAGAATTAGTGCTAAGTAGAGCAAAAGAAGCACTAAATAACAAAAAGGGTGATGGGTTTGTTGATATTGCTGTAAAAATACTGATAACTGTCGTTCTTGGCGGTTTAGTATTAACAGGACTGTACATGCTCTTTAAAAATACTATCCTTCCAAATCTGTCAACAAAATTGACAGAAATGTTCAATTATAAAGGATAGAAAAAGTTTGAGAGTATCAGGAAATAACCCTGATACTCTCGGTTTTATAAAGAGGTGATTACAGTGGAAGCAATTTTGGTAATGCTCATCGTTGCAATTTTAAACGGATCGATTGTTTACATAGACAAAATGCTCAGTGCAATTGTGCCAATTACTCTATATGCAGAAAAATATATGTTTACTGCATCCGGCACAGATATTTCAGTGAAATTATTTAACATCATATTTGCCTTTGGTGTATCACTGATCGTACTTAAGTTTCTCAAAAAGGGATTTGAAACATATGTGTTATGGACTGAAGGAGATGCAGATGAGGAACCAATATCATTAATAACAAATTTCATTAAAGCTATGGTAGTTGCCATATGTTTTCCGACCCTTTATATGTGGCTTTGTCAAGTCGTTGAGGAATTGACAGATAAATTGTTGCTTACTATAGGAGAATCAACAGATTACAACTGGCAGGTTTGGGTCAACAGTGTTTCTAATATGGGGATTGTTACAGCAATATTTGGTTTGATTTTTATTGTTTGTTATTTCTTATTATATTTCCAGTTTTTAATGAGAGGACTTGAAATATTTATATTACGTATTGGGATTCCGATTGCAGCTGTAGGTCTGCTTGATAACGATAAAGGTATTTTTAAAGCGTATGTGGGTAAATTTTTTCAATCAACATTTGCTGTCATAATTCAAATATCACTGGCAAAGCTTGGTGTTGGACTTATGTTAAATATGCATATATTTTGGGGAGTAGCATGTATGATGTTAGCAATCAGGACTCCAAAATTCTTATCAGACTTTTTAATTACAACTGGGGGAGGTGGGGGAAACTTTTCAAATCGTATCTACCAATCAGCAAGACTTGTTGGTATGGCAAGAAAAATATTGAAGTAAATCAGGTGGTGTTAGAGTGGACTCAGTAAATGAAATATCAAATGCAATAATCTTGCTGATCCGTTTGGGAGCTGTAGCAAGATTTATTTATTGCATGGTAAGGCTATCCGGAGCAGAGGAAGACTCTTCGCTTTATAAGAAAAGAGCAAAGAATGCAGTAACCTTTTATGTTATAGCTGAAAGTATATGGCAGATTAAAGATATCATTTCATATTACTTTACATAAACTGGGGGTGGTTTATATCGAACATGAAAATTTTAGCTTGTATATCCCTATGGGTGTGAAGCCAGAAAATGAAATTTTTCCTGGGTTTGGCAAAAAGCAACTACTGCAATCAATTGTTGGTTCAACGATTGTGGGAGTTGTTTCTTTATTTATATGGATAATATCAAGAAATATATCAATCACAATGGTTTTGCTTTTAGCAGGAATTTTTGGCTCGGTTATGATGACAACAAAAGACCAGAGTAACTTATCAGTGGTTGATCAAGTAGTAAATATAATCAAATATATGAAAAGTCAGAAGTATTATCCATATAGATACGGGGATGAATGGGGGATAAAATGACATTTATCGATTTGTTTTCAGGAATTGGAGGTTTCCGAGCAGGCTTAACATTAGCTGGATATAGGTGTATCGGTCATTGTGAAATTGATAAGTTTGCAGACAGAAGTATAGAGCCATGCATCAGATAGAAAAAGGAGAGTGGTATGCAAATGACATCAAAAAAGTCGAAGCAGATGAAATCCCAAATTGCGATATATGGACAGCAGGCTTCCCATGCCAAGAGATCTCTGTTTCAGGTCGAAGGCTTGGACTGTCAGGAGGACGAAGCGGCTTGTTTTATGAAATATGTAGACTCCTCAAAGGCAAAAGTCCCGAAGATAAACCCAGATGGGTTATCATTGAAAACGTTAAAAATTTGCTTTCAATTAACGGAGGAAGGGACTTTACGATTGTTCTTAGTGAGCTATCCGAAGCTGGGTATGACGCAGAATGGCAACTGCTTAACTCTAAAGATTTCTGTGTTCCACAAAGCAGAGAAAGAGTGTTTATTATCGGACATCTTGGAGGAATTCGTGGAAGAAAAGTATTTCCTATCGAAGGAAGCAACCCAAATGTTATTAAACAACTTATTGGCGGAAAGCAAGGCCAAAGAGTATATAGTACAGAAGGAATTGGAGTAACGCTTACGTCAGGAGGTGGTGGGCAAGGAGCAAAAACAGGTTTGTACTTTATTGATTTGTCCAAAAAGACAAGTTTAACAGAAAACGCAAGATGCATAAAAGCCAGATATAATTCTGGAATATCTAATCACTCAGGAGAGAGCTCTGGCGTTTATATTGGAAATATGCCAAGAGCTATTATTACCCCATATCGATTAAATAAACGTCAAAACGGGAGAAGAATGAAAGAATTTAATGAACCCATGTTCACGATAACAACTGTAGACAGGCATGGTATCGAGATCGGCGGAAGAATTAGAAAGCTTACTCCGCTGGAATGCTTTAGGCTTCAAGGATTTCCAGATGAAATGTTTTATAAAGCACAGGGAGTTAATTCTGATAATCAGCTTTATAAGCAAGCAGGTAACAGCGTGACAGTACCAATTATTTATGAAATTGGTATAAAACTAAAAGAGATTTCAGGAGGTGTTTAATTGATGTCAAATCAAAGTATATTTGAAAAGATAAATAATGAGCTATTAGAAATGAAAAAAGATGTATACCAGCCTAGTGAGGATAAGGAACAACTCAGCAAAGTAAAGGTGCTATCCGATTTTGTTGAAGCCCTAAAATGGATACCATTAAATGATAGACAACTAAATATGCTTATGAATAAAAATATCATATCAAACTTTTATTCATTTTATAAAAACACAGAATTTAAAGAACTTGGAATAGAAGAAAATGATATTGCAAGTATAACAGCATTCTGGATAAAAGCAAATGATATAGATGATAGCAAAAGCAGGCTTATTGAAAAGGTTAAGCAGGAATATAATGACTTTATACAAGAAATGAAGTGCAAACCACCAGAAGTAATCATATCATCAGCGTATGAAATTAGTACGAAGGAAGATATAGTATCAGAAATCGAATGTGGCAATCTGGGTGAAAAAGATATTGATACACTGCTTTCAATGGAAAAGCCTGTAGATACAATATTTATTGAATGGATGGCTAATGGATTATCTGTCATGGATTTTATCGAAGATACAATTAAAGATGTGGTTGAAGACAGGGAAGTAGAGATAAAGATGGAGACTCCAGACTATGTAGTCACTGAAGGTTATCTGGATACTGATGTGGAAAATGATGAGATGGAAGAAATCGAGCCATGATTGCGTTATATGCATTATCAATAGTCTTTGGAATCTGTTTAGATGTATTCTGCATCAAAATATTAAGATTAAGCAAAATCCCGTGTTTATTTATATTAAATAGCTTAGTAATAATGATTTTATATAGTGCCTTTGATAATCAAGTAATAATAGTCAAAGGCTTTTTGTTTTCCCAAATACTTATTTTTGCAAGTTTATATGATTTAAAACAAAGAATCATTCCTGATTGTGTTCATATTTCAATAATAATCATAGGGTTAATAAACTGTGATTTATCAAATTCAATTGTAGGATTGGTCCTTGTTCCGTTACCATATTTACTGGCAGCAATTATAAAAAGTAATAGCATGGGAGGTGGTGATATAAAGCTCATGGGAGCTTTGGGATTTATACTTGGAACAGCAAGTGGATATGTCGCAGGTTGTATTGGACTTAGCCTTGCAATTTTTTATGCAAAAGTTGTGATAAAGGATAAATATGAGAGCATACCGCTTGCTCCGTTTCTTGGAATAGGCGGTTTTTTAATGCTTTTAATCAGGTAGATTTGTTAATGAATAATGAAATTGGAGGAAGAACGAATGAACTTGAACTTCTTGAAAAACAGAACCATGCTTGGCATTTGTTGTATAACACTTTCGATACTCATATGCTTTGGGCTTACGCCGCTATATAATGGAGCATTACGAGCCCAAACTCAAATAGTTAGGATCATAAAGGAAGTAAAAAAGGGAGAGCAGATTACAGGCGATAAAATAGAGACAGTGAGTGTTGGTGCTTATAACATGCCTTCCTCAACAATAAAAAATGCTGAAGATGTGATAGGGAAGTATGCAGTGAGTGATCTTATAAAAGAATCTTACATTCTTAGTGCCAATATATCAGATATACCAATAGATAGCAGTTCGTACTTATATAAGTTAAACGGAACTAAAGTAGCAATGTCTATTACCATAAAAACTTTTGCAGCCGGCTTATCTGGTAAGCTTGAAGCGGAGGACATTATAACCATTATATCAACAGATGTTGGAGAACTAAGACAGACACTCGTACCTGAAGAATTAAGATATGTAGAGGTACTTGCAGTTACAAATGATAAAGGAAATGATAAGGATGACCAATTAGGTAAGGGGAAAGACGAGGAAGAAAAACTCTTGCCGTCAACGGTTACAGTTCTTGTTAATCAAGAACAAGCAAAGATTCTTGCAGAGCTTGAAGAAAAAGGGAAGATACACATCTCTCTTGTTTATCGTGGGAGTGAAGTAAATAAAGAAAAGTTTTTAAAAATCCAGGATGAGTACTTTGTTAAGCGACAAGCAAATCAAGCTCAAGCAGATGTGGGAGGATCAAGCAATGCACAATAAAAATCAAATATTAGCTGTATGGGGAAGTCCTTCAAGTGGCAAAACAGTGACAAGTATAAAAATTGCAAAGGAGCTATCAAAGAGAAAGAAAAATGTAGTCGTTGTACTATGTGATATCTATTGCCCAGCTATATCAACTGTAATGCCAAATTGTAAAGTCGATGACAGATCCATAGGTAAATTGTTAAGCGAACCATCCATATCACAGGAGAAAATACTATCATGCTCAATCCCTGTTGATAAAAATCCTTATATAAGCCTGCTTGGATATAAAAATAGGGATAATGTCTATACATATCCTACATATTCAAAAGAAAGAGTGATTGATTTACTCATACTTTTAAGACATATCGCTGATTATGTTATTATAGATTGCTCAAGTATTATAACGAATGATATTATGACGACTATATCCCTTGAAATGGCAGATGTGGTACTTAGACTTGGATGCTGTGAGTTAAAGGGAATATCCTATTATTCATCACACCTGCCTCTCATAGACGAAAATAAATTTCAGCCTGCAAAGCATATAAAAGTATTATCCAAAGTAAAACCAAATGAAGTTCAGGGAGAATATTATAATTTCTACAACGGAGTATCGTATGTATTGCCTTATATTGAAGAACTTCATGAACAATTCTTATATGGAAAACTGTTTGATAGTTTAAGAGGAAATGATACAAAAAAGTACCAAACCACAATGGAAAAGCTGGTAGGGGAGGTGTTTTAAAATGAATCGAAATATTGAAATGTTCTTTCCTACCGGAAGCAGTACAAAAGATTTTACTGATGTTTTAAAGGAAGTTCAGGAGTACATATCAAGCAAGTATTCGACTCTTATATCACATAAACCAAGTGAACAAAAGCAACAAGTTATAGCATTTATATCAAAATATCTTACAGATTCTAAGCTAAGGGTATCTGGACTATCGTTTGATGAACTTGTGGAACGCTTGTACAGTGAAATGGCGGAGTATTCATTTTTAACAGAATACCTGTTTAGAACAGATGTTGAAGAAATCAATATCAATAGTTATAAGGATGTAAAAATTACATATGCAAATGGTGTAATTAATCCAGCAAGAGAAAGATTCCATAGCCCAGAGCATGCAGTTGATGTTGTAAAAAGGTTACTACATAAATCAGGAATGATACTTGATCAAACGCAACCGATAGTCAGAGGACACCTGTCAAATAAAATACGTATTACAGTGTTTGGAAATCCTGTAACAGATAAAGATAAAGGTGTAGCTGCATCTATTCGCATGATAAATCCTAAAAAACTTGAAAGAGAAGATTTTATTAAAAATAACACAGCTACACCTGAGATATTGGATTTTTTGAGCACAGTTTTACGCTATGGTGTTTCCATGTGTGTAACTGGAGCTACAGGATCAGGCAAGACAACACTCATGGGATGGTTACTATCAACCATCCCAGATGACAAAAGAATATTCACTATTGAAAATGGCTGCAGAGAGTTTGATTTAACAAAGGAAGATAAGTATGGGAACGTCCTAAATAATGTAATTCATACAGTAACAAGATATAGTGAAGATCCAAGACAAAATATAGACCAAGAAAAACTGCTTGAAAGTGCTCTAACAAGCAATCCAGATATCATTTGTGTTGGTGAAATGAAATCAGCAGAAGCATTTGCAGCACAAGAATCTGCTCGAACGGGTCATGCTGTTATAACTACAACTCATGCAAATAGCTGTGAAGCCACTTATTACAGGATGGTTACGCTTTGTACTCAAAAATACGATATTGGAGATAAAACCCTATTCAATCTTGTAACTGAGGCATTTCCTATAGTAGTTTTTACAAAAAAGCTTGAGGACAATTCAAGAAAAGTTATGGAGATCACAGAAACCGAGATTTTGGCTGATGGCAGTCGAAAAATGCATACTCTATTCAGGTTTAATGTTTTTGAAAACGATGTCGAAGGGGACAAGACAGAAGTCAGAGGCAGCTTTAATAGAATAAATACGATTTCAGAATGCTTACAGAAAAGACTTCTTGAAAATGGAATGCCTCAAAGTATATTAAAAAGGCTAACAGAAGGAGAGTAGAGCTTATGAGTGTAGCATTATTTATAGCATGTATTGGATTCATTACTGGGGGATTTCTAATACTCAATCTTTCTATAAATCAGTTTGCTTTTGATATTGGAAAGAGATTGAAAAAGAAGAAAGTTACAATGAGAGATAAAATTAAAGAAATAAGAAAACCCAAAAAGGTTAAAGGAATTAGACTGCTAATAAAAGAAGCTAAGGAAGTTCTTACAATTACAGGCAGGAGCAGTCGATTTGAGGTTTTATGCGTTATATCATTATCCTTTTTTGTTTTGGGAGCATTTACCTCATTATTATTTCAGAATGTTTATCTAGTGCCGGTATTAGCTGTAGGTTTTTCATTGATGCCTTTTTGGTATGTAATATTTACAGCTACATTTTATAAAAAGCAGTTAAACAGTGAGCTTGAAACTGCACTGTCAATAATAACTACAGCGTATATGAGAAATGAAAACATAATTATGGCAGTTGAGGAAAACGTGTCATATTTAAACCCACCAGTAAATGACGTATTTAGTGGCTTTTTAACACAATCAAAGCTAATAAACTCAAACCTGAAATTAGCTCTTTCAAATATGAAAGGCAAAATTAGTAGTGATGTATTTGAAGAATGGATTGATGCTGTAATTGCATGTCAAGAGGATAAAAGCCTCAAAACCACTTTGACACCTATTATTTCAAAGTTATCTGATATGAGGATTGTATCGGCCGAACTTGATTATCTTCTATATGAACCACTTAAGGAGTTTATAACAATGGCAATATTACTTATTGCAAATATTCCGCTTGTTTGGTTTATAAATAAGGATTGGTATCATACTTTGATGTTTACCGATATAGGGAAAATTGTGCTGGCTATATGTGCTTGTGTTATTTTTGTATCATTAGCTGCAGTAATAAGGCTTACAAAGCCTATTGAATATAAAAGATAGAAAGGAGAAGATGACAGTGATAGGAAATAAAAAAATAAAATATGAGAATTATCAAAAAGCTTCCGAGTTGATTGGGAAGCTTTTTGATGTTGAATCAGATATTACTTCTTATATAAGTCAATGTATTGAACACAACGGGGTTGATAAATTTTTTAGGAACATTGAACTTTTTGATTTTGATGAGGATGTTTATAACAAGTTGTGTGCAGTAAGATTTATCCTACTGGGGATGGCAGAAAATTCAATGATAGATAAAGAAGGTGGGGAAACAAGTGAGTAAGGATAAATATTGTGAACACTTTAAAATTAATTTTATTGATAGCATAGCTACATTGACAGGGCTTTCACGTAGAAAGCTTTTATCATATGCAACTTCAAATAATCTTTTTAACATATTGGAACATCCATATACAATAGAACCTAACAAACATCAGCTTGAAAAAATCAATATTCTGAATGAATTCATAGTTGCCTATAAGTTACTGAAATTTCAAGAAAATGATACTAAAGTTCAGCTTGATTCATCAGCAAAAGCAGGCGAATACTTCAAATCAATCTTAAGCGGCATTAAGGATCAGGAAAAATTCTTAGCAGCTTTTTTAGATAATGGTAATAATGTAATCGAAACTCGACTCTTTGCAGAGGGCAACATAGGTGAAGCTATCGTTTACCCGAGAAATATATTAAAAGCTGCACTTGATTGTGATTGTAGGTCTTTAATATTAGCACATAATCATCCAGGCGGATCATTAATGCCTTCAAAAAAGGATATTGAATTTACAGAAAATATACTTTCTATATTTGAGCCTCTAAATATAAAACTTCTTGATCACATCATTGTAGCAGATACAAAGTATTATTCAATATCAGAAAAAAGTTTATTACTAAATAAAGTTAATGCCAATTACGATCCCGTTACATTTACCGACCATGAAAAGAAAAAGGGAGTGAAAGAAGCAAGTCAGCAATTTTATGTAGATACTGAAATTACCGAACTTGATGGAAAGGAAGATTGTGAATGGGAAATTTAATACCATGGATAATTTTTACAAGCTTTGCTATATTCTTTTCTTTTGGAGCCTATTTAATATGTGCAGATGTTCTAAAGCTACCAACATTCGGCAAATCAAGGGCGGTTATTAATGCATATCGGAATGAAAGGAGTAAGACAAAACAATTTGAAGTTGTAATATTTGATATTGCTACGAAAATTGGAAAGCTTATAAAGCTTGATTCCTATAAAAAAAGAAGAATGGAAGCAATGTTAAAATCTGTAGATATAAAACTCACTCCAGAAACCTATATAGCTACTGCTTGGGTAAGGTCTTTTATAATTCTTACATGTATAATACCTACTCTACTTATCATTCCAATACTTAGTCCTGTAATAATATTAATTTCAATAATTGTGTATTTTAAGGAAATAGGGAGAGCAGATGAACAGCTAAAAAGTAAAAGAGAAAAAATTGATTATGAACTTCCTCGGTTTGTTTCAACTATTGCACAGGAACTAAAAGCGACAAGAGATGTTTTGGGTATCCTTATTGAGTACCAAAAAACAGCAGGCAATGCCTTTAAGAACGAGCTTGAGGTCACAATTGCGGATATGAAAAGTGGTAATCAGGAAACTGCCCTAACCCGTTTTGAATCAAGGATAGGAAGTTCACATTTGTCAGAAGTGGTAAGAGGGATTATATCAGTACTGAGGGGTGACAATGGAGTTGTCTATTTTCAGATGTTAGCTCATGACTTCAAACTTCTAGAGCTTCAAAGGCTAAAGATGATTGCAGTTAAACGACCGAGTAAAATTCGAAAATATTCATTATTTATGCTAGGTTGCTTTTTGCTTATGTATATGGTGATTATTGGAACGGAGATTATGAATGGGCTTGGAAAAATGTTTTAGGGGGAAACTGCTATGAGGGTTTTGAAAATTATATTTGAGTCAAGGAAAGGCGAAGGATACATAGATGTAGTTGTTAAGGTATTCGTTGCAGTACTTACAATAGTTCTTGTTATAAATGTATATCATGTTCTTATGACTAAATATAAACTAAATATATTTGTAAATGAACTTTGTAGGGAAGCAGAAATATCCGGCAGAGTCGGAGGTGAGGTAGATATAAAGCTTCAGGAACTAAAAAAACAGACTGGATTAGAGCCACAGGTTTCATGGTCAAAGTCCGGAGATATTCAGCTTAATGAAGAAGTTACGTTGATACTGAATGATAAGGTAGACATAGGATTTTTTCATTTTGGTTCATTTCCGATCTTACTGACAGCAAAAGCAACGGGAAAGAGCGAGGTATATCACAAATGACAAGGATTGTAAAAATATTAAAAGATAAATCTGGTAATTCTATGATATTTGCTGCAGTTACAGCACTGGCTATTATTATGATGGCAAGTGTTGTTTTTGAATCTATTAGGTTGTCTATTATAGTAAGTGGTGTAAGAGATGCATTAGAGAAGGCAGCTATCCAGATAGCAACAGCCAACTATGATGAATTATTTAATGGACTAAGGGAAGGATATTCTGGAGCATACGATTACACAGATTTAGGATGGCATCAAAAAATTGACACAGATAATATATATTCAATTCTTGAAAGAGAATTAGGAGTAAATGAAAGCAAAGGGATTTATATAAAATATGCAGGGGATAAACTTGAGTATAAATTATCTAATGTTTCTCTTAATATAGTAAATGCACCGCTTGCACCTACTAATAAAGAAACAGCAAATAAATTCAATGTTGAAGCAAAGATTCATATTGAAGTTCCACTATCATTTGGATGGGAAGTTTTGCCGGCAATAAAAATGAATTTAGATGTAAAAGCAGAATATGTACCAAAGTTTTAGAGTAAAAATAAAACAAATGTTTGCTTTTGTCTGGACATTGAAAGTAAAAAGAGTTAAAATCTATTCAGACAACTGGTAATGTTTCATAATTTAGGATATTAAGTCGCTTGGGGGGATAACGATGCAAGACTTTAAAACAAACAAAAAGCTGATAATTTTTATATTGGCAATTGGAGTAATCGTTATAAGCATAACTTCACTTATCATAATGAATAATAACAAATCAATAGATGCAGGAAAACATCAGTCTGAGGACGCAAATGTGGTAAGGATTGATGATAAAATTGAAGATGCTGAGACTCAGATTGCACCAACACAAAAGGTTGCAAATGACAAAATAGGAGTAAAGGAAGGTAATAAGGCTAATAATTCGGATACAATTGTTATGGACAGCTCAAGTCAAGTTGTACCCTTAACCAAAATTGATAATAGAAAACAACCTCCACCACCTACACCAGTTATAAAGCATGAGGTCATTCAGGAAGAAAGGAAGACAGAAAAACCTAAAAGTACTCCTATAAAGAATAAAAAGGTGGAACCTTCTGCTGGAGAGAAAAATGAAAAAGGTCAGGTATATGTACCTGGGTTTGGATGGACTGATGATAGTGGGGATAATGTCAAAGGAATTAGCGATTCGAAAGGAGATATTAATAAACAGATAGGAAAAATGGATTAAAACATTGTTTCAGAATCATAAACAAAAATAGATAATGAACAAGGAGGGCTTAAAATGAGTTATTCAGTTGATGAGATTAACAAACTGATTGGAGAATACGGACTCTCGGATGAGAAGGATTATATACTTAACAATATAAAAAAATCTATTCATCTTAAAATTGTTGAAGAAGATGACTATAAAACAATTGGTAATTCAAGAGTTGGTGGTTTTCCTGATGTTCCAAAAGGATTTGAATGGCCGCTTACATCTGATGGGGAGCCAATGACATTTATTGCTCAGCTTAATTTAAAAGAAATTAGCATTCATGATGAAGAAGGTGTTATTCCTAAAAGTGGAGTATTGTATTTCTTTATGGGAATTGACGAACCTGCTTATGATATCGAGCATAAAGTTATTTATATAGAAAGTGATAAAGATTTAGAACTTTTAAAAATTGCAGAGCCTACAGTTTTAGATGATATTTACGAGCAGTTTATTCCTCACAAGATTGTTGCATGCTCAAGCATTGAAATTCCTAATTATGCTTATATGGATTATGAAGCTATAAAGGATGAGGATGCTTATTTTGAATTAAAGGAAGAACTAAAAGGTAAGGATGATAGCTACATAGGGTGTATGTTTGGATATCCAGAAGGACAACATGATGATGCAGAAATAGAAGCAGCTTTAAAGATTATCCTAAATGAACCATATGGTTATTCAGAAAGTGAAATTGATAAAATTGCTGCATTTTATAATGGGGATGAAAAGAAGGCACAGGATGAAGTGAAAAATATAAAAATGTTGCTTGAAATAACCTCGGATTCTGACGTAGGCTTTCAGTGGTGGGACTGTGGAGAGATACATTTCTTTATAAGAAAAGAAGATTTGATGAATAAAAACTTTGATAGAACGTATCTTTCTTTATACTCAAGTTAAAACAATGATTAATCGATATTTGAATAATAATTAAGGTGAAGAGCTTGGTCAAAGACCTGGCTCTTTATTTTATGGAGGAAACACATGAATATGAAACATAAAATGAAGATTTTATTGGTTTGTTGTATGTTACTTGTATCTTTTTCAATTGTCAAAAGTGTATATGCTGTAGGGGAAGGAAATATAGATGCAGGTGGTAGCGGAATGGGATATGGGACTGCTGATAATTATTGGAGTCCTGGAAATGATGGGGTAAGGGTTTCGGTTGTCAGAGTAGTTGATAAATATGTTGTATCAATACCTATTGATTACACAAATAAGATTATTCAAAAATCCCTAATATCCTTTGATAAGAAAAGTAAGATAGATTATCAAAACGGCGGATTTTTGATCCAGCATGTTGGTGGCTATTCTTATAGAAATGTAAAAAATGAATTACCCAAGATTATAAGTTCTAATGGCAGCACCAATATTAAAGCAATAAAACAATATTTTTGCTCAGAGTATGCTATTATGATGATTGCAAATGATAGTGGAATTAACTATGAAGAACTTATTAGTGGAAAATATAAACTTCTTCTTGAACCAATTGCATATTTTACTTTTCAAGGTGCAAAGTTTGGTATGACAGCAACAGAAGCAGCTTTATATGATCAGCAATTGAGTGGTGGTCTAAGAAGAAAAATGGTAAGTCTTTCTCATAAAAATCTTCCACTTGCAATGTTTCTTGAAAAGTCTGATCTAGGTTATGAGGCATGGAATGGCTCGACAAATTCCGCTGCAACTAATAATCAAATAATTTCATGTTTGGGATTAGGTATCATAAAGTTTAATGAAAAGGAAGAGGTTTTATCAGTTGGACTCTATGATTATGAATATAGGGTTGAAACGGATGTAATAACTGCTGTTAATTTATATGCAAATGGAAGAATAACTCCAGATAATCCGGCAACTGTTGTATTTAAAGTAAATGGAAAATCATATAAAGTTACTAATATAGTCATTCCTGAAGGAGAAAGTCAGATTGTATGGTGTAAGTGGAGAACACCCAAAACCCCACAAAATATAGTGATTTCTGTAAGCAATCAGGGTGGAAACTTGGATAAGTCATTGATAAGGGTAAATGTCATTGATATGAGCAGTAACGATCCACCAAATCCAAAAGCAACAGATAGAAATGAAAGCTTCATTGTTCCTGAATTGCCAAAAAAGGAACAAAAGGAAAATGCTAAATGGGGAGTGTGGAATGCGTGGTGGAAAGCGGATTGGAGATGGGTGGAGGTAATGAAGTGGTGTTCTCATAGAACATGGGTATCCGATGGAAAGGGAAAAGGACATTATAAATCATGGGGGCACTGGGTTGATAATGGATATTGGAAAGACTTTGGTGACTGGGTATATGAATACACAAAATATTATGCAACCATAAAAGCAACAAACAATATTACACCAGATGGTAATGTTCCAACAAGCAGTGGAAAGTCAATTAAATCAGGTTATGGCATTAATATAAATGTATCAACGAATTTTACTTCAAATGCACCGGAATCACATATAACAGGTGCTCAAAATGCTGTGACATACTTTCCTGAGTATGAATATAGGACATATTGGAGATTGCTTGATATACTTTCTGATGGATACAATTCTGCTTTTAATTTCAAACCCAATATATATTCGTCTTATAATCATAGGGTTCATTTTACCCCAGTTTGGTATTCAAATGGCAAATACACTACTTACACTGATGTGATTGATGCATGGACACCTGCTGGTATGATATCGGTAAATTTAACTAGCAGCATAGAGGTATATGGTAGTGTTTTTGATGATTGGCATATTGGTCCAGGATAGTTGCGATGAGCTAGGCTAATATGTTTATGGTTTTTCACATGGTACTTTTTTGAAAAAGTAGATTAATAATATCACTCTGTACCAACATAGAGAAAATATACTGATGTTAACAAATTATAGCAGGAAAAATGTATGAAATTGTAGAAATAATTTAAAACTAGTCTTTTTTAATAAGGAGATTAACATGAAAAAAAAGAAAAAACACTTTATAGAAACTGTTGAAAACGGTATATTTTCTACTGAATCAGCAAAAAATATTGAAGATTTACAATGGACTAAGTATGCAAATGAAAAATCTGGACATGGGTTTACAGCAGAAGATGCAAATGCATTAAATGATAAACTTAGTGGGAAGAAAGTTAATAAAGTTGGTATAAATAATAAGAAAAATGGTGCGGATAGAATTGTAAATAAAAGAATGATTCAAACTAAATATTATAAAAGTGCTGAAGATTCTATCAATTCGGCATTTGATACAAAAACAGGTTTATATAGATATAAAAATCAATTGCTTGAAGTACCAAATGACCAATACAATGAAGCCATCAATAAAATGTCAGAAAAAATTAAGGAGGGAAAAGTTCCGGGGGTACATAATCCAGATGAAGCAATAAAAATTGTTAAAAAAGGTGATGTGACCTATCAACAAGCTAAAAATATCGCAAAAGCAGGAAATATAGATTCGTTAATTTTTGATGCAAAGGCACAATGTGTTACTACATCATATGCTTTTGGTATTTCGTTTGTTGTACAATATGCTAATTGTTTATGGAATGGGATGGACAAAACAGATGCTTTAAAGATATCAGTTACAACAGGTCTTAAAACTGGATTTTTTGCATTTAGTACAGGTGTTATTACACAACAGTTTATTAGAACTGCCACAGGTAGAAGTTTTATAGTTTTTACGTCAAAAGTATCAAAAAAAGTAATTGATCAATTATATAAATCTGATATAGGAAAGGAAATTATTCATAAAATAGCCACTGGTGTACTTGGGAAAAAATTAGTAGGTGCTGCAGCTAAAAATGCAGTTGTAAAGGTTCTTAGGACGAACATTGTAACAATAGGTTTTACAACGACATTAACTTCAATTCCAGATTTCTACAAAGCTCTTGTAAGTAAAAAAATTTCTTGGAAACAGTTTAGCAAAAATTTATCTATAAATATTGCTGGTGTTGCTGGTGGCGTTGCTGGTAGTGTGGCTGGAGCTACAGCAGGAGGAACTTTAGGTACTATGATATTTCCTGGTATTGGTACAGTAATTGGTGCAACGGCAGGAAGTATATTAGGAGGCTTGGGGATTGGTATTGGTGCTTCTGTGGGAACAAAAAAATTACTTGATTTAATATCAGAAGATGATGCTAAGAAAATGTATGAATTGGTTATAGAGGTAGCATCTCAATTAGCAATTGACTATATGATAACTGAGGATGAATTTAATAATATCATAGAAGAAAAGATAAATAATACCATAACACCCAAATGGCTTGAAAATATGTATCAGTCAGGTCACAATAAAACTTCAGAAGCAAAATCTCAATATGAGTATGCTTATAAAGAATTGGAACCCATTTTTTTTGAAACAATTTTAATACGTCAAACTGTTATTATGCCACATGAAAAGATTGTTAGAAAAGAATTTTGGAAAACATATCTTTTTTTGTTTTTTGAATTCATTAAGATAAAAACTGGAAAAATATTTGGTAAAAATAATGAGTTGCTTGATGTATAAAAACTACTTAGGGTAGTGATGGGCTCCGTACATAAATTATTTTGGCTATTATTAGCTTTCCAAGCTTTCTAAAATAAATTTTAGTCTCTATAAAAAATTTCTAATAAAAATACAATCTTGATGTAGCGAGTATAGCTGCAGATGATTGTATTTTGTTTTTAGGGGTTTCTTTTCCCATAAATAAGTGAAGTACATCTTGGTTTTGGGGGCTTGGATTCTGGACAAGAGCAAATCTTGAAATTTGTTTGTTAGCAACAAAAGGAAAACCTATGAGAGTTTCAAAGGGAGTTATTCTATTGTTGATTCTGTTATAGTAAGAAACCTGATGAGGTTAAAGGTAGAATAGTTGAATTGTGTGGAGACATGCCAAGAATTGAACCGTTTGCACGTGAACAAACTGATGGGTTTGCGTTGGTAATGAAATAAATGGTTTGGATATCAGGGATAGTATAAAAAATTACAAGGAGATGATTTGATATGAGAGTGTTAATTGTAGAACCCAAAAAAGAACCATATGTAAAGGAAATTCAAAATGATTTAAAATCAATGCAAGAGGTAGTTGGCGGGTATATTGAAATTATTGAGATTGATAAGAATATCGTAATTGTGGACAATGAGGAGGGTAAATGTATACCATTAGATGGAAATAGACGTATTGGCATAGATATCATTGCTGGTACGTTTTTTGTTTGTGGTTCTGATGATAATGGGAATTTACTTTCGCTTACAGATAATGAGATTGAAAAGTACTATGAAAGATTTAAGGAACCAAAGAATTATACACCTGAGGAAGTAGAAGATGCATTTTTTATTGAGATTTATAACTATGAAGTTGACAAAGAAATATAAGCAAGTGAGGTGATTTATCTGGGACATAGAGGATTGTACAGAATAATCGAAAATGGTAAGATAATTAACTTTTAAATGAAGAGTGTTGAAAATGCTGATATGACTCATTATATAATGGATAGCCTTGATTATGAGGAAGAAACAGAAAGGTAAGGTGATTAGATGGTATTACCAATAATAATGATATTAATAACAGGTATCATCGGGGGAGGTGCCTACTATTTTGTAAAACATACTGAGAAAAAGAAGAAGGAATCCGTAAGTAGTTCCGATATAAGTGCAAATGAATTCATTAATGTGAAGGATATAAAAGATAAATACCTATATACAAAAGACAATCATATTTTATGTTTTCTTAAAATTATGCCCATAAGCATTGACTTGCTCAGTAAAAATGAAAAGAAAAGCCTTATAAAGACATTGACAGCAGAATTAACATCAACACAATTTCCATTTAAGTTTATTGCGGTATCAAGACCAGTTGATATATCTCCACTAATATCAGAACTTTCATCCCTTATGGCAACAAGAGATACAAAACAAAAAGAACTACTAAAACATGAAATGCTTGAAATAAGCACCTTTGTTCTTTCTGGTGAGGTGGTTGAGAGGCAGTTTTTCATAGTACTGTGGTCAAAGTATGAAGAAGGCTGTGAACAAGATTTATATATAAGAAGTAAAAACTTCTCATCAAACTTTGAAAGTTGCGGAATAAAGTGTGAAATCCTTAATCAGCAGGAAATTGTCAGGCTTTGTAACCTGATTAATAATCCAGCTTACACTCACTTGGAGAATACTGATTTTGATGCAAGTATACCGATTTATGAATTTTAGGGAGGGCTTATTATAATGTTTAAACAAAATATTGAAAACATACCAGTAAATCAAGCTTTGTTGAATGTAATTACACCAATGGGGCTTGAAATCAAGAGAAACTCACTGGTTATTGGAGAAAACACCGGGAAGATTTATGGAGTTGTGAGATATCCTCAAAAAGTAGATATTGGCTGGCTGTCTAAAATAACAAACATACCAAGCACCATTGTATCAATCGGATTTAAGCCAATTGACAATGGTGCTTTAATTTCTGCAATATCAAAGAGCATAATTCAAAACAAGAGTGCAGCGGAAAATGCAAAGGACCCCCTTACTCGTCAGAGGGCAGAAAAGGCCGCAGATGATGGTGAGAAAATCATGCTACAAATTGACCAAAATGGAGAAACGGTAGGGCTCATGAGTATATCTATTATGCCTATTGCACATGATGAAAAGAATTTCAGTAAAGTTTGCAGGAGGGTTGAAAGTGTAGTCAATGTTATGAAGTGTAAAATGCGTACATTATCAAACCTTCAAAAGGAAGCATTACAAAACATTTCACCTACGTATCCTGCGAATCAAAAGATTGAAAGCATTATTGAGCGAATTGTTCCAATGTCAACTTTTGTAGGTGGATTTCCATTTGCGTCATCAGGGTTCAATGATGGTACTGGCTATTATCTGGCTAAGGATTACAATGGGGGTCTTGTCATTGTAGATACTTGGAAACGTGGAAATGACAGAACTAACACGAATATGGTTATATTAGGAGTGGCAGGTGTAGGAAAATCAACTGCAATAAAGCATATAGCATTGTCTGAGTATATGAAAGGAACAAAGCTGATTTTTGTCGATCCCGAGTCAGAGTACGAAGACCTTTGCTTCAACTTAAATGGAGACTGGATTAATGCTGGAGGTGGAAGTAACGGGAGAATTAATCCACTCCAAATTAGACCTTCACCCAGAGATGAAGACAATGAGGATGGTGTTAGGCTTTATAAAGATGAAGGACATGGAATGTATGATATGGCATTACATATAAAAAACCTTGAGATATTCTTTAATCTTTATATACCGAGCTTAACTGATATGCAAAAAGCAGTGCTAAAGCAAAGTGTTATTGAATTGTACCATAACTTTAACATATCATGGGAAACTGATATTTGTGTATTGTCAAATAATGATTTTCCTACATTTACAGATTTATATAATTTAATTGAGAATAAGGCTCAAACTGTTAAAGGTGATGAAAAACATATTAATAAGGATTTATGTTTACTTCTGTTTGATATAACAAAGGGCAGCGATTCATTTTTATGGAATGGATATAGTAATATCAATCCTAAATCAAGGTGTATATGTCTTGATACAAATTCATTACAGAATACATCAGATAATATTAAAAGAACTCAATACTTCAATTTACTTACTTGGTGTTGGGAGCAGATGAGTAAAGACCGTAATGAAAAAGTTTTACTTATCTGTGATGAAAGTTACCTAATGATAGATCCAAATGTTCCTCAGTCATTGGTGTTTTTAAGGAATGTAGAAAAAAGAGCAAGAAAATATGAAGCAGGAATTGCTATTATATCACATAGCATAGTCGATTTTCTTGATAGTAGCATAAAAATGTATGGACAGGCTTTACTTGATATACCCTGCATAAAGATAATTATGGGAACTGACGGTAAAAATCTTCAGGAGACAAAGGAACTTTATAAACTTACTGATGCTGAAGAAGAATTGTTAGCAAGTAAGAAGAGGGGGCATGCACTATTTATGATTGGATCAAAACGATTGCATATAAATTTTGAGGTGCCAGAATATAAATTTGAATATATGGGAAGTGCAGGGGGGAGATAGGCTGTTTTCATAGAGAATAAAAAATTTCTTGATAAATTTTAAAATTGATATTCAGAATATTTATGCTTTGATCATTTATTAATAATAATATACTTAGGCACTTTTTACAACTCCGACAGCGAGATAAAATATTATAATTGTAAGGGCAGTAGTTAGTTATAATTCTAGCTGCTGCCTTTTATATTTGGCTTATGGATGGATACTTAGAACAAACTGAAATAGCTTAATGTAAATTTGATTGGTTTGTACTAAAAAATATTGTTTCTATATATTTGATGTTAATTTATTTATTGAAATGAGTTTTTTTTAATAGTAGAATTATATATGGATTAAGGCAAAAATTTTTGTATTTTACAGAGATTGTATAGCCCTTACTATGAAAAAAATGATATATGCTAATTAAGGAGGATATTTAATTGAAAAATAGATTGTTTTTACTATTGCTATTCTTATCTCTTTATATCATAGGTACACCTTTTGAAAGCTTTGCCAATGAAACGTCTGTTAATTATGTAAAATTTAAACGTGTTTGTGCTGGAAATGGATTTACGGCAGCAATTAAAGAAGACGGTTCAGTTATTGTTTGGGGAGCTAATGAATATGGACAATGCAATATTCCAGAAGGGTTAAAGGATGTAAAAGATTTAGCCAGTGGATGGGACCATATTGTGGCATTAAAAGAAGATGGAACGGTTGTTGCCTGGGGAGCTAATGAGTATGGACAGTGCAATGTACCATTAGGTTTAGAAAATGTAAAAGCTATTGCAGTTGGAAAAAGTCATACACTTGCTTTAAAGGAGAATGGTACAGTTGTTGCTTGGGGCTACAATTTAAATGGTGAATGTGATATTCCGGAATCTATAAATTATATTAAAGCTATTGCTGCAGGGAAAGATCATTCTGTTGCATTAAAAGAAGATGGCACAGTTGTTACGTGGGGTTATTATAGAGAAGGCCCAAGTTATATGCCAAAAGGGTTGGCAAGTGTTAAAGACATCAGTGCAGGAGAAGACTACACAGTTGCATTAAAGCAAGACGGTACCGTTGTTGGTTGGGGGAATACAGATTACGGTCCCTTTAAGCTTCCGGATGGATTAACAAATATAAATGCTATTGATCGCACAATGGCATTAAAAGATGATGGTACGATTGTATCTTGGAGTAAGCATATTAATACATATGGTAATCCGGAAGGATTGGTAGGAGTAAAAGCGATTGCTTCCGGACTTTTTCATTCAGTAGTGTTAAAAGAAGACGGATCAATATATGCGTGGGGGTTAAATGATAACGGTCAATGTTTCAATATTAAAGATATTGCAAACGCAAAAGGAATAGCTGTATTTCATAATGAGCTCTTAATATTGAAAGAAGACGGTTCTGTTACTTGTAATGATGATAAAGAATTTAAGCTTCCGGATGGATTAACAAATGTAAAAGCTATTGCTGCTTCAAGTCATTTATTAGCATTAAAAAAAGATGGTTCAGTATTAGCTTGGGTAACAATGACCATGGTGAGTGTGTTGTTCCCATGGGATTAACTGATGTAATATCAATTGCTGCTGGTAGAAATTATTCAGCAGCATTAAGTGGTGATGGTTCAGTTGTTGTTTGGGGAGCTAATGAATATGGTCAGTGTAATGTCCCCCAAGGGTTAACAAGAGTAAAAGCAATAGCTACCGGAGTTTTCCATATGACAGCTCTAAAGGAAGATGGTACTGTTGTTGCTTGGGGAAATAATGAATATGGACAATGTGACATACCAATAGGGTTAACAAATATTAAAGCTATTGCTGCCGGAGAAAAGCATACTATAGCATTAAAAGAAGATGGTACAGTTATTGCATGGGGAGCTAATGAATATGGACAGTGTAATATACCATTGGGGTTGAACAATGTAAAATCCATATTTGCTGGAGAAGACAATTCAATTATCACAAAACAGGATGGTACAGTTATAGCTTGGGGAAATAATAAATATGGCCAGTGCAATATTCCTAATGATTTGACTAATGTGAAATCAATCGTCAGAGAGTTTGATAATTTTTATAGAGTCTTAAAAGATGATGGTACGATTGTTGGGTTCTATGGGAAATTTCCAAAATTTCTTTTACCAAGAGTTGTATTACCTGGGCCTGAAAGTCTTAAGAAAATAAGTTATTGTTCAAAGTATGTAAAAGAAGACGAAGACTCTGGCTCTGATTACTATAGTATAAATCCAGGTGAAACTTTGGAAATGAAGGTTAACGTTTATTATTTTGATGGCTTGGATAAGTTACTGACAAGCGGCGTAAATTATTCGTCCTCAAATACAAATATAGTAAAGGTTGACTTGAATGGGCAGATTAAAGGAATTGCAGCAGGCAGTGCATTAATTACTGCTGAATATGGGGGACTAAAATCCGAGGTTCTAATTAGAGTCGAAGATAATGAGGTCCAACCTTTAAAAAGCAGTGAATTGATTAAGGCAATTACTATTGGACCGAAACATACTGTGGTACTTAAAGAGGATGGTACAGCTTATGCTTGGGGCTACAACATGGAAGGTGAGTGCAATATTCCAGAAGGCTTGACAAATGTTAAATCAATTGCAACTGCAAGTTGCTATACGTTAGCATTAAAAGACGACGGTACTGTTAGTGCCTGGGGATACCGTGATAGTGGCTACTGCAGCATACCGGACGGCCTTACAAATGTTAAAGAGATTTATGCCTGCAATGCAGCAGCTGTAGCTATAAAAGAGGATGGATCAGTTGTTTTGTGGGGGAATAACAGTTCCTTCTTCCAATTGATGCCGGAAGACTTAGAAGGCATCAAGGCTATCCGTTCGAGAACTTTTTGTATCGCAGCAATTAAAAAAGACGGGTCAGCTAAAGTATGGCGTGACAGCTTGTTTGGAAAGTATGATATTCCTAAAGAATTAACAAATGTAAAAGATATTGCTATTGGAGAAAGTCATATAGTTGTTCTGAAAGATGATGGAACAGTTTGTGCCTGGGGAAATAATGAATATGGTCAGTGTAGTGTTCCCAACGGATTAACAAATGTAAAGGCTGTCGCAGCAGGAGGATGCTATTCACTGGCTTTAAGGGAAGATGGTACATTGATTGGCTGGGGGAGCATTGGTATCTTGGAAAATCTTAAAGAAGTAAAAGCTATTGATGCTTATGATTATCATATAGCTGTGTTAAAAAATGACGGAACAATTATTGGTCTAAGCCAGTTTAGCCAGCCGAATTACCTTATACCGTGTTTTTCTCCAAGTTCCAACACAATAGAAGGATTTATAACTCCTGAATTTTATGAGTCATTAGTGCCATCAAATTTAAAAGAAGGCTTCAAAGTTGAAGTTGTAGGACTTCAATTGAATACTATTACGAAACCTGATGGTTATTTCAAATTTTCTTATGTTCCTTCAAATCCATATGGCTATACTGTAAGAATCAGTAAATCAGGATATTTATCAAGGGATATAAAAGATATTCATTTTAAAAGCTCCTCATACATGAAAATAGGCTCGGCAAAGACTCCCATACCTTTATGGGCTGGTGATATTAATCAGGATAATTCTATAAATATGGGTGATGTAATAGAAATAGCTAAAGGATTTAATACAAACTCAACTAATGAAAACTTTAAATCAGATTACGATATAAATAAAGATGGCTCAATAAATATTTATGATGTTATAATTTTAGCAAAACATTTTAATAAAGACACAGATAGTTACTGATTAAAGCGTGAATGGAACGAAACAGGATAAACTCCATATTCAAAAATTACTGTATCACGGTTATACTCTCGGAAAACAATATGGAATTATATGGAGAAGTTGGCTTTTTGTCAAAAGTAGAATTAGGTTAATTGCTTTCTTATGCTGAAAAAACTAAACGAATTTATAGAAATGAGATTATTGAAAACAAGTCATTTTTTATGGAATGGAGTTACGCTTATAATTCTGGACATAAATAAAAATTCTATTGGAAATAAAGAGCTTTTATTTTATGAAATTAGAAGTGTATAATTTTAAACTTATGAAATAGCACATAGAATTAGAGACAAAACGATGAGGAATATAGAACCCTTATCGTTTCTTTTTTTATATATTAGTGTTTACACCATATAGAGGGAGGGTATGCTTATGGCATTAAATCCGGCAACGGTAAAATTGATAACTCAAGTAGTAAAAAAAGCGGCGAAAGATGAGGAGACGAGAAAACGTCTCCTCATTTTAATATTTGCACCAATAGTAGGAATTTTATTTGTAATAACTTTAGTTTTCTATATAATTTCAAGTCCATTTGAAGCAATAGCGGGATTCTTTAAGGGAAATGATCTTAATAAAGTTTCAGAAGTTAGAGCTGATTATGCTTTAAACCAAACGCTGGATAATTCTGATGCTGACTTTCTTGAAAGTAGTAATAAAGATTACTCAAACTTGGTATTCAAAGATACTTTAACAGAAATACATTATTTTAATCAGGTAGATAGTAGATGGGCTAATACAGCATATGGTAAGACTGGTACAGTGGGTTCATCAGGATGTGGTCCCACTGCTCTTGCAATTGTAATATCAAGTTTGACAGGCAAAATAGTTACTCCAGTACAAATGTGTGAGTGGTCGGTTAAGAATGGGCATCGATGTGAAGGGAATGGATCATATCATTCCCTTATTCCAGAAGGAGCAAAGAGTTTTGGGCTTAATGTTGAGGGATGTTCACCAAAGCAAGCTGAAAAAGTATTATCTTCTTTGGCAAGTGGTAAATTAGTGATTGCAATTATGAGTAAGGGGCATTTTACTTCTAAAGGCCATTTCATTGTTCTAAGAGGTGTAACAAAGGAGGGTAAAGTACTTGTAGCTGACCCTGTAAGTTATAAAAGAAGTGAACAGGAGTGGGACATGAATATTATTGTTAATGAAGTCAACAAAAGTGCAAGCTTTGGAGGCCCATTTTGGATTATTGGATTATCAGAAGCTTCGGATAAATAGGAAAATTATAATTTGCATTTAAAAATAATATTGTTATTAGGGAAAGGAGATTTTTATGTTATTATACTTGACACGGAAGGAGATTTCAGATCTGCTTGATTTTACGATGGACACTCTTGGTTTAGTTCCGAAGAAATTAATTGGTACATTTTCATTTATGCAATTTGTTATAAAGGATATGCGGAATTTTAGCCATTGCAAATACCTGGTTATTGACAGGCGGGCAGTAATCGAAAATGATGAGGAATTGATACAAGCTATCAATTCCTATAAAACAATGTATGATTCAAGAATAATCATAATCAAAGAAGGATTAACGAAAGAGGATAAATTGATTCAAATGCTGGTAGATTCAGAAGTAAATGAGATTGTAACAGCAGAAGATATTGAGGAAATAAAGGCACAAGTACTTGAATGCTTATCAGAAAAGGGGATGCAAAGATATAATGCTCAGAAAGCAAAATGGATAAATGAAGCGGAATTAGTTATAGATATAACTGATACTAAGGAGAAGTATAAATTTAAATGCAAAAACGTAACAATAGCTTTTATAGGGAGCCAAAGAAGAGCTGGAACAACGTTAACAGCGATAAACCTTGCTAATTGGTTGGCAGCTGTTGGAGCAAGAGTAAGTTATGTTGAATCTAATAGCAACTTACATCTACAATGGATTGTAAATCTTTATAGTATGGAACCTGTTGGTAATACCTATAGAATGTTTGATGTTGACTACTATATGACAAAAGAAATTGATAGAGATTATAACTTTATCATATATGATTGTGGGGCATTTAACGGGGAACTACCGGATGACTTTGTAAATGCTGATATTAGGGTTGTTTGCGGATGTGCGATGCCTTATGAAGCAAAAGAATACTCAAAACTAATGAATGGGTGCAAAGGTATGGAGGTTATTCCTATTGGTACTTTTGTGCCTGAAATTTTAAGAGAATTTTGCAGGAGCCACATATCACAGGATATAATGTTTTCTGATATTTGTCACGAAATGTTTAATATCAAATCTAATAAACCTATTTATAAAAATATTATATCAAAATACTTATCAGAAGCCGAGAGAATCTAAATTTGTCTTGGCTTTAATTTATTTTTCGAGGGAGGAAAAATCTATGTCACAATATCAATTAACACAAAGCATATATGCTTCAGACCTAAAAAGCAGGGCAGTTCTTGTTATGAATTATTTAGTAAACCGTAGTAATAAAGAAAATACATGTTTCCCATCAATTAAAACAATTGCTAGAGATGTACATGTAAGTATTAATACTGTAAAAAGAGCTTTGAGGGATTTGCTTACAGCTGGATTTATAAAAAAAGAAGCCAGATTTGTAGAAACAAAGAATGGTGCTCAAACATCAAATTTGTATACCTTATTTGAAGGCAAAAATGTAATGAATGAAACTGATAAGATGAAAAATGAGAATGTGGAATTAAAAGTTGAAAGCAAAAATGAGATATTGCAAAAGGAAGAGATAATTGAAATGAAATCAGAGAAATATACCGTGGAGGTAGCAGATGATAATACCAGACATGATATAGAAGCTGTTAATTTTATTGAAAATAAAATCGATGAAATTAAGGTTAAGAAGGAAAAAAATGTAGTTGCAACGCTGATGATGCTAATAAATACGAAGTATATGTATAAGTTTTTCCTCGAAAATCCTGCTCATAATGGTATTCTCAAAAGCATAAAAAGAGCTTCCCAAATGATATTGTCCAAACTTCCAACAAATGGTGGCCTTGGTGGCCTCCCCCCCAGGCCAATGTGATACTACCTTGAACTATTCATTTTAACTTAATAATACCTTATGAAAAAAGAAATATTTATAAGCATTAGTAGTAATTTGTTTTGATATGGAAAAAGAAGTACTTAATTGATGCTTAGTTCAGAATATTCATTATTATCCAATTCAAGACCATTCATCAATATTATTTGAGAGAACTCTTATTATCTTTAAAAAGGCTTTTGATTGCTCTGGACTTTTAGTAGACAGCATAGATTCTATTTCATTTAAGGCTGCAACGGGTTCGGTATTAATTGAGTCCATTAGAAGGTAATCTATGCTCACATTTAACTCGGTTGCAATCTTAACAAGGGTCTCAATGCTTAATTTTGTTTCAGCCCTTTCAATTTGACCAAGAAATGATTCGGAAATGTCCAGTTTTTCAGCTAACTTTTCTTGGGTAAGGGACCGCTTTTGACGCTCTTTTTTTATTTTTTTACCAAGAGTTTTAAAATCCATATAATTATCATTCCTCCATATGTAAACATATAACTATTCTTAGGAAATTTTAATAGACCATAACTGTTTTTATATTGACTATAACTGGTGAAGTGAATATAATATTATTAAAAGAAATTATTACAGATTGTGTAAGGATTAAATGAGGCAAGTGGTTATGGTTACAATTAATAGTTATGATCTTTCCAAAACAGTTATTGATAGCTTGGAAAATGCTAAAAAGAATTATTGTGATGCAGAATGCTTAATAAATCGCAAAAGGCAAAGAATTATTTCAAACAATATACCTTACTATGATATAAATATTTTGCAGCATGGTGCGTATATATCAGACTCCTTTGTAAGCTTTTTTGCAGATATGAGACAATCTACAAAAAGGATGGTAGAAATAGGGGTTTTTAATACGTTTCTAACAATGCATGCCGTTATTCCTACCATGATTTATATTATTGAGAAATGTAATGGTGGTATAGTTGACATACCTGGAGATGGTATAATGGCTTTATTTAAAGCTAGTGAAGAGAATGGTAATCCTAAAGAGTTATTTGATAATTCTGAATCAGTTGCAGTTTATGCGGCTAATGAGTTATTAGTGGCATTTAGAGATATAGTTAATCCTTTACTGGCTGAAAATAAAATACCGCCAGTATCATTTGGAATAGGAATTGATACTGGTCAAGTGATTGTAACAAAGATAGGTACTAGCCAAATTGCTGATATTAAGGCTATAGGAATTTCGATATACAATGCTGCTAAACATTCAAAAGGGAGTAATGAAATATTTATTTCGAGAGAAGTTTATGACAGAACCATAGGAACTGTTAAAATGCAATTTGAAGAATCATGTGAAAAAGGATGGTTTTATAGTAAGGTATCATAAGGTATTATATTTCTTAACATAGCTCATTAGTGTTGCAAAAAATTTTCAACAAAAAGTCAATGTAAATTCATTACTGGTATAGCTTGCACCCATAAGAAAATAATGGGTAGTGCAAGAGAAAAAGAGAGTGATCTCTTAAGGCTGAGCAC
>JAEYYB010000058.1 GCA_023430975.1 Bacillota bacterium | reverse complement strand
AAAACCACATTCTTTTACCACAGGAGTTTGCAAAGGTGAAATCTACTCTGAACGTTATCTTGTATTTGCAAAAGTAAATTCCACTTGAACAAAAATTGGGGTGGATTTTACTTTTGCAATTAAGTTACTTAGAAAAGTCTCGACAAACATAATTTACTATATTGACATAGCATGGGTGATATTGTAACATATAATAATGTACGATTTAACTTTATGCTAATGGAGAGATGGTTGAGCTGGTCGAAGGCACCTGACTCGAAATCAGGAGAACGGGTAACCGTTCCGTGGGTTCGAATCCCACTCTCTCCGCCAAATTGAAGGAGTGCAAAATTAGTGTTTACACCAATTTTACACTCCTTTTACTTGCTAATTCACCAATAGCCTGTAATTGAACGTCGGTTGGCCAACCAATAATAACATTCAAAAGAGATAAATTTGTAAGGTTCCATCAAAAGGTCGTCATAGATATATATGGAATTATTTTATAAGTAATGATACAATTAAAGCAAACTTCATACAAAAGGGGGAACACAAATGGAATTAGTTATTGTTTTGCTAATTATATTAATTGTAATATCTGTTTTTAGCCGACTAATCAAGAAGAAAAATACCGATATTGATGTCTTACCTTTGAACACTAATCTCCCCTATAAGGTCAAAGACAATATACTCACAAGTACAGAGCTTTCCTTTTACCATACATTAGAACTATATATCAGTGATAAAGCAGTAATATGCCCCAAAGTTGGACTCAAAGATGTATTTTTCATCAGTAACGGAACTGAAAGTGATTCCTACTTGAAGTATTTCTCAAAAATATCACAAAAGCATGTAGACTTTCTATTATGTGAACCAAGATCGATGAAACCGATTTGCGGAATAGAATTGGATGACTCAAGCCATACAAGCAAGAAAAGCTATGAAAGGGATACTTTTATTAAAAAGCTTTATGATGATGCAAAACTTGAGCTAATTAGATTTTCTTCTAAATCCGGTTATTCAGTATCAGAAATTGAAGTAGCACTTAACCATTTATTTAATAAAGAAGACCCCCCTGCTGTCACAAATACTGACAATTCATTAAATCATATTTGTCCAAAATGTAATATACAAATGATTCATAGAAAAGCCAGTAAAGGAAAGAACATTGGTAAAGAATTTTACGGTTGCCCCAACTATCCAAATTGTAAGGAAATCATTGATCTATAACAGCCATAACTTATTATCTGCAAATTTTATATGCAAAATCTTTGATTGAGTAGTAGGAAAAAATAAGCTCCCGATCTGGGAGCCTTTACATTAGGGGAGGAACCAACCTATGAATAGCCTTGCTTCTTCTTTTGATATTAGAACAAATTACCGCAAGGAGGTAACCTCATTATATAATTACCCTCAGATCTTCCACTAAAACATAGCCACAAAAAAATCGGTTAGGCATTGTTTGTTAGGTATTTTTTAGGAACAATTACTATTTAATGCTTTCCTAGCAGTTATTATTACTAACTCCAAGAACATTGTGATTACAGTTAAAAAATAATAATAAGAACAGAAGTATAAACCACAGAATAGTATCATTGTCACAGAAGTTACCTAGAACACCACATTTATTAAACATATAATTTCTCCTAAATATTAAGTATTTTATTAACATAATATTCAGCAAACAATGATTATGTGCTTTAATTATTAAATCTTCCGCAAAAAACATATCAATCCCATGCTTCAGTCTAAACACCTTTATATCCTTATCACAGAGTTTTTAATCATACATGGTAAGAGATTATAGCTCCTCCTATTATGGGGAGTTGTCGTTCTGAAGAAGCATGACATAACAAGGGTGAACAGAATAGTTTTGAAATAAAAAAATTTTTCGGTTTAAAGTAAAAAAATGGTGAAAAATAATATAATTTATTATAAAATGTAGATAGAGTTTTACATTATTGTATAGTCTCGGAAAGTAATTGGAAATAAGACTGAAAATAAAAATTTAGGATTAATTCATAAGAGAATAGGTAAAACCCATATTGAACCTTGATAAAAGTATATTGTTACGATAGAGCAAATAAAAAAGGGTATGGCAAACAAGCCCTAATCGGGGCTCTAAAAAATTAGTTAAGCTGCTTGATCAAGGAGTTTGTAAAAGCTGAACTTCTCATGCTTTATCCAAGCATCCAAATGGATGTTGATTGCCGCAAATGTAGCAAGAGCAAACCTTACTCTATTGCTTTGAGAATCGTAGCTTTCAACACAATAATCCTCAAAGATTTTTTTGAAAGAACGTTCTACGGAAGACCTGCGTTTGAAGGTTTCTTTGAATTCATCAGAATCTCTATGAATCAAAGGAAATAGCCTTAAGTCATAGTCTGGCTTAAGGTAAACGACTCGACCATAAGCTGAATCAGAGCATTTGCACTCTTTTGGAGGTTCCTGTCCATGAACTGCAAACCAACAACGGAGCTTTATTCCCTTGGGCTTGGAATACCCCCAATCGGCATAAGGAATGCCACCTGGGCAGATAGGTCTGCCTTTGTTATCAAAGCACGTGACAGCCGGG
Organism: Bacillota bacterium; assembly: GCA_023430975.1. Classification (GTDB taxonomy): domain Bacteria; phylum Bacillota; class Clostridia; order Acetivibrionales; family DSM-2933; genus Pseudobacteroides. Next base: position 2,004 of record JAEYYB010000058.1, on the reverse strand, counting down.
TCTGGATATATAAGTTTCTTCTTGGTTCTTGTATCCAGAGGAATGAAGGGATTGATTTGATTGTAGTGTAAATATTCATAAGTAGGATAGTTGTCCATTGCACCATCTGCCAGAAAATTTTTGAGTTTGAAATCAGGGTAAAGTGATTTGATATCTTCAAAAGCAAAGACGGTGCTGATGCTGTCATGGCGGCTTGCCTGAACACTTTTTAGATAAATCGGCAAGTCATAAGGACTGTCGGATGCAGTGATTCCATAGAGAGTATTTCCGAAGAACCATTGCTCGCGGTAACTGTCCCAGCCCCATTTAGCGTCGGGATCAGAAAATTTTCTTGGACATGAGCAGTTAAAAATGCCTTTTGAACGACAATTACAAGTTTTAATACCGTAATGGCTGGCACCTGAGTAGTATGGAGAGCCGTCACCTGCAAAGGAAAAGGCATTAACATCGCCAAGGATGCCCATTTTAGAAGAAGAATCGACAACACAGTGCTTTAAAATCTTCTGCATGATATGCTCAGGACAAAAATTTTTGAGTTTGCCATCCAATGCTTTTTCAACAAGACGCTTAACAGAGCCAGGTTTTCTTGAAGGAAGTTTCTCGTTTTTCTTAAGTTTCTTCTTGGGTTTTGCAGTAAAACGCTTGTTTTTAAGCTTTCGGCTGACATGCAGTTTCTGAGAACTTTGCCATAGCCTAATAAGAAAGTCATAATAACTGGCAACAGAAGGAGCTGAGCCTTCAAATCCGCACAAATCAAAATAAAGCGGATCAGAAGCTGCCTCTTCAGCCCAATTTGTGATAGAATAGTTCTGTCGATCGAGCATTAACACTAGTGATCGAATAATACCTTGCTGATTTTTGGCGGGTCGGCCAAAATCAGAGTATAATGGCTTGATGACAGGAAGTAGGCTATCCAGATTGAGCAGATAGAGTTTTGAAATGCTCTTGTCTAGCTTGGATATCCTACTTTTTTGTGTAACAAGATGGAAAGTGAGCTTGAGTCTTAAATTTAACTGATAGGTTTGATGGGAATCCCAATGTCGTAACATATAACGCCTCCAGAAACAGATTAGATGGAATAAAGTCCATACAATTCCATTTTTGGAGCCTCGGCCCTTTGTCAAGGTGGCTTAATACCTTTTATGGTGTATAATGGTAATAATAACTGGAAAATTTAATAACGAATTTTACTGATTTTTAGGGGTAAAACAGAAATGTGAAGTCTTAAAAATTAGATAAATAAAGCCCTCGGAGTTTCCGAGAGCATACGTAGAAATGGATGGGGGGATTCCTCGAATTAAAGATATTATTATCTCTGAGGATAAGAGCACGGCAGAGGTGTATTTCCCAATCATAGATGAAGAATATTACTTTGTGATATATATTGATTTAGTGCCTGAAATCTCTCTGAAATTTATGGGTATGTCAGCAGGAAACAAAGTGGAATTATTTGTGAGTTCTGATGCGGAAGACCTTGATAAAATGATAGAGTTATTACATGTAACTCCACAGAGGTCTTGGTTGAAAGGTGAAAAAAGGATTCATTACAATGGAATCAATTTTTCGGTTAATAAAAATAGTGGGTTTATTTATACCCCAATAGAAAAAACTACTGGGGATGTTGAAGATAAATTAGATTATTTATTAGATAAATTAATCCAGGTTAAAGATAAGATTGTAGAACTACATAAAGTCGCTGAAGTTGAAATACAGTTAACATATTATGGGTACAAAGACCAAATGTGGGGTATCAATTTGAAACCACAGACAATACAGAGGTTGTCGGAACTTGGAATTCCATTAGATATTGATTTATATGCAAGTGGCAATGATTTACCGTAAATATTGATTTGAAGAAAGTTTATTCTGTTTTTAATTATTTAACGTGAGTTCGATAATATGATTGTAATAAGAATGAAACAGAAATGAAAAATGAAGCTCCTGTCCAAATCTGTATAATCAATGTTAGCAACAAATTTAACAGAGGGGGATGGAGCTTCATGG
>JAEYYB010000084.1 GCA_023430975.1 Bacillota bacterium | reverse complement strand
CTAAGAATCGGATACCAATACGGCCTGACAGGAAGATCGAGAGAAAGCTTCCAAGAAAGAAACGGTTTCACATGAACAAGAAAGATGTCCTGTAATTTTATGGAACGTTAGCTTGATGACATTGATTGTATAAATTAAAAGTGCATAAAAGATAAAGGAATATTTTTTTTATTTTTAGTAAATATTTTAGTAGGTTTTTATACAAATTTATGGTATAATTAAATTGCCACAGTTAACAATACTGACTTTTTCATTATGTTCCTCCTTGAAAAAGGTGAGGATTATTTTATCTAAAAAGCACTTATTTAATTGGAATTATTTATAAAATATATACCAAGTGCTTTTTTTTTGTGCTTTTTTAATATAACATTTCGCTATAATTTCCTATGGACCAAGAAATTGTATCATTTTTTTATACAAAATGTCTTGATATATATTCAACTTTCGCATATAATATCCTAGTACCTTGTTTTCGAGGTTTTGATAAGGAGATTTCAAAAATTTCCTTGGTCAAATTTTATAGTGGAGATTAGTCAAATAAGTATCTTTGAAATCTCCATTGACTGGTTACTTTTAGAATCGCTTAAGTTAATTATGTTTTAAATATTTGGTCGTGCTAGATGGGGAGATAGCGGTGCCCTTTTCCTGCAATCCGCTTAGCAGGGTTGAATTCCTACACCGAGGCTTACTTTTGTAGGGTCTGCCCCAAGCAAGAAACGATGATAATTGGGTCTCACGCAACGAAACCCTGCGAACCCCGTCAGGTCCGGAAGGAAGCAGCGGTAAACAGGCACTTTCGTGTGCCGTGGGGGGTCCTGGTTTGAGTTTACTACTTGGGTAACGCTTGTAGTAGTTAGTCGAAGGTAGGTGCACGGCCAATCAATTATAAATTAAAGGGTGTCGGGATACGCTCTTTTTTTGATGTCTTGAAATTTTATGTAGGATTTTGGGAGATAGATAATATGTCATACTTAGCCTTATACAGGAAATGGAGACCTCTGGTTTTTGAAGATGTTGTTGAGCAGGAGCATGTGGTAAAGACACTTAAAAACAGTGTTGTGACAGATCATATTGCACATGCATATCTCTTTTGCGGTACAAGAGGTACGGGAAAAACCACAATGGCAAAGATTTTTTCAAGGGCCATAAACTGCTTGAACCCAAAAGATGGTGATCCCTGTAACCAGTGTGATATATGCAAGGGTATTTTATCAGGCAGCATAATGGATGTTATAGAGATAGATGCTGCATCAAACAATAGTGTTGATAATGTAAGGGAAATAAGGGATGAAGTCATATATTCTCCATCCCAGGCAAAGTTTAAGGTGTATATAATCGACGAGGTTCATATGCTTTCCACTGGGGCATTCAATGCCTTATTAAAGACACTGGAGGAACCGCCATCCCATGTGGTTTTTATTCTTGCGACAACAGAGCCACACAAATTACCGGCTACAATTTTGTCCAGGTGTCAGAGATATGATTTCAGAAGAATTCCTGTTGACAGTATAGTAAAAAGGCTGGAAACTATTGCAGGGTCCAGCGGAGTTGTTCTTGAGCCTGAAGCTTCAAGGGTTATAGCAAAGCTGTCGGATGGTGCATTAAGAGATGCTATTAGCATATTGGATCAGTGCATTTCCCAAGGAGACAAAAATATATCATATGAGCATACATTAAAAGTTGTGGGAATTGTAAACGACACTTTTATATATGGGTTTGTAGAAGCCATAAGAGACAGGAACATAAACAGAATATTAGGTCTTATAGATGAGCTTATAATGGCTGGGAAAGATATTTCCAAGTTTTTATCCGATTTGATTTTTTATTACAGGAATCTTCTTGTTTGTAAGCTCACGGACAAGCCTGAAGAGGTCATAGATGTTATGACTGATGTACTTGATAACATGAAAAAGCAGAGCGAGTATTTTCAAAAGGAAGAAATAATGCTAACCATTAGGGAGTTTTCTTCCTTAGAGGCAGGAATAAAGTGGTCCAAGCATCCGCGTATTCTTTTTGAACTGTCTTTGATTAAAATATGTGACAGTAATTTTAACAAGCTTCAGGATAATATAATAGAGAGGCTTTCTGTATTGGAAAACAAGCTTCAAAATGGTGAGTTTGCAAGAATTGCTGCTTTACCAGGTAATATGGGAATTCCAGACGGCCATGGTAAAGATAATTTGGTGGACAAAAAGGAAGCTAAAAAACCGGCATCTTCACAAGTGGAAAATGTTGATATTACTAAAGTGGATATAAATACATTAAAGTCAATAGAGTGTTGGGATCAGGTAATTAATGATTTTAGAAATATGGGAAGAATGGTGCTTTATGCAAACCTATTGGATACAAAAGCGGTGGAGCTGGGAAGCAAAACCATTGGAGTTATATTGGGTGAAGGAAAAGGACTTGCCAAAACTATATTATCAAAGATGGAAAACATTGAACTTATAGAAAATGCATTAAGAGAAAAGCTTGGAAGAGATGTAAGGGTTAAATGCATGGATGAGGATAGTGTTGGTGAGAATTTGGCGAAGGTTAGTAAGGAAGAGGATGAACTTGTAAAAAAAACCCGGGAACTAGCGGACAGGTTTGACATGCCGATAGATATTATTGATGAGTAATGTAGTTAAGGGAAATCGCCAGTTGATCAGTTATTTTTTAGAAATTACCTATAAATGAAAATCCTCTCAAAAAGTTTTGTGAAAATACTTTTTGAGAGGATTTTTTATATTATCGATAATTAAACTCAAATAATGACGTTAGTTGTTAACTGTTAGATTGATTTATTAAACATCTTACCAATTATTAATACATCTGCCATGTTTATAACACCATCATCAGTCAGATCGTATGCAGCTTTGAATTTGCTGTCGCCGCTTACGGAATTGAAAGTAGTGGCTATAAGTATAACATCAGCCATGTTAACGATTCCATCTCCATTTAGATCTGCAGTTTTTTCTGCTGGTGTAGGCGTAGGTGCTGCTGTTGGTGTTACTGAAGTTACAGGAGGTGGTGTTGCTGTTGCTGAGAAAGTAAACCAATCAACATTTACCGGGCCTGTGAACTTCAGGCATATTTTATTGACACCTGTAACCTTGTTGATGCCGGTTGAGCTTTCTTTATATTCATTCCAACCGCCAGTTGAGTTTACGTATAAAGTACCTAAAAGTGTACCGGTTTCACTATTAAGTCTTACCTCAATATTTGTGGTGGATTGTGAACCGGATGCAACTCTTGCCCTGAATAAAGTTGATCCTGCAGTGCCGAAATCAACATTGCTGTATGTCACATAGTTTCCGTTTGATATGTATCCTATATTTACTGTACCATCTTCATTTACTGATTTTTCAATGGTCGCAGCACTTACTGTTGAGTAATCTTCTGCTTGTATGATGGACATTGCATCTCTCTGGGTTAAGTCAGGCGTTGGAGTCGGCGTCGGTGTAAATGTGGGCAGAGGAGTAACTGTTGACTTCAAATACTCTCTTAGCCATGTAAGTGCAGGACGTTCCTCGTTTCTGGTTGTTAATAAATGTGTTTGCTCTTTCCAGGTTGTTCCTTCAATATATCCCCAGAGGGTGATTCCTTTTACTGCTGTATGTTCCCACAATACAGGGAATTTTTCCTTGTATCTTGCTAACTGAGTTGCATCGTTGCCGGTCATGTCAAGCTCTGATACGTATATTGGAAGACCTGTAGCTGCCAATGTATTTAAAACACTCTTCATTGTGCTTGTGGAAACATCGTCCATATTGAACTGGTGGCACTGTATACCGATACCGTCAACTAGGTTTTTCTCTTTAAGTAATTTAATAATATTTAAATAGCTGTTAGTTGCACCTGGATCACTTATAATTCCATATTCATTTATGAGAAGCTTTCCTTTAAATCTCTTTCTTGCTTCCTGGAATGACCAGATAACCCAGTCCCAACCTGATGAACCATTTCCTCCAATTGCATCTTTAAATGATGGTGGTTGGTGCAAAGGTTCGTTTACAACATCAATAAACTCTGAATCTCCATACTTCTCTGCAGCGGCATCCATCCACTCCAATACTTCTTCTTTCTGCTCAGCTGCAGGTAAGCTTTTAATCCAGGTAGGTTCCTGGCTTCCCCATACAAGGGTATGGAATTTGAATGGATAATTGTTGGTTTTGCAATAGTCATAAATCAAATCAACATTAGCCCAATTCATTTTGTCCCTTGTTTCTTCAACAGGCCCCCATTTACTTGCATTCTCAGGTGTTACTTGATTCCAATAGGTGGAAAAACCTGCCGGAATTTTGCCGGCAATTACATTTCCAAGAAATTTTTCACCGCTTACAAGTTCAGCATTGGCTTCCTGGGACGCGGGAAATTGCAGTCCTGCCATCAGTGAAACAGATAGCACGATAGCAGTACAGCTTTTAATAGCTTTTTTTACATTCATACTTTTACCCTCCTTAAAAAATAAAAAGTTCTACAAAGCTTCAATTGAAAATTAATTAAAAAGATTATTTAGAATATGTTGCATGATATATTTATATATCTATATATCTACATTATACACAAATTGTTGGTTCTTCACTAGGTTTTGATAGAAATATTTATAAAAATCACATATAATATAGATAAAGACAAGCATAAAGGAAGTAGCGGCAGGTATATTTATTTTTGAAAAAGGGGGTAATCATTAGCTTTTTATTTTAAGGTTTTATAATTTTAATTGATATTTTGGTAGAAAGGGGTTTTGGTTTAATGAAGAGAACAATATCTTTGCTTTTAATGATTTCTGTATTTGTCGGGTTTATAGTACCGCAAGGAGCTTATGGTGCGGCTTCGAATATTAATTATGGAGAAGCATTGCAAAAATCATTAATTTTTTATGAGTTTCAGAGATCCGGTAAACTTCCGGATGATAAAAGAGATAACTGGCGTGGGGATTCCACATTGACAGATGGTGCTGAAGCAGGTCTGGATCTTACAGGAGGATGGTTTGACGCCGGAGATCATGTCAAATTCAACCTACCTATGGCCTATACACTTGCTATGCTGGCATGGAGCGTTTATGAAGACAAGGATGCTTATGTTAAAAGCGGTCAATATAAATATGCTATGGACAACATTAAGTGGGCTGCAGATTATTTTATTAAATGTCATCCATCTCCTAATGTATACTACTTCCAGGTAGGTGACGGTATTTCCGACCATAACTGGTGGGGGGCTCCTGAAGTAATGACATTGAAAAGACCTGCATACAAAGCAACCTCCTCTAATGGTGCATCAACAGTATCGGCAGAAACAGCAGCAGCTTTAGCGGCTACTTCAATTGTCTACAAGGATGTGGATCCTTCGTATGCAGCGAATTGTTTAAAGCATGCGGAAGAACTTTTGGCATTTGCAGAATCAACAAAGAGTGACGCTGCATATTCGCCGGTAGCAGATAATTTCTATAAATCACACAGTTCCTTCTGGGATGAATTTTCTTGGGCAGGAGCATGGATTTATCTCGCAGGTGGGGATCAATCATATATTGAAAAGGCTGAGTCATATGTATCAAAATGGGGTACCGAAATGGGAACAACCACTATTAAATATAAGTGGGCTCATTGCTGGGATGATGTACATATAGGTGCGTCCCTTTTACTTGCAAGGATTACAAAAAAAGATATATACAAGTCAGTAATGGAAAACCATTTGGATTGGCTTACAACAGGTGTAGGCGGCGAGCGTGTCAAATACTCACCAAAGGGTATGGCGTTTATTGACGCATGGGGATCTTTGAGATATGCCACAACTTGTGCTTTCATAGCAGATCTTTATGCAGATGCTGCTGAATGTCCTACATCAAAGGTGAATACTTACAAGGAATTTGCCAAAAAGCAGGTGGACTATGCATTGGGAAGCAGCGGCAGAAGCTATGTAGTTGGATATGGCACTAACCCGCCTCAGCATCCTCATCACAGGGCAGCTCACGGATCATGGGGTGATAACTTTAATATACCTGACAAGCATAGACATACGCTTTATGGAGCACTTGCCGGTGGCCCAGGTGCTTCTGACGATTATGAAGATGAAACCAACAATTATATAAACAATGAGGTCGCGTGTGACTACAATGCAGGTTTTACCGGGATTTTAGCAAGGATGTATAATAAATATGGGGGTGAACCAATAAGCGGATTTAATGCGATTGAAAAGCCTGGTCTTGAGGTATATGTGAGCGGATCTGCTGCTGACTCTCAGGGCAAGACAGATTTTAAGGTAATGCTTTTCAATAAAACAGCATGGCCGGCACGTGCTTATGATAACCTTTCATTCAAATATTTTATGGATCTGTCCGAGGTTTATGCGGCAGGAAAGACATACAAAGATGTTACTGTAACAATAAATTACTCTGAGGGAGGAAAGTCCGGAGGAGTATTCCCGTATGACGAAGATAAACATATATACTATGCTCTTATTGATTTTAATGGCGTGAATATTGTTCCAGGAGGGGCAACATCATTCAGGAAAGAAGCACAGGTAGTTTTGGCTGGACCTTCAGGGGTTAATTGGGATGGAACCAATGACTATTCATACAAGGGTTTTGATGCTAAAAGAGAAGATAATCCCAACATACCTGTTTATAGTGCAGGTAAGCTGATTTATGGTGTTGAACCTGATGGAACAACGCCAAGTACAAATATTCCGTCATCAACACCTATGCCTACACCAACGCCTACCAAGCCTTTTGTAACAGGACTTCCTGACAATTACAGCGGTATATCCGGTTATGTTACTACAGAATTAAATGACTCCAGCTTAAAAGCGGGATTTGCTGTTTCTGTTGAAGGCACTACTTACAAGGCAGTAACTGATAATAAAGGGTATTTCTCAATTCCAGACTTTGAGATTTCACCCTCATCATCACGTCCGTCATATAACGTAATTATCAGCAAACCTGGATTTTTAACAAGGAGAATAGATAATCTGCAATGCGGTTATGTTTATTCCATCAGCAGCTCATCACCGGCAGTGATGTGGCCTGGTGACATTCCTGTCAATGGTGTATCTGATGATGCAGTAAATATAAAAGATGTGGTGGAAATTTCAAAGGTATTTAATGCAGTATCAACTGATTTAAAGTACAATGCCGATTGCGATTTGAACAAGGATGGATCAATCAATATGAGTGATGTAATTGTTGTGGCAAAGAACTTTGGCAAGGTATCAAGTGACTATGGGGCAATAAACATAAGCAAAATAACAGCATAAAAAGATGCATTATTAAATACAAATAAAAAACAAGGCATTCTATAAAGAAGGGGTGCCTTGTTTTTTATAATTATTTTAATAAAATTTTAAAACATAAGTTGTATATGTTTTAATGATTACTGTATAATATAAATGTTCAAGATAATATATAGGAGGAATAATAATGGCTAAAGGCGGATTCCCCGGTTTTGGGGGCAACATGAATAACTTAATGAAGCAAGCTCAAAAAATGCAAAAGGATATGGAAAAGGTTCAGGAGGAAGTCCACCAGAAGACAGTTGAAGTAACAGCAGGCGGTGGAGCTATAACTGTAGTTGTTTCCGGAAAAAAAGAATTGGTCAAAATTGATATAAAGCCTGAGGTTGTAGATCCAGAGGATGTAGAAATGCTTCAAGACCTTATTTTGGCATCAGTTAATGAGGCTATAAGAAAAGCTGATGAAATGGTAAATGCTGAAATGAGTAAGGTTGCCGGCGGGCTTAACGGATTCCCAGGATTGTTCTAAAATAGGAGAAAAACAATGAACTATTATTCAGCTCCAGTTGCCAGGCTAATAGAAGAATTTGAAAAGCTGCCCGGTATTGGTCATAAGACAGCACAAAGGCTGGCATTTCATGTTCTGAACATGCCTATGGAAAAGGCTCAAGGCTTATCCGGAGCTATTATTGATGCTAAGTTAAAGACCAAGTATTGTTCGATATGCCACAACCTGACAGACGTTGATCCTTGCGGAATATGTAGCGGACCTAACAGGGATATCACAACTATATGTGTAGTTGAAAATCCCCGTGATGTCGTTGCTATGGAGAAGACAAGGGAGTTTGAGGGGCTATACCATGTTTTGCATGGTGCTATTTCACCTATGGATGGAGTGGGGCCAGAAGACATTAAAATTAAGGAGTTGTTAGGAAGAATCGGACAAGGCAGTATCAAAGAGGTAATACTTGCGACTAATCCCAACATCGAAGGGGAAGCGACTGCCATGTATATTTCCAAGCTCTTAAAGCCTCTTGGAATAAAGACTAGCAGAATAGCACATGGTTTACCGGTTGGCGGTGATTTGGAATATGCTGATGAAGTAACATTGGCAAAAGCTTTAGAGGGACGCAGGGAGCTGTAGTCTGCACATGAAGTTGTAGTCCCCAAATAAAGTCGTATCAGAAGTAAATAAAATTATATCAAAAGAAAATAAAGTTTAATCATGAGCCACTTCAAGGTTGCGTAAGAAGCCACCTTAGAGAGTGGCTTTTTTGCATGGAAAAATGGATCACAAGATAAATAAGTGCTACAATCCAAGAAAGTTTAAAAAAAGATGATTGAGGTAACCAAATTTATATGTAGATAGCGTTCTTTAAGTAGGAAATATTAGAGAATATAATAAATTTAACCACTCTGAATTTTTAAGAGTATACGACTTAATTATTTGGTGTAAAAAGACTGTCTAGGGATAGACAAGGTTGCTCTTTTCATAAAAGTCCTTCATTTCTTTTACTAAGTATAGCAGTTTAAAAATCCAATATATTACATTAAAAGTAAATATGTTAAACAATGATTTATATTATGTTCAGTAGTATAATAAAAGACAAAAGCTTGCAACATTATTTAATAATTAAGGTTGCAAAATAGCAAGTGATTTTATCCAAGAAAGGTGGATCATCATTGATTAATTTTGTCAAATTTCTTTACTATACTTTTGCACTGCCGCCAGGTATTTTTATAATCGCACTTCTTGCGGTATCATTGTTTGCACTTAAGAAGAAATTAAGGATATGGAAGCTGTTATTGGGTGTTACGATAGGGGTGTACATATTATCTATGCCTATAGTGGGTAACATAATGATTCATACACTTGAGAAAAAGTATACTCCACCAGTTGAGGTTAATGGTGATGTAATTATTATGCTTGGGGGCGGAGCTACTGGTGATACTCCAGGTGTAAACGGCCTTGGACATCTATCCGGATATGCTGCTAATCGCCTTCTCACTTGTGCACAGTTATACCATAAATTGAATGTGCCAATACTTATTTCTGGTGGAAACATAAAGGGCGTTGAAGCCTCTGATGCTGTTGTAGGCAAGAATATCCTTATTGGACTTGGTGTTCCCCAAGATAAAATAATAACCGAAAGCAATAGTTTAAATACCACCCAGAATGCAAACTTTACAAAAGGTTTAATAGATAAAAATGGATTTAAAAGTCCTATACTTGTAACTTCTGCGTTTCATATGCACAGGTCTGTCAAGCAATTTGAGAAACATGGAATAGATGTGATACCATATCCTACGGATTATCAGACCAATATTAAAACCCGTTTTGGTTTGATTGACCTGGTTCCTAATGCTGACGCGTTGTCCCAAATAAATCTCACAGTAAAAGAGTATTTGGGCATTCTGGTGTCAAGATGGTATTAAGGTATGATTGAAGTATGATTGAAATATTATAGCCAAAGTTATTTTTCGATCATGACTAAAAGCAAAAGTACACATGGCAACAATAGTAACAATAGTAACAAAAGAGATAAGGGAGACAATTATGAAGATTCTATTGATTTCAGACATTCATGGATCGCTGTTTTATGCGAGGAAAGCAATTGAGGCATTTGAAAAGGAAAAAGCCAGTTTTATTGCCATACTTGGAGATGAGTTATATCATGGAGCTAGAAATCCTTTGCCGGAAGAATATAATCCAAAAGGGGTAGCTGAGCTTTTAAACGGATATTCAGACAAGATTATTGCTGTGAGGGGAAATTGTGATAGTGAAGTTGATGAAATGGTGCTTAATTATCCCATAATGTCAACTTACTCAACAATATTATATGAATCAAAAAGGATTTTTTTAACACATGGACATATTTATAATGAGAATAATTTACCTAAGCTTTCAAATGGTGATGTGTTTGTATATGGGCATACACATATTCCAAAAGCTGAAAACATAGACGGCATTTATGTTATAAATCCAGGCTCTGTTTCGATGCCTAAGGAAAACAATCCTAATTCATATGGTGTTATTTGTGAGAATTCAATTACAATCAAAGATTTTGAGGGTAATCTGATAAAAAATATCAACATCATTTGAGGTAATATTTGTATCGTATTAATATTTTTAAGTAGTATATTAATAATATTAATATTTCTATTGACAATGTGCTGAAATGATAATATATTAATTATATAATTAATATTTTTAAATAATTTCATCATGGTTGTTAAAAAAATTAAGAGGTGATTATATGGCGAGGGAAGTGCTTGGCAAATGTCCAGTATGTGGAAATGACACCATAGTAAAGAGAATTGGTTGCGAAGAATGCGGCACCAATATAGAAGGAAGCTTTGAATTATGCAAATTTTGCAAGCTTACTGTTGAACAAAAATCATTTATTGATGTTTTTATAAAATGTAGGGGTAATATAAAAGAAGTGGAAAAGGAACTGGGGGTCTCATACCCGACTGTTAAAAACCGTCTTGAGGATGTGGCTAATGCATTAGGACATCAGCAGGAACAGGATCCGTCTATCTCCAATAGAAAGAAGGATATACTCGACAAGTTGAACAAAGGCGAAATTTCCGCTGAGGAAGCAGTAAATCTGCTGAAGGAATAATCCAGATTAAAGTGATTCAATTGTATCAAAGACACCTTGACCAGGAGGGATTAAAACTATGCCAAATAATGAAGAGAAATTACTTATATTAAAAATGCTGGAAGAAGGGAAAATATCCAGTGAGGAAGCAGCCAAGCTTTTGGAAGCTTTGGAAGGTTCAAGTTCCGGGAATGCACGTGAAGAAGGTACAAACAAGCAGCAGAGACAAGTCAATTTTCAGTTTGAGGTTGAAAAAGTTAAAGAAAAGATGCAGGAGTGGAAAAAAGACCTTAAGAAAAATATAAAAGTTCATAAATCAAATGAATTTGATAAGACTGTTGAGGATTTTGTTGATAAAGCTGAAAAACTTGGGAAGAATTTAGCGGTTACAACCTATGGTGTCATTGATAAAATGGTAGATTTTGTTGGAAGTTTTATCGATACCAATGCGTTTAATGTGTTCGGAAGCTACAAGGTAGAAGACAGATCTTTTGAGTGGATTGCAGCAGAGGGCATGGATATAGATATTGAGGCTGCAAACGGCAGTATTATTGTAAAAAAGCATGAGGACAACAAAATAATTGTAAAATCAAAAGTAAGAAGTCCTCAGGATAATGCAGATGAAATTCTTGGATTAACTCAGGCCGAAGACAAATTCTCCATTAAAATAAATAAAGGTTTGAATGTAAGTGTAACTCATGAAATATATATCCCTGCAATTAAGTTTAAATCTGTAAAACTTTCCACAACAAATGGGAAAATCTATGTTGAGGATACCATTTCAGAAGATTTCCAATGTAACACTAAAAATGCACATATCGAAATAATGGGAGTCAATAGCGATAAAATCAAGTTGAGCACCAAGAATGCAAGGATTCAGGCAAGTTACCTGATAGCGAAGGAAATTGAAATTGATACCACCAACGCAACTCTTGATATAAAGCATATAAAGGCAGAAAAAATCAGAGCTGTATCTACTAATGGGAGACTATTGGCTGAAAATATTAAGAATCCCGATGATGTTAAGGAAATTGATTTACAATTCAGAACATCAAATGCATGGATTAAAATCAATATGAATGATATGAACAATAACGGCTATAAAGTTAAGGCACAGACATCCAACGGCGGAATTAATCTTTTGATACCTCAGATAATTTATAATAATTTGGGAAAACAAGGTCTTGGAGGTGCTACTGTTGAGGCGGAGAGCGTAAACTTTAATGATGCAGAGCATAAGGTTTATATAACTGCTGAGACTGCCAATGGTTATATTGAAATCGTTAAATAAAGTTTATAACTAATTATATTTGGTTATCTCTTGGGCAAGGTTGGTGAACCTTGCCTTTTACGTTTATGGCGAGAAATTGCAAAACATATAGAAAATCGGTGGATAATATTTAGAAATTATGTTATAATAATTCACCGTGGATTGAAATTTTTGATTGTTGAGGTGCAAAATGTTTGACAAACTTCAAGCAGCTGAGGATAGATTTGAAGAAATAAATCATAAGCTCAGTGATCCTTCTGTTATAGGAAATCAGGAGGAATATAAAAAGTACATGAAAGAACATTCCGATTTATTGGAGATTGTTGAGAAATATAGAGAGTACAAAAAAGTAACCAAGGAAATTGCAGATGCAAGAGAACTTCTTGAAGACAAGCTTGATGCTGACTTCAGGGAGATGGTTCAGGCTGAATTTAAAGAGGCTGAGGAAAAGCTTGAGGTTATAAAAAAGGAGCTTAAAATTCTGTTGATTCCTAAGGATCCTAATGATGATAGAAGCGTTATCGTTGAAATAAGAGGAGGAGCAGGCGGAGAAGAGGCTGCATTGTTTGCACAGGTGCTTTTCAGGATGTATACAAGGTATGCTGAGAGGAAAAGATGGAAGGTGGAAATTCTTGATTCAAATCCGACAGAGCTTGGTGGATTTAAGGAAGTAGTGTTTTCCATAGAAGCAAAAGGTGCATACAGCCGGCTGAAATTCGAAAGCGGTGTTCACAGGGTGCAGAGGGTTCCTACAACTGAAGCAAGCGGAAGGATACATACATCTACAATCACAGTAGCTGTGCTGCCGGAGGTAGATGATGTTGAAGTTGATATAAATCCGACTGACCTGCAGATTGATACCTATAGAGCTGGTGGTGCCGGTGGACAGCATATTAACAAAACTGAATCGGCAATAAGGATTACCCATATTCCTACCGGGTTGGTAGTTACCTGTCAGGATGAACGTTCCCAGCATAAAAACAAGGACAAGGCTATGAAGGTTTTGAGATCCAAACTGTTTGAGATTGCGGAGGAGCAAAAAAATTCAGAGGTTGCCCAGGCAAGGAAAAGTCAGGTTGGAACCGGTGATAGAAGCGAGAGGATCAGGACATACAATTATCCTCAAGGAAGAATTACAGATCATAGGATAGGGCTTACATTATATAAGCTTGATAGTATTGTTGATGGAGACCTTGACGAGGTTATAGATGCACTCATTACCACAGATCAATCAGAAAAGCTCGGAAGTGGAGCTATGGATGATGAGGATTAATATCAAGATTTTATTATTTTAGGCTCACTTGCTGAATAAGAATTAATATGCAGATTGTATGTTGATCAAATATTAATTCTTTAATATTGGAGTGAGTTTATGGATTTGTTATTAAAAGTTTCATTAATAGGCCTTATCTCGGGGATTGCAGGAACAGGTGCCGGAGGTTTAATGGCTTTTTTTATTAAGGATATATCCAACCGGACCTTAGGCTTTATTATTGAATTTTCATCTGGGCTTATGACTGCGGTTGTGTGCTTTGAGCTTTTACCTGAGGCTTTCGGATTTTGTGGTGTGTATCTGGCATTTGCGGGCGTAATTGCAGGTGTTTTGACCATTATTGTAGTAGAAGAATATTTAAATAATACAGATTACATAAAGAAGAGGTATAAGAACTCAAGTTTACTTAGGACAGGTATACTCACTGCAATAGGATTGGCACTGCATAATCTTCCCGAAGGGATAGCTGTTGGTTCGGGATTTGGTGCTTCTGTAGAGCTTGGAATGGCTATAACGCTTGTTATAGCAATTCATGATGTTCCTGAAGGGATATCAATGGCACTGCCCATGAGGTTGGGAGGGTTAAGCAGATTTAAAGCTTTCCTCTATACTGCATTAACGGGAGTGCCTATGGGTATTGGAGCATTCATTGGTGCATTTTTAGGAGGCATATCCAAGGAGTTGATAGGAGTGTGCTTGGGGTTTGCCGGGGGATGTATGATTTATATAGTTTTAGGTGAGCTCATTCCCCAATCAAAAAATTTATATAGAGGCAGGTTGCCGGTTATAGGAAATATGCTTGGTCTTTTATGCGGCATAATTGTGACTATTGATTGATGTAAAAGTTTTGCACATAATTTATAAAAGTGTTAATAATCTTACATTTGGCGGAGCAAATAACGAACGGTTCAACGGGATTTGCGACAGACAAATATAATAGATTTATCACTTTTAATATATGATAAAAATAAATTGGTTTTTATTAAAAAGGAGCAGTAAGTTGAAAACTATTATAAAGACTATAGATAAAAACAATATTGATATCGAAAGTGTCAATATTGCAGCAGATGTATTAAGATCGGGAGGTCTGGTTGCATTCCCCACTGAAACGGTTTATGGACTGGGTGCAAATGCACTGGATGAGAAAGCAGTAGCCGAAATTTTTGTTGCAAAAGGAAGGCCATCGGACAATCCGCTGATTGTACATGTGTGCAATGTTGAGATGATTAAAGGCCTTGTTAAGAATGTACCAGAGCTGGCACTTAAACTGATGGAAAGATTTTGGCCGGGACCTTTAACTTTGATTATGGAAAAATCAAGTTGTGTTCCAGAAATTATAACCGCAGGTCTTAGTACTGTAGCAATTAGGATGCCGGCACATCCTATTGCTCTTAAGATTATTGAGGAATCCCGAGTTCCTGTTGCAGCTCCAAGTGCTAATATTTCTGGCAGGCCTAGTCCTACGGAGGCAAAGCATGTTATTGATGATCTTTTAGAAAAGGTAGAATTAATTATTGATGGGGGTAGCTCCCAGGTAGGTCTTGAATCAACTGTTTTAGATGTAACGGTTAATCCGCCAATGATTTTAAGGCCGGGAGGAATTACTAAAGAGCAGCTGGAAGAAGCAGTTGGAAAGATTGATATTGACAAGGCAATTCTTTCAGATAATCAAGAGGATCTTAAGCCTAAAGCACCTGGTATGAAATATACTCATTATTCACCAAAAGCTGATGTTATAATAATAGAAGGAAATGTTGAGGCGTGTGTAGAAAAGATTAAAGAGCTTGCTGCAAGTTATGAAAAAAATGATGTACCTGTGGGGATACTTGCAACTGAACAAACAAAAGGGTTTTATACTTTAGGAACAGTCATGTCCTTAGGTGATAGGGAAAAGCCGGATACAATAGCCTCAAATCTGTTTAGGGGACTTAGGTATCTTGATAATAAAGGGGTGGGAGTTATCCTTGCAGAGGCAGTAGAAGATACAGGAGTTGGACTTGCAGTTATGAACAGAATGAAAAAAGCGGCAGGGTACAATATAATTAAAGTAGGTGATTAAGTGAAACATATTTTGTTTGTATGTACAGGTAATACTTGCAGAAGCAGTATGGCAGAAGGCATATTTAAGAGTGAACTTGATAAAAACCCTGAGATTAGTGATAAGTTTACGGTAGAATCGGCAGGTGTAAGTGCGTATGATGGTGATACCGCCAGCACCAATTCTATTAAGGTTTTGAAGGAAAGATTTGGGATAGATATAACCGGCCACAAATCAAAACAAATAAACAGTGACTTGATAAATAAGGCGGATTTAATTTTGACATTGACAATAGGGCATAGAGATACACTGGTTTTCAATTTTCCGGGAGCAAGGGGTAGGACTTTCACAATAAAGGAATTTGTGAGAAAAAACTCAAAAGGCATTAAAGATACCGGAAGCTTGGATGTAAGGGACCCTTTTGGAGGTTCTCTGGAAGTGTATGAAAGGTGTGCAGAAGAGATCGCTGCTGAGATAAGAGAGTTAATGATAATTCTTAAGGAATGAATGAAAAGTTACTTCCGCTTATGAGCGGCTAAAAGTAATTAATTTGATATTTATTTATTTTGACATCATTAGTGTTGCAAAAAATTTTCAACAAAAAGTCAATGTAAATTCATTACTGGTATAGCTTGCACCCATAAGAAAATAATGGGTAGTGCAAGAGAAAAAGAGAGTGATCTCTTAAGGCTGAGCAC
>JAEYYB010000106.1 GCA_023430975.1 Bacillota bacterium | reverse complement strand
ATAATGGACTTATTTATATCATCATTACCAAAGGTCTTTAAGCAGCGGTTAAAACTTTGTGCTTGATTTGTATTAATTTTTCAAGGTTCATACCCATATTTTAATGTGGGAAAGTTGAGTTATTAATTTATATCAGCTTTAAATTAATAATGATAAATCATTACATTTGTCTTAAGCAAATCCCGATGAACCATTCGTTATTTGATCCGTCAAATGTAAGATTATAAACCGCACTTAAAAAACTTTTTGCTCGACGTTGTAGGAGTCTTTGGAGAAAACAGCGAGTCGGTAAGTTAGCATTATACACATTTACCAAAAATTTCACGTAAATTTAAACTTGCAATTTATAATCCTAATTGTAAATCATTTTCCTTTATAATTAGGATTTTTTGTGCTATAATATATGGAGCAAATTTTTGGAGAATAACTATGCCAGGATATATTAAGATTGGAATTTCAGGTGGTACTTTTGATCCTATACACTATGGACATCTTATAATAGCAGAAAATATAAGAAATACTTTTGGGCTGGATAAGGTTATATTTGTGCCAACTGGAATGCCTCCTCATAAGAAAAATATGAATGTCACGTCCCCTATAGACCGGCTTAATATGGTTAAAAAAGCTGTCTATACAAATCCCTGCTTTGAGGTTTCGAGTGTAGAGGTGGAACGAGAAGGATACACTTATACAATAGACACAGTAAAACATTTTAAAAGGATTTACGGGGAAAGTGCACAACTGTATTTTATAACAGGTGCTGATGTGGTTAAAGAATTGATAACATGGAAAAACTTTGAAGAGTTATTCACCATGTGCAAATTCATATCTGCCCTTAGACCTGATTATATTGATGAAAGCTTTTATAATGAGATTGAGCATCTAAAAAAACAATACAATGCAGACATAACAGTTGCTAATATACCGATGGTTCAGATTTCATCAACAGATATCAGGAATAGGATTAAGGAAGGTAAATCCATAAAGTATTTACTTCCTGAATGTGTTGAAGAATATATTTACAAAAACAATTTATATATAAAAAGCGATAGATAAATTTTAGATTAATTGCTTTTTATGTAGGAATAAAGATTTATAATGTATAGAAGGGCAAATGTATGACAATTGATGAAATAAAAAACAAATTGGAGAAAACTCTTTCAAAAAAAAGATTCAAGCACTCGGTAGGGGTTATGGAAACCGCAGTGGGGCTTGCTTTGATTAACGATGTTGACAGGGAAAAGGCTGCAATTTCCGGGCTGCTTCATGACTGTGCCAGGGAAGTAAAGGGAAATGAAGCTTTTAAGGCCTGCGAAAAATATGGGATTAGTATTGATGAGATTTCCAGAATTCAGCCTTCACTTTTGCATGGATCTATTGGTGCAGAGATTGCAAAAGAAGAGTATGGAATAAAGGATCCGCATATCCTACAGGCAATAAAATACCATACAACTGGACGAGCTGATATGGACATGCTTGAAAAAATTATATTTATTGCAGATTACATTGAGCCCGGCAGAAATTTTCAAGGTGTTGAAGAGGCCAGAAAGGAAGCCTTTAAGAACATTGACAGAGTAATTCTGATGGCTCTTGATAAAACCATATCGCATATAATCGAAAAAAAGGGACTTATTCATGTTGATGCCATAAATGCTAGGAACTTTATTCTAAGTAATGCAATTAAGATTGAGTAACCTTTTAATTTAAAAAAACATTAAATTGCAGGAATTATGGAACTTAAGGAGATGGTTTAAAGTGTCAAAGTCAAATAAGAAGCATATATTGGACCATTTTGAACATATTTTTCTGTTGTTCGGGTCCATAATAATTATTGTTCTATCACTGGTTGTAGCAGTGAATTTCACTAAGGATTCGAGGATATTTGCAAAGGGAAAGCCTGCTGCTCAACAAACAGTTGCAACGGGTGAAAAAAAGGAAGTACCCACTCCTGTAGCTGAGGAGCAGAAGACTGCCATTAATACCAGTGAGCCAAAAGAAAAAAATAGTACAAGCTCAAACAGTGAAAAAAAGGCATCCGGTATTAGGGTTGAAATAATAAACAGTACAGGCAAAAATGGTGTAGGAACGAGTTTAGGCAATACTTTGAAGAATAGCGGACTTAAAGTTATAACTGTTAAATCGGGCAAATTTACCAGTAAAACAAAAGTCATTGAGAGAAACAATAATGGGTATGGTGATGATGTAATAAAACTAATTAAGATAGGAAAATTATCAAAGGAATCTATAAAAAACACCAAAGTGGATGTAACAATTATTTTAGGTGGCGATTACCTACCATAGATATGGTATGACTAAAAACGTTAACATAAAATTATTATTGAAAACATTTAGTTCACAAATAATATTATTAATAGTATAATTCATTTTAGGATTGTGAATAAAATTTGATAGTGAGAGGGATGAAGCTGTATTGGATTCAAAAGAAATGGTTGATAAAATCGTTGAGATTTTAGATAGCAAAAAAGCCAAGGATATTAATGTGATTAGTATTGAAAATATATCTAGTTTGTCTGATTATTTTGTTATTTGTAACGGTACTTCTTCAACACATATTAAAACATTATCTGATGAGTTGGAAGAAAAAATGGAAGAACTGGGCCTAAGGTGCTATCATAAGGAAGGATATAACAGTGCACGATGGATATTACTTGATTATGGTGAGGTTGTAGTTCATATATTCCATGAAGAGGACAGAGGATTTTATAATCTTGAAAGGCTATGGGCCGACGGCGTTTTGTCATATAAAGTGTAATTTAGGTATGATTAAAAAATTACTTCCGCTTTTGAGCGGCTGGTCGTTTAGCTCCGCTAAACTGCTCGCCATGCATCCTGGGTGTTGACGAGTTAAGTCAACACATGAGCGAAATTTATAGCGGAAGTTATTTTTTGATCGTGACTTATCATAAATTAAGCTCATTATTACAATGGAGGTACCTCTATGCATTATAACTATAGAGAAATAGAAAAGAAATGGCAGGATTTATGGGAGAAAGAAAAAGTATTTAAGGTCTCCGACAATGATAAGGAAAAGTACTATGTGCTTGAGATGTTTCCGTACCCATCAGGAAATCTTCATATGGGTCACGTAAGAAACTATTCAATTGGTGATGTTGTTGCCAGGTATAAGAAAATGAATGGGTTTAATGTCCTTCATCCAATGGGATGGGATTCTTTTGGTTTGCCGGCTGAAAATGCTGCAATCAAGAGGGGAATACATCCAAATGACTGGACCTGGTCCAATATAGAAAATATGAGAAGGCAGCTTAAAGAACTTGGTATAAGCTATGACTGGGATAGGGAAGTTGCCACTTGCCATCCGGATTATTACAAATGGACTCAGTGGATGTTTTTGCAGCTTTATAAAAATGGACTGGCTTATAAGAAAAAATCCTTTGTAAACTGGTGTCCATCCTGTACAACAGTGCTTGCAAATGAGCAGGTTGTAAATGGAAAATGCGAGCGTTGTAAATCTGATGTTGGCAAGAAAGATCTTGAGCAGTGGTATTTTAAGATAACAAAATATGCACAGAGGCTTTTAGATGATATACAAATGCTTGATGGGTGGCCTGACAAGGTTAAAACCATGCAGCAGAATTGGGTTGGCAGGAGTGAAGGTGTTGAAGTGGATTTTAAGGTTGATGGCATGGATAAATCCGTCAGGGTATATACAACAAGGCCTGACACCATTTATGGTGTTACTTATATGGTTATAGCACCGGAGCACTCTATTGTAAAAGAGCTTATAGCTGGAACAGAGCAGGAAAAGCAATGTAACGAGTTTATTGAGAAGATGAAGTTTTTAAATGAAATTGCGAGGACTTCTAATGAAACTGAAAAAGAAGGGGTATTTACCGGAAGATATGTCATCAATCCATTAAATGGTGATAAAGTACCTTTGTATCTTGCAAATTATGTTTTGGCCGAATATGGTACTGGTGTTGTAATGGCGGTTCCTACTCATGACCAGAGAGACTTTGAGTTTTCTAAAAAATATAATCTTCCGTTAAAAGTGGTTATTCAGCCTGAGGGTGTTACCCTTAATCCTTCTGAAATGGAATGTGCATTTGAGGAAGTAGGGTTTTTAGTAAATTCAGATAAGTTTGATGGGGTAAAGAGTGACCAGGCTATCGGTAAAATAATAGATTATATTGAAGAAAAGGGATTTGGTGAGAGGAAAATCAACTTCAGGCTCAGAGACTGGCTGATATCAAGGCAGAGATATTGGGGAGCACCAATTCCTGTTATATATTGTGATGACTGTGGAACAGTGCCTGTTCCTGAGGAGGAATTACCGGTAGTACTTCCAACAGATGTTAAGTTTACCGGTGTTGGTGAATCGCCGCTGGCTGGCAGCCAATCCTTTATTGCAGCAAAATGTCCAAAATGCGGAAAAGTTGGCAGAAGAGAAGTTGATACAATGGATACCTTCGTGTGTTCTTCATGGTATTACTTGAGGTATACAGATCCGTGCAACAGTAAAGAGCCTTTCAGCAAAAAGAGCACAGATTACTGGATGCCTGTAGATCAGTATATTGGTGGAGTAGAGCATGCTATTTTGCATCTTCTTTATTCCAGATTCTTTATGAAGGCACTACATGACATGGGATATGTGTCCCAGGAGGAACCATTCAAAAATCTCCTTACCCAGGGTATGGTTCTTAAGGATGGCATTAAAATGTCAAAATCCGTAGGTAATGTTGTCAGCCCTGAGGAGATAATAGAAAAATATGGTGCAGATACTGCAAGACTATTTATACTTTTTGCATCACCACCGGAAAAAGACTTAGAATGGAGCGATCAGGGAGTTGAGGGGTGCTACAGATTCATAAACAGGGTCTGGAGAATCATCGATGAGTTTTTACCTCTTATCAAGAATGCAGGAGAAGTTGATAAATCATCATTAACTGAGCAAGATAAGGAAATTCGCTATGTTATAAACTATACAATCAAAAAAGTAACTGATGATATCGGTGAGAGGTTTAATTTTAATACAGCCATAAGTGCAGTAATGGAGCTTATCAATGCCCTTTATGCATACAAGGAAAAGGTTAAGGATGAGAACAAAAATAAGGCTGTGTTAAAGGAAGCAGTTGACAGTCTGGTAATTATGCTGGCACCGTTTATTCCTCATGCAACCGAAGAGCTTTGGAGCCTTATGGGAAGAAGCGGCAGTGTTCATAACCAACAGTGGCCTAAGTATGATTCAGAGGCTTTGGTTAAAGACCAGATTGAGATAGTGGTACAGATTAATGGAAAAGTTAGGGATAAGCTTGTTGTTCCTTCAAAATTAAATCCAAAAGAATTAGAGGAAATTGCTCTTAGTAATGATAAGACTAAAGAGCTTATCGATGGTAAAGCAGTTGTGAAGGTTATAGCGGTACCTGGCAGACTGGTTAATATTGTTGTTAAGGCATAAATGAAAAATGACTAAGTGTTTTCTTTAGCATTTGTAACTTATAAATAAACTTAAAAAATAAAGATATGCACCTAAATATAAGTGCATATCTTTATTTTTTATTTGCGGACAATGAGTAATTATATCACTTTTTTATATTGTTTTTTTATATTGCTTTTAATTATAAATTGTGTCATAATATAAAATAATGCAGAATTTACAGATATAAGCAAGTATTATTTGCAGTCTTGTATAAATTAAGAATAATAAGTCAAATCCATAAAAAATAACAAAAATAATCTGTTGTTTTATTATAAGTATGTTATAATATGTTAGTAGAAAGAGTTCCTGTAATGAGTATAGCTTTAAAAGTATTTTTTATTGGAAGTATATGGAGTTATGAGTCAAAATAAATTTTATTTTCCTAAATTAAAGAAGAAAAACATTAGCCGCTATTGTGAAATACGCTCAATTGCATCATTTGTACCTGAAACAACAATTAGTACTGATGAAATAATAGAAATGTATGGTCTAGAATTCAAAAGCCCCGCCATTATTAAGTCCGTTGGCGTTGATAAAAGACATGTTGCAGATGAAATTTCTGAGGATAGCGATTTATTATGTCTTGCTGCACAAAAATGTTTAAATCAATGTAGTTTTGAACCGGATTGTCTGTCAAGAGTCTTTGTAAATAAGTATATCGGTGACAATATCCTTCCGATGACAGCAAGCAATTTGAAAAAAAAGCTTGGGAATAGAAAGGCAATTCAGGCCTTTGACATCGATGGAGGTATATCTTCGTTTCTGATAGCCTTTGATCTGATATCTAAGTATATTAACACTGGAGATAAGCATATTCTTTTAGCTTCTGGGGGAATTATTAACAGGATGGTCAGCAAGACTGATCCAAGAGTAGCATTCCTGTTTGGTGATGCTTCTACTGCGGTTTTGTTCAGTCATTCCAGTGAAAAGCATATTTTAGCAAGCTACTTCTATTCCAATTGTGAATTTTATGAGCTTGCTTACGCTATAAGCCCGCTAACAATAGCAGATATGGGCCTTAATTCTGATTTACCCGCTTTGTATGATACATATAGAATGGATAATTGGAAAAAGGCTGAAGAATTTTACAGGGAGGCTTCTGTTGCGGTTTCAAACAGTCTGCTCGAAGAAAGCGGCCTTTCGTTGAAAGAAATCGATATGGTTTTAGTCACTGAAAATAATAGAAGGATCTGGGAGTTAACATTAGAGACCCTTGGTTTTAGTGAAGATAAGAGCATATCACTTATAGAGAATTATGGAAATACAATGTCCGCCATGCTTCCTTTACAGCTTGATTTTGGCTTTAGTCAAGGAAAGATTGAAAAAGGTATGAATATTATGATGATTTCACATGGTGAAGGTATAAGTGGAGGCGGCATTATATATAGAGTATAGAATTGGGGGAAAAAGATGAATTACGATGAAGTATATGAAAAGACAAAAGAGTTGATAGTTGATTACCTCCGGGTAGATGAAAAGGAGGTGCAGCCTGATACAAACCTGGTTGATGAGCTATGTGCAGATTCCATAGCTATAGTGGAGCTGGGATTCAGATTTTCAGAGACATTCTCTATTCCTATGATGGAAGGTGACCCTGAATTATTTGTCATGAAAAATTTGGCAAATTCTATTTATGAAAAGATTCAAAATAAATAAATTTACAAAAAGTGGAGGAGAAAATTGCAGAATTTTGTATTTCCCGACATAGAGCCACTTAAAATCAGCAGGTACTCCAAGATTTTGGCAACTGGAGTAGGTCTTCCTAAAAATGTAGTTACTAATCAGGATATTATTGATAAATATAATATAATTGCTACAGACAGAGCTGTTGAATACGCACTGGGTATAAAGGAGAGAAGATGGACAGGCCTTGATGAAAAGGTTGAAGATCTGATGGCGGCAGCAATCAACCAATGTCTTGAAAGGGCAAATGTTGATATTGGCAGTATCGATAGGATTGTTTTTACAAAATTGGCTGGTGATTATCATGTACCGGCCACTTCTATTGGTGCATTAAGAAAATTAGGTGCAAAAAAAGGTATACCTGGTTTTGATATTTTTGCTGCCTGCAGCGGCTTCGTGCATGCAATGGATCTAGCCATCAGGTACATAGCTTCAGGTGATGATTATGTACTTATACTAGGGGGCAGTGCTATGGGAAAATGCAGCCATTATTGGAATATGCCCGATCCCAAAACAGTATTTTTATTTGGTGATGCAATTGCAGCAATGCTTATTGGGTATTCCGATGTAAAGCACTTTTTTTCATCATATATAATTACAAATCATTTTTTATATGACAACGCCCTCATAAGGTACGGAACCAGC
This sequence comes from Bacillota bacterium, assembly GCA_023430975.1. Taxonomy (GTDB): domain Bacteria; phylum Bacillota; class Clostridia; order Acetivibrionales; family DSM-2933; genus Pseudobacteroides. The sequence goes on along the minus strand of JAEYYB010000106.1, from coordinate 64,020 downwards.
TACAAAAATAGTGGTGAAAATGTTGACTCAAGTATTTTCTTTATGAAGATTGCTGATGGAAACTTAGTGTTTCAAAGTTCAGCACAGTATGCAAAAGTTGTATCTGACAAGCTTTTGTCCGATTTTGGGGGATCAATTGATGATATGGATCATTTTGTGACTTCGGATCAATCTACTAGAATATGGGAGGCCCAGTTGAAAGGAATTGGGATTCCAAAAGAGAAAAGTACAAGCTTATTTTATAAACACGGTAATACAGTAGCCGCCATGAGTCCACTAAATCTAAACCATCTTATAGAATCAGGCCGTTTAAAACGGGGTGACCTGGTTATGATGCAGGCACACGGAGCTGGTGCAAGCAGTGGTGGAATGATTTTTAGATACTAGGAATATTGAAATATTTCAATCATTCCTTACTTACTTACAAGATTAATGATTGGGGGAATTTTGTGAATTATTGTGATTTGCTTTTTAATACCGACACAAAAAGTTTTGATCTTGAGGCATTAATAGATGCTGAAAATGGCAGCAGGCTTACATATGGAGAGCTTATAAATGAAGTAAGAAAGACTGCACAGTATCTGAGAATGAAGGGTTACAAGCCGGGAACAGTCGTATTGACCCATCTTTATAATGGTATTGATGCAGCAGTAATTTTATTGGCTATACAGTATATAGGCGGTGTTGTGTGCCTTGTTGACCCATTATATAAAGCAGGAGAATTAATTTACTATTTACAGGATTCTGGCTCTAAATGTATGATTACTTATCTGGAAGAAAAGGATATACGAGCCGAATTAAAGGACGGAAGTGAGATAGATGCGGATATTATAAATATTGAAGCATATCGTAAAGAATTGGCGGGTATCACTTGCGGCAGCGATAGCGAAGAATACTACAATTATGAGGAAAATGAGCTGGCTATGTTGTTGTATACCTCTGGAACATCATCAAAACCAAAGGGAGTAATGCTTACAACAGGATGCTTTTATACATTTATAGAAAAGAGTAATAGTGGTATGTACACATATACTCCGGAGGACCGCATATTGTGCTTTGTACCATTTTCACATGGATTCGGATCCGTATCTATTCTGATACCGGCTTTGTGCGGTAAAGCAGCCGTAGTTTTTTTGAGGGCATTCCAGCCTGTAAAAATATCAAGAACAATTGTAAGTGAGAACATCACACATATGTTTGGAGTGCCTACGCACTACCAGCAGCTTCTAAGATATGATTCCATATATGATTCCTTAAGGAAGCTCAAGGCTGCGTTTTCAGCTGCTGCACCGCTAAGCTATGAAACATCGCTGGCATGGTATAAAGCCACCGGAATATATTTGGATGAAGGCTATGGTATGACCGAGACGACGACTCTTATAGCTACTAGAATGTCTATGCTTCCTGAGCCTGCTGGTAATGTTGGATTTCCACCAAAGGGCATTCTTGAGGTTGAAGCTGTTGATGAAGATGGGAATGTTTGTGAGGATGGAATCATTGGTGAACTTCGAGTATCAGGCAGAGGTTTAATGCTTGGATACCTGAATAAGCCGATGGAGACACAAGAAAGACTTCGCGATGGGAAGGTTTATACAGGGGATTATGGCTATAGAAGAAGTGACGGTTCTTTTGTTCTATGCGGTAGAAAGACTGAATTTATCAATGTAGCAGGTTTAAAGATATCTCCTCTTGAAATAGAAGCTGTATTAAACTCTCACAAGGATGTTGTTGACGCAGCTGCTGTTGGCATAGAAGATGAAATATATGGACAGATTGTAAAAGCATTTGTTGTTCTAAAGGATAATGCATCATGGAATGAGAGGGACTTGATAAGATACATATCCGGTAAAATTGCCAACTTTAAAGTACCTAAATACATATCTGTTTTGGAAGAGTTTCCAAGGAATAACCTTGGAAAGATTGACAAAAAAGCATTAAAAAGTCTTTGATTAGTTGAAGGGAATCAGAATGTAAAGATGAATGAGACTAGCTCAAAATTTGTTGACTCTTTTGCAGTTGAAAAATTAATAAATGAAAAGCTTTTAAAAGTTAGTCACTCTCCATTGAATTCTTTATTTAAAAACAGCAATATTTCTTTTAAGGATCTTGACAATCTGTCTTTTGATAGATCAAAAGCAGAGAAACTGGTTAATAGAGATGGTATTACCAGTTTTTGTATACCTTCTTATTGTAGGTCAAATCATTATGTGGAGAATGACAAGGTTTACATTTATTATTATCCTGCAGATAATCCAAAAAGCAATATACTTCTATTGCATGGATTGTTTGATGATAATATGGCAAATTATATGTACCTTATTAAGCAGCTTAATTTTTTAAATGTTAATGTATTTATTATGTTGCTTCCATACCATTTTGAAAGGAAACCCCACCAAAGCAGCTTTAGCGGGGAATATTTTTTTAGTGCGGACATTTACAGATTATGTAATGCCATATCACAATCCATGTTTGATATTGAGGCTTCTTTGAGCTTTATAAAAGCTTTTAATGGGTTGGAAACAACATTAACCGGTTTTAGTATGGGGGGATGCATGGCATTTAAGTACTATATATTAAAGAAACAAAACATAAAAACCTTTTTGTTTAATCCTGTAACGGAACTTTCCAGGTTGGTATTGGACAACCCGTTACTTACTACTATTGGGAGGGATATCATAAACAGCGGATTTGATATGGGCGAATATACAAGAATGCTTGAAGAATTGGATCCATGTCAAAATATTGATTATCAAATAGATAATAATATGATTGCTGTTGCATATTCCGTCTATGATCAAATTATTTCTGAGAACAAATATAAGACATTTATTAAAAAAACCGGCATAAGGAATGTGTCTGTCTATTCGGCAGGACACTTAAATGCTTTAAGGGTTCCAAGGCTGGCTTCAGATATTGTAAACTTCTACAATAATTTATAATTTTATTTAATTTTTCAGATTTAAAATGCTATTAGGGGCATTTCAAAAATACATTGTTCACATATTACATGTGAAATATTAGCATATTCAAATTTTTGAAATACCCAAATTACTAGTTTTTTGATAACGCCGTTATTATAATGCTTGGACGACTAATGGCTTTTGATGTATGGAATGAGATGGAGGTTAAAATGAGTAAATACTATTATCCGGAGGATAGAATTGCAATTATAGCAATGGGTGCATTGCTTCCTGATGCAAATAAAATTGAAACATTATGGAAAAATATACTTGATAAAAAGATTTCCATAAGGGAGATACCTGATAGGTTTTATAACAAAAGCATATATTATAAGCCAGAGTATTTTGGTAAAGCCAATAAATTAAACAAGACTTATACCAATATTGCGGCTGTTCCTGACGTTCTAGATAATACAGCACTATGCAGAAAGTATAAAATTCCTCCCGCGGTAGCGGAGTATATGGACCCTAATCAGCATGCCACAATTTATTGTGTTGATCAGGTCATGCAGGAGATAAAGAGCAGTATCTCAAAGGAAAGGACTGCAGTAATTCTTAATACAAGTGCACCAGGGCACAATTTTGAAAACGTTGTCAGGAGAACTTTTTTACAAAGGGTGGAGAGTGAATTTTTAAACCACCCTGAATTAAAGTCGAATCCAACGTTTCAGCAAATTGAAGGTATATTTAAGGAGATACAGGAAAGATTGCTAAAGGACAACTTAAATATCACAGAGGACAGTACTACGGGGTATTTGCAAAATCTCACAGCAGGCAGAATATCAAATATATTTGATTTTCGGGGGCCTTCATATACTGTAGATTCAGCATGTGCATCTGCATTAACAGCTATAGCCATCAGTGTATCCGGGCTTTTGAATCATGAATATGACCTTGTTTTAACAGGCGGAGTAGAGGTTACGTTGACTGAAGTAGGCCTTGTAGCATTTTCAGCAATAAATGCATTATCTCCTGATGGATCATTTCCTTTTGATTCCCGTGCAAATGGCTTTGTAATGGGTTTAGGAGGCGGTGTAATAGCATTAAAGAGGCTTTCTGATGCCATAAGAGATGGGGATTTTATATATTCTGTCGTATCTGGATATGGACAGGGAAGCGACGGAAAAGGCAAATATATTGCAGCACCAAGTGCTGATGGGCAGGTCAGGGTTATTAAAAACGCTGTAAAAATGGCAGGTTACTCTGCTGAAACTATTGAAATGATTGAGGCTCATGGAACAGGTACCAGTGTCGGGGATGTCTCTGAAATAACAGCATTAAAAAATGCATTTAGTGATTTGGGAGTAAGTAGAAAAAACTATTGTGGTGTTGGATCAATTAAATCAAACATTGGACATTTGAGGAATGCTGCCGGTGCTGCAGGTGTTATAAAAGCTTCTATGGCACTACACAATAAGTTTTTACCTCCTACTGCAAATGTAAGAGAGATTAATTCCAACCTTAAAATAGAGGACTCTCCATTTTATATTTTAACTGAAGGAATAAAATGGAATGAACAGATTTCCCATCCTAGAAGGGCTAATGTAAGCTCATTTGGGTTTGGCGGTGCTGATTACCATTTTTGCCTTGAAGAATTCAGGCAAGAGTTTGTTAAAAAGTCATACTCTTTCAATGATAAATTTTGTGAAAAGAGTGATAATATTCGTGATGATAATTGTAAATGTCAAAAAGAAGCCGTACTTTTATCAGGTAATACATTGAGCGAAGTAAGAGAGTCCTTTGAGAGCTTTTTAAGCTGTGGAGAATTGGGAACTGATTTTGGAAAGGCTGCATACAGCCACAATGTAAAAGCAGCGGCTAAAATGAAGATACGTGTTGCTATCTGTGCAAGCTCCTATGATGAACTTAGAGAAAAATGGAGCATAGTTTGCCAGCGGATAGATGGCGACAAAAAGATGGATGACGGATTGCTCTTGGCAAAGGGAATTTTTATCGGAAGCGAAGAGCCTGTGGCATCGGATAAAATAGCATTTATGTTTCCGGGACAGGCTTCCCAGTATCCAAATATGCTCAAGGAATTATATGAAAGCTATCCAATTGTAAAGTCTTTTTACACTCAGGTGGATAATATTTGGAAAGCCAATTATGGTTATTCATTAATGCCTTTAATTTTTGGTGATGATGAAGATGAGATTTTTAACCAGCTAAGAAACACAAAAAATACCCATCCTGCAATTTTTCTCAGCAACATGGCGTTGTATAAGCTATTAACTGAAGCGGGTGTCAAAGCAGACTATATGATAGGGCACAGCCTTGGGGAAGTCACATCTTTCTATGCAGGAGAAATTCTTGACCTCAAATCAGCTGTATATATGGTTGGAGAGAGGGGCTATTGCTTCGATGAGATAGATCAGGACAAAAGAGGCCAAATGCTTAGTGTAAAGGCAAACAAGAGTGATGTTGCCAGGATAATTGAAGAAAATGGGATACATGTAAGAATTGCCAATATGAATTCTCATATGCAGACTATTGTGGGTGGAGCAGCTTCTGAAATTGAAAGCTTTATGAGGCTTCTATCTGAGAGTAAAATTACATACACTTTACTGAATGTGTCCCATGCTTTTCATACTGAGCTTATAAAAGAGGCTGCTGAGGATTTTTATAATAAAATCAAGGATTTGAAATTCAATAAGCCCAAATCCAAAATAATGGCTTGCCACCTTAAGGAATTTTACAGCAATATTGAAGATAAGCTTCAGGATTTGGCAGTTTCGCTTAAAGATCAAATTACATCACCTGTTAATTTCATTGATTCTATTGAAAAGCTCTATGATGAAGGTGTCAGGGTATTTATTGAAGCGGGTCCGTCCAATGTGTTGACAAACCTTGCTAAGAATATTCTGGATAATAAAGATGTAAAAGTGATACCTGTCAACTTCAAAGGCAAGAATTCTGCAGAATCTTTCAAACAGGCCATAGCTGCACTTTTTGCAATTGGTGTGGATGTATCTATGGTGCCTAATAATAATATGCTTGAAACAAGTGAGAACATGTGTGGGTCTAAAGAAAATACATGTGAAACCAATAGAAGCTTATTAAGAACTGTAGATAGCGGTATTTCTCATACAAATAATATATTGTTAAGTAATCATAGTATTGTATACAGTGGTGTATCTGTAGGGCTGCCAGGTACATTTAAAAAGGCATTTTCAGATAATAATTTTGATCTCCTGTTTGAAGGGACAAACTTTATTGAAATGCTTACCGATGAAGAGCAAAACAGTATATTGGATTTAAATATAACAAGATTATTAAAGACTGAAGAAGTGACAGAATTTAAAAAGATATCGTCAATTAATGAAATCATAAAGTTTGCAGGAAAGTTTGGTCAAATTGATATGATTGAGGATTACCTCATGGATGAAAAAATTCTCAAGCAAACCAGCCTTGCTGTTTGTGCCGGGGTTGCAGCCGGTTATGAAGCATTAAAAGATGCAGGTATTCCTCTTGTTAGAGAATATATCAAGACGGCATCTGGTTCTTTACTGCCGGGAAGATTTGTTTTACCTGAAGAGATGAGGGAAAATACAGCTATAATATTCGCAAATGGCCTTTTTCCGTTAGACAATGTTATAACCCAGGTGTCCAAGTATACTGCAAGCAAATTTGGATCAAAACCCAAAATGGATATCATTGATTTCTATGGTTCTGTTATTTCCAAAATTGGCGACAATAACTCCAGGAAGTTACTTACAGACTGGTTTAATGCACATTATTCAAGACTTGTAGGAAACTATACAGAGCAAGACATATATGAATTCAACCACAACTTTATGACTGTTTTGTCTTCACAGGCAAATAACAGGTTCGCACAGCTTATAGGTGCTACAGGACCTAACTTATATGTAAATACAGCTTGTTCTTCAACGGCAAGCTCTGTATCAATCGCTGAGGATATGATTAGGACCGGGAGGGCTGAAAGAGTTATTGTAATTGGTGCCGATGTCTCTAGTACTGAAGCTATGCTTCCCTGGATAGGTGCAGCATTTTTCAGTATTGGTGTTCTTTCCGATTCCCATGATATCTTTGAAGCTGCTGTACCTTTTGATAACAGGAGAAATGGAATGATCCTCGGTTCAGGTGCTGTAGGTCTTGTAATCGAGAAGGAAGCTGATGTTGAAAAAAGGGGTATGAAGGGTATATGCAGGATACTTGGTACTCACATGTTTAACTCAGCAGGACATAATTCTAAAGTCGATACAAAAAGACATTGTATAGAGCTGGATAGATTCCTTTTAAAAATGGAAAATGAGCATGGTATAAATAGAGCAGATATTGCTTCAAAAACTGTGTACTGTTCTCATGAAACATTTTCGCCTAAGAATGGCGGCTGCGGGCAAATGGAGAAAAGGTCTCTTGAACATGCCTTTGGAGAAAAGTTTAAGGATATAAAAGTAATAAATACAAAAGGTATGACAGGGCATACAATGGGTGCTTCCCTTGAAGAAGCTCTATCTGCAAAGGCTCTGCAATACCAGAAGATACCTCCTATTTCAAATTACAAGGTGGAAGACCCTGATTTGTCGGGACTTAATTTGTCCGAGGGCGGTTCATACCAGTTTCAATATGTATTAAGAGGAGTTTCTGCCTTTGGAGGTAACGGAAACTACCATTTGCTGCAAAAGGTTTCTGATGGTGATGACAGGGTGTTTGATAAAACTATTTATGAAAATTGGATAAAATTCATAGCAGACTCCAATGATGCCAAACTCAGTTCCCATGGAAGGATTTTGGTGGCTGAATCGGTAAATGCCAATTATGCAAGCAAAAAGGAAGAATTAAGCTCTAAAAGTGCAAATATGTTTGGAAACAAGGAAGAAGGCTATCATGACTCATTCCTTGAGAGCAGTTATAGAAAATCTTTTCAAAATGATACAAATAATTTAAAAGAGAGTAACGGCTCAGTTAATAAGGAGAATTTAGTCGAGAACTACGGCAGTATGAAAGACGAGGTATTGAAAATTTATTCAGAGATAACAAAGTATCCTGTCGATATGTTAGATATTGAAATGGAAATTGAAGCAGATTTGGGAATAGATACAGTAAAACAGGCAACAATTTTTTCAATGCTATCAGAGAAGTTTGGGCTAAAATATTATGGCTCAATAGCACTATCAAATTATCCTACAATAGGACACATTGTAAGGCTTTTACATGGTAAAACCGAAGGACAAAATAAAAGCGATGGAATAGAATGCAAAAATGCGGCGGGTTCTACTGATAGCGGTAGTCGAGATGCCATTTTAGATATAATATCTCAAATAACCATGTACCCGAAGGAAATGTTAGAAAGCGAAATGGAATTTGAAGCTGACTTGGGAATAGATACTATAAAGCAGGCAACAATCTTCTCAAAGATTGGTGAGATGTTTAAAATTGAGGATCCTAACATACTAAATTCATCAAGAATAAGGACAATAGGTTCAATTATTGAGCTCATAGAAAGCACCTTTGATATAAAGAGCGAGAAGCTGCCTGGTGTTAGTGACGAAAAGCAACAAACATATGACCAGTTAGACAGGGAGAATGATGAGAAACCAATTGCAGATAATCTTGAGAGACAATTATGCATGCAGGTACCTGTGGTTGTAGAAGAGAATATAAATTCTAAAGATTTTGAAATTGAAAAAAAAAATGTTCTGATAATAGGTGATAAGGAAGACACTGTGCAAAAGGCATCTGCCTTTTTTGAAAAATATACTGATAATTTGCACTGCTTTAATTTCGTATATCCAATGAATACTCATGATATAGAAAAAAAGGTTAAGGATCTGGCTTGGAAAAGTATTGAGGTTATTATCGACTTAACTCATATTGGGTTAAATGTGGATGTTTCAAATTTATCTGAGGCTGAAGAGGATAAATATCTTACCTTAAGCAGTCAGTCAAGATTCGTTTTCTACAAGAGTCTTTCAGAAGCCGTAAAGAAACCTGAAGTAAGGATAATTGCAGCTGTAGCCATGGATGGCACCTTTGGATTTGCCAATAAGTCGGATGTTATACCTGATCCTTTCTACGGGGCTATCTGCGGGTTTTATAAAGGTCTTGGAAAAGAATGGCCTGAATGCAGGGTTAAAGTACTGGATATTGGAGGCTTTGGAGAAAAAATACTGGATAATGAGGCTTTAGCAAAAATTATAGATGAAATTGAAGCTTGCGGAAGTTCCCTCGAAACTGGTTATATCAATAATAAGAGGGTAGTTATAAAGCTTGATAATTTAGATAGGTCAGATCTTAAAAATGATTTGCAGCTTAATGATGGGCACTTTTTAATTACAGGAGGAGGAAATGGAATAGCTGCAGAGATTATAAGGAAGTTATCAAATGAGATAACTGGAAAGTTCACAATTATAGGAAGGACTTCGCTGCCTTCAGATATTGATGAAATTTCCAAACTTGATTTATCTTCTTTAGAGAAAAAGAAAATTGAGATCAGAGATGCTCTTTTGGAAAAAGGGATTAAAGCAACACCTTTAGAAGTTCAAAAGGAGTATGACAAAATATTAAAATCAATATCTGTTTTTGCTGTTATGAATGAACTGAAATCAAAGAATTGTTCTGTATTATATATTAACTGTGATGTTAGGGACTGTGACAAACTTAAAGCTGCTATAAAGAGTGCAGTCAATGTTCATGGACCGGTCAATGTGGTAATCCATGCTGCAGGCGTTGAAAAAAGCAATGTGCTGGATAAAAAAACTGAAGAAGAATTTAACGAAGTTTTCACAATTAAGACTAAGGGGTTATGCAATTTATACAGGTTTGTGGATAAGAAACAATTAAAGGTTATCATTGGCTTCTCTTCCATCTCAGGCAGATTTGGAAACGAAGCACAGCTGGATTATTGTTCTGCCAATAACTTTATTACAAGCTTCATGTCTATGGCTGGAAAACAAAATAAAAAGGTACAAGCTTTAAGTATTGCATGGTCAGGCTGGAAAGATATCGGTATGGCATGGAGGAATGAGTTTGTGAAAACAAACTCGGAGGAACTGGGAATTCACCTTATAGAACCTGATAGAGGAGCACATGAGTTTATTAATGTTCTGACAAGCAGGATAAATGCGGCTGAAGTTGTTATAAGCAGGGGATTAAACAGCTTTAAAGATTTTACAATCACAAAGGAAAGCACTTTTAAGACACCTTCTATTGATTGGATCACTAAAAAAGATGAAAAGGTTGATAGGGTATACAAAGTACTTTCAGTGAAAAGAGATCCGATAATCAAAAATCATCTGTTGGGTGATACACCATTGATGCCGGCTGTAGGGTTTATGGAGATTTGTGCTGAATTTCATAGTCTTTTGCACGGAAGAAAGAACCAGTACTGCTTTAGAGACATTACACTTGCTAATCCTATGAAGCTGCATCGTGAGAATTCTCAGGAAATAACCATGGTGCCAAGGAAGCTGGTTGAAGAAGGCTCTTATGAGGCAATCTTTTATAACTACTTCCAACCTAAAAATATGGAAGGAAGATTTATTGAGCTTAACAAGATGGAAATATACAGCTCGCTTGGCAGTTATGGGGACTTGGAGTACTTGAAGAAAATAGAAGATGGGAATATGAAGGAGTTTACAGTAAGAGAGCTTCTGGCAGGACAAGCAAACAGAATAAAGAATGGAATAGGCTTTGGACCATTGTTTATGGATGATAATTGCATAAAATTCAATAAGGCTCAATTTAATGATGACTCAATCATCTATTCAATATTGTTATCAGAAGAGCAGATTACAAATAAGCAGTATAACCTTGATAATCTGCTTATAAACCCGGTTTTTATGGATTCTCTCATGCAGGCTTGCGGTATCCATTCAGCTGAATCCAGCGGTAGGGTTCACTTGCCCTGGAAGATTCAAGAGTTTGGGGTTGTCAATGTTCCACGGACACTTGGAAGTTATAGGGTTTATGGAAAACTGCTAAATGAAAATGATGATATGAAGACATATGATGTGATTATGTATAACGAGAATGATGATATCAATTATTATGCTAAGGGAGTAATAGTGAGGCGAATTAATTCATGATAGGATTAATAAACAGAGAAGAAAATAAAACTGAAGAATCTATAAATAAATGGCTTCTGCAGCTTTCAGAAAGGTTTGGCTTCAATTTCGATATGATAAATATGTCAGATCTGGAGAAAAGGAGAGTTCTTGTTTCAAGCGATATTTATAAGATACTATCTGATGCTGAAATAGCACACCTGAAAAAAATAAAGCTTGAAAAGAACAGATTACAGTGGGTTGCCGGAAGATATGCTGTAAAAAATGCTTTAATGAAGCATATGAATGTAAGAACAAAAAGAGAATTTGGAAAAATAGACGTATTAAAAGGGGCAGATTCTGCCCCTTACATTCTACAATACCAATCTTGCACAGCCTCAATTACTCATTCCTATCCGTATTGTGTTGGAGTAGTTGCAGAAAAGAAAATAGGTGTGGATATTGAAAATATATTCATGCCTGATAAATCTCTTATTAAGTATTTTTATACTGAGAATGAAAAGCGGGTACTTGAAAAGTGCATACATAATGATGAGTATTCATGGATTGCGATGGCTTATTGGACAAGAAAGGAAGCTGTTTCCAAACTATTCAAGCTTGGGATGAAGATGGATTTTTCAAAACTTAATACGACTGATGATTACTATTATAAAAACGATATGTCTATAGAACTTAAATCCTTCGGGTGTAAGGATTTTTGCATATCAATTGCTCTAGAGCTAAGTAATGGCTAAGAAATTACTCAGTAATTACTTAGTAATGTTTAAACAAATTACTAATCAAATACTAATAAAGGATTTTTTTCTTTATGCGAAGAATTAATATATATTGAGGAATGCCTTAGAAATAACGACCTATTCTCAAGGACAAAATTCCGACGCTTTAACGGGGTTTTGGACGATGAGAATGGGATGCTATTTCTTAGCCATTCCTAACTTCCGAATAATTTGAGGAGGGTAAGTATAATGGAATTTAAATTCTTCGGTAGAGAAATTTATGTCAGAAAAAGCATTCTTGTTATGTCAGCTATTGTGTTATTGATTGTGTTGGGGACAATTGGATATTTGATAAAGATAAAGAATCAACCTATTATATTTATGTCAGATGATCAAAAATCCCTTGTCACAGTTAGTAATGCCGTTAGCACCCCTATGGAGAATAAACTGTCAACTCCCTCGCCGACAGAAGTACAGGACGAAATTAAGGTATATATAACAGGTTGTGTGAAAAAGCCGGGAATAATAACTCTTAAAAAGGGACAATTGATTTTTGATGCTGTTAATGCTGCAGGAGGGCTAACCGACGATGCAGATAATAATATCAATATGGTATATGTCCTAAATGAGAATGTCTGGCTTAATATAAAATCCAAGAAAGAGGCTAATACCGGGATTGAAAATAAACCACCCAGCAGCGAAGAAAGTGGTAAAAGCAGTCAGCCTTCCTCTAATAAAGCAAGCGGTAATGGAGATGCAAATAATGAAGCCGGTAAAGCTGTAAACATTATAAAAGATAGCGGAGGAGTGCTGGCAAGTGAAAAAGGCAAAAGCCAGGGAACAGGTACTAAATTAAATATAAACACCGCTTCAGCAGAAGAAATGGATGCAGCATTACCAGGTGTTGGACCTGCAATTGCAGCAGATATTGTGGAATACCGTAATAAACATGGAAAATTTAAAGCTATTGAGGATTTATTAAATGTTTCGGGAATCGGTGAAAGTAAATTCAATAGGCTGAAGGAATTTGTTACAGTAAAATAGAATAAAGATAGTTTGTGTGGATAGTAAATAAATAATATGAAATCTGTGCCTATAATTGCACAGATTTCGTATTTTATTTTTTGTATTTTATGCCATTAATATGTTATCTCTTTGATGGTTTGATGACGTTATGCTATAATTATCTATAGTCTATATTATATGAAAAGTGTTAATAATCTTACATTTGTCAGAGCAAATAACGAACGGTTCAACGGATTTGCGACAGACAAATGAATAGATTAATCACTTTAATCTAAACGATATGGAGGTAATTTTGGGGGAAATGATGAGAAGAAGCATTACATTATTGATTGTTTTTGCACTAATAACACTAACAGCATGTAGCTTTGATACAAATAACAAGACAACTAAGGCCAATCCAGATGGAGCTACATCTTCACAAAATGACAAGGCAGCTGATTCAGAAGGCAATAATAGCAATACCGATGGTCATGAAGATAATAGTAGCACAAAGAAAAAGGTAGCATTGTATTTTTCCAATAAAGATAATACAGCCCTAGTTAAGGAAATTCGGAGTATTGAAATCAGTGAAATGGCTATTTTAAGAGCGACAGTAGAGGCTTTAATAGAGGGACCCCAGAAGGAAGAATTGAGGAATACTTTGCCAGAGGGGGTTTCAATCTTAGGTATAAAAAGGGATGGAAAAACCGTTATTGTTGACTTTTCCAAGGAATACAAGGAAAAGGAAAACGGAATATCGGAAGAATTAAAAAGAATTTCTGTAGTTAATACATTAACTGAAATTTCGGGCATTGAAAAGGTTAAAATAATGGTTGAGGGACATGAATTGTTGGATTCAAATGGTAAAACATTTGGAGAAATGGCAAAGGTTAATCTGGATAAAAACGGCACAATTTCAAAAAGTCAGTCAGAGGTTGTTACAGTTTATTTTGGAAGCCCAAATTCTAATTTTATTGTCGGTGAAAAAAGAAAAGTTTCGATAGGGGCAAATGATACCATTGAGAAAAAAATCATTGAGGAGTTGATAAAGGGGCCGGAGAATAAGGATCTATATCCAGTTATGCCGGAGAATACCAAAATATTATCTATAAATACATCAAAGGATGGGATATGCAAAGTTAATCTTTCCAAAGAGTTCGAAAACAATGCTTTTGCAGGCTCATCAGGTGGATTAATCACTATAAATTCTATAGTAAATTCACTGACAGAGTTAAAAACAGTGAAAAAAGTTCAGTTCCTCATCGAAGGAAAGGTTGTTGAGACATATTCCGATATGGAATTTGATGAAGCATTTTATAGAGATGAAAAAATTATAAAAAATTAGTAATCAAAGTAAATAAAATAAGAGGCCTGTCAAATGGACAGACCTCTTATTTTATTTGTATCTAAGAAATTATGGTGTAGAAACACTGTAATTTCCCACGAAGTGATTTTGCTCAATAAAATTTAAGGTATTTATTTTTCGTTGGAGTGGGTACTGGTGTTGTAGTATGATATGGAGTTGATAAATTCGTAGGCTTAGCAGTAGTATACTGTGGCATATATATCTTCGGAGGGGTATACCAAACAGGTAGTACTGGTGTGGAAAGTACCCATGGATTATTAGGTACAGGCGTAACCTTCACAGGCATTGACGGTGTTGGAGTGCTTGTTGAAACGCCATTAGAAGTTTTACTTTCCAATGCCAGTGTTTTAAATGTCTGAAGATTGCTGCCAAAATAGAAGTTCACAGTAACTTTAAACTGATAAGTGGTATATGGTTTTAAATCTTTAATAGTAGCTGATATATCAGCAGGAAAGTCGCTCTTACTTATTGAAGATGCAACTTTTACATTCATTGGATTGCTTGCTTCCCAATAAATCAATGATATATTACAGCCACCGCCATAAAAACCCATATTCTGTTCAAACTTTGTGACTGTACCACTTATAAAGGCACTTGTTGCAGTAACTTCCGAAGCTGGATTTATTGAAATTTCAACGGGTGAAACAAAATTGAATGTAGGTATTGGCTTCGGAGTAAACACAGGGCTTGGAATTATAGAGGGTGCAACACTATGCCTTTTCTCTGTTGGAGGCAAGTGAGTCTCTCTACTAACAGGCCAATTATTTGTAAAGTTTGGCGTATTCTGCACAATAGTAACAGGCGTTGGCACTGAATAAATTCTTGTTGGGTTTGGTGTAGGAATAATGAATGTTGGAGTAGGGTGTTCAAAAGTCAAAATAACTGGTGTATTCTTAATACCATGGGGAGTATATTTGGGCACAGATGTAGTATTTATTGGAGCATTGGTATTATTAGAACCTTTATTATGACCCCCATGCTGGTTATAACTATCGTTGCCAGTATGTTTATCATCCTTGTTGTTAAGTTTTGGTAATGCTTTCTCAGTTGTTTTACTATTATCCTGATTCATTGCAATTTCTTGATTGTCACTATTAGTATTGCTTGTAATGTCAGACATTTCAGCTTTTTTTATGATGCCTCCTATAGAGCCTTCTCTTATATCTTCAATGGAAAGGTTTGCTCCATTATTTTTAGACTCTATATATGTGATATATCTTCCCATGGAAAGGTTATTATCTGTTGCAATTTTGTATGTTTTGGAATCTACTTTTATAATTCTTTTATTAAGATTAAAACTATCCATCTCTTTTATATCTTTACGAACATTTTGAACAAGATGATCAAGGTTTTGATCCTGATTATTAGCTTTATCTGGTTTGATTGAAGCGGAAATTAGAATATATTCTTCTTCACTGTCAGTCGTAAAACCAAGCTGCTTTGACTTTTCAACAATAGTAGACAGAGCATCGCTTAATGATTTATTCTTAAAATCGGTGCTGTCAAGGATTCCTTTAGTGGTTGAATTATTGGAATCCACCTCTAGAACCTTATTTTCTTTATCTACATTCAGCCTTACACTTAAATTTGTATCAACATCTATATAAGCATATATTTCATTGGATGTATGTGTGAAGTTTGTGTAAAATGCAATAAAAAGTAATATGATAGCAGCTGCAAATCCAGATGCGATAGTAGCAAGTCTTAAATAGTTTGGTTTTCTGCTTTTGACTGGAACTATCTCAGCTTCAGAAAAGCTTATTTCCTGCCCTATCTCTATCATATCGGAACGTCGTTTTATCTTGTAAAATTCGAGATCCTCAGTCATTATTATAACATCTGAGGATAGAATGCTAAAAATATAGCCCACCCTATACAAATTCATTACCTCTTTTCTGTGTAATAACATATATAAAATAATATAAAAAGAAGTCAATAATTGCTATATCAGTTGTTTTAATCTTGAATATGGCAACTTTTGTGTATACTGGAAGTATTTTTACTGTGTCTTAAAAAGTCAAAATCTTCATTAAAAATTAAGCAAGCAGCAATAATAAACTTCCTGTTTCTTTCTATAGTTCTCCTGCTCACGGAGGTAACCTTAAGAAGATCATTTACAGGTATGCTCTTCTGGTTTAAAAGTTTATTGTAGATTTCTTTCCTGGAAAAAATCTCATTTGCTATACCCATCAATAGTTCTTTGGAATCTTTGTGCTTTGGCCCGGAAACCAACAAATCTTCAAAGGTAATACCAAAGTCATTAAGCTTTTTCGTAAAATGAACAATCTGTTCTTTTCTTTCAATAGACTCGTAGACCTGGTTTGATTCAATTGTCAGGTAGCGCTCTTCGAAATCCTTGTTGTTATCGTTGTCGAAATATGTAAATGGGTAAACGTTTTTGTCTTTAGAATGCTTTTTGTAATAATTTATCAACTTCCATTTAATATTTTGTTTGGAAAAACTCAAAAAATTTCCGTTGGTATTCTCATTAAAATTGTCAATAGCTTCATTAAAAGCTATAAAAGCTATAGAGAATTCTTCACTTTCCTCAGGATAAATATATTTGCCTGTGATTTGAGAGACTACCTTGGCTATAAAAGGTTTATAGTCATTAAGGAAGCACTCTTTTAACTCCCTATCGCCCTTTTTGATTTTAATGATAATATCGTTTATACTTATGTCTTTTGGTTTTTCCTTTTTGTAGTGGAAAAAATTAAGCAAGATTTCACTTCCCCTTGAAATTAACTCTTCAGAATAATTTCCCAGGTTATATCTGGAAAGTTACCTTTAAATCAATCAGTTTTATTTTCAAGTATTATGCAGTCTCTGTATATATGTTAACCGCACTCTTTATCACTTTAGCACTATATTTATATAATTTAATTTGTGCTAAAGTGTACATAATAAAAAAATAAAGATCCCCAGTTTATAAATAAAATTAGTTATTTTTTATTATATTAAAAGTGATAAATCTATTACATTTGTCTGTCGTAAATCCCGTTGAATCCTTCGTTATTTGCTCCGCCGAATGTAAGATTATTAACACTTTTAACATAGTTGATGCATGATTGAAACATTACTTACCGTTTTGAGCGTGTGTTCACGAGTTAAGTAAACACTAAAGCAAAATTATACGGGAAGTTATATTTAGGGCATGCCTGAATATTTATCAACTTAACTATATTATACAAGAAAAATTTAGTTTTTGGGTGGGTTTGTAAAAAAATATATTATTTATGGTAATGTGCCAAGAGCTGAATTGTGGAATGATTTTGCAAACTTAATATTGTGGTGACAGACTGTATTATAGCATATACTATAATTCCCTGTACATCTATAAAATGCTCGGCGATTTTGTTGACAATGTTTTTTTATACAGATATAATAAACATATAGCTAGCTACATTAAAAGATTAATCACTTTCAATATGATATTAAATAATGTTATTGAGCAGTGACGAGAAGAGTAGGTTTTATAGTTCCTCAAAGAGAGAAAGCATCCTTGTAGAACGATTACGAGTACCAATACAAGGGCTGGGAATGCTTTCAGGAAAGTAAAATTGAAGACCACCTCTGAGCTTAAACGTTGACTTACGTTATAGTCATTTAGGTTAAGTATTGATTTATCAATCGCTTTTATTTACTAAATAGATGATCAATACTTAAATATCTAATTTGAGTAAAAATTAGGGTGGAACCACGGGATATAACTCTCGTCCCTTACGTTGTAAGGGATGGGGGTTTTTTTATGTTGTGAGAAATTGATTTTTATGGATGACAGGAGGAATAATAATGATTAATATTCAGTTAAAGGATGGAAGCGTAAAAGAATATAACGCGGGTATTACTATAAGAGAAGTTGCAGAAAGCATCAGTGCTGGTCTTGCAAGGGTAGCGTTGGCAGGTGAAGTTGACGGTCATGTAAAGGATTTAAGTTTTAAGCTCCAGAATGACTGCAGACTCAGTTTGCTTACATTTGATGATGATGGTGGAAAGTATGCTTACAGGCATACAACTTCTCATATTATGGCCCAGGCTGTAAAAAGGTTATATCCTAACGCAAAGCTTGCTATAGGTCCCTCTATAGAGACAGGGTTCTATTATGATTTTGACATGGATACTACTTTGGCATTAGAAGAGCTTGGGAAAATAGAAAAAGAGATGGAGAAGATTATTAAAGAAGATCTCCAATTGGAAAGATTTACCTTGCCTAGAGATGAAGCTATTAAATTTATGGAAGAAAAAGGTGAACCATACAAGGTTGAATTGATTAAAGACCTTCCAGAGGGGGAAGAAATATCCTTTTATAAGCAGGGCGATTTTGTTGACCTATGTGCAGGCCCACATCTTCCTTCAACAGGAAAAATAAAGGCTTTCAAGCTTCTTTCGGTAGCGGGTGCATACTGGAGGGGAAGTGAGAAAAATAAAATGCTCCAAAGAATTTACGGAACATCCTTCAACAAAAAAAGCGAGCTGGACGAGCATATTACAAGGCTTGAAGAGGCTAAGAAAAGGGATCACAACAAACTTGGCCGTGAGCTTGAACTCTTTACTACAGTTGATTATATTGGCCAGGGTCTGCCTATTTTAATGCCAAAGGGTGCAAAAATCATTCAGATATTACAGCGTTTTGTAGAGGATGAAGAGGAACGCCGCGGTTATATGCTTACAAAGACACCATTTATGGCAAAAAGTGATTTGTATAAAATATCAGGACACTGGGATCACTACCGTGATGGAATGTTTATTATGGGAGACGAAAATGATGAAGAAGTTTTTGCATTGAGACCTATGACATGTCCATTCCAGTTCCAGGTATACCTTGCAAGGCTCAGAAGTTATAGAGAACTGCCCATGAGATTTAATGAAACATCAACACTTTTTAGAAACGAATCTTCAGGTGAAATGCATGGGTTAATACGTGTAAGACAATTTACAATTTCAGAAGGACATTTGGCATGTACTCCTGACCAGTTGGAGGAGGAATTTGCCGGATGTGTTGATCTAGCAAACTTCATGCTTAAAACTGTAGGGTTGGATGAGGATGTTTCCTACCGCTTCTCGAAATGGGACCCCAATAATAAGGAAAAGTACATTGGAACAGAAGAACAGTGGGAAGAAGTACAAAACAGGATGAGGCAAATACTTGATCACCTTGGCATAAAGTACAAGGAGGAAGAAGGAGAAGCTGCATTCTATGGTCCAAAACTTGATATACAGATAAGGAATGTTCATGGCAAGGAAGATACACTTATTACAGTACAGATAGACTTCCAGCTGGCAGAAAAATTCGGCATGCAGTATGTTGACAGTGATGGACAGAAGCAATATCCATATGTAATTCACAGGACATCAATAGGGTGCTACGAAAGAACCCTTGCACTGCTCATCGAAAAATATGCAGGTGCATTCCCTACTTGGTTGTCGCCTGTGCAGGTAAAGATTCTTCCATTGATCGACAAGCATCATAGTTATGCTCTTGAGCTTAAAAAGATGTTTGAAGAAAAAGGAATGAGAGTTGAAGTAGATCTTAGAAATGAAAAAATAGGTTATAAAATAAGAGAAGCACAGCTTGATAAGGTTCCTTACATGGTTGTATTAGGTGATAAGGAAATGGAAAACAGAGCAGTTGCTGTAAGATCAAGAAAAGATGGCGATCTGGGTGCTATGCCGGTTGACGAGTTCTTAAACAAGGTCCTTCTGGAAATAGCACAAAAAAGTAAGTAACAAAAGAATACAAGTTTAAATTAACAATTATAAAGCATATTGGGAGTAATGAGGGCATTTGCACCCATTACTCCCAAAGTTCATCAACCAACTTATCTATGTCTTTTTTCCTTTTTATAGTGGCTTCGGTATCAAGTGTGACGGAATCTCCTTCAATATCTAAAATATCGCCTTCTTTTGCAGCAGTAGGTACTAAATTTCTATCAATGTTAATCATTTTTTTATCTTCAGTTTCACAAATAGCAAATTTTCCTTCAAAACGATCAATTATAATTTTCAATTTCATACACCTCCCTCAATAATCTCCCTCATTATAATAAATTCGTTTTTAGATGAAAAGTGAATAATCTTTTACATTTGTCTATCGCAAATCCCGTAAAAGCGTTCGTTATTTGCTCTGACAAATGTAAGATCATTAACACTTTTCATATAGATCATTATTACCTTTTAGCAGTTTCAAATTTTAATGTATTTCCGTCAGAAAGTGCGGTTATTGTACCCGCCTTATCGGTTCTGTAGGTTTTTACCTTTGCAGAAGATAACCTGTTTAAAGTAATTTTATGCGGGTGATTGTATTCATTGTCCGAAGATACAGAGATTACGGCAAAATCGGGACTAACGGCCTGAAGAAATTTTGCTGAGGTTGAGGAACTGCTTCCATGATGCCCGATTTTCAGAACATTAGCTTTAAGATTATAGCCCTTAGAAAGCATTTCTTTTTCAGATAAAGCTTCTGCATCACCTGTAAAAAGAAAAGATATATTTTTATATGTAACTTTTATTACTGCTGAGTAATTATTGATGTCTTCATAATCTGTATTTACTGATGCAAGCATTTGAATTTTTACCAAGGGGTCCAGGTCTAAGCTAATACCTGCTGCTGCTGTTTTTATTTTGAGACCCTTATTTTTTACTGAGACTAACAAGTCCTCGAAAGTTTTTGTGGTATTAGACTTTTTTGGAAGATATATATTACCGATATCGAAATTATCGACTACAACATCCAGACCACCGATATGATCTTCGTGGGGATGAGTGCCGATAACCGCATCAATTTTTTTATATCCCAGTGACTCTATATAGTCTTTTACTAAACTACCCTTATCGTTTTTTCCTGCGTCTATAAGCATTGTTTTACCTGAAGGAGTGGAAATAAATATGCTGTCTCCCTGCCCGACATCAATAAAATAAACTTTTAAAAAAGAAGACTGTGAAGCGGGTTTTGGACTTTCTATGGGTTCATCTTTTGTAATTGGCTTTTTGCTTGGGGTATTTTCATCAGTTCTGTAATCACTGCCCATGGTATTGGAGCAGGATACTAAAAAAGCCATAATGATAAAAATGAATATTAATTTTGTTTTCATTTGTAAATCTCCTGTTTTATATATTTATCTTTAGTAAAAAACCATTAAAATACCTTATAAAATTTTCAGCAATTCTGTGCCCAGATAATACAAAAAATAATTGTAATTTACAATTTGCGTGCTTGAGGTTATAATTCATTATATAAGGGCATTTCAGAAAATAATTATTCAAGTATTTTTTGCATTATCTCATTAATATTTAGATTTTAAATGCCACATTGACCAGTTAATAATTTTATAATACCTAATGTGACTAAACCGATTATTAAATGTTATAAAAAAATGTAGAAAAATATTAAAAACTTATTTAATATATTATATATAATGATTTTTACCAAGACAATAAAAATTAAATATATCAAGATTGCTGGTATTAGATGAAAGGAATGCAAACTATGAAGAAACAAAAGTTAGCAATAGTGCTATTGACTTTATTTTTAGGTGTTCAGGGCTGTTCAAGCGGAGATAAAATTCAAAACAGTACAGATGAGAAAGGTGCCAACCCTACTATTCCACCTGCTGCTGTATTTACAGTGGATCCATCTCAATCTGTTAAAAAGGAAAATATTGAATACACCATCTTAAGTCAATTTAAGCCATTTCAAATAGATAAGGGATTTGGGGCAATGATACTTGTTAAACCGGATAGCAAAAAGGATGACTTAATTGAACTTATTAAGAGACTCAGCAAGGACAAGGATCCGGTGGCTATTGACATATTTTGTTCTCAAAAGGCTTATGATGAATATATAAATCATAAAACAACAGATGAATTTAAGTCAGGATATGTTGCAAATTATACAAAAAATAAATCCTATCCTGATAAAGGTTTTTATGGTGTTAACGAGATGGTTTGGATGCAGGAAAAAGGGAGTTTAAGCAGCTTATTCAATACTACAACCCAAATTAATGAATAACTTTATATTTTATTATACTTGATGTAAACCATTCTGTTTGCGGTTTACATTGATTGATATAATTGAGTAATTAGGTTATGTATGTTAAAATATTCAGTAGTAGATAATGAAAAAATATTAACTAAATTAAAATCACTATTAATTTTACATTTAGCAGAGCAAAATAACGAATGCTTTAACGGTATTTTGCGATAGATAAATGTAAAAGATTAATTGATTTTAATATATATGAAAAGTGTTATTTAATTAATTATAATAATATAAAAATATATAGTAGGTAAAGTTTTCTTTAGGGGGGCGATGTTTTTGGAAACAGGTAACAATCCGGAGATAGAAACGAAAAGGAATGAAGCCTGCAATGAGACTTTCCAGCAGGTAAAGAAGGGGAACAGGTCATATAGGGAAGGTTTTATTGGTGAGCATGAGACGTTCGTGTTAGGTGTTGTTTGCGAGTATATAGGCGACAGCACAATAAAAAAGAACAGCGAAGAGTTTCATGTAGGACTTTTTGCGTTTATTTATTCCATAGATAAGTTTACGCAGGGTAGT
Organism: Bacillota bacterium; assembly: GCA_023430975.1. Classification (GTDB taxonomy): domain Bacteria; phylum Bacillota; class Clostridia; order Acetivibrionales; family DSM-2933; genus Pseudobacteroides. The sequence continues at coordinate 41,389 of JAEYYB010000106.1, read as the reverse complement.
TATGAAGAGTTTATAGAGTTTGCCCAAGAGATCATTAAAAAATGGCTTGATGACTACAGAGTAAAAAATCTCAAAACCTTTAGGGATGATGTAGCACATCTGAAGCATAAGCTATGGGAGTTTGGAATAACTATTCCCCAACTGATATCATCGACTCCAAAAGATAATTTGTCAATCAAATCAGCATTAAAGGCTGCAAATGAAATATTAAATACCGAGTCCTTATTTGTTAACCTAAAAATTGACAAAAACCTGTCGGTAGAAGAGCTTGCCAGTTTAAATGCTGTTGTTTCAAGAAAGGTCAAAAATAATAGAAAGTATACTATTGCATTGATCTTGATTCTTAAAAGTAATCTTGATGTTTTAAAGAATTATTTAAAAAATATAGATGCAGACGATATAATTGCCGACAGTATAGGTACTGTTATTGAGAGAACAAAGGATACTGCCATATATATGACAGGATATGGCAGATTTAATATGACTAATAGCTTTGGTAATGTAGTTGACCTCGGTAAGATGGTTTATTTTACAAAGTCCAACCTAAGAAGCGGTTCAAAGACACCTGCCTTTAAGTATTCTTTTTTAGCAGCAGGGATTATTCTTGTTGCTGTAGTAGCCTTTACAGGGTTTAAATTTATTAGTGACGGAGTGGATGACGGAAAAAAAACATCCGTTGTAAGTGTTGCCGATAAAGATAAAGAGGCATTTAGCGAATCTAATGACAGCAAGGATAATGATAAAAGCAATGTAGAAGCTCAGGATCAGAAGGATTCCGACAGCAAAGATACTGGTGAAAGTTCTGATTCAGGTGAGCCAAGTGTAATTCCTCAAAATACACCGGATGAAGAGAAAACAGTAGACCCTACACCGGAACAAAGTTCAAATGCACCGGCTAATACGCCTGTACCGGAAGTAAGTGTGAAACCTACACCATTGGCTACCGAATCGGCAGTAACAAAGCCGGCACCAACAGCTAAAGATGCGTCGATTCCTACTAAAGAGCCTGTAAAGGTTAAACCTACTTCTCCAAAGCCATTTAATACTCCCAAAGTTATAAAGCCTTCAGCCAAGCCGACTGCAGTACCTGTAACGAAACCAGCTGCCAAGCCGACTGAAAAGCCAACAAACAAGCCTGCATCAGGGTATGCGACAACAAAAGCGACCGGAGTTCCCGGATCTGTACAAATTAGTTCTGATAGCAATGAAGTGAGTGTTGGAGGAAGTTTTACAATACATATGAAAATTGCAAGCGGTAATAATGCAACATCCTGGAAGCTTTACGAAAACGGCAGAGTTGTTTTTACAAGGAGCTCTCCTGATAATAGTCCGGGTGAACAGGATATTCCGAGAATGATTATTGCAAAAAAGGCAGGTACAAATACATATAAATGTGAGGCAACAAATTCATATGGTACTACTACCAGTTCGACAATTACTGTAACTATTAAATAAAAATTTACAATATAATGCAACATGATATAATATAATATTGCAAAAATTAACAGTTGCAAAAATTGCAGCTGTTTTTATTGTCTTGGGAATTATTGATTATTTTACTCTAAAATTTCTCATTAGCAATTATCGATACTCTAGATACATTGAGGTACAAATTGCATTTGTAAAAAGCAAACGAAATATTATATAATAAAAATACTTCTTGAAATGGGGTGATCACAAATGAAAAAAATACTAGTTAGGAAATTATTTCTATTACTTAGTATTATTGTTTTGTTGTCAGGATGTGGAAAGGTTAATGAGCCAAATGAAAATGTTATAAATAGTCCTGAAGCAAATTTGAATGTTGAGCAAAAGCCAAGTGCAGTTGCGACTCCTATACCCTCTGTCGAACCAACACAAATTGATGTGACAAAGGTTAAGCCCAATGAAATGGGAAAAATCATGGTTGTAATGTTTCATAATTTTGTTGAAACATTTACTCCGTCAAAATGGGATAAGGGAGAGTATACCACTACTTTCAGCAGTTTTGAAAAACTTTTGGGAGAGCTTTATGAAAAAGGGTACAGGCTTATCAGCATGGAAGACTATTTAAACAACAACATCAATGTGCCGGCTGGATGTATACCAATGGTTTTCACATTTGACGATGGTACAGATGGACAGTTCAACCTTGTCAAAGACGGTAATGGACTTGTAGCTAATAAGAAGTCTGCAGTAGGTATAATGGAAGAATTTAATAAAACACATCCAGATTTTGGTCTTAAAGGGACTTTCTTTGTAAATTTGGGTGGAGAGACATTTAAAGGTGAGGGTACACTTTCCGAAAGATTGAAATACCTTATTGATAAAGGATTTGATATTGGAAATCATACAATGAACCATATCCATCTCAATGAGGCAAAAAGTGCTGAAAAAATTAATGAGGAAATAGGTGGAAACCAGAAGAAAATGCTTGAACTGGTTCCTGACTATAACTTTAAGTTCTTTTCATTACCTTTTGGTCAGCCGTCTAAAGATTTAAAAGAGCATGTGATTAAAGGCCAATATCAAGGCGTAAATTATGATAATAAGATTATTGTGGAGGTTGGATGGGATCCTGCATATTCGCCAGTAAGCAAGAATTTTGATCCTCTATCAACTCATAGGGTTAGATCATCAGGAATTAAACCTGTTGATGCTGATTTGGAGTGGTGGCTTAAGAATCTGACACGGGCAGATCAGTATGTTAGTGATGGTAATCCGGACACAATAACAATTCCTAAAGATAAGGAAGAGGGAGTCAATAAGTCAAATCTCAAGGATAAAAAGCTTGTAACATATTAATTTATAACATATTAAAAAAAGTATGAATGAAAAATTATAAACACAAATAAATTTGAAACATATAAATAAGGAGCAGAATTTCAATATATAAGTTGAAAATTTCGCCCCTTATTTTTTATGTGCAATATTTGCATAATAATAGATACTAATATATAATATAAATTATAAGCGAGATTACCATATTTAAGGTTTGTTAATAATATATGGTAGAGTTTGAGGTTATCTTATCCATAAAATATACAGCTTTGAAGTAAATATGTACAGAAGGTAATATTAGTTATTTGGCTGTTTTTGGTTTTGTACAATTATATAAAAATCTATTAATTTTTACATTTGACTATGGCAAATACTGTTGAATCATTCGCTAATCGCTTTGCCAAATGTGGAATTAATATGATTTTTATACAGCATATTTTTTATGGGAGTGGAAAGCTATGAAAGGTAATGCAAGAAAGATATTAACTGATTATGATGTTAAAAAAAAGGCAGTCAAATTGGTAGTTGTTTACCTTAAGAAAAAGATATCCAGGGACTACCTTGGGTCAGAACACATAAATGAATGGATTGTCAATATGGAGAAATTGATTGACAAACCTGAGTTTGTTTTGTCGGAATACCTGGAAATGAAGAGGCAGCTTAATGATGTAATTGAACGAACGCTTGATGAGGAAATGAGATTTAAAATTAGAGATTCATGGTATAGCTTTGGTAAAGCTTTAGACAAGAAAACAAAACTTATGTAGATTAAAGATTACAAGAATCATCACAAAAAGAACGTGATAGCACAATAATTTGTCGGACAGAAATGTTATACAAACAGTGGGAAATAATGTAATATGAATTTACTAAATGTTTTGTTGTCCTTATTTTATTAATTGATGCAAAACATTTTCCTTAATTCTTAAAATTATTGTTTGTTATTACGGAGGATAAAAATATGTTAATAAGTAAATTGATTTTTAGAAAGCATGGAGATAATGTTTCAGAAAAAATAAAAAAGGATTTATTAAGGGTTTTCAAGTTAAAAGGTATTAATGTAACAAAGCTTAATATTGAAGAAAACTTTAACAGGCTTAATCTGGAGGTATGTATAAGAGGTGAAAATAAATAAACAAATTAAATCGTCGGGATTTTGTCCTCTAGAATACGAAGTTATTTATAAGGTATTCCTTATGTGTTGAGTTAGGCATGTTGAAAATTTAACTTCCCGTATAATTTGTGTTAACTTAGCTCGTGAACACGCTCAAAACGGGAAGTAATATTTCAACCATGCCTTGACTCATCAACACCCAGGATGAATGGCGAGCAATATAGCGAAACTAAATGACCAGCCGCTACGATAAGCGGAAGTAATTTTATATTCATGCCTTAAGTTATGGATATTTTATAGTGTTTTAGCCATAGGTTAACTTGAATCAAATATGCCATTAGCTGCGGCCCAGCCATAAGTTGGCCAAACCATGGCCTTCCATAGTCAGAGGTTCCCTCTGCGATTTTTCGCACCTCTTCAACATTAATTAATTCATTCACAGGTGATGTAGTATCCTTTAGTATATCAATAAGCCATTGTCTTACGATATTTTCGTACGCAGGATTATGCGTTTTAGGATATGGGCTTTTCTTTCTTTGTATTACATCATCAGGCAGTATACCATAGAGAGCGTGCCTTAGTATGCCTTTTTCCCTGTTCCCATGCATTTTCATTTCCCAGGGTATATTCCATACATACTGCACAAGGCGGTGATCGCAGAATGGCACCCGGACTTCCAATCCTGTAGACATGCTCATACGGTCTTTCCGGTCTAATAATGTTGACATGAACCAGTTGATATTCAAGTAAAACATTTGACGTCTTCTTGATTCGGTTGAAGATTCACCTGGAAGGAGCGGAGCCTCATCAATGGTATCTTTATATCTTGCATAGGCATATTCGTCAAGATTTAATATGCTATTAACTTCAGGGGATAAAATGCTTCTGCGTTCGTTAACATAGGGTGACCATGGGAAGGTATCAAGGTTGAAGAGTTCTTCCTTATGAAACCATGGGTATCCTCCGAATATTTCATCGGCACATTCACCTGAATGCTATAAATGGTTGAAGATATTATTTGTTGTTTAAAGTCTGTTACTTCAAGGGATCTTAAAAATATAATGACTTTTTGTGTTTTGTGGATTGGAATATTTACACCTTTTCTCCATCATCGAAAATAAAAAATCCCTCAAACATGCATCCAAGAGCTTTGGCAATTTGCTTAAGCTCTTTTTCTGAGAAATTATCCCGGGTCAATTTATTTGATAAATTTTGATTAGTAGTACCAATTAAAGTAGCCAATTCTGATATGGTTACTTTTTTTCTTTTTGCCAATATACGAATTTTTTCGCCCATAGTGAAAGGCATTTTTGATCACCATCCTCATAAATAATATACACTTAATGGTGTGCATTATCAACATAAACTATAAAATACACATTATAAAATTTAATTATTGTTGCAAATTCACACTGCATAGTGTAGTATAAAATTATTAGGTGTATAATAGCGAAGATTAAGAAAGAAGGGTGTCTATGAATGCAAAGATTATAGCAGTTGCAAACCAAAAAGGTGGTGTAGCCAAAACCACCAGTGTAAGGAATATGGCATATTCACTTGGGGAGCAGGGAAAGAAGGTGCTGACTTTAGATTTCGACCCGCAATCCAACCTTACATCATCATTTGCAGATGAGAGTACTAAAATCACAACCACAATCGCAGAGATAATGTACAAGGCTATGGATGAGGAACTGCTTCCATATCCAGAGGAATATATTTATGCTCATGGAAATGTGGACTTTATTCCAAGCAGTATTCATTTATCGGTAGTTGAAGCCAACTTACGTATGGAAATGGGAAGTGAGAAGCTACTTGCCAATATCCTGGAACCACTTAGAAAGGATTATGATTATATTCTCATTGATACAAATCCATCTTTAGGACCACTTACTATCAATGCTTTATCAGCTGCTGATAGTGTGATTATTCCAATCAATCCTGAGTATTATGCTACAATGGGGCTCACAGATTTAACAAAGACCATCTTGAAGATAAGAAAAAGAATCAATCCGAAAATTCAGTTTGAGGGAATCCTTCTGACTATGTGTGACATGCAGACAAATCTTCATAGAGAAGTCTGTGAAGAGGTAATAGAAGCATATAAAAATGGAATGAAGATATTTAAAGTGCATATACCACGTTCCATAAGAGTCGGAGAAGCCAACAGATATGGTATGAGTATTATTGATTTTGACAGGAAATCAAAAGCTGGAATTGCATACAGCCAAGTAGCAAAGGAGTTGATAATGAATGGTAACTAGACCAATTGCAAAGAAAGTTAAGTCCCTTGATGAATTATTAATGGCAGATGAACCAACATTACCAATTCAAGCAAATGATAAAGTATTTCTGACCATACCATTCGATAAAATTCGCTCCTATCAAAATCATCCGTTCAGGCTATATAGTGATGAACGACTTGATGACTTGGTTGAAAGCATAAAGGCAAATGGTATTTTGGCTCCCATGATAGTGAGGAAAATTGAATGTGGTGAAGATGGTTTTGAGTATGAAATGCTTGCCGGGCACAATCGAATGAATGGGGCAAAGATTGCAGGACTTACTGAGGGCCCATGTATAGTAAAGGAATACTTAACAGATGAAGAAGCACTTATGTATGTTGTAGAAACTAATGTGATTCAGCGGTCATTCACAGATATGCTTCCATCAGAAAAAGCAACAGTACTTTCATTAAGTCACTCCAAAATGTTCTCCCAAGGCAAAAGAAATGACATAATTGATGAAATAAAAAGACTTGAAAACCCTGAATACATAAGGGATAACGAAACTTCTGCCCCAGTGGGGCAGAAGTTGACGACAAGGGAAAAAGTAGGCAGTGAGTATGGGCTTTCAAAGAATACAGTTGCCAGGCTACTACGAATTGATAAGATGATTAATGCACTTAAAGATAGAGTTGATAACGATGAAATTTCCATCAGATGTGCTGTTGATATATCATATTTAAAAGAAAATGAGCAAAAAGAAATTGAGCAGGTGCTTTCCCAAAATGAGTTTAAAGTGGATATGAAGAAGACGCAAATGCTAAGAAGTTATTCAAATGATGGCAAATTAAATGAAAAAGTTATATATCAGATTTTATCCGGTGATATAAATAAAAAGCCAAAATCAACATCTCCGTCAATTAAAATCAAACATAGGGTGTATTCGAAGTTTTTTTCTCCTGATACTAAATCAAATGAAATTGAAAAGGTGGTGGAAGAAGCACTTGAGCTGTTTTTTGATATGCATCCCGAAAGGAAGGGGGGTAATTCAGCTTGAGAAAAGATGAAAAGTTAAAGACAATATATGAAACTATTGCTCCACATATCACTAGAAATGAAAGCAGTTGGCGAGATTATCTAAGGTTTGCATCAACATTTTACAAATATAGCTTTGATAACACGCTGCTTATATTTGCTCAAAATCCAAATGTAACAATGCTTGCACCAACAGCTATATGGAATAGAGTTGGAAGGTATGTTAATAAAGGTTCTACAGGTATTGCAGTTTGTGAATATGAGAATGCGAGGCTTACTATAAAACATTTATTTGATGTCTCCCAGACTCATGGGAAAGAAGTTGCTGCTACTAGCTGGATGTTTGATAATGAACTCAAAAAACATATTGTTATGCATTTTTCAGAAGGATATAAACTAAACACAGAAAATTTTTCAGAATGTATCAAGCAAATATCGCACAAAACTGTTGTGGAAAGCCAATACCTGCAACAACAGAGTTTTTATGAGGAAGATGAAAGTAGTATATTTGAAAGCCTTCCACAGGATGGTTTGCAGATGCAGCTTCAAGAAATGCTAAGCGATAGTATTTCATATTTTGTAGGAAAAAGATGTGGGCTGTCTGATGAAGAACTAGGTATTGGAGATGGCATGGCAACCATTGCACATTTTAATACATTGCCTTTAATTGCAAAGCTTGGTCATTTGGTTACATCTGTTTCAAAAGGTATTTTAATAGAAATTGAAAGAAATATCAAAACTCTTGATAGGAAAAGGAGCACTGCAGATGAGCATATTAAAGATGGATTATACCGAGAAGGATGGAATGAAAATTCCCAACATTCAAATATCCAACGACAGCAATTACGACCAGCCACTGGGCAAATACGGCAGAATGGCAATGGAATACCTGCAGGAACAAAACCCACAGCGATATATGATTTTGAAAATGGATGGAATACTGATGGAGAGAATGCACAAAGTTCAGGAGGAAGCAGTAGAGAAAATAGAGAACATATTGCAACAGATGCTGATGAAAGACCAGATGTCAAAGACAGAGGATATAATGGAGAAGACAAGACATATGAACAGCTTAAGGGCAGCAGCGGAGGAAATAGTCTTGAACGAATTGGTATACAAATTGAGATAAACCAACATAATAACGAAATTTCTAATCCAATACATGATGAGTCACCTGATAGTGGCTCATTTTTAATGCAAGAAAATATTATGAAGAGTGAGCAAATAAACTTCCAGTATTCGGAAAGCTATAATCTCTACCCAAACGGAGCGAAAACAAAATATAAAAACAATATTGAAGCCATTAAGTTGTTGAAAAGGATTGAGAGTGAAAATCGCCTTGCAAATCATGATGAGCAGATAGTGTTAGCACGTTATGTAGGCTGGGGCGGTCTCGCCAACGCTTTTTCTGATACAGCATCAGGCTGGGAGAATGAATATCAGGAACTGAAACATTTACTTGATGAAAAAGAATATGAGGATGCAAGAAATTCAACAATAACAGCATATTATACAGAACCGGACTTAATAAAACATATTTACAATGCAATTAGGCAGTTTGGATTTACTGGTGGAAAAAATAGAAAGATACTTGATCCGGCTATGGGAACAGGAAATTTCTTTTCGGTCCTTACAGATGATCTTGAAGATACAGCTATATACGGTGTTGAAATTGACAGTATCACCGGGAGAATTGCAAAACAGCTATATCAGAAGGCTAAAATTAGTGTACAGGGCTATGAAACTACAAATTATGATGACAACTCTTTTGATATCATACTTGGAAATATCCCTTTTAACAATATTAAGCTTTATGACAAAAGATACGCTGATGAGAATTTTTTGATTCATGATTATTTTATTGCAAAGTCCTTGGATTTACTTAAGCCTGGCGGAATCATCGGATTCATTACAAGTAAAGGTACCATGGATAAGAAAGATACAAAAGTCCGTGAATATATAGCAGAAAGAGCGGATTTAATAGGAGCTATCAGGCTTCCTAATGATGCTTTCAAGGCTCTTGCGGGAACTGAGGTTACAGCTGATATTCTATTTTTCCAAAAGTATAGCAGCCCAAGGAGTCTCGACAAGTTTTCTCTGCTTGATTGGGTTTTCACGGATACTAGAAAGTCTGATTATATTCATATGAATCAGTATTTTATTGATAATCCGGATATGATACTGGGAAAAATGCAGCATAGCAGAAATATGTATGGAAATGAAGCTGGAACAGCTTGTATTGCAACAGATGGACAGGACTTATATGAAGAACTAAATAAAGCTATTAATAAACTTAATGCGACATTCTGTGCTGAAGCAGATGTACCAGTAGAAGAGGTAGAGAAACCTGAAAATGAATCCATAGAGGTTTATGCACCTGCTGGAACAAAGAATTATACTTATGTTGTTATGGAAGATAAGATTATTTATTATTGTGAACACAATAAGTTAATTCCACAGGATTACACCGGTAAAAGGGCAGATAGGATTAAAGGACTTTGTGAAATAAGGGAAGCCTTATTAGAGGTTATTGATGTACAAACAAGGGAATATGTGCCTAGTGAGCTCAAAGATGCACAAAACAAATTAAATGATGTTTATGATAGTTTTGTTAGAGAGTGTGGCTCTATAAATGATAAAGCAAACATAGCTGTGTTTTCAGATGATGACCAATTTCCGTTGCTTCGTTCAATTGAAGACCAAGGCCATGATAAAAAAACATGGACAAAGGCACCAATATTTTATAAGGCGACAATTAAATCATATTGTTTACCCCAACATGCAGAAACAGCAAAGGAAGCCCTTGAGATAAGCCTAAATGTAAAAATGAAAATAGATTTATCGTATATGGAAGCATTAACAAATAAAAGTGCAGACACATTAATAGAAGAACTTGGAGACCGGATTTTTTTAAACCCTCAGAAGTATTATGGAAACTATTATGAAGGATGGGAGCTTAATGAGGAATACTTAAGTGGACAGGTAAAGGATAAGCTTTTGTATGCAAAAATGAAAGCAGAGGAATATCCTGAATTATTCTCAAGAAATGTAAAAGCCTTAGAATCAGTGCAGCCTCAGAAACTATTACCTGGAGAAATCGACTTTAGAATTGGATCACCTTGGATACCGAGAGAGTATTATCGTCAGTTTATGCATGAAACCTTTGGAACTCCCTACTATTTAAAAGATGCTATAGATATCGAGTATATGGAATTTACAACACAATGGCGTGTGCTAAATAAGACAAGAGATTCAAGCTCAGTTAAAGTTAACAATACCTATGGGACAAAAAGAGTAAATGCATATCAGATTTTTGAAGACTGTCTAAATCTCCAAAGCACTACAGTAAGAGACCCAGTTCCATATATAGATGCAAATGGTAAGGACCAAATCAAATATGTCATTAATGCAAATGAGACCATGATAGCAAGAGCCAAACAAAATCAGATAAAGGAATCTTTTGCAGGATGGTTATTTAATGAAAAAGACAGGGCAGAGATACTCCTAAAAATCTATAATGACAAATTCAATACCATAAGACCAAGGGTTTATGATGGTTCACACTTGGTTTTTCCCGGAATGAGTGATGAGATAAAGCTTCGCCCTCACCAAATGAACTTTGCAGCCAGGGTAATATATTCCGGTACAGGATTAGCAGGACATGTAGTTGGTGCAGGTAAAACAGCAGCACTTATCGCTTCAGGAATGTATCTAAAAAGTATTGGTGCAATCAAGAAACCAATGTATGTAGTCCCAAACCATTTGACAGAGCAATGGGCAAAAGAATTTTATCGGTTCTTTTCACAGTCTAAAATACTGGTGACAACTAAGAAAGACTTTGAAAAAGCCAATCGAAATAAATTTGTATCTCGTATTGCAATGGGTGAGTATGATGCAATTATTATCGGCCACAGCCAATTTGAAAGAATACCTATATCAAAAGAACGTCAGGAAAGGCAGCTTAATGGTGAGATTAATCAAATCTCTCATGTTATAAAAAAGATTCGTGATGAAAAGGGGGATAATTGGTCAATAAAACAAATGGTCATCTTTCAGAATAACCTTAAAAACAGGCTGACAAAACTTTTGGCAGAAGGAAAGAAAGATGACCTTTTAACATTTGAACAATTAGGTGTGGATTACATGTTTGTGGATGAAGCTCATGTTTATAAGAACTGTTTCACTTATACAAAAATGAGGAATGTAGCAGGGATTGGAAAATCATCAAGCCAGAGGGCTTCGGATATGCTTTTGAAGTGTCAATATCTCCAAGAAATTTATAATGGAAAAGGAGTTGTATTCGCTACCGGAACTCCTATTTCAAACAGTATGAGTGAGATGTATGTAATGCAAAAATTCCTACAGCCGCAGATGCTTCAAAGAATAGGGCTAAACTATTTTGACAGTTGGGCAGCTACCTTTGGAGAAGTGGTATCATCCTTGGAAATTACTCCTGAAGGCTCCGGATATCGAATGAGAAATCGTTTTGCAAAATTTCATAACCTGCCTGAACTTATGAATATGTTTGGACTTGTGGCAGATATACAGACGGCAGATATGCTAAGACTTCCAACACCTGATATTGATGGTGGTAAAGCAACTATTATTGCAATAGAAGCAACCCCATTTCAGAAAATGCTAATGGAGACTTTTGTAGAGAGGGCTGAGAAAATCCGTACCGGGCAAGTAGATGCATGTGCAGATAATATGCTGAAACTAACCAATGAAGCGAAGCTCATGTCCATTGACCCACGATTGGTCATTGGAGAAGCTCCAGTTGATGGGGAAAGTAAACTTAATATTGCCATTAATAAGGTTTTTGAAATATGGGAAGGCACAAAAGAATCTCGTTCAACGCAAATCATATTTTGTGATTCAGGTACTCCAAAGCCGGGGCAGTTCAACGTTTATGATGAAATCAAGGAATGCCTTATTGAAAAGGGCATTCATGCTGAAGAGATAGCTTTTATTCATGATGCAAAGACGGATGAGCAAAGAGAAGCATTATTTGAAAGGGTAAGAGCAGGTGATGTTAGGATACTGCTTGGAAGTACATCGAAACTTGGAACTGGTACAAATGTTCAAAATAGACTTATTGCTGTACACCATCTTGACTGTCGTGTGATACGTTCGTAACTGAAAAGGTTACGCACAAGTCTAATAAGGAAAGAAAGGAGTCTAGAAGTATAAGACTTGGAGAACTGATAATTCGATAGGTAGAATGACGGGGTAACACCCTGAAATGCCTTCCCTGATACTCCGACTGGCTCTGCTCAAAAGGCAGATGTTCAGAAGCTCGGTAAAGTCGGCAGAGAGCTACCGTAAATCAACTTGGTACGAAAGCACCCCAGAGGTGGGGTGTGTAGCCTATATGCCGGGGGTCCATAAAATATATATGGTGAGAATGGCAGGAATGCCTGACGAACTTGCGAATGTACGGGTCTAAACCGTGAAGCGTATAGAAATGTACGCCTGTCTGAAAAATGGCAGTCAGTGAGGTTTAGTAGAAATGGCAGTTACGAAAAACCTTATGGTGTTACAGGCACCATCAAGCTGACAGGCTCAGAGCAAGCACCTAAGTATATATGTATAGATAGAATTATCGGAACGTAGGAAGCAGCATAACGTTTTTAGCGGTGGTGACGAAGAAAAATAAGCACCTTTAATTGCTGTGAAAGTAGTGGTATGAGTGATGAAGCCCCTGTAATGGGGATGGAGCAATAGCCACAAGTCATTATGAAAGATAGTTATAGGTAACGAGATTTCATAGCTTCGAGTATGACAAAGAAAAACAGTCCCAAAGGGGTGTTGCCTATGACAAAGCAAAAGAAACTAAGACACAGCGAATACTATGATTTGCAACCAGTGTTTGACAAGTTGTATGCGGACAGCCAAAGCGGCAGAGTCTTTGTGAATCTGATGGAAATCATCAGTTGTGAAGAGAATATCCGTTTGGCATACCGTAACATCAAGAAAAACGGTGGAAGCAATACTGCCGGCACAGACGGACGGACAATCAAAGATATTGAAAATATGTCCGTAGAAAGTTACGTTCGGGCTGTACAAAGAAAGCTGATGTGGTATAAACCAAAGCCTGTCAGGAGAGTTGAAATTCCGAAGCCTAATGGTAAAATGCGGCCGCTGGGAATCCCGACGATTGTTGACCGTTTGGTGCAACAATGCGTATTGCAGGTGATGGAACCAATATGCGAAGCAAAATTTTTCGAGCGAAGCAATGGTTTCAGACCCAATAGGTCAGCTGAACACGCAGTTGCACAGTGTTATAAAATGGTTCAGCTTCAAAATCTGCATTTTGTTGTAGATGTGGATATCAAGAGCTTTTTCGATAACGTCAACCATTCGAAGTTGATTAAGCAAATATGGCACTTAGGGATTAGGGATAAAAAGCTGCTGTGCATTATCCGAGAGATGTTAAAAGCTCCGATTGTTATGCCGAATGGTGAAGTAGAATACCCGACTAAGGGTACGCCGCAGGGCGGTATTCTATCACCTCTGCTTTCTAATATAGTGCTCAATGAGCTTGATTGGTGGATAGCTTCACAATGGGAGAATATGCCGACAACTTATGAGTATAAATGCGAAATCAGGCCAAACGGTACGATAAATAAAGCGTCCATTTATGGAGCTTTTCGGAATACTACAAATCTCAAGGAAGTGTACATAGTACGCTACGCGGATGATTTTAAGCTATTTTGCCGAAAAAGAAGCGATGCTGAAAAGGTGTTTATCGCCGTAAAGCAATGGCTGAACGATAGGTTGAAGCTAGAGGCCAGCGATGAAAAGTCTAAAATAGTCAATCTGAAAAGGCACTATTCTGAATTTCTTGGGTTTGAACTGAAAGCAGTCAGAAAGCGAAAGAAGTATGTAGTTCGGTCGCATATAACGCCCAAAGCCATAGCCAGAGAAACGGATAAGCTCATAGAACAGGTGAAGCGGATTGCAAGCACTAAAGATAGAAATGATGAAGCCAAAGAAATCACCCTCTACAATTCTATGGTGTTTGGTATTCATAATTATTATTGCTTTGCCACAATGGTAGCAACTGATTGTGAGAAAATCCACCGAAATGTGTCTATCGTAATAAAAAATCGTCTTTATGGCAGGTTGAAAAAGAAAGGAACTATCAACGAGGTGTATATCCGAAAGCAGTATGGAGATAGCAAGCAAATTCGTTTTGTGAGCAGTAAAACCGTCTGTCCTGTAGGATACATCAAGACGAAACCCCCAATGTTTAAGAAGAAAAAGATATGCAAATATACGGTTGAAGGTAGAGACGAAATTCATAAAAATCTAAAAGTCAATACTTTGGTAATGCTTATGCTGATGAAAATCCATGAGCCAAGGCGTAGTGTTGAGTATATGGATAACCGGATTTCCCTTTATGCGGCACAGCATGGAAAATGTGCGGTAACAGGCAAAGAGTTATGGCTTGATGAAATTCATTGCCATCATAAAGTACCTATAAAATCGGGAGGTACGGACAAATACTCAAATCTTGTTATTGTTCATCAGAATGTGCATATGCTGATACATGCAGCCACACCTGAAACCATTGCTGTATATCTTAATCTAATTAGACCAGACAAAAAAGTATTAGCTAAAGTCAACGACTTACGTGTGCTGGCAGGCAACGAGAAGATTTAAAATAGTTTCTAAAGCTTTGAAGCTCTTATCAATCTAACAATTCTTTCATAATGATGGAACGCCGTGTGCGGGGAAACTCGCATGCACGGTGTGGACGGGGGGAAAAGACGGAGATTATATCAAAGTCTTACCTATCCGTATCATGGAGGCCAAGTGATATTGAGCAGCGGGATGGCAGAATCCTACGGCAGGGAAATGAAAATTCGGAAGTTAACATCTTTAGATATGTTACCAAAGGTACCTTTGATGCTTACCTGTGGCAGATTCAAGAGCAAAAACTGAAATATATAAGTCAGGTAATGACAGGGAAAAGTATTTCACGTTCTTGTGAGGATATGGATGAGACCGTCTTATCGGCAGCTGAGGTAAAGGCTATTGCAACCTCAAATCCTTTGCTAGCTGAGAAAATGGAAGTGGATAATGAAGTTACAAGGCTAAAGCTTTTAAAAGCCAATTGGAACAATGAGAGGATAATTCTAAAGCGTAATGTTGAAAGCAAATATCCCGCATTGATAGCCAATTGTGAACAAAAGATTGAAGCATTAAAAAAGGATATTGGTTTGAGGGATAAAACTGCTTCCCAAGATTTCATCATGAATATTGATGGAAAATCATTTGATGAGAGGGTAAAAGCAGGAGAAAGACTTCTTATGATGAGTAAGATTAATGATATTGCTATAAATGGTACTCCCATTGAAGTTGGAACATATCGTGGTTTTAAGATTTTACTTGCTCGAACAGGCTTTGAACAGATGGAGGTGCAGATCAAAGGGGCATTAGCTTATCGTGTAGACCTTGGTAATTCTGAACTTGGTTGTATAACAAGAATAGAAAATGCTGTAGAAAGAATTGATGGTGTACTTGATGATACTGTTAGGAAATTGGAGGATGCAAAAGTACAGCTTGAAGAAGCAAAGGCAGAAGTAGATAAGTCTTTTGAATTTGAAGAGCCTCTGAATGAATTTTCAGCTCACCAAGCAGAGATAAACACCAAATTGGAGTTTAAAGAGTTAAGGGAGCAGGATACGGTTATTGTTGATGAAAGTGGGCAAGGAAATGAAAGGGAGTATCAGGCAGAGGAAGTGAAATGCGAAATGGCAATTGCTGAAAGATAGCAGAAATGGAGGTGCACTTAATGACCACAAAAACCAAAAAATCATACCGCCATTTTTCTGATGAAGAAATCCAACGTGCTAACAGTGTAAATCTACTTGACTTGGCTCGACAATATGGTTTTCAACTTGAAAAAGGCGGGCGTAAAGCAATGCATGCTAAAAAATCAGGAGGATTATATATATTTAAAGATAGCAATCGTTTTTATCATTGGACTGCCGACGAAAAAGGTGGTCCAATTGATTTTGTGATGAAATATGGGAATGCATCTTATCAGGAGGCTGTAGCAATGCTGCTAGGAGAACGTTATGAGAGATATACTTGTGAGAGTGTAGCTTATGTTAAAGAAGAGAAAGGTGCGGTACTTCTTCCGAATAAAGCAGAAAACTTCAAAAGGGTTTATTGGTATTTGATTTCTATAAGAGGCATTGATCCTCAAATTGTATCATCATTAATGAATGAGAAGAAAATTTATCAGGAAGCAAAGTATGGAAACTGTGTTTTTGTTGGATATGATGAGACAGGAAATGCAAAATACTGTTCTATGCGAGGTACATATGGTAGCAAACCATTTAAAATGGATGCAGTTAATTCTGATAAAAGTTACCCTTTTGTTATAGAGGGAAAAGGGAATCTTCTGTTTGTATGTGAAAGCCCTATTGATGCTATGAGTCATGCTACACTTGCGGGGATGTATGAAAAAGATTGGAAGGATAACCATAGGATTTCTCTTGGTTGTACATGGGACGGAGCTCTCGAAAAATATTTAAACTGGCATCCTGAAATTAATAAAATAGTATTCGCACTGGATAATGATTATCTTGCAAAGGATAAAGATGACAATTATAGAAATTGGGGTCAGTTAGCAGCGAGAAAATGGTGTGATAAATATAGTGAAATGGGTTATGATGTTGCAATTCATAGGCCACACCTGAAGGATTTTAATCAGGATTTACTTGGAATAAGAGAAGGCAAATCACCAGCAGACTTAGATGCTATCAGAGAAAATGAACTAAGAGTGGAATTTGAAAAAGATGCCGTAGATGAAAATTCGCTGGAGGGACTTGAACCATGAACTTTTTTCTCATTAGTAGAAAACCTTCCTTAAGGAAGACCCGAACCAGAAAGGTAGAGGCCATGTGGACCTCTATCTTTTAAGGTAAGGCAGGAATAGTGGGGTTCTCACTCCACAGAGATACAGCTTTCCGACAGTGTCGGCAACGGGTTATTTAATAATTCTATATCACCTAAAGGGGTGATTCTATGAGATAATGATTTAATGACTTTTGAGAAGCCCAATTTACAGACGAACAGATCGAAACTATGAACAATGTAAACATGATGGATTAGCACAAAGTGAAGACTTTCAACTTTCAAATTCAATATGTTATACCGTACTCATTCAAGATGTCCGTTTAGGGTATATTACATATCCTTTTTAATTTATATATGTGTGGGTATGCTAACACTCAATGTTTTTTTGTTTAAATAGATGGGAAATTGTAGTCGAATATGATAAAATATTAAAAGAAAATAAATTAATATCCAATTTGAAACTAATGTCTTAATAGAAAGTTGAGAATGGGATAATTCTCTGAACACAACAAGATTTATAAAAGCAAGAAGCAACAATATCTTGAAATATAGGTACAAATAAAATGCTTTTATGGATTGGAGAACAAAAAATCTTTTTTGGTTTTTATGTGAAAGGGAGGATAGTCAAATATGAATCTGACTAAATTACCACCATTTATAGTAGAAAAAAGATTTGAAAGCAGTAGTATTAAACAGCTAATTTGCAGAGAAATTTTTATTCAATCTCATTCTTACATAGGTAATATTTTGGTTTTAATTGATGACAGAAATAATCAAATATTTGTATATAAGAAAGGCTGGAACATAAACGATAACAATAGGTATGTTCTTCAAAGTGATAAAGTACCAACGATTGAAAGACTATTAAATGGTGAACTGAAAATAAAATGGATTAAGCATCCAAAACTCAATAATGAATTTAATCCAGATAAAGTTTTAGAAACATGGGATAATTGTTTTTATTTCAAAGAAGAAAACTCTTTAAGTTGTCAGCCTGGATTAAGAATACCACAGGTAGGAGCAATATATTCTGTATTGGCTCATTGGAAGATTGCAGATGACATAGGTACAGTAGTTATGCCTACTGGGACAGGGAAAACTGAGACAATGATGTCATTATTAATAGCTAATAAGTGTGAAAAGTTGTTGGTTACGGTGCCTACAGATTCATTAAGAGAGCAATTATCAAAGAAATTCTTAAGCTTAGGTGTACTTGAAGAATTTGGAGTGATATCAAATAAGGTTCAATATCCAATTGTTGGTGTTATTTGTGAAAGATTTTCTGATAAAAGTGAATTATTAGAGTTTATAGAACAATGTAATGTAATTATTACGACGATGAGTATTGTAACCGGAAGTGATCCTGAAATCCAAAAAGAAATATCAAAAAAATGTTCTCATTATTTCATTGACGAGGCTCATCATGTAAAGGCAAATTCTTGGAATGGGTTTTTACAATTCTTTGTGCCACGTAAGGTGATTCAATTTACTGCTACTCCATTCAGAAATGATGGCCAAAGATTAGACGGAAAAATAATTTTTAATTATCCTTTGAAGAAAGCCCAAGAAGAGGGCTATTTTAAAAAGATAAACTTTAATCCTATATGGGAATATTCCCCTGATAAAGCCGATGAAAGAATTGCTGACGAAGCTGTAGCAATTTTAAAAAGAGATATTGGGCAAGGCTATAATCATATTCTTATGGCTAGATGTAAAGATAAACAAAGAGCTGATGAGGTCTTTGCTTATTATCAGAAATTTAGCGAATATAATCCTGTAAAAATTTACAGTGGTAGTGGCATTAATGCTACAGAAAGAAAAAGCATAAAAGATAAAATCTTAAATAAAGAGGCTAAAATCATTGTTTGTGTTGATATGTTAGGTGAAGGATTTGATTTGCCGGAGCTTAAAGTAGCAGCCTTTCATGATATTAAAAAAAGCTTACCTATAACGCTTCAACTTGCGGGTCGATTTACTAGAACAAAACACGATGAAGAATTAGGAGAAGCTACTTTTGTTACAAATTTAGCAGATATTGATGCAAAAGAAGAATTAGAAGAATTATATGCCCAAGATGCTGATTGGAATTTACTCTTACCTCAGTTAAGCACAAGTCAAATAGACCAAGAAATTGAATTTGAAGATTTCCTCAGTGGGTTTAATAGTTTTGAGGGCAGGAAAATTTCATTACAAAATATAAGACCAGCATTGAGCACTGTAATTTATAGAAATAAAGATAAAAGGTGGAATCCACATGATTTTAAAAAGGGTATACATTTATCGAATGATGATAAATTAATATATGATGTTAACTCAAAAGAAAATGTACTTATAATCGTGACAGCAATTAAAAGAAATATAGAGTGGGGAAATTTTAAAGATATTCAAAATATAGAGTGGAATCTTATAGTTGCATACTTGGACACTGATAATAATCTGCTTTTTATTCATGGAAGTGATAAAAGTTCTCTTTATTCTGATTTAGCTCGTGCAATAATTGGTGACAGAGCCGAAATAGTTGATAAATTAGATGTTTTTAAGGCATTTCATAATATTAACCGCGTTAAGCTCCAAAACGTTGGACTTAAGGAGTTTTTAGGTAAGAACATTAGGTTCAGAATGAGCGTTGGGACTGATGTTGAAGAAGCCTTAAGCTTAGCAGAAAAGCAAAGAGCACAAAAGGCTTTTGTCTATGGAATCGGGTATGAAAATGGAAATAAAATTTCTCTTGGATGTTCATACAAAGGAAGGATTTGGACTAGACTTAATGGTGATTTGAAACAATTTACAAATTGGTGTAAAAAAATATCCAGTAAAATAGGCAATCCAAATATTGATCCTAATTTGCTATTAAGGGAAACCTTAATTCCAAAACTTATTTCAAATATACCAAAAAAACAAGCAGTTTGGATTGACTGGAATGAGCAATTATATATGGAACAAGAGACTAAAATTAAATTCGCTTTTGATGAAGTAGCCCATGATTTCTATAACATTGATTTAAACATGAATATTGATTCCCCTGAGGGCACTATACAGTTTTCTTTAATTTCTCAAACTAATATGGAGATTAAATTTGAAATGTTATTACATGAGAAAAGCGGAGTTCCGGACTATGAGTTTAGGATTATTCAATCCCCGTATAGAAACATGAAAGTTATTTATGGTTCTAAGGAGTCGAATATTATAGACTTTTTTACAAGGTATGAACCGACAATCTGGTTTGCTGACGGGGCAGCTTTGAATGGAAATGAATATGTTGAGTTAAAACAAATGATTTTACCCTACCCAAAACAACTGATACAATGCTGGAATTGGGACGGAGTAGATATAAGCAAAGAGTCCCAAGGTGTATCACCTAAAGTTGTAGATTCAATACAGTACCATGTCATTCAAGAATTGATGAAAGGTGACTATGATATCATTTATGATGATGATAACTCAGGAGAAATAGCAGATGTTGTCACAATCAAAGAGTTAGAAAAGAAAATTAAGATAGAACTTTATCATCTGAAATATGCTAAGAAGGGAGTAGTAAGTAAAAGGATAGATAATCTTTATGAGGTATGTGGACAAGCCCAAAAGTCGATTCATTGGAAACATAAAGATGGAAATGAATTTTTTGAGCATTTAATGAGAAGAGAAACCAAATTTGAAAATGGGAATTCATGTTCAAGGTTAGAAAAAGGCGATATTCAAAAGCTTGTTTACTTCTCTCAAATCACAAAAAGAAAATATCCTGTCGAATATGAAATATATATAGTTCAACCTGGACTATCTCCTGATATTGCAACTGATGATCAACTTACGCTACTTGGGGTAGCAGATAATTATATAAAAGAATTTGCAGCAATAAACATGAAAGTTATAGGTAATAAAAATTCTAAGTAGTAAAAAAATAAACTTCCAATTAGGCTAATAATCGGCAGTTCATGTAATTGAATGTTTTAGCAATTAGGTGAAGTTGAAAGGAAAAGGTGTAGATGGAATACTACTTTATATATTTTGTTGTTTTCAAAAGCAACAGCTACAATTCTAATGGCCCTATAATGTTGTATGATGATCCAAAATCAGTTAAGAAAGATAATAACGGTACAATGCATCTGTTCGATGAGGATCTGAATGGAACATTGGATGCGATAGAATATATAATGCATTTACCTAGAAATGTGTTTGATATATATGATTTGGATGAAAACTTCATTGCGTCCTCCCATGATACACCACATTTGATTATTCTGTTACCAGATTCTGAAATTTCTACATATAGAATGGATACTACTGTGCCTACTCTATTTGTTTTAACAGATGATTGTGACACACAAACTATATGTAAGTGCAAAAAACGAAATCCATTGTTGGGAACCTATTATGTACATGAACTCAATGAAGAATTGGTCAAAATGCACTGGAATCAATTATGGCAGCATAGTAAGACAGATAACTTTAATGTGGTCAAAGATATAAACACTCATTTTTGGCTCCACGGGGAAAAACTCAAAGCATTACCCGTGCTTTTTTTAAGTAGACAGTATGGAAAAACAAATGACTTGCTGTCAAAAATATTTAATAGCACTGATGTAGAAAAGGAATGTATTGACATCCAATGGAAGAATGTATCGCATCTGAATACTTTGATTTCAATGGGAAGGAAGGGAATAACTTCCTGGGACGAGAAAGCAAATGATCTATATAATGAAACGTATATGGCAGAAACAGGTAAATTTAATATTAGTGTTGTGATTACTTTTCCAGGTATTTCAAAGCTGCAAATAAAGTATGGCCCAAATGCGTCTGTATTATCTGAAAACGAAAGACGTGTTATCAGAATTCTTGGTGTACATAGGGCAATTGCACGTGGTGGAGTTGTGATGGAATTACAATGTGCAGACGAACAGCTCTTCCTAAAATATGACCAATTGGAACAACGTTGTAAAGAAGGTACAAATAACAAATATATTTGGAAATCACTAACCGAACTGGGAAAGTTGCTTGGAAGTTACTTCAGCTCTTCACAAATTGAAGTGTTAAAAAGGGCAAAAGATATTACTGTTTTTTCTGACTTTCCGATCGGATTAGCAATTCTACGTGATGATGAAGTTCCTCTGCAATGTTATAAAAAAATTTCATATAGACCTCTGACACCTTTGACCAGACAACTGCAAATTGAATTACTAAAGAGTAAGCAGATTTATTTGGGTAAAAAGTGCAAGGTGGCTATGGCTGAATGTGTCATAGATAATGAAGAAAATCAATATGTATATCCCATGTGTGAATTAGTGCATACCACATTGATGAATATGGAACAAGAATATTCAGGGCTATCGTTCGTATATAAGCAAACTTATAGTGTTGATAGTATCAGAAAATTTATTGCAGAGAATTTAGATGCAGATATTTTGTACATTTCAGCACATGGCTGTTATCAAAGAGAGAAAAATATGGCTGGGATAATGGTTGGAAATGAGTTTTGGATGGCCTCGGAAGATATAATTGTACCACCCATAGTAATATTAAGTGCATGTCATGTCAGCCCGAGAGGAATGGGAGGGGTTAACATTGCGGATATGTTTGTTCGTAATGGAGCTATTACTGTTTTGGGAACGTTTATCCCTGTGAACGCCAAGAAAAATCTAATTCTAATGACGAGATTGTTTACCTATATTCTTGAAGCACAACACGGAAGTACACAATACAAAACACTAGACGATGCCTGGTCTGGAATAGTTGCATCAAACGCTATACATGAACTTATGTCAGCGTCTAAAAGTTTTGAGCAGTGGATGCATACTAAAAATAGTCGAGGAAAGGCTAGAATAATTGAATTCCAATTGGAAAGATGTGTTAGTAGATTGCGAACTACGCATATTTACTCAGACACAATTAATATTGTGAAACAAATGTTAGCAGAAGAAGGTATGGAAGGAAAATTTGGTGATATATTGGATATGAATGATTATTTTCCTGAGTCTTTCTTTTATCAGCTCATTGGGAATCCTGAAAATATTTTTCTGTATAATGATATTTTCAAAAAAGCATATGAACAAAATCTTTCACAATAATTGATCCTACATTTAATTTCATCTAATGTTTATAACCGACTAGTCCTGACGAGTTGTGAACTGTGCATTATCCATATAACTTGGAGCCATAATTTGGCTTCTTTTGTTTTGCCCGAATTGAAAGTTGAAAGGAGGAATTTTGTGAAAGAGAAGACTGACACCAGCCCCAAGACTCAAAAAAGGTCAGTGGTTTTTCCAACTGAAACTTTGGAGCAGATTGATAAACTGGCAATAAAAAAGAATGTTTATGTTTCTGAAATAATCAGAGAGTTTATTGAAAAAGGCTTAGCAGTAAATGGATATGAAGAAAATATAGATATGATAACTGACATCATTCATCAAGAAATTGAAGCTTCAGTAAAATCATTGGCAAACCGGTTAGCAGGCATGATTAACAGACTTACAATCGTATCGGCAGCAGCTTATTATGCCAATATTACTATTATATCGGATTTGATTGATAAGGACAGGTACTCATCATTTGAGAAGATAGAAAAGGCTGCAAGAAAAAGGGCACTATCCTATGCAAATATGAAAAGCGGAGATGCTATTTCAAAATTTATGGATGATGAAGAAGTTAAAAAAGCTGTTGCAGAGATAAAAGGGGGAGATGCTTCTTATGTCGATTTTGATGTATAAGCAGAGGTTCAAGCCTCCTAATTTCAGTAAAACTCCAAAATGTAATTATGCTCATATAAGGTATATTGCAACAAGACCCGGTGCATCAAAAAATGAAGGAATGAGCCACGGATTATTTGGTAAACTTCAACCGGGAAATTTAACTGAATTTAAAACCTGGCAGGAGGTAGCAAAAGAGGTACGAGAACTGTCTTATAAGAAAGTAAATATTTTTAGAAGTGTTATCTCATTCAATCCCGAAACTGCCGCAGAACTTGGATTAAAAGATCATAGAGCATGGGAAAATTACATTGAAAAACATATTCATATTTTAGCAAGTAAAAATGGAATAAGCCGGAGAAATCTTTCTTGGGCATGTGCTCACCATAATGAACCTAGCCACCCTCATATTCATATTGTATTCTGGGATAAAAATCAAAAGACAATGAAAAATTTTGTTAGTCCAAAAGTAGCTGACAGTATAAGGATTGAATTGATAAAAGAGACCTTTGCTGAAAAAATAGCTGATTATTGCAGGGTTAAGGAGAAGCATAAATCAGAGCTGAAGGAAGTTACTGATGATTTGGTAAAAGATTTTGATGATTATATGAAGACTATTTATCCAAAAGAGTATAAGAAATTAAAGGAATTGGCTGGAAAGATTGATGATGAGGAGTTGAAAGATATCCCAATTGACAGTATTTTGAAAGGGATTGATTTATCACCTATATCAATTCGGATATTTCAACTCAAAGATATTTTGCCGAAAAAGGGGAGGCTTTATTATCAACTGCTACCAGAAGAAGCAAAAGAACAAGTGGATAGACTTGTAGAAGACTTAAAGCAAGGAATCCCACACTTGAAACAGCTGATTGATGAGTATGCAGATACAAAGTCAAAAATGGCTATGTTATATGATACAGACCCAGAGAGTGTGGCAAGGCATAAAGATAAAGCAATAAAAGAGATGGACAAGTTAATTGCAAACCGTTTAATTGCTGTAATTAAAACACTGGTAAATAAGGAGTTTGAACTTTTAAAACTAGAATACTCCAAGGAGTACAAATCTTACAAGACACAGCAAATGATTTGTGAGATTTTAATAATGATAGAGCAGAATATTGATGATTTAAATCTGGATTATAATGATAGACAAAAATCTGAAAGTACAGAGCTCTCAAAACGTGCAAAGAAAGAATTATATTTAAGAAATAGAGACAAAGGTATGGAGAAATAAGTTGCCATACTTTTTATATTTTAGAAAGGAAAAGAGAAAAATGTCATATACAACAATATATCAGTATCCTGAGGGACATCCTTGCCGTGGGTGTCCTTTTATTTTGGAATTAACAAAGCCAAGCTGTATGTTTCCACAAACAGGCGATAAGTGCTTTATGCAAAAAGAATTAGAGAGAAAGAAAAACAAAATGAAGGCCATGAACCTAAATAATGCCGTTTTAAACAGGAGGTAATTCAATGCGTACTAAAATGGACTTTTATAAAAGTTTTTTTGAACAACTTGCAAGAAGAGGCTTTGATGTTAAAAGGTCGACTTCTTCAGATTATCTTGCAGATATTTACTATAAAAACTAACTCATAGCGTTTTATACAAAGGCAGACACCATTGAAAGAAATCCGTTTGTATCTGTAAAAGAGAAAGTATTGAACCTTATTGATGAGACAGCGAGAAAAACAGCTGTAGAAGTTGGTATATGTACAGAGTGTCCTTATACTGATAATGAGGAAAGACTTAAAAATGGAGCTGTTAAACTGACTCAGTATAATAATGTCATACTGGCATGTAAGCAGCACCATTTATTTGGATATGTATTTTCAACCTTTCGCATAGCACCGGAAAGTGAACAGCCTGGATGCATGTCGAGTAATGCAGCACAGCGAAATGACCAGCCTCTTCAAAGACAATTTTTCTATAATAAAGAATCAGCAACTCAGGACTTTGCCATAAGGTCAGGTTTAGTGGATGAGAAGGTTTTATTTTCAGAAACTGAGCTTATGGTTTTACATTCAAACCTTGTAAAACTTACTTTGCTGGATAATAACATTTCTAATGATGATATGCTTTCAGTTGGTAGGATGATAGAGAAGATTGAAGAAATTGTTCCGGAACTTCAAGGCAGGGATTATGACTTTGATTTTGAGGAAGAGTTCATGCAAGACATGGATGCAGAGATTGGAGGTTGACTTATGAGTAATAAAAGTAATCAAGTTATTGCTATAGCGAGGTTTTTGGCTTATAAAAGCAATCTTAATAAGCAACTGGAGAATATGACAGAGGAACAATACTATAAGAAGCCTGTTGGATTAGAAGTGGGTAGTTACATTCAAGATATGATGAAATATTGTCCAGAGCAGACTGTAGATATTGTTTTGAAAAACCAGTCTAGAATGATTGAAAGACTGAGTGTAGAATACCTCAGCCTTATAGCAAATATGGAATTTGCAGATGGGAGTGAAATAAATGCAAGATAGCAGACCAAATGCTAATATTTGGGGTAACATAATTACCTGTGCAGAAATTGCTATTGGTATCTATGAAATTGTCGGTGCCAATCACAAAGGAATAATGATGCCAAAGAAAATGGCAGAAGAAGTGTTACTCCAAAATGTTATTGATATGGCAGAAAAAGATGGTGAAAATCTATGTTTTGTAGATGAATTTTCATCTTCAATTGTGGCAGATGAACTGATAGAACAGGGAATTGTTAATGACCTAGAATTTATTGCCAGGCAGGATGCATTAAAACAATTGGATGATGCAGATATCGATACAGGATTTGAAACATTTAATGAAATTGATTTTGAACTTGAGATTGATAAAAGTGAGGACTTTGAGAGATGAAGACCAAGGCGAAACTAATAATCTGCTCACTGATTTTTACCATTGGTGGACTTGCTAATATCTTTTTTACAACTTCTGTGCATTCGGTACTATCAGGACAAAGCTCAGTTCTACAGTTGTTTTCTGCAATAGAGTGCTTAAAGAGTATGGCAAATAGTAAGCAACACCTGATGCTGTTTCTATGTTTTCAAGGGCTTGTGGTTGTGATGGCCGTAATGTTCTTTTTCACTAATTTAAGGCCATATCAGTCTAATTTATTAGAGATTACTCCGGACATAAAGACACCTGTGCCAGTAGGTCAGTATCAGCATGGGTCGGCAAGATGGCTTAAGGATGAGGAGAAAGATAAAGTTTTTGACAGTTTTGTTTTGGATAAAAATGCAATGCAATAAGAGTTCTTGTGGACGAAAATGGATATTGTGATAAAATAGTTTTATGAGATAAAGTAATCTGAGAAAATAAATGTGCAATTCAAAAAACAATTCATGTGGTGAGGTGGCATATGCTTTTCAATAAAAAAGTTCCTGATAAGAAAGATTTGCTCAAAGAATTAGATTTACTTGGCTATTCAGCTAGGGTGAAAAAAATGGCTATTATGGGCCGTGATAATAATAGTTCAAAGCAATATTTGAATTTGCTGACTTCTTTGCTGGAGGATGGTGCATATGAAGCACATCTTGCACTAACAGGTGCTTCAGTAACTAAAAATACTAATATAGTCTTGTTGGCCTTAAATCATAGCATGGTTAGTGTTAGAAAGAAAGCAGCAAGGCTTTTGGCAAAAGTAGCCTCAGACGATGATATAGTAAAAGAAATAGGAAATCTGTCTCAGGATTGCCGTCGATGTTTACTGCGCAATATTACAAAGTTAAATCGACAAGGACTAGCTGAACAGTTGATTCCCTTGGTGTATTCAAGGTGGGGAGCACACGAGGCAGCAATTCTACTACCGGCATGTAGTAAAGAAACGGTTAAAAAATATCTTTCGGACATCGGACATGTAATAAGTAGTTGGCATATTTTAGCTTGCAGAAATCTTGGTGTGGTTTCGGACTACTTTAAGACGTCTTTGGAAAAAGCATCATTAAGGGAAAAAAATTATATTTGGTGGAGGTTCTCGACTGCAATTCATCTTTTGTGTACATTAAAATCGGATTTTATTTTGGATTGTGCAATTAATATAGGGCCAAAGGATATAATACACCCTTTACTGAAAAAGAATCTGGGTATTCTAGTACGTAAATGCCCTGAAAAAGTATTTAACCTACTGGTTCAGAATGAGCTACGCAAAGAGTTACTTTCAGGTGGAATACCTGATGCTTTAGTAAAGAACATAAGATATTTATCAAAAGACCAATGGATCGGGCTAGGTAAATTGCTTGCGGAGAAACCTGAACATATTGCAAAATTTCTTCATCATATTGCTCCTTTAAATAGATCAAATGTTTTTGAGGCTATATATGAAAAAGAAACCCGAAAGGATATGGTTTTTCCTGAATCATTATTATATAAGCTGCCGCATAAATTACGTGACAGTGAAGCAGTTCGTATGCTTAGTCTTCGTCAAATTAATGAAAACCGGGCAAAAACTTATGCTATTACTTTATGCCGTGATATCGATAGTTCGAGAGAACTTTTGCAAACAGCAGCATATTCATCAAATGCAGATGAAAGGGCACAAGCACTTGTATGGCTTATTAGAAGCACGGCTCTATCAAGACATGGCATGAATGAGACTTTAACATTCTTATGCCGCATTAAAAACGAGCAGGACCCGGTGAGAAGTGCAGTATTTACAGAACTTTCTAAATGTAATGCCTCTATTTATACTGATAATAATGTAAAAGAGCTTACCTTACTTGTTGATAGTGTTATTGAAGCCAGAGATACTTCATATTCAACAAGGTACGCTGTACAAAAATTTGCTTTTGCAATTATGATCCATAATGCATCAAATCCAGGTGGCGAGCTATTTAGGTTTTCCCTAGATATAACAAAAAAGCTTGCCAAACAGACAGGACAACTAGCTTTTCCTTCACTGGAAAAGAATATTCCCCGTGGTCTGGAAAAAAACATATTCGACGAGATTTACCCATTGGTATTAGATTCAAATAGACGTGAAAACTTCAGTGTGGTTATTGCTTTAGCATCAGCAATGGGGAAAAGAGGTTATAATTTAGTAAAGCTTCAAGATTTATTAAAAGAAGCAATTGTTGCAAAACCTGATAGTGTGGCAATTCAGGCGGTAAAGCATTGGCTTGCGCCTAAAAAAACACGTGATAAAAGGGTAAAGGAATTACTTGGCCTTGATAAATCCTATATTACAATTCTGGAAGTATTTTTACATTTGCATATACGACGCCAGGAATGGCTTGACCCATATATTTCAGGTGATGTTATAAGAGGAAAATTTTTAACGGGCAATACAGTTTATGTCTTACCTGCTGTTAATGGATTTCAAAGATGGCTGCCACGCCAACAAAATTCTTTTCTTAGTCTGTTGGAAAGAATATCATCAGATAGTAAACGTAGCCAATGGGAACGTGTAAACTGTATAAAAACAATGGCGAGAATGCCTGATGTTTGCTCAGACAAAGTGACAAAATTCCTAAATAGTAATGAGGTTCCAATAGTTGAAGCAGCTCTTTATGCATTATCATTACTAGAAGAGCCTGAAAAGTCAATTCCGATTTTAATGGAGAATCTTGACGAAGATAGAGCACGTGTCGCAATGTATGCAATACCTAGATGTGCACGCCTTGTTAAACCGGATTTGTTGGCTTCAAATCTTAAAGAACTTCTAAGTAAGGATTATATAAAAATAACTGCCAGAAAAGAAGCGATTAGGTTAATAGGAGCATATAAAAGCAGTGATAGCATAATGCTGTTGATGAGAGAATTGCAAAAAACAAATGCACATAAGGATGTCTTGATTGCAGTTGGCCATGCAGCTAGACAACTTTTAGATAATAAGGATGCATGGTATATTTTGAATGTATTAGCGTCTTCATCAAAAATTGATATTGTAAGAAGCATATTATATCAACAGCCGAATCAATTGCCTGTAGAATATAGACACCGGTATTTGGAGTTGATAATTAGAGTTGCCAATTATAATGAGGCAGACGTTAGAAAAGAAGCTTTCTCTTATATGAAGCAATGGATAAATGGAAACGAAGAAGTAGTTGCTGCCGCTGCTGCAATGGCTATTGTTGAACTTGAATGCAGTTCTATTTGGAATGCTGCAATGGATACACTGATAGAAGCTTGCTGTGATGGTAAAGTCAATGAAATAGTTTTAAATGTTTTTGAGAATTTGGTCAATGTTGAAACAATTGAAGAATACAATGCCAATACGCAAAGAGATTTGCCCCATCGCCAGCGTTTAATGAAATTTGTAAGTAAACTTACTTCTTTGCCCAATTATATACGTTTAAACATAATGCCGTTGTATAAGGGAATCATTGAGTGCCTTTCGAAAGACATAACATTAAAAAATGCTCTGATAAAAGTTCATGCAGCATCAATTGATTGGAGCGATATAGATAGTTCAATTTCCGTTCTAAATAATATTGTTGAATGTATTACTAATTATCCTCATCTTATAAACAGTGCATACAATGAAGTTTCACAAAATTTAAAAGATAATAAAGGATATTGGGAACCAGAAACGATACTGAAGATTGTTGATATAATATGGCATAAAGGTTACAATGAAGCTCAATATATTTCATTAGCATTGTTGGACGCCGTAGGTAATGCCTTGTTTTGGCGTCAGGATTGTGCAAATCGTTTAAAGTTATATAGAAATCATGAAGAGCTAATTATACGTACTCATGCGTTAGGTATTTGGACAGCAATAGAATAGTTATCCCAAATAATAAATGGAAAGATTTTTTTATGTAATCCTTAGATTAAATGTTAATATAAACCAGGCCATAGGTATAAAGAATAATTAAAAAAATGATTCTTTGATATTGAATATAGAAAAGCAAATTTTGAAATGGAAGTGGGTAAAATGAACTTTTTATGTGAGTGTGGTCATAGAATATCTGATACAACAGACTATATTTCTTATAAAGCACATTTAATATCAGATCAAGACTGGTTTGACTTTTTGGATGCAATTGATTCAGCAATTGAAAAGTCAGGACCGACTAAGAAAGACAAAGAAGTTGCATTGATGCAAATCAGAAGTTTGGCTATCAAATTAGATAAATCAGTATATCAATGTAAAAAATGTGGGAACTTGTTTTTTGATAATAAATCTGGACATTTTGAGATGTTTCAAGGCAGTTCTGAAGATGTTAATAAGGAATTACTCCAATCAGCAAAGGGTGAAGAATGGCAGGGCTTTTTATATGGTGAGTGGGTTGATAAAAAGCCTGATTGGCTTGTAAGTAATGGATATATTTGTGCAGACACATTAATAAAAGGAAAGCAATATGATGATTGGGAGACCCTTGAAAAAGACTATTATACAATATTTAATGAATTAAAGTTGAAAAACGTTTTGAGATCCAGTAGCCTGAAGAAAAATAAAAAAGAGATTCATTCATGGTGTTTGAGTGATGAAGGAGAAAACTCAGAAAGATAAACTCAGGAGTTATAACAAACAATTGCTTTGATAAAATGGAGCTGATATTAAACTATGTTTAACCAAGAAGAATTAATAAAAGTTATAAACGGAGAGCCTATTGGCAGTTATTTTCCTTATTTAGGTGGAACTAAAAAGCAAATTGTTGATTATTTAAGAAGTGTGGTTTCCGATATTGATTCATCAAAAGTAATCAAAGTTGAAGCTGACTTTACATCTTATGGTAGTGGTTATGCATCCTATGTTGATGTATTTTGCTATAAGAGAGATGGTTCTTCAATGAAAGTTACTAAACATGGTCAGGATATATCAGGGGTATCACTGTATTTATGTAAATTGGCACCAGTTGCTGTTTGGGGAGAAAATGAGAAAAATAAGCACAGTAAAGGTGGGGGTTATGGTTTTTTAAGTGCTGAGACTGTTGAATCATTACCTGAAGGTGATTGGAATGAGTTTATATTTATCCTTAAAACAAACTCAATAAACATGGTATTGAAGTTCTTAAGAAACGTTATGTTAGGCAGGTTTTAGACTTTGATACGAAAATACCTACACTTCTAAATACCAATAATGAATATAAAGTTTTTGATGCTTTGTTTTACTGGGAAGATTAGGCGGTACATGTGCAATAGATATTTGATATTTCAATATTTCATGAAGTGGGTGACAACTATGGAAAAAACGATTTGTGGAGCAGGAGTGAGGTTAGAATGGTTAAAAAATGAATTCTATTGTAAAAGTTTAGCATGTATAAATGAAGAAGAGTTAAAAGATTTAGCTGGATGGTATCTTTCAGAAGGTCTTAGAATGGGATTTAACAAGAGTCTTTTGTTGGAGAATATAAAAGATAATGAGAAACTAAAGAATATTTCTGATGTTCTTACCGAACAAGAAATAAGTAGAGGGAAGAAGCCACCAGTTTTTAGAGAAGGTGATGAAGTTGAAGTTATAGTAAATGCCAAAAACTTAACATATCATAGGGGATGTATATCTCAGATTATATATCATGGCAATGAAAAGGAATGGTTTTATCACATTTGTGAGAATGGTAAAAAAGTTGGGAAAAGGTATTTTGAGCGGGATTTAAAGAGATTTGAAATGATAGAATAATCTCTGGTTTGGGTTGATATAACATTAGTTGGAGCGGAATTTTATGAAGAGTAAACTTAGAAAAATTGTGGTGAATGATGTAACATATTATTATATATTTACTTATAAATACTATAATTCTAATGACACGTGTAAGTCTACTTTGAAAGTTTTTACAAGTGATGATAAAAATAACTCTTTGGTTTTTGTCTTTAATACAGTTTATGATGCAATTATTGGTAATCCTTTAAATTCAGGGATTGCAATAGGAGAAGAAAAAAATATAAACCTAAATCATCCAAAATGGGCTAAACTATTAATTCTTTATGGAATAGAAAAAGGTTGGAACGGTCTTATGAAGCTAGAAATTGAAGGGAATTATGACATGCTTATTCAATTGGAAAAAGTATAAATTATCCAATATATACACCAACTATATCACTATGTATTTGGGCTACTCGTATTACTTCTAGGGCATTTTTTACACGAAACTCAACTTGTTCCCTATAAGCATCAGAACCGTTGGTAAGTTCGGTGATATTTTCCAGTACCAGATTAAAGTCGTTTTTCAAAACTTCAATATCATCATCGAATGCATAGATGTCTGTATCTTTAAGCGTATGTAATAATTTGCAGCCTATATCTTTTATTTTATCGCTGCCCCAAAAACTTTTCCTCCAGTTTTCCACACCAAACAAGAAGTTATATTGTGGCTGTATTTCTTTTTCTATATTACTTATGTCGAGGGTATTGTTTTTTGGAAGAATATAAACCATTAAACTCATATCAAATTGTCTCCTATTGCCTTATCAAAGTGTTATTTATATCAGTATTTTACCAAAATACAATTTCCACTTCAATTAAAGAATCACAACCTACGAAAGGAGCTGATGCCCCTATGTCCACCATAACCTCACAAGGAGGAGTTGTCATTGGTCTAAAGAAAGAAAGCAACAAAGAACGCATCTATTATGTTGGTGAAGATAGCCATCTACTGTGCATCGGAGCCACCCGATCCGGTAAAACCCGATGCTTGGTTATTCAATCAATATGTGCACTGGGACTTGCAGGAGAATCCATAGTAATTAGTGATCCAAAAGCAGAACTTTTTCACTACACAGCTACATTTCTTGAAAAGCTTGGATATGAAGTACTGACCTTAGACTTCAAAAATCCATCCAAAAGCCAGAGGTATAATCTACTACAACCCATTATAAACGCCGTAAATGATGGTGATACCGACAAAGCAGAAATGCTTGCATGGGACCTTACCTGTAATCTTGTCGGCAAACCGGAAGGAGAAAAAATCTGGACAAATGGGGAATGCTCAATAATTGCAGCATCCATTCTCTGTGTTGTTTGTGATAATAAGCATCGTCCTGAATATCAAAATCTGACAAATGTTTATTGGTTTATTGCTGAAATGGTAAAAACCATAAATAATAAAATGCCACTTCTTGAATATGTTAAAAGGCTTCCATCTTCGCATCCTGCAAAAGCATTACTCTCCATTTCAGACGTGGCTCCAAGCAGGACAAGGGGAAGCTTTTATACTTCAGCATTGACGACACTTCGTTTGTTTACCAGTAAATCCATCTATTCCATTACCCATAAAAGTGACTTTCAATTGCAGGATATTGGTCAAAAGAAACAAGCACTTTTTATAATCCTGCCGGATGAGAAAACTACATTTTATCCGGTTGCATCCCTTGTTGTTTCACAGCAGTACGAACTATTGGCAAATTTAGCGGATAACAGGGGTGGGCGACTATTGCAGAGAGTAAATTTCATGCTTGAGGAGTTTGGAAACTTCACAACAATCACTGATTTTACAAATAAGCTAACAGTTGGTGGAGGCAGGGGAGTAAGGTTTAATCTCTTCATTCAGTCGTTTTCTCAATTAAAAGAGAAGTACGGTGAAAATACTTCAGATACCATTAAAGCCAATTGTCAGACTTGGGTTTATTTACAGGCGGATGATATGGATACTTTAAGAGAGATATCAGAAAAGCTTGGAACATACACTGTTTCTAGCTATCAACTTTCAGCAAATCATGCCAAATTTACTACACCCTCTAGTTCTCACAGTATTAGTTTGATTGAACGCAAGCTATTAAATGTTGATGAGGTAAGGCGTATTAGAAGGCCCTATCAAATTGTAACCTCAAGAACACATCCTGCAATTATGTATTCTCCTGATTTATCAGAATGGCACTTTAATAAAATGCTTGGACTTGGTGACAAGGAACATAATCGCAAATTAAGAGAAGAGAGGGAGAAAAGTCGTCAGATAATAACGGATATCCATGAAGAAATAGTGCTATGGAATATATGGATTTACTATCAAAAAGACATTATAAGAAAAACACAACAAGCAGCTGATAAGGGAGGTGGTGCTTATGTAAGTAGTGATGCTGATTTTGAGTAGAAATATTAGAAATATTATTAAAAAGAATGGCAAAAAATCTGACAGGAGGAAAATTCTGTGAATACCAAAAAGCTGAAAACAAAAGCTATAAGTTTTTGGAGAAAGGCAAGTGTGGGAATGACTGCACTTGCTTTTTTGATTCTAAGCAGTATGTCAGTGTATGCTGTCGGAATTAAAGACAGTAAGGTGGTAACAGGAACAGAAAAGCTCATTGGAGACGTGACTACTTGGCTTATGGTTCTTGCACCAGTAGTTTCAGGACTTCTTATTATCTATTTTTGTATACGTAGATCGGCATCTGATGAAATGGACCAGAAAAAATGGAATAACCGTATTGTGGTTGCAATTGTTTCGTGTCTTGGTGCAGTAATAGGTTCTGCAACACTAAATCTGATCATTGGATATTACAAATAGTATCAATCAGCCATGTTTATACCATGGCTTTTATCAAAAAATATTATTTTCAGGAGGCTTTATATGAGTAAATTTATGAGAAGTGCAAAAAACAAATCTATGTTATTAGTACTTGATGCAAGATTCAAAGCATCAAATATATTTGAAAGAACAAAGAAAGCAATTTATAGCAAAGATGGACAAGGTACACTTGATGTTGCCGTAACTGTGTTAATTTCTATTGTGCTTGGGGCTCTTATTCTTGCAGGACTGTATCTTGTTGTCAAAGGTACGGTATTACCAACCGTTACACAGAAAATTAAAGATATGTTCAACTTTAAGGGATAATATTTCTTCATAAGGCGGTGTATTACGCACCGCCTTATATGGGCTAAATATTTACTCCATTGAAAGGGGTGAAGGAAGTTTGGAAGCAATTTTAACAGTACTCATTGTTGCCCTGCTTAATGGCTCTATTAAATATATTGATAGCTTCTTGAAAGATATAGTGCCTATGACCCTATATTCGGAAAAATATATGACAGTCGTATCAGGTATAGATCTGGCAGAAACCTTGTTTGATGTAACATTTGGATTTGGTGTATCCATGATAGTTCTAAAGTTTCTAAAAAAGGGCTTTGAAATCTATATCATGTGGACTGATGGGGATGCAGATGAAGAACCTTTATATCTTCTGACCAATTTTCTAAGAGCTTTGGCAGTAGCTATATGTTTCCCAACGCTTTATGGGTGGCTTGGGGGTATTGTTGAAGATATGACAAATCAATTTCTTACAACAATTGGAGCAGCTACAGATTTTGATTGGCAGGCATGGGTAACGGGCATCTCATCTTTAGGATTGGTAACGGCTATATTTGGTCTGATATTTTTAATATGCTACTTTATGCTATACTTTCAATTCCTAATGAGAGGTCTGGAAATTTTAATTCTTAGAATCGGAATCCCTATGGCTTGTGTGGGCCTTTTAGATAACGACAAGGGAGTCTTTAAGTCATATATTAATAAGTTTTTCCAATCAACTTTAGCAATTGTCATCCAGATATCTTTGGCGAAATTAGGCGTTGGACTCATGTTAAATATGCATATTTTTTGGGGAGTAGCCTGTATGGTTCTAGCAATAAAAACACCAAAATTCTTACAGGAATTTCTTATTACAACTGGTGGTGGCGGTACTGGAGCTATAAATAATATCTATCATAGTGTAAGACTGGTAGGGTTGGCTAAGAATCTTGCAAAATAAAGGATGTGTTGTGATGAAATGAATATTAATGAATAGGTGGTGCTTAGGCAGTGGTGACTATTGACGACATTTCCATTGCTGTAATCAGTCTTATTAGAATTGGAGCTGTTGCAAGATTTATTTATTGCATGGTTAGATTATCTGCTGCCGAAGAAGAGTCGACTCAATATAGAAAACGGGCTAAGAACACAGTGATTTTCTACATTATTGCCGAAAGTATCTGGCAGATCAAGGATTTAATACTGTATTACTACAAAAGTTAGTGACGTAAAGGAGGATATGATGGAAGAAAAGCTTTATATCCCTTTGGGAGTAAAAACCGAAACGGAAATCTTTTCTGGCTTTGGAAGGAAGCAACTTTTGCAGTCAGTAATAGGAACACTTATAGCTGGAATGGTTGCTTTTATTATATGGTTATTTTCACAAAGTGCAGCACCAACAATGGTGTGTATTTTAGCCGGTATCATCGGCTCGGTGATGATGACAACCAAGGATCAGACCAATCTATCTGTTGTAGACCAGGTTCAAAATATGGTCCGTTTTGCAAGAAGTCAGAAGTATTATCCATATGCTTATGGTGATGAATGGGGCATGACTGACAAAAAGAACAAATGACAAAAGGAAGGAGCAAATCTTAGGAATGAATGTGTTTATATTAAAGGGTTGCTTATTTGCCGTATTCCTTATATTCGCTGCTTTATGGGATTTGAAAAAAAGAGAAATACCTGACACTATTGTAGTCCTTATACTATCAACTGGGTTTTTAGCCATACATCCATGGAATGCGGTTGTGGGTTTTATTATGACAGGATTGCCGTATCTGCTTGCAGCAGTCTTCATTAAAAAAGACAGTGGTTTTTCAATGGGTGGCGGTGATATAAAGCTGATGGCAGCTTGTGGGTTTGTGCTGGGGATTACCTTTGGTACATTACATAGTATCATTTCACTTACAATGGCTTTGTTTTTTGGATTATGCTTAAGATGTCATGATAGTAATAAAAGAATTAATACTATGACACTGCCTCTTGCACCGTTTTTCTGTGCAGGAGGTATTTTTTCTTATATAACATATTATTTGATGACAATTAAAAATTGAGGAGGTAATCGGTTATGAAATTAAACTTTATGAGGAGTCGAACAGTTATTGGTCTTATATGTATCGTTCTTTCCCTTTTTATATGCTTTATACTTACACCTATGTTTAACAGCGGATTGAAAGCACAGACAGAAATAATAAGGATATCGTCTGATATGAAAAAAGGAGAGGTGATTACCGATGCTAAGCTGGAAGTTGTAAAGGTTGGAGCATATAATCTTCCGCAGAATATTATTAAAAGAAGAGAAGATCTTATTGGAAAATACCTTAATTCTGATCTCATGAAAGGTGATTATATTTTGGCTTCAAAGGTAACAGACAAGCCTATGGCTGAGTTTGAGTACCTAAAAGATTTGGATGGAACTAAATTGGCAATGTCTATCACAATAAAATCTTTTGCTGCTGGTCTGTCAGGTAAATTGGAATCAGGTGATATTGTAACATTGATTTCATCAAATTATGACAATATGGGTTCAGCGACTATTCCACCTGAGCTTAAATATGTAAAAGTATTAGCTGCAACCACAGATAGCGGGTTGGATAAGCAGCAAGCACAAGGAGAAACAAAGAAGGAAGACAAAGATATTGAATTGCCTTCGTCACTGACTTTACTTGTTAATACTGAACAAGCAAAGGTACTTGCTGACTTGGAGCAAAAGGGCAATATTCATGCAACTTTGGTTTATAGGGGCTCTAATGAAAATGCAAAGAAATTTTTAAATGAGCAGGATAACTACTTTAAAGGCAAAAGTGATACAGCAAATTCTATAAAACAAACGAAATAGGAGGAAGTGCGATGAGTAGCAAGGGGAAACAGTTGCTGGCAGTATGGGGAAGCCCAAATAGTGGCAAGACAATAGCTTCAGTAAAGCTTGCCAAAGAACTTAGCAGTAGAAAGAAGAATGTTTTGCTCATCCTGTGTGATGATATTTGTCCTGCATTACCAAACATCTATAGATCAAAACAACCTATAGAAGCTTCCATTGGAGATGTTTTAGCAGCCTCTAACATCACGCAGGAAGTGATCTTAAAAAACTGTGTTCCAATAAATAGTAACCCATATTTGAGTTTATTAGGCTATAAGGCTTGCGAAAACCCTTATTCCTACGCAGAATACGGAAAGGATAGAGCTGTAGATTTTTTTGTACTTCTACGGCACATTGTTGATTATGTGGTAATTGATTGTTCCAGCATATTAACGGAAAGTGTTTTATCTACAGTAGCATTAGAAGTTGCAGATAACGTATTAAGGCTTGGGGGATGTGATTTGAAAAGCATCTCTTATTTTATGTCCATGATGCCATTATTGGGAGAGCAAAAGTTTAATGCAGATAGTCACATAAAAGTACTGTCTAATGCCAAACCTATGCATGATTTAGAAGAGTATAAAAATGTTTATGGCGGCATTTCCTATATATTACCTCATGTGCAGGATATCGAAGAACAAGCAGCATCGCTTACTTTATTTGATGAAATCAAAGGAAAATTGGCAAAAGATTTTGATTACTCAATTAAAGCTATAGTAAAGGAGGTCTTTGGGAATGAGTAGAAATCTTGGCCTATTTTATAATGTAGCAAAGAACAAAAAAGAATTTACTGAAGTTTTAAATGATATACAAGAATACCTTTCAAGTAAATATGCCACAATAATTTTAAATAATCCGGGAAGTACAGTAGGTTCAAAGGAAAATAACCAGCTAGGAGAGCAAAAACAGCAAATTACTGCATACATTGCCAAATACCTTGCGGATTACAGCTTAAGTGTTGAGGGAATGAGTGCTGATGAGCTCATTGAGCGGTTATATACGGAGATGGCTGAGTTTTCTTTTCTCACCCAGTATCTGTTTGTTACAAATATTGAAGAAATCAATATTAATAGCTGGAAAGATGTTAAGATTACCTATTCAGATGGAAGAGTTGTTCCATCTGTAGAGAGATTTAACAGTCCGGAACATGCGGTTGATGTAGTTAGAAGGCTTTTGCATAAATCTGGGATGATTCTCGATAACTCACAGCCGGGAGTTGTAGGACATCTTTCAAATAAAATCCGTATTACTGTTTTGGGTAATCCCATTACTGATTCAGATAAAGGAGTTGCAGCCTCCATTCGTATCATCAATCCTCAAAAACTAGCAAGAGAAGATTTTATCAATAACAATACAGCTACAGCCCCAATGCTTGATTTTCTAAGTATATGCTTAAGATATGGCTTATCTATGTGCGTTACAGGGAGTACAGGTTCAGGAAAAACTACCCTTATGAGTTGGATTCTATCAAGTGTTCCAAATGAAAAGCGGGTTTTTACAATTGAAAATGGATGCCGTGAGTTTGATCTTGTTAGGGAAGATGAAAATGGCAATGTAGCAAATAATATTGTACATACTGTTACCAGATACTCTGAAGATAAAAAGCAAAATATAGACCAGGAAAAATTACTCGAGTATGCTCTTACATGTAACCCAGATATTATCTGTGTGGGAGAGATGAAGTCAGCAGAAGCTTTTGCAGCACAAGAGGCTGCAAGAACAGGTCATGCAGTTATAACTACAACTCATGCCAATAGCTGTATAGCTACTTACAATCGAATGGTTACTTTATGTACTCAAAAGTATGATATTGCAGATAAGACTTTGTATAATCTTGTAACCGAAGCTTTTCCCATAGTGTTGTTTGTAAAAAAACTTGAGGATGGCAGCCGTAAAGTGATGGAGATAACAGAATGTGAAATATTAGAGGATGGTACGAGGAAAATTCAAACATTATTTCGCTATAATGTTATTCAAAACACGGTTGTAAATGGCAAATTATCCATCAAAGGAGAATATCAGAAAGTAAATGATATATCAAAGAGTATGCAAAAAAGACTCCTTGAAAATGGGATGCCAATGAGTTTACTTGAAAGCATAATGGGAGGAGTTGATGTATAGGTGATGTTTCTAATACTGATTGCTCTAGTTGGTTTAGTATTGGGTTCTTTTCTGATATTAAATCTATCAATTTTTGAGTTTGTAGAAAATCTTTTCAAGCCATTTCAAATCTATAAAAAAACTATAAGTAAAAGGATAGAAGAAGTAAAAAATCCAAAGCCTTTAAGGGGAATTAGAAAAACGGTAAAAGAAGCAGAAGACTTATTAACCCTAATGGGGAAGGGAGCAAAGTTTGGAAGGGTATTTGTTTTCTCATTTATCCTTATGGTGGCAGGCATTTTTGCTTCAATCCTGATGGACAATATTCTCATGATTCCCGTTGCTGCAATAGGCTTATCCCTTATCCCTTTTTGGTATCTAATATTTATATCTCATTCTTTCAAAAAACAGGTAAATGCAGAATTGGAAACTGCTTTATCAATTATTACATCAAGCTATTTTAGAAATGAAAGTATAATTACTGCTGTTCAAGAGAACATAGGATATCTCAACCCTCCAATATCCAATGCGTTTAAGACATTTTTGACACAGGCAAATATGATTAATGTAAATGTGAAACAGGCTCTTAACGATATGAAATCAAAGCTCAATCATCATGTTTTTGGTGAATGGGTAGATGCAATGATTGCATGTCAAGAGGATAAAACCCTTAAAACTACGCTCACGCCCATTATATCAAAACTTTCGGATGTCAGAATTGTATCGGCTGAATTAGATTACTTGATGTATGAACCGTTGAAGGAGTTTATCACCATGGCACTGCTATTAGTTTTGAATATTCCACTCATTTATTTCTTGAATAAAGATTGGTTTATGGTACTTGTAGATACCACATTGGGTAAAGGAATACTGGCGGTATGTACATTGGCCATTTTTGTTTCCTTGGCAGCAGTTATAAGAATTACAAGACCAATAGAGTATAAAAGATAAAGGTTGAAAACACCCCACAAGTTGGCAGTGCCAATAAAAGAGCATGACAAATAAACCATAAAAAATGGTCTTTGAAAAAAGAATATAGTTAAGGCAAAACCTAAAGAACTTGCTTAACTCTGTA